>JBJEXI010000001.1:0-7050 GCA_051885615.1 Thermoguttaceae bacterium
TAGTTCAGGAGGGGCTTCCGGCGGCAATTCGAAACCAGGCTTTTATCTGATAACGGATGATAGCGACGAAATAGTCCTAGTTCTTAACGCCGGCGACGAAGACGAAAATAGCGAGCGAAATGAAAATTTACAGCTTGTTGCGTCCAACTTGCCCGTTAAGGAGGTCATTCCTACTAAGGATGGTACAAGTTATAGTTTTACGGTGAAGCTGGACGTTAGTTCTTATGGAACGATCAACGGTTCCTTCAAGGTCGTCGACTGCGACGGTCGTGAAAGTCCTAGCGTGGACGTCTGCGTTCGTCCCGTAAAAATCACAGGATTTGAGATTCAGGAAAAGGCGCCAGGCGCTGAAACCTTTACGTCTCTTGAGGACGACCATGTCGTATGGCAAGAGAATTTGAATCGTGTTGGCTTCAATGTGTTAGGCGATATTGACGGAGACGATCCCGACGATTGCGCGGCGTTTATGAGCCTTTTTACTTATCAAGTAAAAGGTCAAGCGTGGACGTGGGATTCGACGGAGAACGACTACGTTCGTTCTAATACCTGGAATAGCTTTAACGGCCTTAATGGCGGTTTAGGCGTATACAATCTAGAGATTGATCTTTACGCAAATAATCAGAAATTTAAATCGCTGCCTGATAATGCTCGTTATTGCTTTAACGCAGTTTCGAGCGTCGCCTGGGAAAACTCTCAAGAGTCGTTAACTCCAGGGGAGACTTCTTCGCATTTGAATTTAATTTCTGACGGTTCCAACGGCTATAAGGCGTTTGTCGAACAACCGTTGAATACGTCGACAGGCGCATTGAATCCGGAGAAGAATATTGCGACGGCACGAGTGACGCTTGCTGTGCAACTTCCAGTCGGCATGACGGCGACGGTATATGTCGATTGGTTTGACCCCGATAATCCGATTGACAGTACGATAACGGCGAGCGGATATGGGAAAGGCAAACGCGACAATCATGGCACAATTAGCCAGATTAGCAGCAATGTCTTGACGTTTAACGTGGTAACGGGAACCCGCTTCGGCTTCGTTACGTTGACGATAAACGGGGGATATGCCGGCGATAATTATATATTAGCGGCGCATCCCAATTTTGGGGTTATGGAACGGGCGGAAGTTCGCAATAATAACGTAGTCGTTCCCGTGATTGACAATAACGCGTCTGGGGGGTCGTCTAGTAGCGGCGGAAGCTCTGGAGGCGACGAGGCGTATGCTGCTTTCCTTGATAAAACCTCAATGCTTACCGTATGGCGCTCGTTATGGGTTGAACGGGATTATATGACTTTCACTTTCCCGTCTGGAAACGTGCAAACTGTTGCTCCTGTTTTGATTGACGGAATCGTCGAAACTCAGTTGGCTCGTGCCTGCGTTGATGTGAAGGAATATTCTCCTAATAACCTTGCGTTGGTTCAAGGAGTGGAAACGGATAATCCGCAGACGAACTGGGGAAATTATCTTACCTCTCGTGATTGTCCTGTTTCATCAAATTCATTTTGGACTATCTATTCGATAGGCGCTTTTAATACGGTAAGAGTTTCTCCTACAATACGGAATGGCAATGTCGTGGCAGTTTATAACTGGAAAATCGACGCTGAGCTTATCGAGTGGAATGACCGGTATCCGAACTCTACGATTTCAGATGCTTCCTTGCTCAAGCGAAGGATCTTTCTTCATGAACTGGGGCACTTTTTGGGATTGGAAGACGAATCCACCGGCGTCATGTGGACGGAAGAGAAGGAGGAGGGTGAGGTGCGTGATCTTCAGTCTCTAATCGACTCCGAAAACATCGTGTTCACGATCGACAACTTGAAAACGATTCAAGCGCAAAGTATGCCAATCGTCGTCCAGGGGTTCGAAGATTAACTTTTGCGGCATAGAACGATTACCTTTGGAAAGAACTAAATTTTTTCGAGTTTCTCGAAAACACATTTTTAGGGATAAATATTTATGATAAAAAGATTTTGGAGAGTTCCCGTCGTAGTGGCTCTTCTGACGTGCTTATGCATTTTGAACAGTGCGCTCGCCGATAGCTATGTTCCTCAATCAACCGAAACAGCTACGGTTACGGGAATCCGTCATGAAGGGGAAAAAACTGAAGTTTCATTTGAAATTTTTCCTAAAGAAATAACGTACGGCGATTTCGCGTATGTTCTTCAACGCAGAACCAACGTCTCTGACGAGACGATCAAGAGTTATCCGATTTTTTGGTACCCGGACGTCAAAGTTCTGGATGCGCCCTATTCTGTTGTCCTGACGGCAGAAGGGATCGACGGAGAATATCGTTGGAAGCAGGAGTACCCGTCGACTTTCGAGTACGGCTGCGCTTTTCCCTCAGAGAAGGCTCTCGCCCCAAACGAAAGCGTGATAAAATCGAGAATGGTTCTCGATTTTCCCCCTGTGGAGGATTGGAACATGCCCTTTTGGAAGGCTTTACGCGATAAGGTAACCCCCGAAGGAATTAAATGTTCATTAACTTTTAATTATTCTTCCTCCGCTCAAAGAAGCGTTTGTTATGAATTTCTCATGAAATCAAGGCCTGAAGGTGAAATGAGTCTCTTGGAGGATTGGGTTAAGGCGTCGAGCGACAAATATCTTCCGTATGATACGGTGGGGAGAAAAATTTGGAAACGCCTAGGAAAGAAGAGTACAAATCAGATTTCTCTTGGGGTAAACAAGTATAATGTGAGCTCGTTTGTTAGACTTGGAAATAGAAAACCTTCTGATCCGAACTCTCCGACCTCGCTGAAAGGGTGGCGAGAACTTGAAGCCAGCCTAGCCCCAAGCTCGATGCGCGACGAGATTCATTTAACTTGTCTTTTGCTGGAATATTACGGTTCGATTACCGACAAAGGGAAAGCTGAATCAAGCCAGAAAATAGCGGATTGGTTGGAGAGTTTGCCTGACCCTCAGCGCGTGGTTCTGAGCTCTTATTTAGTCACCGACGGCGAGATTCTTTGCGACGAGAGTCTCAAGGATGATTACTATAAGTTGACGAGGGCGATTTACAATATCTTGGAGCCTTCCGCTCAAGGCGCCGTATATCAGCGCGAGTATTATAGGGGAGAGGAGTCTTCACTGATTCCGCCGACCGGAATGAAGGTACAACGCACCCTTGAGGACGATATTCGACCGACTGACGAAGATTTAGCCCTGGGCACAAGCGAGCTTGCCGACGGTTTTCGATTGACGACGATAACCGGACCGTTGAAAACGATCACGGCTGTTCTGAAATTCGTTTCTTATGACGCCGATAAACAAATGGCGACGATGAGAACTCGATCAGGATATCAATTACACTTTTCTCTCAATGAATTTAGCGAACAGGATCGTTTGTACATCTTGGAGGAAAGTAAAAAGAGCGTGAAACCGTAACGCGTTCTAAGAGTAAAGCAATGCATGAAGAGGTAACGTTCAAAATCCGCTCTTGGATTGGAGGCGTCGCTCCTATTTCATCCCCTAATAGAGCGGCGATAACGACGCGCAAGCCTCTTCATGCATTTGCTTGCCGGTGGCAAACACAACGTTTGTAGTGGAAATGAAATGAACAATAAATTTTTTATCCTGACGTTTCTATGCCTCATGTTTCTGGGCGCCGTTGATGAAAAATTTGCGTCGCTTTTATCAGCTAACGACTCAATTAAGGTTATTGAGTTTCCTTCGGAAATTATGCCGGAAGAGACGCAAATTAGGAAGTATTCTGAGATATATCCCACAGAATTACATTTAGGCGATCCTATTTACATTGTTACCTATGTGGAAAATCTTTCCGACCACGATATCAAGATATGGCCGATTTATCAGACTCCGTATGATAATGTGGCATATGATAGGCACAGCGTTTTTAGCGACGGAATAGACGGAGATTATTTTTGGATTACAGAGAGTCCTGTTCCTACTTCCGGCTGTCGCTATTATCCTCCGCGATGGTTAAAACCTGGGTGTAAAGCTATCGATAGTTGCGCTGTTCTTGAATTTCCTCCTCTTGAGGATTGGAACAAGCCTTTTTGGACTAATTTGAAGGAAAAAATGCTCGCTAACGGCGAGGTTTCATGCACTTTACGCGTCAACTTTACCAATGCCAAAGAACGGACGGTTCAAAATGAAGCCGACGTTGAAACGCCGACTGAGTCAACGCCGCGATTAGACGTTGACGAGTCGCTTGTGCGCGACGTTTCTCTGAAGGTGATGAAGAGTTCCACGTTTTTCCTTGACGTTTGGCGCCAGGAGATCCCAGAAGAATTTCTTCCGGAAGATTTTCCTCAGAATCAAACATGCTTTTATAAGAGTTCCAGGGATATTGACGCGATGTTGAAGATCATGCCGCAGATAAAGATCGGAAATTCTTATCTCTATTACGACAACGTCGTGAGAGCCGCTTTTCGGAAGCCTCCTACGACCAAATTCCCGTCGACTATTGAGAAATGGCGGCAACTTGAATCGTTTTTTTCCGGCTCTTTAAAGGACGAGTTCACCTATATTCGGATGGCGTTAGAATACTATGACGCTCAGGAGGGGAAGAGTCGGATATAGCTTTGCAAAATTTGCTGTCTTGGATGAAGAGTCTCCCTTTCCCTCAATTGTACGTAATGGCTCAACTTCAAGTTTTACAGATTGAAAGGCATATTAGCCCAGAACTGCCTAAAGAGAGCGAATTACGCCCCAAGAGGACGAGGTTGCATGAAGAACTTAATTCTCTAATACAGACTTGTGAAGCTCATGTCAACGATTGAATAGAGGTTATTTGAACCGCCGGTAATTTTTGGGGGAATTTACCGGCCCTACTTGCCATATTATTGCATGAAATTTGGATTGGCAGACGTTGACGTCTTTGGACTTGAAAATATTCCAGATGAATATGTAGGAGTTATGGTTACGGGAAGCGGTTGGTTTCACAGACTGCTTCCTGACAATCTAAGTTTCACGGTAGATAATCTTCACCTAATTCAGGAAAGACACGAACCTGTGACAAATTTTTCCATCATTGAGTGACGTCCCGTCAGTATAACAAACATGAGGTTTAGAATGAAACCAACGAAGCGCTTTCTTAGGATCTTAACGTTGTTTGCGGCGCTTGGCTGCTTGGCTGTTGGAAAAGTGGCGAAAGGCGAAGAGTATGCGCCTTTTTTCGGTCAGGAATTGGATGTTGAAGCTCCTAGATTTCAAGACAATGTGAAACGCGGCGTTTTGACGTATCCGTTCGAAACGTACTATGGCGATTCTCTTTACATTCTAAGTTATCGAGTTAACGAATCTGGTGAAACGATACGTAATTTTCAAAAGGAAAGAATCGTCGGGCATAATCTACATTTTTACGAGGTAACAATAACCTCAAAGGATATAGATTTACCGTATGAATGGGCGTATGAACGTCAAAGCGTTTATGCTGGCGACGTTAAATATGCGTTTATGCCTGGAAATTTTGAACCGGGCGTAAGAGAAACAGATTTTTATACGGCGCTCGATTTTCCTCCGCTTGACGATTGGAACGATCCCTTTTGGAAGGAGTTACGAGAAAAAATGACGCCTGAAGGCGTTAAGTGCACCCTAAGTTTTCGCCTTGGAGTAGGTCATGCCTTACCCCTAGAGGATGCAATACGTTTTATAAAACTCTCTCAAGAGATTGTAATCAAACCTCGTCCAAACGATGAGCTTGCTCTCTTGGAAGAATGGTATAACAACACGCCGAAAGAATTGTTTCCTATAAGGAAGACGCCTTATAAGATTCCTTCGAGCGGGTACGTCATCCCCAATAACGAGGAAAGCCATATCAAAGTAGGCGATAAGAGTTTCTCCCCATGGCGTTTGATTCGAGTCGGAAATCGCAAGCCCTCCGATCCGAATAATCCGACGACGCTAGAGGGATGGCGGGAGCTCGAAGCGCAATTATCGCCTAGTACGATGCGCGACGAGATCCATTTAACGCGTCTTCTCTTGGAATTCTACGCCGCTAACGATGAGGAAAGTACGGAATATTGGAAATCAGAGCTAATGAATTGGCTTACCTCGCTTCCTGAATCTCAAAGCAAGATATACGTGCATTTTGCCTGCGACCATATCTCTGGGATTAAAAATGAAGGAGGTGAATGGAAAACTAAGTCTTTGAATTTGCTTTCCGATTTACTTACGATAGCCGGGGACGGCACAAAGTTAGCGTATTGGTCGTATTATAAAGAATTGACGAATTCTTCTCGTTGACGAACGGTATTATTCATCCTCTAGTCAATCCAAAAGAGAAGAGGCGAGAAAAGAACTCGTTGATTGGCTTCATTCTTTGACTCAAGCGCAACGCGTTTTAATGGTTTCCAGCTTGAAATCGAAAGGAAATCTTTTCCGCAATACCAAACTACAAAAGGAGTATTTCGAGTTGATAAACGCGCTTGATTGAAGGATGAAAGCTCAATTAGGTTACGCTTGTCGCTCTCAACTTAATGACTTTAGCGGTCATGATAGAGCGAAAATTTTGGAAGAAATGAAAAGAGGGTGAAATTCTAACGCATTATTAGGAATAAAGCAATGCATGAAGAGTGAACGGTTAAATTCAGCTCTTAGTTTCGATGGGTCGCTTTTATTTCGATACTTCTGATTAAGAGCATAGAGATGCGCGAACTTCTTCATGCATTTGCTTTATGGGCTGGAATATACATTCGTGATTGGATTCAAACAATAATAGAAGGTGAAAATCATGCAAGCGTCAGTTCTTTTTAGCCTGTATGCCTCGCTATTGACGATTGCGCTTGAACCGCTTATGGGAGACGGAACAAAGTATTTTTTTAAACAGGTAGAAAAACTTTACAGGCAACCATAAGTCTATATTAGTTTTTGCAATGCTTCAAACGTCATGGGGTATTCGAGACGTTTGAAGACGTTCGATTGTTATTTTTACGTGACGACGACTGAATTGCGTCGTCATCCTATTGTTCCTTTTTTTACTGAAGGAGCATTGAATGATTCGCGTTAGTCATTTAATCGCCGTGTTTTTCAAACGCGGGAATCCTTTGCATAAGCGAAAGGAATCGTCGTTTGCTAAGCAGACGACGCGCAAA
>JBJEXI010000002.1:0-7019 GCA_051885615.1 Thermoguttaceae bacterium
TTACCTGATTGTTAAATATCTCGCCGTCGCTCGCTCATGCGTTAGCGACAACAGGCAATAATATAGTGCCGCCTAAAAAACCGTCAACAGCTTTTTCTAAAAATTTTTCTTCAATTAAAGAAAAAGTTTTCCTCGCGTCTATCGATTTCATAACGTGTCTTTCCCTCTACGGACGATAGGGCGGTCGTTCTGTCGAACGCTCTATATGATTCGAACCTCTTCAGCCTCCCTCTTTTATTCTTCTTTGAGAGCCGTTTCTTCCGTGTAATAACTCTTGAGTTTATCAAGATCCTCCTGAGTAAGCGAACCGTCGACAAGCACAAACTCGTCAAAAAGGAGCCCGGCATTCACGCTATCTTCCACGTTGTCCTTCCCAACGGAGATCAAAGGAGACAGGGAGAAATCAGAGTCTTTGAGAACCTCCGGCTCTAATTCCACCGTCGTAAAATCCTCAAAATCATAGGAAAGCCGGAGAGATCCTTCTCGACGATCGACGACCAAGACGACATACACCCATCCTTCGCGATAGTCCTTTGGCAACCTGAACTCCTTGAGCGCTCGCTCATCATTCTCCGACCCAACCTTGAATTTAATATAGGGAGGTCGCAACGTCACGGCAAATCCCGCGTTTGAAGGATCGTCCCAACTTTTATTCGAAATGATTTGCGGTTCGCCGCCAACATAGCCTGTTTTGACCCATAAAGCGACTGAGAAGCCGTCTTCACAACTCTTGGAAACCCCGCAAGACACGCCCTCCATAAAGAATTCGGCGGCTCCGTTTAAAAACCCCTTCTTCGGTAATATGGAGAAATCTCCGTTAAGACAAATATTCTCTCGCGTCCCGATCTTATAAAATTCTGAATCGAAAGGGAGATGGCAGACAACGCGTTCAGCCCCTAACAGATCAACGACGTTTGGACTAGGGCTCTCCTTCGACGAATCGTCGCAACGCCGTCTATAGTCATAGGCGTAAGGTATTTCGTAGACAGGACGTTCTCCGCATGTTCCGCCGCTGAACACGCTTTTAGGCGCGAGTGAAGTCCATCCTTCCGGCTGTTTGTCGGCAAGGTCAAGCGCGTTAAGAACCATTGACGCTACGTCTCGTATTTCTACGGAGGAACTATTCAGCGAAGCGTAAGCAGACGTCGCAACGACGACACTCAAATCATTTTTATAATCAACGTTTCCCCCCGTGCTAATGTGCAGTTGCGGATATTTTACCTTTTCACCGCGCTCAGTCATTAGAATAAAAAGGGTTGATTCCAAGAGCCCGCGCTTTTCAAAAACGTCGTAAATGCGGCGGATATAATCGTCCGTTTTGGTTATTTGCTCAAGTTGTTCAGACGATCCATAACCTTTTTCAGTTCCAACCTGATCACATTCGTCAAACTCCACGAATAGAAGCGTCGGATCATTCTTTTCGACAAATTCGCAGACGCGATCCGTCAGCGCCAAATCAGAGTTCGCCGTTTCCTTAACAACGCCGATATTATCTTCGATAACGCCGGTATTGATCGGATTCCAAGTACAAAAAGAAGCAAGGTTTGCGTCTGGTCGATTCTCATGAATAACTCGAAAGATCGAAGGAAACGGACTATCCTCTGGATAAGGAGTCGATTCGACGTCTCTTTTCGTGCGTTCATGATAGGTCGGGGTCACGCCATGCAGAATCGACGTCCAACATTCCGCAGCATTTGCTGGAAAAGACACGACTTGCCGACAACCGGAACCGTCGCTAAAGATCTTCTCGATATTGCGAACTTTCGCCTTGGAAAAGAGAGTTCCCACGCCCCCTACGCCGAAAATCACAACGCGAGAAAACTTCTTTTTCTCAACAAAGCTCAAGAGCGTCGAAGGCTTAGTCCTCCTATATGCTCGCCAGTCGTCAATCGCCTCCTTAAGATCGCCAAAACGTTCCCCCTCGAGTTCGAGGAACCGATCGCCAAATCGAATATTCCCTATCAAATCGACATTCGATTCGAAATTCCATCCATGTCTCTGGTAACTATAATAGTCGTATGAACTCATTACATTGCGCTGTGAAAGGGGCAAGCTCTCCAGCCAGTCGGAATAGGTCTTTTTCGCCTCTGCGGCGGCATTCTCATCCTTTGCGGCAAAATACTCAAGTCGTAGCCGCATCAACCTGATTTCGTCGCGCAGCGTGCTTGGAACCAAACTCGCTTCCAATTCCCGCCATCCTTTAAGAGAACGCGGATTATTGGGAATCGACGGTTTTCTATAGCCGACGCGAATAAAAAGCCATGGATCATAATAACGCCAATCGCTCGACGACAATCGAATGTCTCTCTTTCCGCGTTCAAAAAATCGCGCTCCGCAAGAGTACCCCTCGTTCGGAAAGAATAACTTCGGAGTGTTTTTATACCACTTTTCAAGGAGAGCCGCTTCATTCGCCGGACGCGATTTCACCAATATGTCTTGAGAATAAACAAATTCTTTTGCCCCTAGCCAGTCAGTTCCTAAGACTCCCCTAATAGTCATTGTGCAATGAATTCCTTGAGGAGTCGTCTTCTCACGAAGTTCTTTCCAGAAAGGATCTTCATAATCCTGAAGCGGGCAGAACTCAACGCTAAAGCGTCGAGTACAGTACTTTTTTCCCAGTTTTGCAAGAATATACGGTCTAGGAGGAGGAGAGGCGTAGCAATACGTATATGAGATTGGTTTTTCGTATTGCCAACGATAACAGCCGTTTATCTCCTTTGACGTTATCTCGACCGAAAAATCTCTTTCCCAAATGGGGCTCATATGAGGCTCAAGAAAGCTCGGTTTAGCTTCGTCGCGGAGTTTTTCCAAATATTCGGAAATATAGACCGTATCTCCATCATAGATCTCCGTTGGATAACATTCAATCGTTCTTCTGTATCTTCCGCCGTCGATTTCCTCGTCTAAACCAATAACCGTCTCTCCAACCGTAGGCGCGTACGGTACTTCCTCAGAACAAGTCGTTGAATAAGAGGAGAACGTCAAGATCGCTAACGAAGTCAATATAACGCCGACAAGTACAAGAAAAAATTTATGATCTGTTATTTTTGAAAACGTCGTCATCTGTTCCTCCAATCAATCAGAAAGCTCTTGCTCAGGCGAAGCATTATGCGGCTTCGACCTTGCCTGAATTTGTTGAATTTGTTCGGGGGTAAAAACAGTCTGCCACGACTCGCCCCAGACACTCAAAGTCAAATTATCTGAGCCCCTTATGTAGAACACTGACTCTGCCATGGGAGAATTCAAACAATGCTCCAATCCCATAGCGTGTCCCATTTCATGAAGCACGACCTTCCGTACGACTTCTTTCTGATCATGGATAAGCTTATCAGGATGCGAATTATTCCAATTGTAAACAGCCGAATCGATATCAGTATTAAAAATTCCAATACGACAATTATGCGGTGTAAGAAAAAAACTAGAACAGACGCCTAGAATTTTTCCTTCTTCAGAAGAACAATATTGATTATCCTCGAACGAAAAAGCAGACGTTACCAAAAGAGTCCAGAATGAATCTGATGAAGAAGGACAATTTCGAGCCGATCGTAAGTTATTACGAGTTGCAAACATACTTCCGGCAACGGTCGTTTCTGTATTAGGCAAATATTCCTTAATTTCAATACATGCTCTTGCAAATTCTGATGAAATAAATCCATCGATAGGAACAACCTCTGTCGAACCAATAACGTTTCCAGCAGACCCGGTTATCGTCATATTGTCTCTCTCTACCCACAAAGTCCTCCACACAGTCAATACTGGAGTTCTTTTTAGCTCAAAGAGCGAGCCCCCGCTTCCCCCTCCTCCATTTGAGGTAGCGACGTCCAACTCGTTCGGAACGCCGTTACGCAATCCAAACCTTGCACGTTCCAATACGCCTGGATTAGGATGAGCAGCAACGATAAAATTATCGCCGGCATATCCGTCTGAAATTGTATACGCATGACTTTGAACAAGAGTTCCATTTTGTTGATTAAAAGTCAATGTCACAGGGCTCGTCGACGTAATGGAACCATGGTTATCACGCACGCCAAACCCATTAGTCGTTGGGATCACTGTACTTCCTACAGGATTATTAGGATCAAACCAGTGTACGCTCACAGTCGCCTGCAATTCAGGAGGAATTGTACAAGACAAGCGAATGTTTACTGTTGCGACATTCTTCTCAACGCTTCGAGCCCCTGTCGTCGTATTTAGCTTTTGTTCAACATACGCCTTAAATTTCGCACTGCTGGAATCTTCTACGATTTCAAGATGTTCGTTCATCTCAGAATAATTCTGAGGAGTCGTCCATGAAACGTTTGAAATTGAATTAAAGCAGTAGTATTGGGGATGTTCAAACGTCAAAACCTCGTTATTAGAAAGATTGCGCGCAACGATTTTCAAATTGAAGACGCCGTTGCCTGTAAGTTCTCCCCATTCCGACGATTGCACATAATCGTTCCCAGTCCAATTCCATGCGCGCGCCTGAACCTGAATAGGCGCTAAAAGAGCCTCAAATGCTGATTTGCGCGCCGAATCATTATAATCTATCTGTGGAGTCGTCAGAAAATGTAGACGATTTTCATTCTCTTTCCAGCAGACATGATAATCCACTAACGAGTGAAATTCACTTTCCCCAGGAGCTTTTTCTTGATATTCAAAACCGTCTATTCGGATAAGCTCGTAGTTAAGCTCCGCGACAGAGCTTGTCAGACCATGACAATCTTTCGCCCAAAAACGGCCATTCAGCATTCCTGGGTCAGATATATCAATATCCAGAGTAAATGTATAAGCGTCTCCTCTTTTTTCTCTTGAAACGCTTTCGACTATTACGCCAGACCAACTCAACGACACGTTTTCATCCACGTTGAATGTCATTTCATCGTCATCCATCACCTCAAAAACCAAAGTTAGACTTTGGTCTGAAGTTAAATGCATTACACGCCCTCCAGAAGCGGATCCGTCTAAGCTTGAATCGACGGAAGCAAAGAAGGGAGCCCTATTTGAGTGATCATGTACATTACCACCCCCAGAGCTATTCGTACCTCCATCTCCTCCGCTATTCCCCCCGCCAGAAGTTCCAGTTCCGCCAGAGTTTCCAGTTCCGCCAGAGGTTCCAGTTCCGCCAGAGTTTCCAGTTCCGCCAGAGTTTCCAGTACCACCAGAGGTTCCAGTACCACCAGAGGTTCCAGTTCCGCCAGAGGTTCCCGTTCCGCCACTGTAAGAACTGACAGATTCTCCTCTAATAGTAGGCGTTTGATTAGAGTTGGGATAGACATGAATAATTTCGCACTCTAACTCGTCAAAAGCTTCTTTTTCGGTCTCCTCTTGAAGCGATTGCGACGAGTCGTTTTCATCCAGAGTATCTTGGAAGACGCCGAACGCCTCTTCTATACATTGAATTTTCGCGGAAGCGTCAAGCTCAGTTGCAAGAAATTCTTCATATGTCATTACCGTATAATAGAGATTGTTCGTATCCGCCGTTCCTTGGTAATTTTCCGACGCGGACGAAAAGACCAAAGCGGACTCCACATCGATAACCAAAGAATTCTCAGTTCCCTGAATTGACGCTGTAAATGCGACCGGAGCCACAAGCGGTTCTTTCAAGGCGTCGAGACACGGTAACGAAACGTCGACGGACAGCATCTCGCGTCGTTCCAGAGATTCACAAGTAAGAACGCGTTTTGGTAGAGCGGATACTAGAGTATAATTCGGTGGCGAGCCAAATTTTTTCCAAAAGTTCTCCAAACGAAAAGATTTTTTCATTTTTCTAAACATACATATCTCCTTATGTTAAAAGACATTTGTGTTCACTCCAATTTAAATATAAGCTCCCAAAAAACGTTATATTCACTAACGAATAAGTTCACGAAATTGTTGATCGTAACGATCAATAATAAAATCGTTGTTCCAAAGGGAGTATGCGCGTCTCTTTCCTAGGTCGACAAACTTCTGACAAAAAGCTTCGTCATCCCAAAAATGAAGAATCGCTTCAATCCAACTTTGAAGTTCCTCCGGCGATGGAACAATTTTAGAAATCGGAGTATATTTTGAAGGAATATCAAGGAGTATCCCGGCGTCCTGAACGGTTTCCGGAATCGCGCCGCGGTTTGACGCGATTATAGGAACCCCCGAAGCCATTGCCTCAGCGGCAACGCGACAAAATGATTCATTAAAGAGGGATGGAATAAGAATAACACGCGCAATGTCATAAAAAATCTGTGGAAAAGGCGTGTTTCGCACAAAGTTAATATTATTCACGCAGTTCAATCCTAACGTCGGGTTAGCTAGGGCGTCAATTCCCGCGCTCCCTTCCACAACGAGAATCGGAATATCAGGACGAATCTTCCACAATTCCTTGGCGAGACCAGCAAACCAGTAAACCCCTTTGTTGGTCGTTGGATTGATAAAGAGCAGAAACTTTCTCTTGGCAAAGGAAAACGGAGAGAGTTTTCTAAAAGGAGATAAATCAATAACAGGAGGAATTACAATCGTCCTAACTCCAACCTCCTCATAATATCTTTGACAGTGAAAGGATGGAACAATAACCAAATCGGCATATCTGAAATAAAACGGATCGTTATACGCATAATTATGAATCGTCGCGCATGTTTTACAACCGCAACAACGCGCCCAGCGCAAGATCTGATCCCTAACGAACGCTCCCCCATAGGTAATAACTAGATCCGGTTTTTGAGTCGCCAGATATGCTTTATACAATGACAAGAATTCGTCGGCATAGCGGCGGTTAAACGCCTGCTGAGAGGGACTCTTAGGTAGAGGCTTGAAAGCGACAGAATCGATCGAGCCGTCTCGGAAAGAGAGCATCGAATATGGATAATCACTTCCTCCACTCTTTTTTTCAAAAAGAAACCTTATTTGACGATTCTTTGAAAAGCATTCTTCAAGAGATTGAGAAAGAGAGTCAAAAGCAGGGCCGCACAATGTTTGCAAATTCCAATTACGCTCGGTCAATCCCGCCAGCATAGCGCGCGTCGAAATAGAAGCGCCATTGGTTTGATCGAGATAATTATGCCACG
>JBJEXI010000003.1:0-29777 GCA_051885615.1 Thermoguttaceae bacterium
GAAAGGTTGACGGTCTTCTTATCGCCGTCGCCGAACGCGGAACGCGCTTCGTCCCATTCCCAGCTTAGCGGAATATCGCCGGTGCAAAGACGATAATTCGTCCTACCCAGTTCTGAAGTACTCGTACGACCATTGCCGTCCGAAGGGCAAAGAAATCCGTCGACCATTTTGCATACAGCGCGACCTTCAGAGGCGCCCCAAGGAGCGGAGTTCTTTTCAAATTCCTCGTAGACGTCGTTATAAAGAGCGGTTTGTTCCATGTAAGGAAGCATCACGCAGAGGCCGGACCAACGAGTCCACTGACCGTTTTTGGAAGCGACTCCCTTCCAAAGCGACTGACCAGAACGGCTGGGAAGGTACCCGTTGACGTCATGGAAGTTCTGAGCCGCAAGGCCGAGCTGCTTGAGGTTATTGGTGCACTGCATACGCCGCGCAGCTTCACGCGCAGCTTGAACAGCGGGAAGAAGAAGGCCGATCAAAATACCAATAATGGCAATGACGACCAAAAGTTCGACAAGGGTAAAACCCTTTCGGTTGTAAAGAGCCATGGCTTAGGATCCTACGAAAAAAAAATTACGAGACGATAGTCTCTACATTCCAATAAATAACAACAATAAAACAATACTAGTATTTATTATGAAAATTTCAAGCCTTGTAGGTTCCCAATATTCAAAAAAAAATTTTTTAGAATGTCTTTAACGCTCAAAACATAAAAAAGTTTCTCTTATCAAAAAAAAAATAAATTTTTTGAACAAAATAGCCGCCGGAACTCGATTCCAGCGGCTATTCATCTATATAGTAACAACTCGAAACTCAGATCAACGCGATCGTTTCGTCTAAACCATGGATAAGGTTAAAGTTCTGCACGGCTGCGCCTGCGGCGCCCTTGATAAGGTTGTCGATCGCAGAAATTGTCAAAATTCTCGCGCCGACGCGGCGTACCGTTAGATGGCAACGATTCGTATGAATAACGTCTTTCGTCGACGGCAACTCTTCGACAACCTGCACGAAGGGTTCGCCCTTATAGAAATCGCGAAGATACGCCAACAGTTCTTCCTGGCTCGCGTCTTTGAGAGGACGCGTATAGGTCGTGGTTAAAATACCGCGATCCATCGGCGTAAGATGGGGCGTGAAAATCACTTTCGCGTCGAATCCGCTAGCGGTCGTCAAGACTTCTTCGATTTCAGGGGTATGACGGTGCGCGCCGACAGCGTACGCTGAAATCGCTTCGTTACATTCGGGATAAAGGTTTTTCAGACTCGGCTTGCGTCCGGCTCCGGAGACGCCGCTCTTCGAATCGATGATAATATCAGCAGGATCGATAAACCCGCCTTTAAGAAGCGGCGCCAAAGGAAGAATCGCCGACGTAGGGTAGCAGCCGGGGTTGGCGACGAGTTTCGCGTCGCGAATCTTATCTCGGAAGAGTTCGGGAAGGCCATAAGGCGTGAGAGGCAATCGATCAGGATCCGGATGAACGACGTTGTACCACTTATTGAAGACTTCGGCGTTATTGAGACGATAATCGGCGCCGAAATCGACAACTTTCATCCCGAGTTCCAGGAGTTCGGGAGCCACGGCGGCGGTGGCGGTATGCGGCAAGCAGCTAAAAACGGTATCGACGCCGCGCTGCGCAAGCTCTTTCGGAGCAAGGTTTTCGCAGCATATATCGTATTGTCCCGTCAACGAAGGATGAACCTTTGCGATCGGACTTGTGTTTTCGCGACTTGTCACGGCGACCACCTCGACAAGAGGATGGCGACGCAAAAGTTTCAACAGTTCCAAAGCCGTGTATCCGGTCGCGCCTAATATAGCAACTTTAAACATAACACCACCTTAAAGTGAAAGCGCCGCGCATATCGACTGCGGCGCGAGACGCTACGAGTTTATCTAAGAACAATCTGACGGGAAAAAACTCAGACTCTCCCCGTTTCAATCATCCAATCTCGCGTTTCCAAAATAATGTCGTCAAGAGAATGAGCGGGATTCCATCCGATAAGTCGTTTTGCCTTATCGAGGCAAGGAACCCGACGCTGCATATCGTCAAAATTCGGCCCATACGCTTCCGTGAAGCTAATCGTCTTGATCTCTGAAGAAGATTGACAGAGCTCGACAACGCGTTTTGCCAGATCAATAATGGAAATTTCACTATCCGTTCCCAAATTGACGACTTCCCCCGCAGCTTCGGGAGTTTGCGCAAAAGCCGCCAAGCCTTTGACAATATCGTGCACGGAGGAAAAGCAACGCGTCTGCGAGCCGTCGCCGTAAACCAAAATCGGCTCATTTTTGAGCGCCGCAGCGATAAAGCGCGGTAAGACCATGCCGTAATGGCCCGTTTGGCGCGGCCCGACGACGTTGAAGAGTCGAACGATATAGACGGGTAGCGCCGTTTGTTCGCGGTGCGCTAGGAGGTAAAATTCGTCGAGGAGTTTGGCGACGGCGTAAGACCAGCGATTTTTACAACTCGGGCCCAAAAGCACGTCCATGTCTTCGCGGAAAGGTATGCTTTCCGATTTTCCGTACGTTTCGCTCGTCGACGTGAGAAGAACCGGTTTGCGGTACTTCGCGCAGAGATCGACGACGACTTCGGTTTGATGAACAATACGTCGAATCGAATCGACGGGGCGCGAAACGATCAATTTGACGCCGACGGAACTGGCAAGGTGAAAAACAAAGTCGACGTCGCGAATTTCGCGTTCCATCAGGACGACGTCCGCGGCGTCGGCGACGAAGGGACGAAAATTCGGATTCTTTTCAGAACGCGGTAAATTTTCCCACGAACCAGTGGAGAGATCGTCGACAATCACGACCTCGTTCCCCTGATCCAACAGATATTCTGTCAGATGCGAACCGATAAACCCGGCGCCGCCCGTTATCAGGTATTTCATCAGTAACGTCCCTTTTTCATAACGTCGCGAATGTCCTCATGGACCTGTCATATCCCTAAGAGTCAAGTCTCTCTGAGACGGCTCCCTCGGCTAATATGCGTTATTGTACTATCAAACCCCTAATAAACAAGAGAAAGGGCGCTTCACAATAAGAAGAGGTCGCGTCTTTTTTTAATATTCTGTCAAATTGGCAGACTAAACGGCGCCGTCTAGAAATATAGAAATAGAAAAATCCCGACTTTTCCCCCAAAAGGTGATATTAGCCCTTGGAGAGGCTCTTTCAACGAACGACAAAAAAAAATTTATAAAAATCCGAAGCAAAATTTCCATTTGGCGTCATTTATGCTTCATATGAAAGCAACCGAGCGCAAGGGTTCGAAAGAAGCTCGAACGCGAAGTTGCGACAAAGATTAAAAACGAAGCCTTCGACGCGCGTTTAGCGAGCTCGTCGAAGGACGTTCGAAAAAATATTAGACAGGAGATTCACCATGGCTCAAGGCGAAAAAATCATCGGCATCGATCTTGGAACAACCAACTCGGTCGTCGCAGTTATGGAAGGTAAAGAAGCGAAGGTAATCGCGAATCCCGAAGGGTATCGGCTGACTCCCAGTATCGTCGCGTTCACCGATTCGGAAAAGCTCGTCGGCGAGCTTGCGAAACGTCAGGCGGTCATGAACCCGAAACGCACGATCGCGTCGATCAAGCGCTTCATGGGTCGCAAACAAAGCGAAGTCGGAGCTGAGGAACGCATGGTTCCTTACAAAGTCGTAGGCGCTCCCGACGAATACGTTAGCGTCGAAATCGACGGCAAGCGTTACTCACCCGCTGAGATTTCCGCGCAGACGCTCCGCAAGCTTAAGGAAGCAGCGGAAGCCTACCTTGGTCACAAAGTCAACAAGGCGGTTATCACGGTTCCCGCTTACTTCAACGACGCTCAGCGTCAAGCGACAAAAGACGCGGGTCAGATCGCAGGCTTGGAAGTCGCGCGTATCGTAAACGAACCGACGGCGGCGGCTCTTGCTTACGGTCTCGATAAAGCTGGCGTCAATGAAAAGATCGTCGTCTTCGACCTCGGCGGCGGCACCTTCGACGTTTCCGTCTTGCAAGTTGCTGACGGCGTCTTCGAAGTGATCAGCACGAACGGCGACACCCACTTGGGCGGCGACGACTTCGACCATGTTCTCGTCAACTACCTCGCCGACGACTTCCAGCAGAAGACCGGCATCGACCTTCGTAAAGAACCGATGTCCTTGCAAAGACTTCAGGAAGCCGCCGAAAAGGCGAAGTGCGAACTCTCTTCGCAGCAGGCGACCGACGTCAACCTTCCCTTCATCTCGCAAGACGCAAGCGGCCCGAAACATCTCCAGATGCGCATCACCCGCGCGGAATTCGAGCGTTTGACCGACGAACTCGTCGAACGCACCAAGGGCCCCGTCATGCAGGCGCTGCGCGACGCGAAGCTCTCCCCCTCCGACGTCGACGAAGTCGTCCTTGTCGGCGGTTCCACCCGTATCCCGAAAGTTCAGGAAACGGTCAAGAAGATCTTCAATAAAGAGCCTCACAAGGGCGTCAATCCCGACGAAGTCGTCGCGGTCGGCGCGGCGATTCAAGGCGGCGTTCTCGCGGGCGAAGTCAAAGACGTCTTGCTCCTCGACGTCACGCCTCTTTCCTTGGGTATCGAAACCCTCGGCGGCGTGATGACGAAACTCGTCGAGAAGAACACGACGATCCCGACCGAAAAGAAGCAGGTCTTCAGCACGGCGGAAGACAACCAGACGGCGGTTACGATCAAGGTCTACCAAGGCGAACGTGAAATCGCGTCCGCGAACCGTCTCCTTGGTCAGTTCAACCTCGAAGAAATTCCGCCGGCGCCCCGCGGCTTACCTCAAATCGAAGTTACCTTCGACGTCGACGCTAACGGTATCTTGAACGTCAAAGCGAAAGACCTTGGCACGCAGAAGGAACAGAAGATTCGCATCGAACAATCCTCCGGCTTGACGGAAGAAGAAATCGAACGCATGCGTAAAGACGCGGAAATGCACGCGGAGGAAGACAAGAAGCGTCGCGAACTCGTGGAAGCTAAGAACCGCGCCGAATCGATGTGCTTCGAACTCGAAAAACTCATGAAAGAGCATGACGCGAAGCTGCGCGCGGAAGATAAAGACGCGATCAAAGCGGCGATCGAGAAGACGCGCGAAGCGTGCAAGACGGACGACGTCGACAAGATCAAGTCCTCCTTCGCGGAACTCGAACAGGCTTCTCACGCGATGAGCAAGGCGCTCTACGAACAGGCGCAACAGGCTCAAGCGCAGCAAAGTGCGCAAGCGGGCGCGGGCGCTAACGCGGACGCTTCGAAGCCGGACGACGACGCCATCGACGCCGACTTCGAAGTCAAAGACGACAATAAATGAGTTAATCGCGCGACTCCGCGCTCAACGCGCGTTTAACGCGTAACGACTATAGCTCGACCGTACTCTTGCGGCCGAGCTTCTTTATTTCTTGGGGCGTTAAGTCGCGTTGTCAGGAACGTGAAAAAAAGGTATACTCTCAGAAATTAGGGTCGACAGAGACCAAGATGAGGAAGGAGCGTTTCACGCATGACATTTACGACCACGTCGCTATTTTTAGCAGGACTCGCGGCGACGGCGATTCCGATCGCGATCCACCTGCTCTCCAAGGGGAAACCGCGCAAAATAGTTTTCTCCGGATTGCGCTTTGCGCAAGCGACGCTCGCGACGAATCGTCGTCGCGTCAAAGTCAAACGGCTCGCGCTTCTTGCGCTCCGCGTCGCGCTCTTCATCGCGCTGGGGGTTCTTCTTGCGCGTCCCGTCTTCACTCCGCGAGAATCCGCCGATTTTGCCGACGAAGGGGGGGCGAAGAACGGTCCCGTCGCGGCGGCGATCGTCGTCGACACGTCGCCGAGAATGGGACGCGCGCGCAAAAACGTCGCGCTCTTGGATCAAGCCAAAGGGGTCGCGCTCTCCATTCTCAATCAACTTCCGCGCGGAAGCGAGATCGCCGTCGTCGACGGCTCCGCTTCAGGGGACGCCTTCCAAGCGGATCGTTATGCCGCGCGCGAGCGACTCGACAAACTCGCGATCTCCGTCGGCGGACGCGACGCCGCCGCGTCGACTGCGGAAGGAATCGAACTCGTCAAAACGTCCAAACTGCCGCTCAAAGAGGTCTACGTTCTCTCCGATCAAACGACGGCAAGTTGGCCGGACCGCGACGTAAAGCGGATGCGACGCGCCGCCGAGGAAAACGCGGAGAATCTCAAGCTCTATTTCGTCGATCTAGGAGACGACGCCGCGCGAAACGTCGCCGTCGTCGGCGCGGAACCCTCTGCGGAAACTCTTTCGGAAAATTCGTCCCTTCGCGTCGACGTCTCGCTCGAACGCGTCGATCAGGAAGAAGGGGACGTCGCGCTCGAAATTCTCTTCTTTCGCGCGGAAGACCTGCCAAACGCGCTCGACGCCCAGACGCTCCTCCAACAGGATTCCCTGGCGATCTATCGTGAAAAACAGACGATCCATTTCGAACAAGGACGCGAAAAGAAAGACGCCGTCTTCAACGTGCCGAAACTTCCGGTCGGCTTTTGCGTCGGCGTCGCGCGAGTCGTCGCTCAAGACGCGCTCGCTTTCGACGACGCGCGTCCTTTCGTCGTCAACGTCGCGCCGGACTGGAAAATCCTAGTCGTCGCGCCCTCTCCAACCAAAGAAAAAGCGCTCTTCCTCACGCAAGCGCTCGCCCCCGACGAACTTCGCAAAATGGGTCGCGCTCCATTCGAGCTTGACCTTGCCGCGTATTCTCCTCAAAACGGAGAGAAGAACTTTCTTGAACTCTCCTCCAAAGCCCTCGAAGAATACCGCGCGATTTTCCTCCTCGATCCCCCCGCGCTCGACGCGTCTGTCGTCGCCAAACTCGACAAGTTTGCCAATAACGGCGGCGGAATCGCGCTCTTTCTCGGCTCCTCCGCCAAACCAATCGACGCGTTCCAAACGTCCGAAACGCTTAAACTACTGGGCGTAAAGCCGACTAAACTAGAAGCCGCGCCTCCTTACGGGCTCATCCTTTCCGCGTCGAATTACGACGAGCCGCTTCTGTCGCAGTTCCGTCCTTTCGCGAAAGAAGGGCTCCCTTGGGACGCCGCGCCCGTTGCGAAATATTGGACGCTTGACGAACTCTCTCCCTCCGCGACGGCAGTCATGTCTTTCGTCGACGATCAGGGGGACGATTCCGTAAAACTCCCCGCGATCGTCGAAAATCGCGTCGGGCAAGGCTTAGTCGTCACCGTCGCGACGTCGATCGTAGAATCGCCGACGGAAGGCGCCTGGAACGCGCTCGCGACGGGAGACGCGCCGTGGCTCTTCATTCTCTTGGTCGACAGTATGGCGCGACGTCTCGCGTCGACGACTTCCTCAATCTACAATTACGAACCGGGAGAAGCCGCGACGTTACGCTTGGAGCTTGCCGACGTTCCCGCGACGGCGACAATCTACGAACCGTCTGGCGCCGAAATAACGACGCCGACGGATCCTCAGCGACGTCAGATACGCTTTCCCGGCGTCAAAACGCTCGGCGTCAGCCGCGTCAAAACGACGCCGAATAGCGCGGGAAAAATCGTCGATCAAGTCTTCGCCGTCGCTGCGCCGGACTCCGAATCCGACATGACGCGACGTTCTCCCGAAGAATGGAGCAAACTCCTCGAAGGTCTCCCGTACCGTCCCCTCGATCTTTCTTCCACTGCGGAAGAGCTCGAATCGGCGCGAGAATCGGGTGAAGACGCCCCCTATTTCCTCTTAGCGCTCCTCCTTCTGGCGCTCTTTATCGCGGAAACGATCGTTTCCAACCGGTTTTATCATTCGGAAAAAGCGCAAGACGTAAAAACGGCGTGACGCGCGCGGGTCAGTCTTGCGCTCTTTTAAGAAAAAAATTATAGTTTCAGAAAGGGAGCCTGTCCCCGGAATTTCAGTAGTCTCGTTAAATGGAATCGTAACGTCATGCTCACGTCAATCGAATTGCGCGGTTTTAAAAGCTTTGCCGACCGCACCAAGATCGATCTTGACGGGAGCGTTTGCGCGCTCATCGGCCCTAACGGTTCCGGTAAATCAAACGTCGTCGACGCGATTAAGTGGGCGCTGGGGGAACAGAGCGCCAAACGTCTTCGCGGAGACGAAATGACGGACGTCATTTTCAACGGCTCGGCGTCGCGTCAAGCGCTCGCTTCGGCGGAAGTCACCATCTCTTTTGACAATACGAAACGTCTTCTTCCCCTCGACGCGGACGAAATTCATTTAACGCGGCGCGTCTATCGCAGCGGGGAATCCGAATATCTTATCAACGGACAGTCGGCGCGATTGAAGGACTTCCGCGACATAGTCGGCGGGGTCGGTCTCGGGGCGCAAGGATACGCGATTATCGAACAAGGTCGCGTGGAAGCGCTCCTCCAAAGCACGAGCGAACAACGCCGCGCGGTTCTTGAAGACGCGGCGGGAACGTCGCGCTTTAACGTGAAAAAGCAAGAAGCGACGCGCCGTCTTGAACGCGTCGAGCAGAATCTGCAACGATTGTCCGATATCGTCAACGAGCTCGAAACCCAGCTTCGCAAGACGAAGGCGCAAGCGGGGAAGGCGGAAGAATGGCGTCAGTCGACGACGCGTCTTCAGAAGCTACGCACGGAGGTAACGCTCTACGAATGGCGCGTCAAAACGGAAGCGCTGCGTCAAACGAGCGTCGAGACGGACGATTTTGACAGTTTTGAAACGCAAACGACCGACGCCATCCGTTCTTTGGAAGAAGCTCGCGCCGCGACGTCGACGCAAATCGTCGAATCGGATCGTCTTCTTCGCGCGACGGAAACGGAGCTGTCGAGCGCGCGCGAAAAGATCGCCGCCGAGGAATCGAAGATCGAATATCAGACCGCGCAAATCAGAGAATGGCGTCACGAATCGAACGCGGGGGCGACGCAGGACCGAGCGCTTGTCGCCAAACGCGCGTCGAACGTCGCGGAAACGGAAGACGCGACGCAGGAACTGACAAAAGCGCGCGATCAAGCGGAAGAAATAAAACGGACGTACGAAGCGGAAAACGCGGCGACCGAACAACTTACGACTCGCGCCAACGCGCTCTCGCAAACCCTTGCGCAACTCCAGCATGAGAGCAATTCGCGGGCGGCGGAAACGACGCGCTTCGCCGGGGAATCGGCGACGCTGAAAACGCGCTTGAGCGCGCTCAACGCGCTCTCGGAGCAAAAAACGCGTCAACGCGACGAGATAGAGAAGCGCCGCGAGGAATTAACGCGCCAGGGTCGTCATATCGTCGACGCCCGCGCCGAAATAACCGCGCGACGCGAAGAATCTCTCAAACGCATGGAGACGCTTAAAGAACGCCGCGACGAGATCAAAAACGCGCTCTCCGCGCGTCAGATCGAATTCTCCGAGATGGAACGACGACGCGCCGCGTTCGAAGAACGTTCGACGCTCCTAAACGACCTCCTCCGCCGTTACGAAGGACTAAGCCCCGGCGTGCTCGAAACGCTCCGCGCTATGAAAAATCCCGCGAGCCCGTTCCACAACGCCTACGGACTCGTCGCCGACTTAATTCGCGTCAACGTCGAAGCGGCCCCGCTCATCGAACTCGCGTTGGGACAGACGGCGCAATACGTCGTCGTTCCTCCTGAGCCCGAGCTCTTCCGCTACATCGAACGTCAAGGTTCGCGCTTCGCCGGACGCGTGGGTTTCATCTGGCTCGATCCGAATCCCAGCAAGCCGATTCCTCTCAATCCGAAGTTGGAAAATCATCCGGGAGCGTTGGGGCGCGCCGACCAATTTGTCGAAACGGAGCCTCTTTTCTTCGGTCTCGTGCAAAGATTGCTGCATCGAACGTGGATCGTCGAGTCGGTCGCGGTCGCGAAACAGCTTTATCGAGAAACGGAAGAACCGACCAATTTTCTCGCAGCGGACGGCTCCTTACTTTCCGCGGACGGAACCCTTGTCGTCGGCTCCGCTCAAGGAAGCGCAGGATTGATCTCAAGGCGTAGCGAGCTTGCGTCTCTCACCGGTCAAACGGAGCGTTTGAATCAGGAATTTGAGGAGCTCAACTCGACGGTCGCCGGACTCAAAACAGAGTTGGACGCGCAAGAAAAGGCGCTCGATCAGGAACGAACGACGCAGCGCGAAACGGCGCAAGCGCTCGAAAAATTGCGTCTCGAAGAGACCGCGTCGCAAGAACGCGCCGCGCAGCAAGAGACGCGCCTCGCCACGCTGAACAAGGAACTGACGGAGCTTGACGCCAATCTCGCGCAAACGCGCGATCAACTCGCAAAATTAGAAGAGGAACAGAACGCGTTCAACGCGCGTCAAAACGAATTAGACGCGTCACTTGCGCAAACGCAGAAAGAACTCGACGAACTCTACGCGCGGCGCCAGGAGAGCGCGAAAACGACGACGAATCTAAAGATTGAACTAGCCAAGGCGGAGGAACGCATCGTTTTTCTCGTCGACCGTATCCAGCGTCTTTCCGACGAACGCGCCGAGCAGAGTCGACTCGAAAAGGAAAACGGTCGACGCGTCCAGGC
The DNA here is from genome assembly GCA_051885615.1 of Thermoguttaceae bacterium. Lineage (GTDB taxonomy): Bacteria > Planctomycetota > Planctomycetia > Pirellulales > Thermoguttaceae > RUG369. The sequence goes on from JBJEXI010000003.1 coordinate 10,462, forward strand.
GCTTGACGCAAGGCTCGTTCAGGCGGAGCTTTCCGTGTTGAATAGCGAATCGCAGATCGCGCTTCTTTACGGCCAAAAAGAAGCGCTCGCGGCGACGATCCAGAAGACGCGCGCAAAACGCCTTCAACTCGAGAAAGCGCTCGCCGAAACCACCGGTTCAATCGAAACGAATCGCGCCGCGCTCGACAAGAGACGCGAAGCGATCCGTTCCAAAGAGCTGCTGCGCGAACGCTACGCTCAGGAAATCAAGACCCTTGCGGATCGTCTGCGCGAAGACTACGGGCTCGAAGTCGAAGAGCTGGAATACCGTTTAGAAGACGATCCCAACGCCGGAAAGGCTCCGAGCCTCGCCGTCGACAAAGATGGAGCCGACGCCGCCGACGAACTCGTCGTGCCAACCGTCGCGAAGCGCGCGCATGCCCGGAAAAAAGAGATCGAAGAACTTCGCGCCAAGTTGCAGCAACTCGGGCCCGTCAATCTCGAAGCGATCGAATCTCTCGAAACGCTTCGATCGCGCTACACGACTCTTTACAATCAGTACACGGATCTCCTCGCCGCCCGAAAGGGTATCCAGAAGATCATCGAACGCGTGAATTCAGATTGCAAACGCCTCTTTGAAGAGACGTTCAACGCGGTTCGCGCCAACTTTGGCACGATCTTCCAGAAACTTTTTGGCGGCGGAAAAGCGGATTTAACCCTAGAAAATCCGTCCAATCCCTTGGAAGGAGGGGTTGAAATCGTCGCGCGTCCGCCGGGCAAGGAGCTGCGAAGCCTTTCGCTGATGAGCGGCGGCGAAAAATCGTTGACTTGCGTCGCGCTCCTTTTGGCGATCTTCCAAGCCCATTCGAGCCCGATATGCATATTGGACGAAGTCGACGCGGCGCTCGACGAAGCGAATATCCATCGATTCGCCAACGCGATCTTGGATTTCGTTCCTAAGACGCAGTTTTTGGTCGTTACGCACTCGAAGAAAACGACGTCGACGGCTAAGTCGATCTACGGGGTAACGATGGAAGAATCCGGCGTCTCTAAGATTCTTTCGGTGCATTTCGACGACGTCGGCGACGATGGGGAAATCCTCCTTAAAAAGTCGTCTTCGTCCCTAAAAATGCACGGCGGCGCGAGAGCGAACGGGGCTTGAGTCAAAGAAATAGTTGAAAAGTGGAGATAAATCCTTAAAAAGTCTTGACGCCGCGCCTCAAAGTTGTAATATTTTCGCCTAGAAATATCCGGGCGCAGAGTTCAGACGTGAGCCAATCCGCCTCTAGGATTGCAGAACACGCGGCTTGAACGCCGCCCTCAGCCAGCCCAGATCGATTGGGCGGTCTCGTTTTATCGCGAAGTCGGGAACGTTTCCCTACGCGCGGACTTAGGACGGCGGCGAAATCCGCAGTCGTCCTCTCGCCTTGGTTCGATGGCGCGTCTCATTGACATATGGAAGTAACGGACGCGTTTTCGCCATAAGACAGAGCTTTCAGCGTCTGGATTTTTAAAGGAGTTTAATCGTGAGATACGATATCTTTTCCGCTGACACACAAAACGAAAATCTTTTCTCCGACGGTTTCCTCGGTTTGAACGCCGCCTGCGCAACCCTTGCCGTCGTTGACGCCAAACCAGATCGCGACGAAGACGACGACGATTGGGATGACGACGACGATGAAGACGACGACGACGATTGGGACGACGACGAAGACGACGACGATTGGGACGAAGACGACGACGATTGGCTCGACGACGACGATGAAGACGACTGGGACGACGAAGAAGAAGACGACGAAGAAGAGGACGAGGACGACGACGATTGGTGGTCCGGCGACGACGAAGACGACGAGGACGACGACGATAGCGACGAAGACGACGACGATTGGGGCGACGACGACGGAGACGACGAATGATTTCTCCGCGTAGGCGTTCTTTCCACGATTAACGCTTATCGACCAACGTTTCGCTTTGCGGCGAAACGTTTTTCTTTTCTTGGAATTTGCAAACCGCGTCCATTCCTGTACAATACGCGTGGTAAAAACGTCGTCGCGTATCTCCTGAGGAAAGAATTATGGTCGAAATCAATTCGTTGGAAGGCAAAACCGTTTGCGTCGTCGACGCTTACGGACTACTCTATCAAGTCTTTTACGCCAAAAAAATGGAAATGACGAACGCGCATGGCGAACCGACGGGCGCGACCTTCGGCTTTGCGCGCGACGTCTTGTCCATGATGACGTCGCTTCCAATCGACTACCTTTTCTGCGCCTACGATATGCGCGCCAAAACTTTTCGTAGCGATATTTTTCAAGAATACAAGGCGAATCGCTCCGCGACCCCGGACGACCTCCTTCTTCAATTCGACTTTACCCGTGAATTTCTTAAGGGCGTCGCCGTCCCCGCGCTCGGCCTTGTCGGCTATGAAGCGGACGACGTCATGGCGACCCTCTCTCAGCGCGTCAAAGAACTCGGCGGAAAGACGATAATCGTCACCGCCGATAAAGACGCGCGACAACTCCTCGACGACTCCACCTCAATCTACCTCATTCGAAAGAACGCGTACTATACCCCCGACGATCTGAAGAAGGATTGGGGAGTCGCGCCGAGTCAAGTCGTCGACTTTCAAGCGCTCGTCGGCGATTCCGTCGACAATGTGCCCGGCGTGCCGGGAATCGGTTCCAAAAGCGCGGGAGAACTCTTGAAGCAGTTCGGCAACCTCGACGCCGTGCTAGAAGCGTCGGGAACTCTCAAAGGGAAGAAGTATGAAAATATCTCCGCCAACAAGGAGAGCGCGTTATTGAGTCGCGAGCTCGTTAAATTGCGGCGCGACGTCCCTATCGAAATCGATTGGAACGCCGGAAAGCTCGACGGAGTCGATCCCGAAAGACTCGCGCGACTCTTCCAGTATTGGAACTTCAAAAGTCTCGAAAAGCGAATCGTCGAACTCGTCGAACGCTTTGGACGTGCGCAAGCCGAACCGTCGGAATGGTTCGACCGGATCGAAAACAAGCGCAACGAACGCATGAGCGTCGCGGAACCGACTCGCGTCCTCGCCGCGCGTCAAGTCGAATCCTTCGACGCGGCGACACCCCTCGCGGAACGCTTGCGACGCTCCCTTTACGGCGCTCAAAGTTTAGCGTCCTCCCCTACCCCAAAAGAAGGGACGCTTCCTGAGGAAAGTCGCGAATCCGCATTGATTCAAACGCGATATTCCAAGCTTCAAGACCTTCCTCTCTCGACTCCGACGCCGCGCGAGTCCTGGAGTAGCGAAGTCGTCGATACGGCGGAGAAACTCGACGCGCTTATCGACGCTCTCGCCTCCGTTCAACTGCTAAGCGTCGCCGCTATTACGTTAGAAGAGCCCGACCTAGGACGCGTTCGCGCGCGCACGGCGACTCTCGCCGGACTCGCGCTTGCGGCGACGCCAGAAAAAGCGTTTTATCTTCCGTTACGCGCTCCGTTAGGCTACGCGACGGTCGATTTCAACGCCGCGATCGAAAAGCTTAGACCGATCTTTGAAAACGCCCAAATTCTCAAACTAGGTTTTGAACTGAAATACGACGCGCTCGCGCTCTTAACAAACGGAATTAAACTCCGCGGAATCGCTTTTGACGCGTCGCTCGCCGACTATCTCGCGCTCGCGGGGGAAACGCGCCGCTCGCTGGACGACCTCGCGTCAACGTACCTCGACGCGCGTTTGTACGATCTTCGCGTCGCGCTCGGAACTGGAAGAAAACGCGCGACGCTCGACGCCGTCCCCCCCGAGACCGTCGCGCAATACGCCGCCGACAAAGTCCTCGCTTCCCTCAACGCCGCGCCGATTTTGCGCGACAGACTCCTTGAAACGCCCGCGCTAGAAAAACTCGCGCTCGATCTCGAAACGCCCCTCGTCGAAGCGCTCGTCGAGATGGAATACAACGGCGTCGCAATCGATCCGGAAGTCTTTCGACAAACGGCGAAAGTCTCGAAAGAACGGCAAGAAGTCCTCGAGTCGGAAATTCGAGAAATCGTCCGCCAAGCGGATCCCGATCCCAATTTCGCGCAGGAGATCAATCTCAACTCCCCCAAACAACTCCAACGTCTCCTCTTCGACGATCTCAAATTGCCCGTAATAAAAAAGACGAAGACAGGCCCGAGCGTCGACGCGGAAGTTCTAGAAGAATTGTCCCTTGTCCATGAGGTTCCTGAAAAGATCGTCGAGCTTCGCAAGCTCGTGAAATTATGCGGAACCTATTTGGAACCTCTGCCTCGACAGACGACGCCGGGTACGAATCGCGTGAGCGCGACTTTCAACCAGGCGTCGACGGCGACGGGTCGCCTCAGTTCGAGCGATCCCAACCTTCAAAATATTCCTGCGCGTTCGCAAATTGGAAAAGAAATACGCTCCGGCTTCATCCCAGACGCGACGCAGGGATTCGACGCGCTCTTATCGTGCGACTACAGCCAAATCGAACTGCGCATCTTGGCGCATTTTTCCAACGACGCGGCCCTCTTACGCGCTTTCCAAGAGAATAAAGACGTTCACGCGAGCGTCGCCGCGCAAATCTTCGGAGTCGCGGAAGAGGACGTCGATTCGGATATGCGCCGGAAAGCGAAGGCGGTTAATTTCGGGCTCGTCTACGGGCAGACGCCCTTCGGGCTCTCCAAGTCGATCGGCGTGTCGCGCGAAGCGGCGGCGGACTATATCGACAAGTTTTTCGAGACGTATCCGAGCGTCCTCGTCTTCTTCGACCGCGTGTTGGAGGACTGCGCGAAGCGCGGTTACGTGGAAACGCTTCTTGGTCGTCGTCGAGCGCTTGAAGGTGTTCGCGGCGCGCGTGGAAGAAAAACGCTGAATTTTCCGGAACGCGCGGCGATCAACGCCGTCGTTCAAGGATCCGCCGCCGACGTGATGAAATTGGCGATGCTCTCCGTGTGGAGACGATTAAGACGCGAAGGTTGGATCGTTTCCCACTGGGCGCCTGACGCTCCTGCGCAGACGCCGCGCGCGAACGTCTCCGGCGCGGCGTCCACTGCGACGCCCCTCTTCAACCCGGCGGAATACCTACCTCAGGAAGCGGCGGAATGTCGCCAATATCAAGTCGAAGAAACGCTGACGCCGCGCGGACAAGAACGCGCTCGACTTCTTCTCCAAATCCATGACGAATTACTCTTTGAGACGCGCCGCGAAGACGCCGACGAACTCGCGAAAATCGTCGTCGAAGAAATGAAGCTCAATAATCCGCTTAACGCGCCCCTTCAAATCGACGCGGAAATCGGAGCCAATTGGGGCGATCTATAACGCGCGTCGTCTCGATTTCGCGCAACACCTTGAAAGGACAACTCAATGAAGAAATCCCTTTTATTTGCTATCGCGTTCACGCTAGGAATCCTTTGCGTTTCCAGCGCTAGCGCCGAGGTGACGCTGTGGCCAGTTCCCGAAGGAGAAACGCCCAGCGCGCTTTGGAAAGTTCAGGTCAACGGACGCGACGCGGCGCCGTTAAGCGCGCGCACTGCGGACGCGCCATTTGAAAAATATAACTATGGCGGCGAATACGCCTTCCTCTCCCTCGACGCCGACGAACGCGTCGAACTCAAGATCACGCCTAACGTCGGAAAAGAAATCGACGCGCTCACCGTTCGCCCCCTTTCCCTCGGAATCAAGCCGACCAAAAACAACGACGGATCATTCTCCGTCGCCGTCGATAAACCGTGCCAATTCTCCGTCGAATACAACGGACGGGAACATCCTCTTCTCGTCTTCGTCAATCCTCCGGAGAAAGACGTTCCTAACGCCGACGATCCCAACGTCGTCTACTACGGTCCTGGCGTCCACGAACCTGAAGGCGGAAAAGTCGAGTTGACGGACAATCAAACGCTCTACCTTGCGCCCGGCGCCGTCGTAAAGTGTCAGATTTACGCGCACGGTAAAAATATCGCGATCCGCGGCCGCGGCGTCGTCGATTCCTCAAAGTGGCCCTGGCCGACCGGACCGTGCCCTCACGTCGTTTCGATCAACAGTTCGCAAAACGTTCGACTCGAAGGGATTATTATCCGCGGCGCATCCCACTGGACCGTCGTACCCGTCAACTGCGACGACGTTCTCATCGAGAATATCAAGCTCTGCGGAGGACGCGTGCAAAACGACGACGGAATCAACCCCTGCAATTCGCGTCGCGTCACCGTGCGCAATACCTTCATTCGTACTGACGACGACTGCATGGCACTTAAAGGACTCGACGTAAAGAACGGAAATTGCGCAGACGTCACCGTCGAAAATTGCGTCTTCTGGTGCGATCGCGCGCGCATCGTCCTCATGGGACATGAAAGCCGCACCCCGTACATGCGCAACGTGACCTTCCGCAATATCGACGTCATCCACGCGCAAACGCGCAACTTCCTCTTCGAACCCGGCGAGAGAATGATTATGGAAAACGTTCTTGTCGAGAACGTCAACTTTGAAATGGGCGTCGAAAACGCGCTCTCTCCCGAAGAGCTTGAAAAGATGCAGAATATCGATATTTCCCAGTTGAAGTTCAACGTCGACGTCGCCAACCGAGACAACTGGCTCTTCGTGGGACGCCCCGTCGTCAATCAGTACATGCACACGCAAGAACCGGGGCATATTAAGAACGTCGTCATTCGCAATATCAACGTTACGGGCGATCTCTCTTATGCGGGTATTCTCTTCAACGGCGCGGACGAGACGCACCGCACCGACGGCGTTACCCTCGAAAATATCACCGTTTTCGGAAAGAAACTCGACGCGAATTCTCCGCTGATCCACATCGGCGATCATACGGACAACGTCGAAATCAAATAATTCGCGACGTCTGATTCCAAAGAAAAAGGCGCGGCTTCTTGATTCGAAGTCGCGCCTCTTTTTATGCCGACACGCTTTTTATTCGCCGCGATTCACGCCGATCTTCAAGATTCTCAGCGCGACGAGATCACCTTCTTCGCTCTCGCACAGACGCGCCGTCACGCGATGTTCGCCGGTTGCTAGCCCGTCCGCCAAAACGACAAGACGCGGATAATGGAGGCCTCCGCTATACGGATGAACCACGTTCATACGCGTCGGCGCCCCGCCGTCGACGCTCACGTCAATCTTTCCCGCGTCGGGCCCCGCCAAAACATAAAGCCCGGCGGCGTTGCCGTGAAAGTTCAGCGAAAAAGTCGCGCCCGGCTCGTTAGCGCACAGGAGTTCTTGACCTGCGAAGCGTTCGCGGAGCGCGCCGGGAATTTTCGACCAATCGGGGATCTCGCGCGTAAAACCTTCCGTCTGCGCCGCGTCAAAGCCGACCCAACCGGCGGAACCGTAAGAATACGGATCAAGAGGTTCGACCTCGCTCGAACGGATCGCGCACAAGGAACACGTCGCGGGAACTCTCCACACGTAGTCGAGAAGTTTCTCGATCATGTCGGCGACCATTCGATTGCCGCGCGGAGCCGGATGCACGTCCCCATAAATCTCCCACGTCGTATTCCCCGCGTCGATCTCTTCTTGAAGCTCCTTCGCAACGTTGACGGTCGAAATCCCGTAATGTTCCGCGACAGCCGTATGCGCCTGAATACTCGTTGGAATCTCGCCCGCGCGGTATTTTTCCATCAAAGGGATATTCGCAAAGAAAGTCATAACGATCGCCGCGTCTGGATTCGCCGCTTTGATTCGACGAATCACGCCTTCCATGCCTCTAATCGACTGTTCGAGGTTGAAGAAGCCGTCCTGATTGTCGTTGACGGCGTACTCGACAAAGAAAAGATCGGGGCCCTTCCCTCCTTCGCAGCGCTGGATCACGTCTTCGTCGACACGAAACGCGCCCAAATTGGAGCAGGTCGACGAAACGCCCGCGTCGATGAAATTAAACTGGGTTTGCGGATACTTCTTTTTCAGATAATCGCAAATCATCGGACGGTAGCCGTCCATCTCCGTAATCGACCCGCCTAAAAACGCGACGTTCCCCTTGCCAGCGCGGAACTTCCTATCCGCGACGGTGAAGTAATACGGCTGTCGACGAATCACATTCTTGGCGACTTTTCCAGCGGGAGCGTCCGCGCCCTTTAAAATCGAACCGTTGGTCATAAAAAGAGCGCCTGCCGAGAGCGCTCCGATAAACGTGCGGCGTAACATCGAATCCTATCTCCTTCACAAGTTTGCCCATTGGCGTTTCGACTATCTCATCCTTCGACGCACAGGACGCACCTTAGGACGCTGTTGAGGCGGGTAATCGCGAGGTTCGCGAGACGTTCGTTCCTCGTATTCGTCGTCCTCCTGAACGTAATACGTCTGTTTAGGAGGATATTCGCTCGGCTCGACGCGTCCCCTAACGCGTCGTTCTCTTTCCTCGGGAAAATAATCGCGTTCGTCGAAGTATTCCTCCTGTGGGAAGACTATCGAAAAGACGCCCACCGCGACGGTAGAGATCGCCGCAGCGACAATTGAAAAGACGAAAGCGTACGGACCGAGCATATCGAGCTGTTTGTCGAGATCAAAAAGAAACTGCGAGACAAACGCGCACAAGAGTCCAACGGAGCCGAGAACAAAAGACGACCAGGTCGATTGACGAAACTTTGTCCTTCGAAAAGGCGCCGTCCCGATTGTTCCAACAATGAACGAATACCCTGTCCAGAAAATGATTTGCACCAACCAAAACCGCACAGAGGGAGCCCCTGGCCACTGCGCGTTCATCAATTCTTCCATCCAACTCTCCGTAACAAGCGTCCGAGTCTATAGAGACGCTTTCCCATAGTATAGCGGGAAAAGAACGTTATTTAAAGATATTGGGAGGAAAAAAGAAAAAAACTCCGCCATTCGCGAATTTTCGCGAACGACAGAGTTTCCATATATCGTCAAAAGCCAAAACCTAAAAGCTTTTCCCTGAGTCAGACGTTTGGACTCGTTTTTGCAACGTTTCCCAACGATTTAGACCAGCGTGTCAATATCAATACTGACCATTAGCAGCCGCGGCGCGTTCCGCATTGATCGCATTCATGTGATCAACTTCCTGCTGATACTGGAATTCTGTTCCAGACGGATGATATTGAATATCGTCGTCCAGATAATAGGGGCTCGGCAACGTCTGGCCATTGCGCGTGACCTGACAACCGACAAGCGGCGCGATCATCAGCGCTGAAAGAGCGAGAACGCCGAAAAAAACGCGTCCTTTGCATTCGATCGATTTCATTTCTAATCCTTTACGTCATGACTCCGAGACGTCGACATGTCAAGACCGCAACGTCGGAACGTCTTTGTCACGCATATCTTACGATATCGGACTTCGTTCGACGACGCCTAGACTTCTCATGTCGAAAAGCCCTGAGGCTCGCCTCCTTTATTTTAGGTTACATACGGTAGTCGTCATCCTTAACGTCTGCCGAACGATCCATGTTCGCGCATGAATCTTTGATATCCTGCGTTCTTTATCGGACTACGATTTCTCTCCTCTTCACTAAAACTCAAAAGAAATAGATTCTTTCTACCTCTCGTCCTTGACTTATCGGCATTTCTCTACTCGAGAAAACAATTATCGCTATAATGGTACTGTCAGGACGCGCTTTCTTCTCTCGCGTTCTTTGAAATTTTTATCCGTAAAATTTTTTCATCACAGGACTGTAGCTATGAAAAACCTCGACCAGTATCGCGGTTGTCTCCTCGGCGGAGCAATTGGCGACGCGCTAGGATATACGGTTGAATTCTTGTCTTACAATAAAATCGTCCAAAGATACGGTTCGAACGGTATTACAGACTTTGATCTATCTCATGGCCAAGCGCTGATCTCCGACGACACGCAGATGACGTTAGCCACTGCCTTCGGGCTCCTAGCGACTAAGGTCAGATACAAGAAGGACGCGAAGAAAGCAAATTATGTCGAAGCAATAGGGCGCGCCTATCGCGAATGGTATCTGGGGCAAATAGAAGAACAGGAGGGAAATCATTGGTTATTCGGAGTTCCCGGAATGACGGATCGGCGAGCGCCCGGAAATACGTGTCTCGGCTCGCTTTCTAGAACTCAACTCGGCTCACTCGACGCGCCGATTAACGATAGTTGCGGGTGCGGCGGGGTCATGCGCGTCGCGCCGATCGGACTTATTTTCCCCGAAGACGCAAATGACTTCGTCACTATCCTTGGCGCGGAATCTGCGGCGCTCACCCACTCGCACGAACTTGGTTATCTTCCTTCGGCGGCGCAGGCCTATATCGTTCATAATCTTGCGAATCGTCCGGGCTTATCCGTCTCTGAAGCGACTCGCGAGTCAATCGACGCGATCGCGCGTCTCTTCTCCCCCTCGTCTGAACGAGACGCGTTCTTCAATCTCCTCAACAAAGCCGTAGACCTTGCGCGTCGGGCGCAATTAGAGGACGTCGACGCAATCGATCAACTCGGAGAAGGATGGGTTGGCGACGAAGCGCTCGCTATCGCGCTTTACGCCGCGATTCGTCATGAAAACGACTTTGAACGCGCAATCGTCGCCGCCGTTAATCACTCGGGGGACAGCGACTCCACCGGAGCAATTGCGGGGAATATTCTCGGCGCCAAATTAGGCGCGAGCGCAATTCCGCCCAAATATCTCCAGTATCTGGAATGTCGAGAGCTACTCGATCTCGTCGCGGAAGATTTATTTATCGCGTCGACCGTCTCCGACTTCCCAACGTCGCGTCCCGACGTCGCAACGCGATACGAACCCTTATAATTCGCGCGTCAACGCCTGACGAACGCTCCAAACGTAAAAAAAGGACGCGTCCTAACCAGGAACGCGTCCTTTTTTACGCCAGTCGTTTAATTCCAAGCGTCACGGCGCGACGTTAATCTCCACCACGTCCCCGTCGCTCACGACGTAATCCCCCTTCACGACCGTACCGTCGTGAACGTTTGCGCCCCAAACGCGCGCGAACTTGAAACGCGACGCGTAATCTTTGTGGATCTGATCGCACAGATCGAAGACGTTGCTCCCCACGCGCAACGTGAAGGGCTTGTCCATATCCGCCTGCTTTTGCGTCGGAGACTTCGTATAAACGCGCACGACGTTCATCGCTTCGTAAATCGCGTTGCGCAGCTCTTCTGTCCCCGTCCCTTCCGTCGCGGAAATCGGGAATTCGCGGAAAGGCGTCTTGCAGAATTCGTGGAAAAGCTCCATGCAGTCGTCGAAATCAGGGGAATCGCAATGCGTGGGAACAAGATAGGTTTTCGTGTAGGAAAGCCCGACGTCGTCCTCGTCGAGTCCCGATTCCGCAGCCAATCGCGTTTTAGTATTCTGCAAACGATCCAAAACGTCCTGACACTCCTGGATTCCGTTCTCGGAGGTCGGATCGACGAGAAGAAGAACGAGCTCCGCGCCGCGAATATACCCATAGAGGTACGATTCAAAGAAATCGGGGGTTATCGGCGGCGTGTCGACAAGCTGAACGTAAACGTCTTGCCACTGCATCATCCCCGGCGTCGCCGTCTGCGTCGTAAAGGGATACGGCGCAACTTCCGGCTTCGCCTTCGTAAAGAAGGTCAAAAGTTGACTTTTACCGGCGTTCGGCCCGCCAATAACAACGCACGTCCCCGCGCCTTGACGCGGAATCTTGACCGATTTTCCGACCTTCTTACTCGCCCCCTTCGACGCTTCGATCTCCCTTTTGACTTCGGAGATCTTCGTCTTGAGCATAACTTGCATCTTCTCGCTAGCTTTATGCTTCGGGATCTCCTGAAACATCACCTGAAGCCAGCGCAATTCTTCTTCTGGAGTCTGCGCGCGTCGATACTCTTCTTCTGCTCGTAAATATTGGGGGGTAAGATTTGCTGCCATTCGGTAATAACTCTCTCTAAAAGGGCGTCGTAAGTTAACTTCAATGTTAAATTACCGCGTCATTTCACTTCGTCAAGTCTAATCCAAGCTTCATTCTTCGCGGAAAGGCGTATCGCTTCAAGGGTGCGGTCGACGTCGTACGCGTCGCGGAAGGACGCGATCGGCGCGACGGGGTCGATCTTCGCGATCGCGCGCATATTCTCGTAACACCCTGCGGAAAGAAGATCGCGATACCCGACGTCGGGATTATCTAGCGTGTCCTGATACGCGAAGCCGTTCTTACTGCAAAGGACGCGCTTCCACCCGCGTTGCGGATCGTCGGAATCGTAGATCTCCAAGTAATCGAGATCGTCGTAACACCAACGAATCGCGCCGTGTTCGAACCAAAATTCATAGCCTTGCGTATTCTCGGTCCCCTGAGCGTAGCGCGTGCACGACAACGTGCCGACCGCTCCGTCGGGAAGATAATACATCACGCGCGTCGCGTCGTCGACCTCGACTTTGCGCAGCTCCTGCTTCTTCTCGACCGTGCCGTCTTCCTTCGTGTAGTCGACGGTAAAGACGCGTTCGTTCACGTGCGTGAATTGCATCGAGCAAAGACGTTCGGGGCGTTTCCCCGTCACGAAATAGAGCATATCGATCGCATGGGAGCCCAAGTCGCCCGCCGTGCCGCCCCCGGCCTTGGAATCGAAACGCCAACCGCCCCAATTGCCGCCGACGCCCCAATGTTGATTGTAATAGCTTCGCGCCTCAAGGAGACGTCCAAAACGGTTTTGTCGCACAAGTTGGCGCGCGAAGACGTTGGCGGGGACGCGGCGATAAGTGTAATGCACGGAGTTTAAGAGGTCGGGTCGCGCCTCGGCGGCCTCCGTCATTTCCCGCGCTTCATTCAAGGAAATAGCCAGAGGTTTTTCACAAAAAACATGCTTCCCCTCGTCGAGCGCCATCATCGTCGCGGCGTAATGCATCGCGTTCGGAAGACAAATATCGACGTATTCCGTATCGTCGGCGTAGATAACGGAGCGCATGTTCGTATTAGCGCGCCATCCTAACGAATTCGCCGCGTCGACTTCGTTGGGCAAGACGAACGCTTGACTGAGAACCGGCTTAATCGGACAATCAGGATACAAGCGCGTCAAATTATCGTAAGCGGCAGAACGCGCGCGTCCCATCATTCCCAAACCTAAAATAGAAACAGCCAATTCTTTCATAACGTCGCCACCCATAAGTCTAGCAGAGTATTGTACAAAGAACGGTCGACGCCCGCTCGCGTCGACCGTCATATTTCGGCGCGATTATTTCATCGCGCGCGTCGATCAATCAGCGTAAATCACGCAATTTCGCTCAAGGAGACCCACTTGCGTTCGTTCCAAGACTTACGAATCGCTTCGATGGTGCGTTCAACGTTGAGGGCGTCTTCGAAGGTCGCGACAGGAGCGACTTCTTCGGCGCCGGCGATCTTGAGCATGTTCTCATAGCACGCGTTGACCGTCAGGTCGCGATAACCGAACATGTGGCCGTCGGCGAAGGAAGGATACGCGAATCCGCCGCGATTGCAGAGGACGCGAGACCAACCGCGTTCAGGAGTCGTGGCGTCGTAGAGTCCGACGTAGTTGAGGTCGTCGTAATTCCAGCGGATCGCGCCGTTTTCGAAGTAGAGTTCATAGCCGTGGGTGTTTTCAGTACCCCAAGCGTTACGAGTGCATTCGAGAGAACCGATCGCGCCGCCGTCAAGGGTAAAGAGAACGCGGGTCGCGTCGTCAGTCTCGACGTCTTTCATCGGACGACCTTCGTTGTTGGTCTTCTTGTCGCCATAGCGAGCGGCGAGGTCGGAACCGACGGTGGCGGGAACGTATCGCTTCTTGATGTGCGTCGTCTGCATCGCGCAAAGTTCGACAGGACGAAGGCCCGTGGTGAAGTAAAGCATATCGAGAGCATGGCTACCGAGGTCGCCGAGGGTGCCGCCTTCAGGTCCAAAACGCCAGCTCCAAGGGGTCTCCGGGCCACCCCAAGATTGATTGTAGAAGCTATGGACTTCAAGAAGCTTGCCGAAACGATTTTCTTTGACGAGCTTACGAACGAAGACGTTCGCGGGAACGCGGCGATAGATGAAGTTGACAGAGTCGATGATATCGGGATTCGATTTCCTCGCTTCGGCGAGAGCTTCAACCATCTGGTGGGCTTCTTCGACGGTAACGGAAAGAGGCTTTTCGCAGAAAACATGCTTACGAGCGGCAAGAGCCTTCAAAACGGCCATGCAGTGGAGTTTGTTGGGCAAGCAAACGTCGATGTAATCTGTGTTCGGATTCTCGATCGTCTTGTCCAGATCGCGATTCGCCTTCCATCCGGACTCCATAGCGGCCTTAGCTTCCTCTTCGGTGTAGCAGTAGGCTTCGTTCAAAACAGGCTTCACGGGGCAACTGGGATAATAACGCATGACGGCTTCATAAGCAACCGCGCGAACCAAACCCATCATACCATAACCAAGAATCGAAACATTACACTCTGTAGTCATCAGCAAATATCTCCTAATAAACCTTAACGGCGCCCCGAGCTAATAGGGAGGCCGCGACGTCAAACGCCGACGTGTCTCAACGCGCTTCTCAATCGCTCCGAAAGAATGCGCGACGTCGGAACAGCGTGGCGCCCGTATCCGACGCGACTATTTTACTCACTAAAACAAGACAATTCAAGAGTTAGATTTTATTTGTGTAAAAATATTTTAGTAAAATCTCCTAAAAAACAGGATTAACTCCCAGTTTGGAGGCGCTACAAGAGTATAGATTAACCTAAATCAATAAAAAGCCGACCCTTTCGAGTCGGCTCCTTAAATATATTCAAAGACGAGGGAACGTTATCATTCTTCAGGACGAGTAATTTCGCTGAGCTTAACCCAACGACGTTCTTTCCACGAACGACGAATCGCCTCGATTGTACGTTCGACTTCGAGCGCGTCGGCGAATGTCGCTATCGGCGCAATCTCGGGAAGACCGCAGAGCTTGCGCAGATTTGCATAGCACGCGAAAACGGTCAAATCTCGATATCCGACCATATGGCCGTCGGCGAAGTTGAAGTACGCGCATCCCTTGCGATCACAAAGCATACGAACCCAACCGCGTTCAGGCGTTCTGGCGTCGTAGATTTCGAGATAGTTCAGATCGTCGTAGTTCCAACGAAGAGCGCCGTGTTCGCAGTAGATGACGAAGTTGTGCGAATTCTCGGTTCCCCACGCGTTACGGGTGCAGTGGAGCGACCCGATCGCGCCGTTAGGAAGAGTGAAGAGAGCTTCGGTCGCGTCGTCAATTTTGACGGTGAACCAGTAGTAACCGTCGTGTTCGACAACGCGCTCAGGGCGCGTCTCTTTGATCCTCAAAGCCTCTTTTTCCGAAAGAATTTTACGTTCCAAAATGTGCGTCGTCTGAAGTCCCATGACTTCGACCGGACGCATGCCCGTCAGGAAATAGAGCATGTCTAACGCATGACTTCCAAGGTCGGCGAGCGTGCCGCCTTCGTCGTCAAAACGCCAGCTATAAGGAGTGTCCGGACCGCCCCATGATTGAGGATACGAGCAGACGACCTCCAACACCTTGCCAAATCGACCTTCCTGAAGAATCTTACGCGCATAAATCGGGGCGGGAGCAAGTCGATAAATGAAGTTGACGGAAGCAAGTTGGTCCGGATGCGCTGCGGCAATCTCCGCCATCTTGTACGCGTCTAGAAGGTTTCCTGCGAGAGGCTTTTCACAGAAGACGTGCTTTCCATTTTCGAAAGCGATCTTCGCGGCTTTATAATGCAAGCTGTTCGGCAAACAAATATCGACGACCCACGCCTCCGGATTGCTCAGCGCCGCGACCAAATCGGTCGTCGCCTTCCAACCCGCGGCGTTAGCGCCCTCTTCCTGTCCAGGTTGTACGACAGCTTCGTAAAGCTCGTACTTGTCAGAACAAACACGAGGGAAATAACGTTGAACGGCTCCGTAGGCGACAGCGCGCACGCACCCCATCATCCCGAAACCAGCTATCGTCACTTTCATAATTGTCTCCTATCCGAACTCGAATCGCACTATCTCACAAAGAAACCATTCCAATCATGGCAATACGGCTTTATATAAAGAGATCAACAATTATCTCACGATCCTCATTTGAAGTCCAATTCACTTCAACGTCCAGACCGATCCCGTGATAAAGGTCGCGTCTCGCTCATCTGGGGAATTATTGTAACAACAATTTAAAATTTTACAATAGAAGCGATTCAGATTTATTGTAACTATAATACCGACCGACCCTCGTTCCCATTGACGTATAAAATGCACGAACTAGAATTGGTATGAGTTTACGCAACTTTACGAACAAAATTTTGTACAAAAAAATTCGTTAAAATTTTTGAAATTGAGGAGATTGCAAGAGATGACAAAAACGCGTCTTTCAACCGGCGTGCCCGGTTTAGACGAACGCCTTGGCGGAGGGCTTATTCCCGGCACAACAACTGCGATCGTCGGCTCTTCCGGCGCCGGTAAAACGCAGTTCGCGATGCAATTTCTCAACGCCGGACTCGCTCAAGGTGAAAAACGACGCGGAGTTATTCTTGATCTCACTGCTCGCGGAGATTCTCAAAATCATCGCCAATACTGCTCGAACCTCTTCGGCTGGGATCCCCAACCTCAAGATCCCTCCATTCCTTTCGATCCCGAGAAATTCTTCGCCGCGTGCGAAAAGGGCGAACGATACAGCGCCGACTATCTCCAAGCGTTCCCGTACGCAGGGCGCCGCGTGACGAAACGCGATCTCGACGGCGAAGAATGGGACGACTGGAAGTGCGACCTCACCCGCCGTCTCGACGCAACTATCTCCTTTATATACACCAATTTCGCGCAAGGCGCGCGGCGGCTTGTCGTCGACGGTATCGAACCCGTCGAACATCAGGGAGACTCGATCCAATTCGAACTCCTCGAATACGTCGACCAACAGATCGTGAAGAAAGAGTCGTCGTGGGTCGCGCGCGATCTTTTCCGCCAAAATTACCGCCAATATGAGGCGCAAATTCTCGCCAACTCTTACTCTTCCTCCGACGTCGCGTCGATCCTTTCATACACGTCTCAGGAAACCTCTCTCGACGCGCTCATCGACAAACCGATGGAAGAAGGAGATTATTTCGCGCAAGCTAATACGGTAATTTTCCTCGGAAAGATTCGCGAAGGTAGAAAATTCCAGCGCGCGATGTATATTTTTAAGCATCGAGGGAGCGCCTGTTCCGACGAAATTCTTCCCTTCGAAATTGACGACGCCGGTCTCCGCCTCGTCGACTAACCCTAAACGCAACTCCTGCTAGAAGGAACGCTAATGTCAAGCAATTCCCAAGACGGCAAAAAATCGGGTATCCTCAAGACCGTCAGCGGCGGTAGCGCCGATCGTTTCTGGAATCCTCGTTTTTGGGACGGAATGACCGTCAGCGCGTGGACAAAGTTGTTGAACTCCGGAAAATGGCGCGTTTCCCCCGCGCGTTACCCAATGCTCGCCGTCATCTGGGGGATTGCGCCCCTCAACTCTGCACTCGCCGCGTTGCAAAATTGCTTCTTTAAGCGACAGATCAACGCAACCAGGCCTGTTCAAGATCCGATTTTCATCATCGGACATTGGCGTAGCGGCACAACTCTTCTTCATGAGTACATGATGAAGGATCAACGCTTCACCACCTCCAATACCTACGAGTGTTTCGCCCCCTCTCATTTCCTCGTCTCCGAGTCGATTATGGCCCCGTGGGTTCAGCTTCTTATGCCAAAGAAACGCCCGATGGACAATATGAAAGTCGGTCTCGACCGCCCCCAAGAAGACGAATTTGCCATCTGCGCCCTAGGGATGAACTCTCCATATCGCGACGTCGCGTTCCCCAACCTAGAACCGATCGACGACGAATATCTTACCCTGCGCAATCTACCAGAAGAAGAGCAGAATAAGTGGCTCGACTCCCTTGAATACCTCGTCAAAGCGTTGACGGTCAAATACAAGAAGACCGTCGTGTTGAAGTCGCCCCCTCATACCGCTCGTGTTCGCGCCATCTTAAAGCGCTTTCCCGACGCTAAATTCATCCATATCGCGCGAGATCCCTTCGTTCTCTTCCCCTCTACCGTCAATTTGTGGAAGAAACTCGCCCAAACGCATGGGCTTCAGCTTCCTAAAGGCGGTCCTAAGCTAGAGGAAAAAGTACTGAAGAACTTCGAAGATATGTATGACGCCTATCTCGAAGACGTTTCGCTTATCAAAGAAGGAAACTTGTGCGACATAACCTACGACGAACTTGTCGCCGAGCCCGTCGCGACCCTCGAACGGATCTATTCGACCCTCAATCTCGGGGGCTTCGACGCGAATCGCTCAGCCTTTGAGGAATTCGCTCAGTCTCAAAAGAGCTACAAAAAGAACAAGTTCGAGCTCGCGCCCGAGATGAAAGAAACGATCGCCAAACGCTGGAGAAAGTACTTCGATCGTTATTTTCCCGACGCTAAGTGATCTTTCTCTTTTCCCAATGTTTAAAATAAGAAACCGCTCTGAACGATCGTTCAAAGCGGTTTTCTATTTTGCGATTTCGTCGTCGGCTGGCTCAAGAAGCGGCGCGCTGACTATTCGCCGTCTTGACGATATCGCCGACCCCGTCGAGAATCATCGTCGGACGATAAGCGAACGTATTAACCGTATCGAGAGTCGAAACGCCCGAGAGAACGAGGATCGTCGACATACCGCTTTCCATACCGGAAACGACGTCGGTGTCCATACGATCCCCAACCATCACACATTCCCCTGAATGGAGGCCCAAGATATTCAATCCCGTGCGCATCATCAACGGGTTCGGCTTGCCGCAGAAATACGCCTGCTTCCCCGTCGCCAACTCAATCGGCGCGACCAACGCGCGGCACGCGGGCATGATTCCGTTTTCGATTGGACCGGAAATATCCGAGTTCGCGCCGATTAACTTGGCTCCCGCGACAACCAAGTTCGTCGCTTTAATCAACGTGTCAAGCGTGTAACTCTTCGCTTCGCCGATCACCACGTAATCTGGATTGACGTCGTTCATCGTCACGCCCGCGTCATACAACGCTTTGAAAAGCCCCGCTTCGCCGATCGCGTAGACGGAACAACCGGGCTTTTGCTTCTTCAAAAACTCCGCCGTAGCCAACGCGCTCGTATAGAAATGATCTTCGGAAACGTCCAATCCCATCCGCGCCAGACGCTGTTGCAATTCTCGAGGCGTGTAACCGCTGTTATTCGTCAGAAACAAAAACTTCTTATCTTCTTTGTGGAGCCAATCAATAAACTCCGCCACGCCGGGTAGAAGGCGATTACCATGATAGATAACGCCGTCCATATCGCAGATAAATCCTTTTTTACTGCTAAAATCAATCATTTTTCAATCCTAAAAACCATCTTATTTTTCACACATTATTTCCACGCTCTTCATTATAACGTCAACAATTATTATTTAAACAGACGAGACACTGTTTTTTGTGGATTTTCATAAAGAAGGCGTTTCGCTTAGAAACGCCTTCAAGGATATATCTTCGTTACGATTTATTT
>JBJEXI010000004.1:0-9518 GCA_051885615.1 Thermoguttaceae bacterium
TGGCAGCGACAGTTTATTATGATAACGACGCTGATCTTTCGCTTTTGAAGGACAAGACGATTGCTATTCTCGGTTACGGTTCTCAGGGTCACGCTCACGCGCAGAACCTTCGCGACAGCGGTTGCAATGTTATTGTCGCCCAACGTCCTGGTTCCGACAACTACAAGCTCGCCGTTGAAGCCGGTTTTTCCCCCGTGTCCATCGAAGACGCCGTCAAGCAAGCGGACTTAATCGTCATCACGCTTCCCGACGAAATCCAGGGCAAGATCTTCCGCGAACAGATCCGTCCGAACCTCAAGGCCGACGCGATCATCGTCGCGACGCACGGCTTCAACGTTCATTACGGCCAGTTCGATCTTCCCGAAGGCAATCGCGCGATCATGATCGCTCCTAAGGGACCTGGTCACCTCGTTCGCGCCGAATACGTCAAAGGCGGCGGCGTCCCCTGCCTCATCGCTCTCGACGACAAATGCGGCGATCGCGAAAAGACGATCGGTCTTGCTTATGCTAAGGGAATCGGCGGAACTCGCGGCGGCGTCATCCAGACGACCTTCAAAGAAGAAACCGAAACCGACCTCTTCGGCGAACAGGCCGTTCTTTGCGGCGGCGTCAGCCACCTCATCCAGGCTGGTTTCGAAACCCTCGTCGAAGCTGGTTATCAGCCCGAAATGGCTTACTTCGAATGCATGCACGAAATGAAGCTCATCGTCGACCTCTTCTATCAGGGCGGTCTCAGCTACATGCGTTACTCCGTTTCCAATACGGCGGAATTCGGCGATTACACCCGCGGTCCTCGCGTCATCAATGAAGAATCCAAGAAGCAGATGCGCGAGATCCTCAAGGAAATCCAAAACGGTCAGTTCGCTCGCGAATTCCTCCTCGAAAACCAAATCAACGCGCCCGCGTTCAAACGCGAACGCGCTATCCATCACGAACACCTCATCGAAAAGGTCGGCAAGCGCCTCCGAAAGATGATGAAGTGGATCGACGCGAAGGAATTCTGATCCTTGAACTAAGTCCTTGATCGATTATCTTTCGATTTGAATGCGTTAAAGGGGAGCGCGCCGACGTTTCCCCTTTTTTTATTGACACGCTCTCGTAGCAATCCACTCCGCGAGGAAGATATGAAACCTACGCCGCCCCCTGAGTCCGGCAAGATCGCCGGAATCGATTTTGGAACGGTACGCATCGGCGTCGCGATCTGCGATTCAGAACGAATGATCGCCTTTCCCCACGAAATTTGGCGGCGCCGCAACGAAAAGCTCGACCTTCTGCATTTCCAAGACCTCGTCAAGCAAGAACAGATCGTTCATTTCGTCGTCGGGCTCCCTTTGCATTGCAACGGCGACATGAGCGACAAAGCGCTTCAAGCGATGGCCTTCGCCGATAAGCTTGCGGAAACAACCGGATGTTCGATTGACTTTCTCGACGAACGCTTCACGAGCGTTATCGCGAAAGACGCGTTGCGTCATGCGGGACTGAAGGCCAAAAAGATAAAGGAAAAACTTGACGCCGTCGCCGCGCAAATCATCCTGTCGACATATCTTGAACGCGGATGCGTCGGAACGACGGAATTCGAATCACTCGAATGATAAACGTCAGGAAACAAAAAAGGGGCGATTCTCGCAAGGAGAATCGTCCCTTTACTTTTGTCTTGGATTCAAGAATCGCGATCAGAGGCTCGTGGTTTCGCCGCCGGCAATCGAACCGAGAGCGCCCCAAACGCCAAAGGGAGACTTGCCCGTCGGGTCGGCGTCAACCCAACTCTCGCCAAGGCGCGAACCGCAGTCGACTGTTTCGGAGTAGAAACCGACGGAACCGTCGGCGCGCAGACCGTTCACGCCGCCGGAATGGTAGCTCGACGCGCTCATGTAACCGCAACCCCAACCAGGATTGCTAACGTCGGTGCGGCACGAAGGCGAGTTCGGGGGCAGAACGGTGTTGACGGCAAGGACGCCGGGACGACCGTCGGTGTGAAGGTGCCCGCCGCATTCGTTAAGAAGGTTGGTCGAGTTGTAAATGTTGCGATCGTTGACGTCAGCCATTGCGACGCAACCGTTCGGAGAACCGCTATATGAAACGACGCCGCCCTTAATCTTCTGCGTCTTATAATTGTCGGCGCACGCTTTTTCAATAACCGCAAGAGTATTGGAGGTACCGTCGGAGATCGACGCCATCGTATTCGTCTTGATTCCCTTATTTCCAACCCAGGTCATACCCGCCGCGCCGGGGAAGAAACCGCGGGTGTTGACGTCCGCTTCGCCCGTCATACGCGTGGCGTCGCCAAGAGAACCGGCGTAACTTCCGCGCTGTCCGTTGTTGACGTGAGAGGGAATATTCGCAACGGGATCGCTCGGACATCCCATACCCGAAATCAGGCCCTGAAACTCGCTCGTGCGGCAGAACCACACGTTATTCCAACCGTCAAAGTTATGCGCCGCGTCACCCTCGGCCATGACGGCTTCCCAACGCGCGTTTTGTTCAATGAACGGATAGAGCGCGACATAGAAGCTAACGCATCCCCACGCGCCTGGCATATCTAGTTCAGAAGGAGAAGTACGCATCGGGGGGAAGCTGTTGTGCGTGTCGTGATAGTTATGCATAGCGATACCAATCTGCTTGAGATTGTTCGTGCACTGCATACGACGCGCGGCTTCGCGCGCGGCCTGAACCGCAGGAAGCAGCAATCCGATGAGGATACCGATAATCGCGATCACGACGAGAAGCTCAACGAGCGTGAAACCGCGAGTCTTGAGATTTGAAATTGTCATGGTGCAAAATCCTTAAAAATAAAATCAACGACTAAAACCAGTCCAACAGATAAGTATACGCGACGCAAAGATTTGACAATTCCCAGAGACAGCAAGAAGCGTTAAAAATTTTTCGATTCCGCCGTCGCGCCTTCTGTCAATTCTCGCGCTTTCTTTTCATCGTCCTCGACAATCTCGTCGACGATTTGGTTCGCTTCATCGGCGGTCGCCCAGTCGTATTCGCGTTCCGGCAAATCTTCGATGCGCATCAGTCCGAACGCCTGCAAAAAGCGTTTCGTCGTTCCGTAAAGAAACGGACGCCCGAGTTCCTCCGAACGTCCGACAATTTTAATAAGGTTCTGTTCGAGAAGTTGGCGCAAGACGTCGCCGCAATGGACTCCGCGAACGCGTTCGATTGCGGCGCGTACGACCGGCTGTTCGTAAGCGATAATTGCGAGAGTCTCCATCGCGGAGGGAGTGAGCCGCGTTTCAACGGGAGCCGCTTGAAGTCGGAAGAGCCAGGGAGCGAACTGGGGAAAGGTTCTAAGTTGAAAGCCGCCGGCGACCTCGACGACGCAAAACGCGCTTCCGTCTCGGCGATAGCGTTCATTGAGCTTGCGCGTCAAGGCGCGAGCGCGCGAACCGTCTTCGAGCTCGGCTAATTGGGCAAGACGACGACTCGGGCAAGGCTCTCTCATCGCGAAGAGAACAGCTTCGACGCGCGCGATTTCTTCTCGTTCGTCCATGGGGAAGTCTCGTTTTCAGTAAGCGGCGGAACGGATCGGCGTCTTCTTAGTTTCGCCGACGCGTTCGCGTTCGATATATCCGACGAGGGACGTCTGCGAACTCGACGTCTCGATCAACTCCGATTCGGACGTCGGCGAGGGCGCGGACGCGGGCTCGTTTACTGGCGCCGGTAGAACGTCTTGATTCGCGTCAGATTGAAAGACGCCCGTTTGCGGGGACGGTAAGAATCGCGAAAGGGTCTCGGGGGACCATGCGTCGGAGTCTCCGACGAGTTCGGTGGCGCGGGCAAAATAAAGCGCGGTAAAGTTCGAGGCGCCGCCGTAGAGTCCGACGGCGCGGGAAAAATAGCTCGGGGAAAGGGCGGCCTCCGACGCGGATTGGCGCGGGACGGTCGGCTCCTTATTTTCGGCAGGAGTTGCGTCGACCGATTCTTGAGCGGGCGTTTCCGCAGTCGCCGCAAGGGAGTCGACGTGCTCCTCGCGAATGGGTTCGGCGGCGGAGTCGTAGGACGTCGCGACGGGAGCGTCGTATCGAGTGGAGGCGACGCGCGACGAATTAGACGGCAGAGGCGCCGATAAAAGCGGGTCGTTCGCGGGAGCGACGGGGTCGTTTAACGGCGCGAACTCGTCGTTCGTAGTCGGAAAGTTCGAATCGTCGACAAGCTGCGCGTCGACGCTCGATCCAGCGGGAAAATCCAGGGGATCGCCTTGGGAATCGTCAAAAGACGCGTATGAATCGTCGCTCGCAGGAACGTCGGCGTAATTGGAGACGAATCCCTGTTCGGCGGATTGGAAGGTCGAGAAGGAATCGGCGTGCGAAGTCTCAGGTTCGAGGGACGCGAGAGGCTCTGAGACGCAGCGCGCCAAAGCGTCGGAGGGGGCGACCGACAGGGCGTTTTGGTTCGAGATCAAAGACGTCGCTATCTCGTCGTTCCAATCTTGTCTAGGCGAAGAGTCAAGTTCCGGAAACCTAGGCTCGACGTCCGACGCAAGATAACGGAAATCGTCATTCCGCGACAAAGACGATTTTCCGTCGTTCGACGGCTCCGCAACGCTCGCGACGGAGGACGAAGTCGCGACGGTTGGGAGAGGCGAGTCGAGGAGAGGATCGTCAAAGGGAGCGGCGGCGATTAGCTCGGAATCGTCGTCGGACAATTCGGCGTATGGCTCAACGCTCGGCGCGACGTCTTGCGCCAAGGAATCAAAGGCGTTAAAACGCGCGGCGCGCAGAGTCGGATCCTCGTCGGAATAATCCGCGCGTTGATTCTCCCGCGCCGGAAAGCGCTCGTCGGCAAAGTTTCCGCGCGGATAGAGAGCGTCGAGTTTCGATCGCCAATCGGAATCGCGATCTGCGGAGTCGGAGAGATCGCTTCCTCTTCCCTTCTCGTCGACGCGAGCTCCGGCGACGGTTCCGCTATCTTCCAACGCGTTTCCGGCGATCTTTTGCTTGAAATCTAAGACGCTCGGCCAAAACACGGCGCAGAAAAGCATCCCTGCGGAGGCGACGCTAATCGTGGCGACGCGCGCGCGCAGCGCCAAGCTCCAAGGGCGTTCCTCGACCGTCTCGTCCTTGCTCACTATGTTGGAGGTATTCTTTTTAGTCATCCTGACAACCTTGATCGTCCATTGAAACGCGTCCTTAGACGCGGCGTATTTATTCCTTTTCGGAAGTCTCTTGCGAATCGTTCGCGTCGGCTTCTCCGGAGTCGGACGCGTCGGCATTATCGACTTCGTAGTTCAAATCGCTCAAATCGTCCTCGTTGAGAGTCGGAGAGACGGGATCGGGCGCCGCGAAGCCGAGTTCGCTCGCCTTCTTAAAGTCGACGGAAGCGTTCATATAATCGCCGATATGGTCGTAAATTTCGCCGCGACGGTGAAACGCTTCGCCGCGTTCCGGATCGAGCTTGACACATTCCGAAAAGGCTTTGATTCCGTCTTCCCACATCCCTTGATACTGGCAAACGACGCCTTTGAGGAACCATGCGTCAATATACTTAGGATCGAGGTCGATAATTTTGTCGGCGTCTTCCGCGGCCTTTTGGAAATATTCGTCCGCTTTGGCCGCTTCTTTTTGGCCTTCTTCAATCTTTTGATTCGTCGCGTTCGCTTGCGCCAAGCTGTAATGATCCTGCGCGCGCGCCAGCGAGGAGGCGGCTCTTCCATAATAGGCGTCGACGTCGGTCGGGGTCTTCTCGATCACTTTAGAAAACGCGTCGTAAGCGCGCGACCAGTCGCCGGAATCGAGCGAATCGCGTCCTTCGGCGGCAAAATCCTCCACGTTTGACGAGGGCGGATCGTCTTTCGGAACGCACGCGCCGGTCAAGAGAGCGACCGTCAGAAGAAACGCCACGCCTAATCCTTTACGATACCAAGATTTAAAGAATTTCATTTTCACCCTTTCTTTCCAGAGCCTCCACTTGACCCAAACATGATAATGAAAAGAAGAAGGTAGGTAAACCTCATTTTCTTAACTAGAAAAGCCCGCTCATAGAAAAGGGCGCGACCGAACCGAGTCGACCGCGCCCGAGATTATTTCCGCAAAGAGAAGTTCAATCACGCCTTGCCGAGTTTCTTAAGATTTTCCATACATTCGGCGCACGCGTCCATGAGATTGGAGCCGCTGCGGCAATCTTCCTGTTCGACGATATACCACTCGACGCCGCCGATATTTTCGGCGATATCGAGCATACGATTCCAGTCGACGACGTCTCCTTCGGAAGCGAGAGTCGCGCCGCCTTTGCCCTTTTCGTTCTCAGCCTTCAGGTGCATGAGCTTGCCGCGACCGGGGAGTTTCGCGACGAGGTCGTACGGATCGGCGCCGCCGTGCATGCAGTTCCCGACGTCCATCTGCGCGATAATGTCGGCGCGGGTGCGCGAGAAGAAGAGTTCCCACGCCGTTTTGCCGTTCACGTCGGAGAAGTCGTTGAAGTGCGCGTGGAAACCGATCTGCATACCGGCTTTTGCGGCTTTGTACGCGATTTCGTTGAAGAGATACGCCGTCATTTGGTTGCCCGCGTCGGTTGCGCAGGAGGCGGAAAGACCGCTCGCGACGATCAGGCGACTGTTGCCGAGGGTCTTTTCGAATTCAGCGGTCTTGTCAAACTGACCTTCCAGGAGCTGCGGAACGCCCAGGTGCGTGCTAATCGCTTGTAAGCCGGCTTCGTCAAGCCATTTGCGAACGTCTTTCGCCTCGTGGCCATAATAACCTGCGAATTCGACGCCCTTATACCCCATCTGGGCGATCTCCTTGAGAGTTCCGCGAAGATCCTTCGAAGCGTAAGCGCGAAGGGAATAAACTTGCAACGCGATAGGAACAAGCTTCTTTTCTTGAGCGCGCGCGACGCTAACGGCGGAGGTCGCGCCCAAAGCGCATCCCGCCGCGGCCATCAAACTCGTCTTCATAAATGAACGTCTATTCATAACACAAGCTCCTTGTCATTCGTTTTCGAAGGTAAAAGGAACCAAGGACGCGACTCCTCGATCCCAAGAAGATCCTTTTTAATCTTCAATATAACTATCGGCGTCCGGATCGTCAAAGACGACGGGCTCAATATCGCCCTTTTTCTCTTCCGTCTTCGGAATATTTGTTTTTTCCGCGCCGCCAGCGTCTGCGGGAACCATATTGCTTCGATCGACCTGGAAATGATCGAACGCGGAGTCGAAAGCTTGATCGAGGATCTCGTCGGGAATGTCGTCAACCTGTTCGCCGCTGGGCTTTTCGGGAGTCGACTTCGCGGTTCCCGTCTCCTCGGCAGAAGGCGCGGACTTCGAAGCGGGGACGGTCGGAGTTTGGGTCGTCGCCGTTTCGGGTTCTTTTTCGGGCAGGGGCTCCGGCTCGGGTTGGATAAGCTTTTCAACGACCATCAGAAGGCGTTTCATAGTGATAGGCATGCCGACGGCGAGCCTTTTCTTGCCGCGCTTCGCGGCGGCGGCCCATTTGACTTGATTTTCTTCGAGGAGGACGATCGCGGGAAGATCCTTCGTCGTGTTCGATTCTAAGAGCTTGTTGAAGGCGCGCACGGCGTCCGCGCCGAGAGATTGGGCGTTGAAGATAATCGCGTCGACGCCGACCGCGTCGCCGTCGTCGAGCCGTCCGAGGGCGCGTTCGCAATTCGACATGACGAGGGCGCGATACCCGGCGTTTTTAAAGGCTTCGCGGAACGCGTTTTGTAGCGCTGCGTTCGCCTCGACGATCATGACCGTCCCAAGTTTCGTCTTTTTCTCCTTGAGAGCCGCGGTCATGACCTTCTCTTCCTGCTCCACGTCGACGCCCGCCTCAAGCGCTTTGATCGCGGCGTCGAGTCCTTCGAGCATGAAGGAGGGCGCCTGATAGCGTTCCGTCGGATCGAACTTCATCGCTTTATCGACGACGTAAGCGACGCATCGCGGCACGTAAGGCGCGACCTCGCGGATCGGCTTGACGTTCTTGAAACGCGAGGCGTCAAGACGCTTCGAGCGCTCTTTTATTTCTCCAAGGGGCGCGATTCCCGTAAGGAGCTGATAATAGACGGAACCAAGGAAATAGAGGTCGCTGCGTTTATCGTCGCGCGGCACATGCGTCGAACGTTCCAGCGCGGCGTACTCGATCGCGCGCTGCGTTTTGAACCCCGAACCCTCGTCCGTGAGCAAACCAAAATCGAGGAGCATCGCCTTACCGGAACTGGAAAGTAGAATGTTCGAAAGCTTCATGTCGCGGTGTTGATATCCTCTTTTGAGCGCGTAATCTAGCGCGCTACAGACGTCGTGCACGATGCGCGTCGCGCGTTTGGGCTCAAGGCGATGATTCTTCTGAGCCGTGAGCTCCTCGCGAAGCGTGCGTCCCTCAACAAACTCCATCACGATATAATGGTCGTACTTCGTGTGCCCCGCCTCATAGATCGCAGGAATGTTGGGATGACGCATTTGCATCCCGAGCTCCCCTTCGCGCACAAACTCGTCGATCGCCGTTTTATCCTCGCGAAAACGCGCCCGCAACACCTTAACCGCAACGACTTGTCCCGTCTTCTTATTCACGCAACGGAAGACGCGCGCAAAAGACCCCGCCCCGATCAAATAGAGGATTCGATAGTCCCCGTAATAGAACCCGGTCGTTTCGCCGCTCGTCAATCGTTCGACCTGATATTTCGTGAGATATCCTCGCCGCTGGAGCTCGACCAAGATCTGATCAGTCGTAAACGCCTGGGCGCCAAAGGAGTTTTCCACGTCGCGCAGCTTTCCCAGATCGATCAGATCCAGGGACAAAATACGTTGCGATAAATCTTCATATGAAATACTCATTGTCGAAATAATCCCTTCATTCGGCAAAAGAAGAATGAACTTACGTTTTGGCCGGCGCGCTCGGCGCGACTCAAGCCGCTCACAAGGACGGGAAACGTCGTCCATTAAATTATATAGAAACGAAATTGAAAGTCACCACAAAAAGGGAGGTAACGCAATCTTTTCATCAAAAAATACTCGGAAAAATCTAATAACGTCGCAAAAAAAATCCTCAGACCTTCTTTCAGGTTGATAAGGATCTTGAAAACCTATATAATGGACGGATGGTCGCCGAGTCGGGACCGTCTCTATTCTTTAGCGTTTCCAATATTAACGGACGGGATTTATATGTCGAAAGCAAAATTAAGCAAGCGTCTTTTAACCATCGCATGCTGCGCGCTGGCGGCGAGCGCCGTCGGCTGCCAAGAGAAACCGGAACTTGATTTCTCCGAATACGGGGAAACGATTCCCGCTCTCCCCGTCGTACGCGACCTCCCCGTCTCGGCGCCGATCGCCGACGAACTCGAATCGCGCGAATGTCATTTCCGCACCGACGCGGAAGAGGAATCGCAGCGCAGCCTCTACCAATCGCAAGGTCGCGAACTCGAATTCACGAGAATGCAGGCGCAGAAAGCGGCGGAAGAGCGACAAAGAGACCTTGAAATTAAAAGACAGCGAGAATTGAGCAAAGCGGCGGAAGAGCCTGTCGTAGAAGAGCCTGTCGTAGAAGAGCCTGTCGTAGAAGAGCCTGTCGTAGAAGAGCCTG
>JBJEXI010000004.1:9618-84880 GCA_051885615.1 Thermoguttaceae bacterium
TCGTAGAAGAGCCCGTCGTAGAAGAGCCCGTCGCGGAAGAGCCTGTCTTAGACGAACCGGAAGCGGAATAACGCGGTTCATTTTTCTCACAATCGAATTGGAAGTTTAATCATGACGCAGCGAACGATACGCAAACCGTCGTTCTTTTGTGCCGTCGGCGCGGCGAGCGTTCTTCTCTTGGCCAACGCCTCGTGCCAACGCGAATCTAACGTGCTTCTTATCGACGATCCCGTCGAAGTCGCGTCCCAAGAGACGGCGATCCCCGTCGCGGAGGCCGAGTCGGTCTCTCAACCAAAGAGCGCGGAGTCGGCAGAGAGCGCGTCTACGCCACCAGCCGTCATCGCTAGCGTCGCCGCGCAGGCAACCTTCGACGCAAAGGGAACGACCGTCGAGCTCAAGGGGGGCGTTTTCTCCGGTTTCGCATCGGATTCGGATCGCGAAAAGTGGCGCAAAGTCAAGGTCGTTCGCGGCGAAGGACTTCTCCTCGCCTCGGGACTCGACGCGTTCGCTCAACTTCCCGATCTGACGGAATTCCTCTGGCTCGACGCACAACTTGAAAAGAGCGCGGACGTCGAGAGCGCCTTCAACCGACTTGCGCACGCTCCGAAACTCAAGAAATTGCGACTAACGCGCCTGCGACTCGAAGACGACTCCTTCCCCCTTTTCGCGCTTAAAGCGCTCTCCGCCGCTCCCTCTCTCGTCGACCTCGACGTCAGCGGTTCCCCCGTGACGGGGGCGGAGCTCGCCGACGTCGATTGGACGAAAGGGTACGCGAAATTAACGAAGCTCAACTTGTACCAGACGCAAGCGGGCGACGCGGGGGTCGTCGCGCTCCTTCCCCTCGCCGACCGCCTTACTTGGTTGAATCTCGACGACGCGCGGCTCACGCCGTCTTGCGCGACTAACCTCTCGCGCTTCGCCGAATTGACCTTCCTGCACGTCGGACGCAGCGCCCTTGACGACGCCTGCGTCGACGAGATTGCGAAGCTCTCCAAGCTCAAGAAAACGCACGTGACGCGCACCGCGATCACTGAATCGGGAGCGGAGCGTCTCCGCAGCGCCTTGCCCGAATGCGAAGTCGTTTCCCAACCCGAAAACTGACGCGTCGCTCGCTTTTGAGCGTCGCCAACCCTAACCCCAGAGGACGTTGATATGAACAAACGCGTATTTTTTTCGGCTCTTACCGCCCTTCTCGTCTCCTTCACCGCGCTAGCGAACGCGCAAGACGACGGTTTTGTCTCAATCTTTAACGGCTCCGACCTAACCGGTTGGGTCGGCGATGCGAATCTCTGGACAGTCGAAGACGGCGCGATCACCGGCAAAACGAACGATACAGACAAGAAGATTACCGTCAATCAGGCGCTGTATTATTCCGAAGATCAGGAAATCGGCGATTTCGAACTCCGTTTTGACTATAAGATCAGCAACTGGGGGAACTCCGGTTGCTATTATCGCGGATGGTTCCTTGAAGAACCGAACAAGTATCGCATGGGCGGCTATCAAGCGGACTTCGACGGGGACGCGACGTACGCGGGAATCATGTACGGCGAAGCGTTCCGCGGGATTCTCGCGAACCTCGGAACGGTCAGCCGCGTGACGCCGGAAGGTCAAATCGAGACGGTCGCGAGCTTTGCGACGCCTGAAGAGATTCGCGCGAACGTCAAGGTCGAAGACTGGAATCACTACGAAGTATCCGCTCACGGTTACGTCTTCGTTCATAAGATCAACGGCAAAGTCACGAGCGTTTTCATCGACGAGGATAAGGACGACGTGCGTCGCGCGAGCGGCGTTTTGGGCTGGCAACTTCACGTCGGCGACCCGATGAAGGTTCAGATCAAGAACGTTTACCTCAAAAAATTTCCTAAGTGAATCGCGCTAGGAACGGTTAAACACGAATGAAAACGATACGTTTAGGAACGCGTCCCAGCGCGTTGGCAATGTGGCAGGCGACGTGGACGCGCGACGCGCTCGTGAAGCTCGGACTCGACGTGGAGATCGTCAAGATCGTCACGACGGGGGACGCAAAACGTCATGAGGCGATCGTCAATCTTGGCGCGCAGGGAGTCTTCACGAAGGAGATTCAAGGCGCGCTTCTTTCGGGCGAGATCGATCTTGCCGTGCATAGCCTCAAGGATCTTCCAGTAGAAAAGATTCCGGGTCTAAAGCTCGTCGCGTCTCCGGAACGCGCGGACGCGCGCGACGTCTTCGTCTCCAATCGTTACGCGTCGATCGCCGATCTCCCGCCAGGAGCGCGACTCGGCACGAGCAGCATGCGCCGCAAGAGCATGGCGCTGCGATATTGCCGCAAACGCTTTCCGGACGAACCCGCTTGGGACGTTAGCGAGATTCGCGGCAACGTCGAAACGCGTCTTAAAAAGCTCGACGACGGAGAATACGACGCGATCATCCTCGCGAACGCGGGGCTTACGCGCCTCGGCTTTGGCGATCGCGCGCGGTCGTTCCTAGACGTTCCCGAGTTTCTGACGTCGGTCGGGCAAGGAGCGCTCGGTTTTGAAACGCGCGAAGACGACGCGGAGACGATCGAGCAGGTCGTCAAACTGCGCCACGAGCCGACGTGGCTTTCGGTTCTCGCAGAACGCGCGCTTCTTAAACGTCTCGAAGGGGGATGCATCGCGCCAATCGGAGCGCGAGCGTCCGTCGTTTCTGTCGAGGGCGCCGAACTCCTCTCTCTCGACGCGGAAATTCTCACTTTTGACGGCGCGAAAGATTACCATACGCAATCTTTGCAAGTCCTTCGCGCCAATGCGAACGACCGCGAGTTGCCGCTTGAAACGAAGGAACAGCTTGCGGAACTCCTCGGTTCTAACGCCGCGGAAACGTTGCTCGACCTTGGCGCGACGGAAATCGTCGCCGAGATCAAAAAATCGCGCGCTGAACGCGCCGCGCGACTCGCGGCGCCTAATCAGAAATAACTAGCGTTAATTAACCCAATCACCTAACTCGCGGCGTTTCGACGCCCGATTAAAAACATATTTTTAAAGGAGACAACCTCGGATGACTTCCATGACGCCCTTGGAAAAAAAAGCGATCGACACAATGCGCGCGCTCGCGATGGACGCCGTTCAGCAAGCAAAGAGCGGACATCCCGGCGCGCCGATGGCGTTGGCGCCGATCGCCTACATGCTCTACAACGAGCGTATGAACTATGATCCCAAGCGTCCTAATTGGCCGAATCGCGATCGCTTCATTCTCTCCAACGGACACGCGTCGACGCTTCTTTATTCTGTTCTACACGTCGCCGGGGTCAAAGCTCTTTCCGCCGACGGCGAACCGACGGATCAACCCGCGGTTTCCCTCGACGATCTCAAAACGTTCCGTCAACTCGGTTCCAAGTGCCCCGGCCATCCTGAATATGGCCGCACCTCGGGCGTTGAAATGACGACCGGCCCCCTCGGCGCGGGTATCGCGACGAGCGTTGGATTCGCGATGGCGAATCGATGGCTTGCGTCGCGTTACAACCGTCCAGGTTTCGAACTCTTTTCTGGGAACGTTTACGCGCTTTGCGGCGACGGCTGCATGATGGAAGGGATCTCCTCGGAGGCTGCTTCTCTCGCCGGAACCCTCAAACTCTCCAACCTCTGTTGGATCTACGACTCCAATCGAATCACGATCGAAGGGAATACGGATCTTGCCTTTACGGAAGACGTCGAAGCGTGCTTTAAGGCGTACGGCTGGAACGTTCTCCATGTGAACGACGTCAACGATCTTCCGGCGCTTCGAGCGGCGTTCGACGCCTTCAAGGCGGAAGAGTCGCGCCCGACCCTCGTCGTCGTCGAGAGCCGCATCGCGTACGGTTCGCCGAATAAAGAAGGAACCTCTGCTTCGCACGGCGCTCCTTTAGGAGACGAAGAAGTCGCGCTCACCAAGAAATTCTACGGGCTCAACCCCGAAGAGAAATTCGCATGCGACGCCGACGTTTACGAACTTTTCGCGAAGAATCTCGGCGTCCGCGGCGCCTCTCTCTCCGCCGAATGGTACGCGCTCTACGACGAATATCGCAGCCAATATCCTGCGGAGAGCGCCGAACTCGACGCGATTCTGAGCCAAACCCTGCCGGAAGGTTGGGACAAGAGCTTTGAAGCCTTCCCTGCGGACGCGAAAGGGCTTGCGTCTCGCGCGTCGAGCGGCAAAGTTCTCAATCAGTTGGCGCCGGGACTTCCGTGGCTCGTCGGCGGTTCTGCGGACTTGAGCCCTTCAAACAACACGGAATTGAAAGATCCGTCCTACGGAGCTTTCGGACCTGGGGTCGCGGGGCGCAACGTGCACTTTGGCGTTCGTGAAAACGCGATGGGCGCGATCACGAACGGCTTGACCCTCGCGGGGCTGCGAGGATATTGCGCCACCTTCTTCGTCTTTTCCGATTTCCTGCGCCCGATGATTCGTCTCGCCGCGCTTATGCAGACGCCGACCCTTTTTGTCTTCACGCACGATTCGATCTGCGTCGGCGAAGACGGTCCGACGCATCAGCCGATCGAACATCTCGCGTCTTTCCGCGCCATGCCAAACGTCGCGGTCTTCCGTCCCGCAGACGCGAACGAAGTCGCGGAAACCTACAAAGCTGCGATGCATATGACGAAAACCCCGTCGATCGTCGTTCTCACGCGCCAGAATCTGCCGACCGTCGACCGCGCAAAGTACGCGTCCGCCTGCGGAGTCCCCAAAGGAGCTTACGTCTTGAGCGACTGCGAAGGAACTCCAGACGTCCTCCTCATCGCGACGGGCAGCGAAGTCGGTTTATGCTTGTCGGCGCAAGAGGAACTTGCGGCGCAAGGCGTAAAGGCGCGCGTCGTCAGCGCCCCGTGCTTCGAACTCTTCGACGCGCAACCGAAGGAATATCGCGACTCCGTCCTGCCTCCGACGGTGAA
Organism: Thermoguttaceae bacterium; assembly: GCA_051885615.1. Classification (GTDB taxonomy): domain Bacteria; phylum Planctomycetota; class Planctomycetia; order Pirellulales; family Thermoguttaceae; genus RUG369. The sequence goes on from JBJEXI010000004.1 coordinate 14,505, forward strand.
AGCGCGCGTGGGCGTCGAGCTGGGAGTCGAAGCGTGTTGGTCGAAATACCTCGGCGACGGCGGCAAGTTCGTCGGCATGACCGGCTTCGGCGACTCCGCGCCCGCAGGAGTTCTCCTGAAAGAATTCGGCTTCACGGTCGAAAACGTCGTCAAGACCGCGCAAGAAACGCTCGCCGCGATTAAGTAACTCTCGCGATAATAACGCGACGTCCAAGCCGAGACTTAACGCAAGTCTCGGCCTTTTTATTGTTTTCAGAAAAAACTTTAAAAAAACAGAAAATATTTTCCTTACCCATTTTTATTAACTTCTTTATTTTAAGCACAAATTAGATCGTCCACAGCGTCTTGGGAAAATACCGCGTTTTGAGAACCTACCAAACACGCGCAAAGGAGTTGCTCTGCATTAGCGTTTTAGCAAAACGGCAACGCTAATCGTTAAAACCCGTTTTTTCCCACTAATCCAATCTAAAGTTAAGAAAATCAAGACTTTGAAAAACGACGTCTTCACCCAAGTCAATGTTTCGTCCTCAAAGTCCTCTCTCATATCCGTTACGAAATGTATTTTCGTACAGAAAACAGCGATTCGACAACGGGTATTTCTATAAGAAATAACGGATATTGACGCATAAAAAAGAACTGTCTATAATTTGCCAGAGCCGAGTAATAGACGCTCGTATCCTTCAAAAAAAAAGAAAGGACGGACGCGAGACTCGTCATTCCGTAAAACGTTTGATAGAAATAATATGCGAGGAGGCGAAATTGGGAGGATTCGAGGGCGGTTCCTTCGATCAACGCGAGCAGATCCGCGACGCGATCGATATCGTCGACCTCGTCGAACGGTACGTCCCGTTGCGGCGTCAGGGCGCGAACTTCGTCGGTCGTTGCCCGTGGCACGACGATTCCCGACCAAGTCTGCAAGTTAACTCGACGCGTCAAACCTTCAAGTGCTGGGTTTGCAATATCGGCGGCGACGTCTTCTCCTTCATTATGAAGATCGAGAACGTCGATTTTAAAGAGTCGATGCAAATTCTCGCCGACATAGCGGGTATCGAACTCAAAAAATGGACGCCCCCCCGACAGATTCACGGGACAAACGCCCCCCGGCTCGACTACGACGGCCCGATCGGCGACGATGATCTTCCCGACGAAGCGTTCTTTTCCCACGACGAATTCCCGCCGCGAGACGCCGCGCCCAACTACGCGCCCAACTACACGCCCCCTCAACTCGACAAGGCGACCCTCTACCGCGCGATGGAGTGGCTCGCCAAGAAGTATCGCGACGAACTCCTTAACTCTCCCGAGGCCCAGGAAGCGCGTCAATACGTCGACGAACGCGGAATCAGTCCCGAGTACGCCGAGAAATACCAGCTCGGTTACGCGCCGATGGAATACGACGCGCTCCTCAAGTGGATCAACTTCGACCGCAATCGCGCGCGCGTTTTGGAAGCCGCAGGCGTCTTGGCCTACCGCGAAGATTACGACGAGCGCGGACGCGTCAAAGCGAGGCCGAACTTACCGCAGACTCCGCAACTTTCCGACTTCGAGAGACGAAAATATTACGACCGTTTTCGCGGAAGACTGATCTTCCCGATCCGAGACGTACAGAATCGAGTCGTCGCCTTTGGCGGAAGACTCCTTCCCAACACGACGCTCAAAAGCCCCGCGAAATACGTCAACTCCCCAGAAACGCCGATATTTCACAAATCGAAAATGCTTTACGGTCTCGACTTAGCGCGCGAGCCGATTCGACGTTCGGGCTTGGTTCTCGTGACGGAGGGCTATACGGACTGCATCGTAACGTCGCAGTTCGGGTTTAGCAACGTCGTCGCGGTTCTCGGCACGGCGCTGGGCGCGGAGCATGTTCGGATCCTCAAGAGGTTCGCCTCTAAGATGATCCTTCTCCTCGACGGGGACGAAGCGGGTCAAAAACGCGCGAAAGAGGTTCTCCGCTTCTTTGTCGAACAGGGCGCCGACATGAGCGTTTTAACCCTTCCCGACAATGACGACCCCTGCGAGTTCCTCCTCGAAAAGGGAGCCGACGCCTTCGCCAAACTCCTCGATACCGAAACGATTCCCGCGCTCGACCACGCCTTCAACACTGCGGTCGAAGGAATCGATCTCGACGTCGACGTCGTCGAAGCGGCGCGCGCCCTCGATTCGCTCCTCGATATCGTCGCCCTCTACCCGGAGGAGCGAGCCGCCCCGAACGACCCCGCAAGATTGAGAATCCTTGGCGCGTTGCAACGCCTTGCGACGCGTTTTCGCGTCGATCCAAGCGAACTTCGGCGCCAACTTACGGAGAAACGCGCTAAGGCGCGCGCCTACGCTGCAAAGACGCAAGAACGCGACGCGCGGTACGAGGAACGACGCCAAGGCGACGTCGTTCCCCAAGTTCCGGAGACCGACCCGCGCGAGTTTTGGATCTACCCCCTGCCCGGTAGCGACGGAGAAACGGACGAACAACTTCGTTCCCTTTTTCCTCCCTTCGAAGCGAGTCTTTGGGACGACCCGAGATTCCAGCCCAACCCCCTCGAATGCGAGTATTTGGAATTCATGATCGCCGCGCCCGAGCAGTACGGGCTCCTCGTCGCGCGGATCGGCAACGACGAGCTTCGATCGCCGATGGCGCGTCAGATCGACCAACTTGCGCGAGATTATTTGGAACAGGGCGTTTCCCCTTCCTTTGACCGTCTTATCCTGCGTTACGGCGACCAGAGGATGAAGACGTTCCTAATCGAACTCGACGAAGGCGCCGCCGCGAAAGGACTCGCGGATTTGATCGCCAACCCCGACGCCCGCGCGGGACTTCTGCGCGAGATTTATCGCGGTTTCGAACGCGAAAATATGCGTCGCGAAGTTCCGAAGGAAATCAGTCAGCTTCGCGACAAAGACCTTTCCCCCGAGGAAAGGATGCGCGCGCTCCTCGACGTTCGCGCGCGACAGCTTCAAAGACGGCGCAACTCAACCCCTTGAGGCGTTCCACGCCCCTCCCCCTGCGACCGTTTTACCGTGAAATTAAAATTTACGAAAAAAGACCGGAAGACGCCCTCTTCCGCGACGTATTACATAGGGCGCGTTTTCGCGCGTCCTTAACGATTCCTAGAACGTTCTCGAAAGAGGCGTTCGTTTTAACAACCCCGTAACCTCGCATACTGACGCGACTCCTCAACCCCGGAGTAACCCCACGCGTCAGCTAAGGAGATTTTTGTGAAACGTAACTGGAACCGCACCGACATGCCGTCGTTGCTCGACATGGATCGCGACTACGTCACTAGCCGCACGACTATTTCAATAACCCAGTATTCCTCGAACTTAGAAATCGAGGAAAACGACGCGGAAGAGGAGGAAGAAGAAGAGGAGTCCGAACTTGACGAATCGTATGATTCTTATAACGCGCTTAATCTTTCGAGATCCGACAGAGACGGCGACGACTATGACTACGACGCTCAAGGAGCGGATCCAACGCGTCAGTATATGCACGAGCTTTCCTACAACAAAGTTCTTACCCGCGCGGAAGAATGCGCCGCCGCGAAGAAGATCGAGAAGACTCGACGCCGCTATACCCTTTATGGGTACTCATCTCCGATAGTCATCCGAGAAATAGTCAATTTGTTAGAAGAATATCAGGCGGGCCAACGTGCGTTTGACCGGACGTTCAGTACTGGCAAAATCATGCATTCGCAAACAGATAGCCGCCTTCCTTCGGTTCTATCCACGTTAAACGCGACGATCGCGCTCATGGACGAACGCGGAGAGGTAATGCGCGCGCTTCGTCGTCAACTGAAACGAACGCGTCAAAACAGCGACCGCGCGGAAATACTCTCTCAAATCAAAGTACATAACCGCCGGGTCGTCTCCGCGCGTCGCCACGCCGCGTATCTTATCAGCGAACTCTCGCTACGTTTGCGCCATCTTAGTTCCGCAACCGATATTATGGAACAAGTTCAGTCGCGTCTCGTTCGTCTCAATAGCCTTCTTAAATCGAAGCGCGGAAGCGAAAAGCGCCAACGGCTCCATAAAGAAGAACGCAACGATCTCCTCAAAATGGCGGGCGAATCTCCCGCCGCGCTCCGTCGTCGACTCAATAAGGTTTACTCCTACAGGAAAGAATTCGAGTCCGCGTGCAACGAGCTTACCGTTCACAATCTGCGTCTCGTCGTTTCTATCGCCAAAAAATTCCGCAACAACGGGCTCAGCGTCCTCGAACTCACGCAGGAAGGTAATTTCGGCCTGATCCGCGCGGTTCAACTCTTTAACTGGCGACGCGGATGCAAATTCTCCACTTACGCGACTGCCTGGATTCGTCAAGCGATTCAGCGCGCGATTGCCGAACAGGGAATGATCCACATGCCCGCGCACATCGCCGAGTACGTCAAGAAGATTCGCGACGCTCAGCGCGAAGAGAAGAAACATACCGGCGGCGAACTCAACGTGTATCAGCTCGCGGAGCGAACGGGCCTCAAAGTGAAAGACGTCGAGCTCGCGTTGCAGGCGGCGACCCCGACTTCGAGTTTAGTGCAGGCGTTCAACGAAGGGGACGACGGCAACCTCGTCGACGTTCTTCCCGACGTTAAGGCCCAGCGTCCTGAACGGATGGCCGACAAAGCGCAATTGCGCGAAACCTTCGCCAAGGTCTTAAAGACCCTCGCCCCGCGCGAAAGACACATCATTGAGTTGCGCTTCGGTTTCGCCAACGGTTACGAATACACCCTCGAAGAGATCGGGCGCATCATGAAAATCACGCGCGAACGCGTCCGTCAGATCGAAGCCAAGGCGATGGACAAACTCCATTCGAAGGAACGCGTCAAACTCTTCGAAGGTTTCCTCGACGCCGAAGAACGTCGCGTTCTTCTCGAAGAAAAAGAATGATTCCTCCGACGAGTAGCGCGTAAAAACGACAAAAAGAGGCGCGATCAACCTTCCGCGCCTCTTTCTTCGTTTCTTGCCGGTCAAATCGCTCAAAGCGTCTCGCCTCTAAAAACGTCTCCGTCAAGTCCAACCAACTTCGTTTCCAGGACGTCTCCCGCCGCGACGTTTCGTCCTGCGGGAACCGGAAACTGAACTTCGTAGTATCGATCGGTCGTGCCGCGAGCGACGCTCGGAGCCAAGAGCGCCGTCTCGACGCTCTCAACGACGACTCGCGCATTTCTTCCAATAAAACGTCTTGCAAAGCGTTCGCGTTCCTCCCGCGCGATCTTCTGCAAACGCGCGACGCGCTCTTTTTTCACCGCCGGATCGACTTGATTAGGAAGTCCCGCCGCGACCGTGCCGGGCCGCGCGCTAAAGGGAAAGACGTGAACGCGCGAAAACCCGACCTCGCGCACGACGGCGCACGTCCTCTCGAATTGCTCCTCCGTTTCGCCCGGAAAGCCGACGATAACGTCCGTCGTGATCGTCGCGTCGGGGATACGGCGATAGATTTCTTTGCATTTCTCGATGTACGGCGCGCTCAACCATCGTCTCTTCATCGCGCGTAAAACGGAGTCGTCGCCGCTTTGCATCGAGAGATGGAAATGCGGACAGACGATATCGGGATAGCTTTCCACGACGGAAAGGATCTTGTCGCCGATTTCTACCGCTTCCAAGCTCCCCAGACGCACGCGCATTTGCGGTAAACCCAACTCCGCGATCGCGCGCAAAAGTTCCGCCAAGCCAAAGCGGCGCTCTTCAGGAACCGCCTCTTGCCGCGCTTGATACTCTTCGAGGGTCAATCTCCTCTCGGCGGGATCGACGCCTTCCGCGCGCGCCGCGTCTAGCTCCGCCTGCGTCGGCGGATAGAGATCGAGCCCGTAATGCCCCAAGTGAATCCCGGTAAGGACAATTTCGCGATAGCCGTTTTCCGAAAGAGCTCGCGCTTCCGCGCAAACTTCTTCCGCCGGTCGGCTCCACAAATAGGGGCGCGTCGTCGGAATAATGCAATACGCGCATCCGACGCGGCACCCGTCTTGAATCTTCACGTAGGCGCGACAGCGTTCCGCCAAACGCGAGACCCCTTGAGGGATAATTTCTAGCCCGCGCGAGCGCAAAAATTCCGCCATGCGTCTCTTGTCGACGACGACTTGCGACACGTGCGGAAGGGACGCGACGCGCTCAGGATCGGAGGACGCGTAACACCCGCACACGACGATCTCGGCGTTGGGAAAAAGCCTGGAGAAATGCGCGACAAGCTTGCGACTCTTCGCGTCGCTCTCCGCCGTGACGGAACACGTGTTGATTAAAACGAGTCCGACGTTTTCCGGGGGCGTTTCGCGATCCGCTTCGAACCATCCGTTTTCGAGAAACGCGGAACGGAGCCACTGCGTTTCATATTGATTGACCTTGCATCCGAGGGTCGCCGTTTTAAAAATCATCTTCGCACCGTCGTCTTGTCAAAGAATTAGCTCCGCCGAGCGCGGAGTATAAAAAACGCTCCCCAAAATTCCGCCATATCGAGCGGAACCTTCGGAAGCGTCGCTTTAAATCCGGTCGTTTAAAACCCGAACGACGATCTCATTTTAAGATCGAATCGAGAATATACCAGTTGAGTTCTTCGTAATCGCGCGAACCGATCATTTCGGCGATCTTAGCGTCGTCGAGAGAACGGCTAATTTCAAGGAGCCGCAGGAAGATCTTGCGACTATATTCGAGGTGCTTGAGGCAGACCTCGTCGCGCTGCGTGCGCAACACCTTGACGTCGAGCCCGACCCATTCTCCGTTCGTGCCGTAACCATGCTTGTCGAGAACGCGAACCTGATTGAGGGCGCGGCGAGGATCGACCATGCCGAACGTCTGGTCTTGGTCGAATTTCAGACCGTTTTGATCGTTAAGATGGACGCTCCAAAGCTTCTTGTGCGCGAGAGCGAATCCCATTTCTTCCGACGGACAGAGATTCGCAAGAATCGCGTGCGCCGTCTCGATAAGGCATCCGACGCGGTCGGGAGCGCTCGTCATCAATCCCATCGCGATCGCGTGTCCAATCGTCGGAATGAACGCGTGATCGACCGGTTCGTTCGGCTTCGATTCGATCATAACGCGAATATCTTTGTTGTAGTCGAGAACCGTGTTGAGCGCTTCGGCGATTTGTTCCGTCGCGACGACGGGGTCTTTTGATTCGCGAATATAGGTGCCTTCGCGGGCAAGCCAGAAGACGATGTTCTTCGTGCCGAGCGCGGTCGCGATATCGGCGGTCGTCTTGAGACGTTCGATCGCGTATTTACGACATTCGGGGCAATTGGAGGTGAATCCGCCGTCGACGGTGTGCGGATCCATCCAGAGGCGAGGAGCGACAAATTCGGCGGTCAGTCCGTGATCGTCCAAAACCTTCTTGAGCTCCTCGGCTTCTTTAATGATCTGCGACTTCGACTTGTTGTTAAGATCCGGAACGGCGTCGTCGTCATGGAACTGCACGCCGTCGAAGCCCAGCTTCTTGTATAGCTCGAGCTTATCGTTAAACGCGATCGTATGGCGCACTTCTGGGCCAAAGGGATCGGCTCCCTCGTGAATATTCCACGGACCGAAAGAAAATCGGAATTCACCCTGCATTGATCACTCCTTTTACAATATGGAAACAGCGACGCGATCAAGACGCATCAACGAGTCGAGCGTCACACTAAATTGACTATGGGGATATTGTAAAAAGCGATAATTGAAAGTCAAGAATTTTTCGAAATTTCCGATTTTTTTGGCCAATTTGCGAGGAAACGCTTTTCGTTAATCGCGAGTTGACGGAAGAAGTCGTCGGTCGAGACTTTCCGAATCCGCGCAATTTCCTCCGCCGTGCGCAGAAGAGAGCCGGGCTCCGCAAGACGTGCGCCGTTCCTTGTCACGGGCGCGACGATCGTCGTTTGACGCGGCGCGGAATCGTCCTGCTGGCCGTAACCGTCGGGAGGCAAGAGGGTCGGACCGTCCGACTCGAGAAGGATGCGGTCGCGCGGAACGGCGGCGACACATTCGCGAGAAAAACGCGCCCTCGGCGCTACCGAACGGTTAGAGAAAGAGAAGAACGCCCCGTAATCCAAAGCGCGATCGATCTCTTGACGCGTCGCTTGCCAGCTGTGAAGTATCCACGCGGGGACGCGCGAAAAACACTTAATGATTTCAAGGATGCGGAAATTGGAGCGAACGGAGTGAAGCGCGACGGGAATCGCGCGATCGTTGGCGAGTTGGATCTGGGCGAGTAAGAGCTCTTCTTGCTCTTTCTGCAACGTTTCGTCGCACTGGCGCACGGCAAAATCGAGCCCTACTTCCCCTAAAGCGGCTTTTGTGACGCCGTCCTTGGCGACGTAAGAATCGAGAAACATCGTCAGCGCGCCGAGCCAGTCCCCCTGAATGCGACGGCACGACCACGGATGAACGCCAAAAGAAGGATAGATCGAGTCAAAGCGCCGCGCAAGTTCCGCAGTGCGATTCCAATCCGCAGGAGACGCGCTCACGCAGAGAAAACGTTCGATTCCGCACTCCTTCGCGCGCGCAAGATACTGACCGACTTCGTCCCAAGATTCGCCAAATCGTCTATCTTGAAGGTGAACGTGCGCGTCGGTAAAGCCATGTTCCTTAGTTTCGGCATTAGTCATTATTCAGATTCACCTCCATGAAATATGGACGTCCCTTTCGAATCAAATATACGCGCGCCGCTCCTGCGTCGACCCTGGCGAATTCGTCGAGTCGCTTAGCGATATAGTACATATTTTCGATCGACGCGACGCTCAGTTGTCCATCCGCCTTGTCGCCGACGCCAAATCCGAAGATGAAGTCCCCTTCTTGAATCCTAGCGTCGCCTTGCGCGAAGAGTCCCTTTGGATCAACCTTAGTGACGTTCACGCCGCCGGACGGCACAAAGTTAAAATCTCCGATAGACACCGCTTGCAGATTTGGAAAACGTTCGCGGTATTCCTTCTCCGTCGCGGTCTCCACTTCGACGCCGAACGCCTTCCACACAAGGCGCTCCACGACGCTCGCTCCGGCGGACGTTTCGCGATTAGAGTCCGCGGCGACTTCGAAAGAGACGGGGGAGCTCTCTTCGGAGAAGACCGTTTCGGTAGAGGCTTTTTGATATTTCCTTTGACCTGCGGAGGCGACGACGGAAGAGCTCTTTGTAGCGGCGAGGTCGCTGAAGGCGATCGTCGCGTCGAGATCGGAGCCGTTGCGTTCGAAGACGAGATTGGCGACGTCGCTCAAGCCTAAGCCGATGAGGGAACAGGTGAAATCAAGGGAGGTATGAATCGCGTATCCGTTGGAAGAGATCAAGACGTCGCCGGGTTTGACGCCCGCTTGCGCGGCGGGGCTGTTCTTGTCGACCGCTTCGACGACGAGGTAATCTTCGCCGTTTCCGTTCGCAGGATAATCGACGGCTTCGGAATCGATCACGCGAAATTTCAAACCGTGGTGAGTCATCTTAGCGACGGTTTGGCGAATCATCCTCTCGGCAACTTCTGAGACGACGTCGACGGGAATCGCGAAGGCGATATTCTCCGCCTCCTCGCGCACCGCGGCGTTCAATCCGATCATCTCGCCGTCGACGTTAATCAGAGGGCCGCCCGAATTGCCGGGATTGATCGCGGCGTCCGTTTGAATAACGCTCGCATAGGATAGATTCTCGTTCACTTCAAGGGGACGATCGGTCCAGCTAATGATACCGCGCGACACGGAGCAACTGTATCCGTACGGATTGCCGATCGCGTAAACGTCTTCGGCAAGCTGAACGCGGTCGGAACGTCCCATGCGGATCTTCTTCAGAGGCGCCTTCGGCTTAATCTTCAAGATCGCCAGATCGGTGGCGACGTCGTTGCGCACCAACTCCACGTCGCGATAGCGTTCGCCGTCCGCAGTGATCACTTCGAGCTTGAGCAACCCCTTCACCACGTGATAATTGGTCAGGATATACCCGCGCTCGTCGACGACGACGCCCGTTCCCATACCGTTGAAAACGTCGTAATGAGCGCCGCGTCCCGCCGTTCTTGGACTCGCCTCATATTGCTTTTCGCCCTGAATGCTCACGACCGACTGGCTGACCTCGTTTACGATATTTACGAAACGAGGTCTCTCCGCGCGCGTCCAACGCTCCTGCGTCGTCTGTTCTTGGGCGCCTAACGCCGAACAGCGCGCGACGCAAAACAAAAGGAATCCGACGCAGAAAACGCGCATTCCCATTGCTTGTGTCAATAGAGTAATGATTTTTGTCATGGAACAACCGTAAATATTAACGAAGTCGACCGGGATCGTCTTCGTCGTCGTTTCGGGCCCCTCTTAGCGTAGGCTCCCTCGACGAACTGCCCTTTCTTTCTTTCCGTTCGCAATTCCGTTCCGGATAACAATCCTAAGAATCAAAACAATGTGAACAGCTGTTAAATCGGCTACATTCATTCTCAATCTTCAACGAAAGAGTCGGAAAAATCGGAAAAGGTTAAGCCAGGCGCGTTAGAATCGCGCGTTCCTTATAACTGCGCTCTTCGGCACAATCGAACGCGAGTGGAAAAAGAAAGACAAAAGTTGGGAAAAAAACGGGCCCAATACTTGAAAATGCTAGGGCTCCGATTTATTATATCAGTTTGAATGGTCGTCCATTTTTATTAGTTGACGCAGTTTTCGTCAGGAGTCGGAATATGTTAAAAGACAGACTTTATCAGGCGTCTTTAAGCCTTGCGGCGTTCGTAGCGCTGGGCGCGACGTCGGCGGTCGTTGCGCAGAGCGACGCGGCTTCCACAGGGACGCGCCCCTTGGCGGCGAAATCGATTCGCCCTATGCAGCGCGAAGAAATCCCGGCGAATAAAGCGCCAAACCTCTACGATGAAACGTCGAACGAATTCGATTACTTCCGCGAAGAACTCGGACGTTCGGAGACGTCGACCGCGACGAAAAAGCGTCTCGCGCAGATCGCCGCGCGTAAGGTCTACGACGATCCGAACGACAAACCCGCCGCCGACGGCTCTCCTTTCGTCGATATCTACGCCGATATCGTCTCCGACGGCAAACCCTTTGAAGACCCGAACGACCCCGACGTTATCTATTACGCCGACGAACACAACATTCTCGCGAAAGCCGCGACCTTCTGCAAACAGGCGACGACGCTCCTTAAGTTTGTCTCCGGCGGACTAGGAACCGACTCGCGCGACGGTTCGATGGGAACTCGAACCGAAATGGAAGTCATGCCTTCCTACGACCTGACCTCTACGGGAAGCATGAGCGGAATGGAAGGTCCTGGCGGAACCAAAGCGCAAGCGGATAAGCCCGCCCCCGAGAGTAAAGTCGACGACACGAAGATCATCTTCCCCGATCCTGTCGACAATCCCTACAAATCGGAACTCGGCTCCGCCGTCGATCCCTTCGATCTCTTCAAAGCGGATCGCGATTTCAAACCCGCCCCTGCGCAAAAGGGCGGCCCCGGTTCGATGGGCTCCGGTTACCCGATGGAAGAGCCGTGATTGCCTTGCGCGAGAATCATTGGCCCCAATTTTCACTATTCTCCCGTTAGTCGTTCGCTCTCCCCTGAGCCTACGGTCGACGGGATTATTTTTTGTCACGACGCCAACGCGTTTTTTCTCTTTGTCTAGGAAACGTCGTCATGCCTCAATCACTTCAACAAAAACGCTTCTTCATCCTAGCGGTCGTCTCGCTTGCGCTCCTCGCGCTCGTCATGACGCTCATGATCGCGGGATATGGCAAACTTAAAGCGCTCAAAGAACGTGAGAAAAATGCGCGCGATCCCAATAAATTGCAAGTTCTCGTCGCCGTCGATCCCTGCGCCTACTTCGTCGAAAGGATCGGAGCCGACCGCGTCCAAGTTGCGACGCTCACCCCCGAAGGAAAATCCCCCGAGACCTTCGCCCCCACCCCCGCGCAACTCTCCGATTTCGCGTCGTCCCAGCTCTTCTTCCTTACCGGCCTTGCCGTCGAAGAGCGTTTTCTCGCCAATATCCAGTCGATCGCCCCTAACGCTGTCGTCGTCGACCTGCGTCGAGGGCTCGAACTCCTCCCTGACCCGCACCGCCATAGTCATGAGGGAGAGGACGTCGACGAAGACGCTCGCGACCATGACGGCGACGCGCTTCTAAGCGAAACGCCCAATCATCCCGAAGACGAATGGAGCCCCCAACGCGACAAAGAGGATCTCTCCACGCTTGATCCACACCTCTGGACGAGCCCGCAAATCGCTCGTTCGATGGTCGCCAAGATTCTCGAAGCGCTCATACAACTCGCGCCCGACGCGCAAGAAACCTTCCGCGCGAACGCCGCCGAGCTCGATCAAGAACTAGCCGCCCTCCAAACGCGAACTCGCGACGCCCTCGATCCATACCAAGGCAATTTCTTCCTCGTCTTCCACCCCGCGTACGGATACTACGCGCGGGAATTCGGAATCGAACAACGCGCGATCGAAAACGAAGGAAAGACTCCCTCCCCTCGCGAACTTGAGGAACTCGTACGCGACTCGCGCGAACAGAAGATCGCCGCGCTCATCGTCCAACCGGAGTTTAACCGCGCGTCCGCTCAGGTCGTCGCCGACGCTCTCGGCGCGGAACTCGTCGTCCACTCCCCTCTTCAAAAAGACTATTTCGAAAACATTGACGAACTCACCGCCGCTATCCTTCAGAGTTTCGGAGCAGAAAGACCTGCGGCGCTACCTGTGTATTCATCAAGGAGATAACGCGCATGTCCGCCCCCCTTTACGACTCGTACGTCGCGCTCGTCAAGCGCTTTCACGATCTGCTCAACCAGGAAGAAAGCGACTCAGCGCGCGCCGACCTCGCCGTCAAAAGCCTCGAACTCCCCCTCCTTGCGCCGCGATTTGGCGTCGAGGAAACCCCAGAGGCGCGCGTGAAGGAGGCGCGCGCGTTCGTCGATAACGTTGTCGACCGCGACGAACGCGATTATCTACGCCGCATTCTCGTCATTGCGGCGCTGCGTTTCGTCCCTTCTCCAGCGCTCGATGAAATAATTGAAGAGATTATCCCCGAGATCTTCTCCGACGAAGAACGCCAAAACGCGCTCTACGCGCGTCTCGTTTCACTAGGGAAGAGACCCGGCGTCGATTGCGAAAAGCTGCGCGATCGAATCGCCGAGCTCGACGATCTCCGCCAATACGAGAATGCGACCGCGTATCTTCACGCCGCATATGAAATCGCCGGGGTCGAATACTACGACGATCTTGACACGCTCCCCGCGTTCGTCGCCCGGCACGACAGCGCGCTCTTAGAACTCTTGTCGGGACGCGATCCTCAAGACACGATCGAGCTCTTAAAGAAACAAGCGGAAAAGACGTACGCGACGTTTCTCACGGTCGCCGCGTTCTTTGCGCAAACCGCTGAAAAAAAAGCCAGGACGATCCCGCTTAATGACGATCTTGACGAGGTGGAGGTCGACGAGGAAATAGTCGACGCTCTCAGGACGGATTTTAAAAGCGTCGGGCTAGTTTCCCCTTTGATCCTCGAGTACAGCGAAAAGCTACGCGGCCTCTTCGAACTCTACGACGGTTTCGAGGGGACGCTCTCGTTGCTAAAACTCCTCGCGGAGGCGAAACCGGGAACGCTTTTTTATCCGAAAGACGCGGCGTCTTACGATCAAGAACGCGTCGAGACGGAAACGCTCGCGCAGGAGTTGGCGAAAGGAGACGCGCGACGTTTGGCGCGTCTCGCGCAGGTCGCGCTTGCGAATGAAACGACGCGCGGAGCCGGCAAGAACGCGACGCGCGAAGCGCTCAAACTTCTCGGCGGAGAAAGAGGGAGCGCTAGTATCGACGCGTACGCGACTCTTGTGCGCGCGCATCTCGACGCGGGCATGACGAAACCGGCGTCGAAGTTGGCGACGCTCCTTGCGAAGGCGATTCTTGGCTTCGAATCGGAAGCGACAATCGAGTGTTACGCGCGGCGTTATCTCGACCTTTTCGACGCGCAAGCGGTTGAACTCTTTAACGAAGTCGCGCTTCCAGAAACGCTGACGAGCGTTCTGAACTTCGCGGCGGACGCGCGGAACGCGCAAGACGACGCGCTTCCGGAGCTCTTCGAACGCGCGCTTAAAATCGGGGAAGACGCGGAGCCTCTCGTTGCGGGCGCCACCCTTCTCGACCTTGTCAAACTCACGCTGGGCGTAAAGGAGTCTGAATGACCGCGCAAAACGAATCGTATTTGAATATCGGAGACGCGACGATCGACCTTGATCGCGAGGAGCGATGCGGATTTTCGGAGGTGATCTACGGCGAGAGCAAGACGGCGGACGCGATCGAACGGATCGCGCTGGCGCAGATCGAGCGCGATATCGACGTTTTAGCGACGCGCGTGAGCAAAGAGAAGGCGAACGCGATCCTTCCGAGCCTTCGTCGAGCGCGTCGCGAGGCGTATTACAACCCGGTAGGGCGAGTGATTCGTGTACCGTCGCCGCGTCGTCCAGAAGCGATGTATCAGGGACGTATCGGAATCGTCACGGCGGGGACGAGCGATCTCCCAGTGGCGGAAGAGGCGCGGGAAACGGCGGCGTGGACGGGCGCGACGGTCGAGATGATCCAAGACGTCGGCGTCGCGGGCCCTCAGCGGCTTGTGGCGCACGTTCCGCGTCTGCGCGAGATGGACGCGTTGATCGTCGTCGCGGGAATGGAAGGAGCGCTCCCGAGCGTCGTGGGCGGCTACGTCTCCTCGCCGATTATCGCCGTGCCCACGAGCGTCGGCTACGGGGCTTCTTTCGGCGGCGTTGCGGCGCTGCTAGGAATGATTAACAGCTGCGCGTCGAACGTCACGGTGGTGAATATCGACGCGGGTTTTAAGGCGGGTTACGTCGCGGGGCTTATCGCGAAAAATATCGCGTCGGCGGCTGAAGACGGGTATTACGAGGGAGTGAACGACTCGCGAGCGCGCAGTTCTCGACGCGGCAGAATGGGAAGACGCGAATGACTACAAGCGGCGAAAAAACGGATCAGTTTCATCGCACGCGCCTCATTTTGGGAACCGACGGGCTATCGCGGATTCAGGATTCGCGGGTTATGGTCGTCGGACTCGGCGCGGTGGGAAGTTACGTTGTGGAGGCGTTGGCGCGCGCGGGTGTCGGCGCGTTTCGCCTCGTCGATTTCGACAAGGTTCAGTTGAGCAATATCAACCGCCAGCTTTTTGCGACGCACAATACGTTAGGGCGTCCGAAGGCGGAGCTCGCGCGGGAACGCATCCTCTCGATCAATCCTTCGTCGCGCGTCGAAACGCGTCAAATCCTCGTCAATCGCGAAACGGTCGCAACGCTCTTCGAAGACGACTGGAGCGATCCGGCGGACTGCGTCGTCGACGCGATCGACACGCTCGGACCGAAAGTCGCGCTCATCGAGGAAACGCTACGACGCGGGGCCCCGCTCGTCTCGAGCATGGGCGCGGCGCTGCGAGTCGACGCCGATTTGGTGCGTTTCGGAAAGCTTACGGGCGTCTCCAACTGTCCTCTCGCGGCGCAGTTGCGTAAAAGGCTGCGTCGAGTCGGCGTCAACACGGACGACGTCGACTGCGTCTATTCCCCCGAACCGATACGCGACGCGCTCCGCGCCGGGGACGAAAGGATCGAACGCGTCCCCCAGCCCGAACCGCTCCGCTCACCCGACGAACGCTCCCCGCAAGGTCGTGCGCGCAACACCCTCGGGAGCCTTCCCACAATAGTCGGCGTCTTCGGTTTGCGCCTCGCTCACGAAGTCATCCTCCGTCTTGCGCGACGCTGAAGCGCGGCGCCGCTACGAATCGCAAGCGTCCCTTTTCTATAATGAAAGGGGACGCTTTTTGCTTTTCTCATTCTCTTGAAAGTCCTATCTCAAATACCAACTTGGGTCGTGAAATCCAGTTCATTTTTCTTCCTAACTTGCCTAAAAAAAAAAAACGTTACAATGCAACCAACTAAAACAGTCGCCGCCCTACCTCCCCGTCCCCTACGCAAAGATGACCCTCAGAATTACGGAAATTTTGGCCCAAAAGACTCATGGCAAAAGCTATCGAGCCCAAAAATTTAGCTATGATAACGTAGGCCTTCCCGAGGGAGAGACCGATAAAACGGAAACACGTTCTTTTCAGGGGCGCGGTGAAACGCAAAAGAATTCTTCCGCAATTGACCTTCGGGATAAAATGAAGCGTTTAAGAGGGTGCGATCCGCTCGTCAATCTCTTTTTAGACGGATCGCGACACGTCTTCAAGATCGACGACGTCGCTTATGGAAATCGTATCTATCCCATTCTCGCCGGACAGATCGCCGTCGCCTGTTGCAAGCTTCACAAGAAGCGACTCTATTGCCTCCCCATTAAACATAAACTTGTAGTCGTCATCCCCGACCAGGCGTTCTCAAACTACGGGCGCGAAGAACTCAAACTTCGAGAACTACGCGACTTCTTCAACAAAAATTCGGGCCTCCAAAGGCTCGGATATCATATCTCCGACGTATTAATGTACTCCCCTAAAAGGGGCGAGAATTACGAAAAGCTGCAAAATCTAGCGATTGCCAAAGTTCAAGACCTCATGATCGAAACGGAGCAGAAGACGGTCTTCGAATTGGTTGAACAAAAACACGTCGGCAACGACCATTACTTACTCAAAGACAGTTCTCTCGAATACAACACCCGTTATAGAAGCGGCAGTTCCGACGAAAAAGCGATCCGCGACGCCTATCAACATGTCATAGGGGTTTCTAAATCTTTCAATCCGGAAGGTTGCGGAGATGGAAAAGATAAAGCGCACGGGGTGGAAATCGCCGATCTCCCCCTCTTCCATCGAACGCCCGTCGCGCATTACTACAACTCCAATCAGAACGAAAACGTTCATTTCGGCGTTTGGTATTTGAGGGTAAGAGACCGAAGTCGAACCCCCGGTCCTCTCGACGGAGTCGTAAAAGTCGAAAAGATCATGACGGATGAAGAGCAAAAGAATGGGGCGCTGGACTCCAATTCCGTCGACAACCTCAGCGCGCACCTTCTTAATCTACGAACGCCAACTTGCTACGGAGTCGACAGGAGATGGGCCAACCATCTTTATCCGGTCTACCTCGCCGAACGTTACGCCAAAAGCAGATATCTTAGTCCCGACGTATTCTTACAGCTATTCTAGGGGAAGATCATGGTTCAAGAAAAGCTCATCGGACGCGTTGTCGCTACGGAAAAGAATCCGACGACGATCGACTCCTTCACGTTTTGGACGCAATCGGATTTGATTCTCAATCCCTTTGATATCGTGAAAGTAGAGCATGTCAACGGCTCGTCCTCGTATGGAGTAATCGAAGAAATCTCGCACATCACCGACGCGACCAGTTTCCTGACGAACTATATCTCAAGCGATTTTGGCGATTTAAACGTCGAGGACGCGACGATGCGCATCGGCATGAATTACGTCTCCGCCAAAGTCGTATGCAATGATAAGAATATCTATATTCCCTTGCAAAACAACGCCAAAGTACTCCTCGCGACGAAGGAAGAGATCACTTACGCGCTAGGGCTCAAAAGCGTCGATAATCCTCTCATTTGCGGTTATCTCGAAATGTACGAAGGAACGCAAGGAAGCGAAAAGGTTCAACTTCCCGTGCATTTGAACTCGAAGTTCATCATCGGTCCGGAAGGAGCCCACTTGAATATCTCCGGCATTTCGGGACTCGCCGCGAAGACGTCTTACGCAATGTTCCTTCTCAAAGCGATTCAAGACAAATATCTGGCAATGAACGACGAAGAAGAGAGCGTCGCGTTCGTCCTCTTTAACGTCAAGGGGAAAGATCTCCTGGCAATCGACCAAGAAAACGACTTTAGCGACGAAAAGCAGCCTAAAGAAGCCCTCGCCCGCGCCCACGAGCTTTATCGAGCCCTTGGGCTTGAACCGAAGCCCTTCAAACAGGTTTCCTATTTCCATCCGTACTCGGAGCATTGCGGCAAATCGAATTCCTACCTATCGCGCGACGAACTCGTCGAAAACGCGAAAATGCGCAAGAGTAAGTTCTTCAAATATCTTTATCCGGAAGACAAGGAAACTCTCGACCTCCTCTTTGCGAATATCGACGATACGAATCAAACGATCGAATCAATCCTCAACTACATTTCGAACGAATCTGACTCAAGCTTCAAAGACCTTGGCGGCTGGGATAAATTATGCCAAGCGGTAAAGGCTAAGACGGAAACGGGCGCAAAGGAAGGGAAAGAGATTAGCGTCATGAGTTGGCGAAAATTTAGCCGACTCCTCAACAAAGCGGTCGCAGGCTGCCAATTCTTCGCGCGAAGGCTCGACGAATACGCGCAGATACCTGAAACGCGGCTCGAAGACGCGATTAAAAATATTTCTAAGAACGACGTTTATGTCGTTGATATCGCGAAACTTTCGGAAGATCAACAGGCCTACGTTTTCGGAAGCGTCATGCGCTCTATTTATAATCTGCAACTCGGGGAATACGACGATGAAGGAATTAAGCCTCCGCGGCGCATAGTCGTCTTCATCGACGAATTGAATAAATACGCGTCGAAAGACGCGCCGAAAAACTCCCCCATTCTCCGTCAGATCCTTGACGTCGCCGAACGCGGGCGCTCTCTGGGCGTCGTTCTCTTCGGCGCGGAACAGTTCAGAAGCGCTCTCAATAACCGCGTGACGGGGAACTGCTCGACGCACGCGTTTGGTCGCTCGAACACGATTGAAGTCGGAAACGAAAACTATAAGAGTATTCCGCCGGTTTACAAAAATATGATTACGCGTCTGGAGCAGGGCGAGTATATTCTCCAAAATCCTCTCTTCCGCTCTTTGCTTCACATCAAGTTTCCCAAGCCTATCTACAGACAGTTTAAGTAATTCTATCCCCAACCATGGCAAATTCGTCTACCCCCACGACTATCGGCAAGAATGTTTTGGACAACCTCACGACAGGTCTCTACAAACACTCGAAGGTCATCTACCGCGAATATATTCAAAACTCGTGCGATCAAATCGACGTAGCGCTTAAAAAAGAGCTCATCCAAAACTTGGATGAGTGCGAAATCAATATTCAGATTGGCGACGCTCAAAACGAACGATACGTCTCGATCACCGACAACGCGACCGGGGTTAGCGAGTCGCATTTCCGAGAAGAGATCGGCTCTATCGCGAACAGCAGTAAGAGAAATGGGGAAAGCCGCGGTTTCCGCGGAATCGGTCGACTTTGCGGCGCCGCCTACTGTCAAACCCTTCGATTCTCGACTAGCTATAAGGGAGAGGCTTCCCAATCCTCCATGACCATCGACGCCAAGAAGATGCGCGGACTCGTTGGCGGAAACGAGAAATACACGGTGGAAGAAGTGTGGAAGCAAGTCGTAAGCTTTGAAACGCGCCCTTGGGATGAGGAGGACCATTTTTTCAAAGTCGAACTCTTCGATATCAATCCGGAAAACGACGAAATTCTAAATAAGGAAGAAATAATCCAATATCTCTCTTTCGTGGCGCCGGCGCCCTATGATTCGATGATGTTCGGTTCTTTCCCTCAAAAGATTCATGAGGAAATGAGAAAGCGCGAAGCTGAACCGACGGAATATATCATTCGCGTCAACGGTAATCAAATCAAAAAGCCGTACAACGAGATAATTAAGGACGATAACGGTCAGGAAAAAGATAAGATTGAAGATCTCGATATTCGCGAATTTAAGGACAAAGATGGGGAGCTCCTCGCTTGGGGATGGGTCGGCAGATGCGAAAACAGCGAACAAATTCCCAAAAAGAATAATCCGATGCGCGGAATCCGTATTCGATCGGGAAACATTCAGATTGGAAACGACGAAGTTCTTCGAGATTTTTTCTCCGAACCTCGCGGCGTTTATTATTTTGTGGGCGAAATCTTCATTGTCAGCAAAGATTTGATCCCCAATTCGCAGAGAGATTACTTTAACGAGAATCCTGCGCGCAAAGAGCTCGACGCCCAACTGAGGGAATATTGCGCGGAATTAAAACGTAGATATCATGACTCGAACAAGATTGTCAACAATATAAAAGCCGTACAACGTGATGAAAAACTCAATGAAGAATACGAGCAAAAATGCAAAGAAGGATTTGCCAACAAGAAGGAAGAAAAAAATCTCACCGACAATTTGAGTAAAAGCTCAGAAAGGGCCCGCAAGGCCCAACGCGAACTCCAAAAATGCGAACAGGACTTCCAAAAGGATCCCAACAGTCCTAAAAGCGTCCAATATCAAATTATTAAGGCGCGACGAAATCCCTCGCAAGCGCTCGAATCGGCGGCGAAAGCAGAAAGAAAAGCGGCCAAGGCCAAGACGAATAAGGCGCCTTATCTCAGTCAGCAAATCGATATGCTCACCACGCGCGAGCGCAAAATCGTCGATATCATTCTTTCGATCATCACCGACCGCCTCCAAGAGGACGCCGAACCGCTCATCAGAGAAATAACGGAAGCGATAAAGAAAATCTGATGGGCAAGCGCAAAGTTCTTTTAGTCGAGCCGAACTACAAGAATAAGTATCCGCCGATGGGACTTATGAAGCTCGCGACGTATTTTCGCAGACGCGGCGACGACGTTCGCTTTTATAAAGGGGATATGAAAGCGTTCGCCGTGCAACTCGTCTGCGAGGATTTGATTCGCAATCTCTCTTTTCGCTTCCCCGACGTCTGCTGGGCTGGATATTATCCTACCCTCAAGGAATACGTTCGACTCGGAAAATCAAATACTTTGTCGGGGAACGACCTCCTTCAAGACGAAACGGTCTTCGATATTCTGAAGGTCTACCGCGAAAAATTTCGCAGTCAGGACTATTTCGCCCATCCGCGTTTTGATCGGGTCTGCGTCACGACCCTCTTCACCTTTTATTGGCAAATCACGATCGACACGATCAATTTCGCCAAGCGTCTGTGCAAGCCTGCGGAAACCATCCTTTCAACGGAACCAAGCCTACGCCCCGTGATGGTGGGTGGAATCATGTCGTCGCTGATCCCCGAGGAGGTTGAAAAGGCGACGGGAATAACGCCGCATCGAGGGCTTCTCGATCGCCCCCATCTCGTTGACGTGGACTCGGAGGACGTGATCGACGAACTCCCTCTCGACTACTCGATACTCGAAGAGATCGACTACGCATACCCCGCGAACAACGCGTATTTCGCCTACATGACGCGCGGCTGCGTCAACAAATGCCGATTCTGCGCCGTGCCTCGACTCGAGCCGAATTATCGAGATCACGTCGGGCTGCGGAAGTAAATCGAAGAAACAAAGCGGCGTTTCGGGCCCCAAAAAGACTTGCTCCTTCTCGACAATAACGTGCTCGCCTCGAAACGTTACAACGAGATTATCGACGAGATCAAAGCGTGCGGTTTTGCTAAAGGAGAAACCGTAACCGCCGAGAATCCCTATCTCGTCGCGTCCCAAAACTTGAAGGATAATTACAATAATCGCGCGTATATTCGCAAGATTGTCAAGTTGTACGACGAACTGGCGAAGAAATTGCCGGAGTCGGAGGAAAAGAAAGAGCTTGAAGAGCGTCGTAAGAGCGCGCGGCTCCTACACGATTATACGGCGACGCGCGACGCCATTCTGGCGCTCGACGATTTCGTCAAACCTCTATTTGAGCGAACGCACCACCCGCGCCCTCGCGCGAGAATCGTCGACTTTAACCAAGGGATCGATTCACGACTCGTAAACGACGAAAACATGAAGAAACTCGCTGAAGTGAACATCCAGCCGCTACGCATCGCGTTCGACCATTGGAACCTCAGAGACGTATACGAAAGGGCGGTTAAAACCGCCGTCAGAAACGGAATAACCAAACTCTCCAATTATCTTCTTTACAACTTTGAAGACACGCCCGACGAGCTTTACAACCGCCTGCGCATGAACGTGGATCTGAGTGAAGAACTGGAAGTTTCCATCTATTCCTTCCCGATGAAATACCACCCGTTGAACGACCCCGCGTTCTTCATGAATCGCGATTTCATCGGAAAACATTGGAATCGCAAATTCATCCGCGCGATCCAGGCGATTTTGAACTCCACCAAGGGAAAGGTTGGTCGCGGGGTCAAATTTTTCGAAGCCGCATTTGGCAAAGATCTGAATGAATTTCATCGTTTGCTGTGGACGCCGGAGACGTTCTTGATCTATCGTCGGCGTTATAACGCGACGTTCCGCGAAAAGCTCGCGGGTCGATACGACGTCAACATAGCTAAGGCGTGCGACGAATCCGAGATATGGTGGGAGAAATTCAACGCGTTGACGCCGGAACAAGTCGACAAAGCGAAAGAGATCATCGCTCAGAATAAATTCTCCGACCGCGATATTCAAAACGACGACGCGCAAATCGTCGAGGTCTTGAAGTATTATCAAATATCGCGAGAGGACAAATAAGGAAGCCCACGTCGTCCAAGCGTCTATTGCGCGTTTACGCCGCAGGAGCCCTCAATAGAGAAGGACGCCGAAATCGCCGTCTTGAAGAAGAGGCGTTTCGGCGTCCTTAATCGTTTTACGAAGTCCCAAGCGCGCGTTCACCATTCCGAAGGCGGGTTAGGAAGCGGTTTCTTCTCGAGGGAAATTCCTTTGCTTTTCGCGCGTTCCTTGATCTTTTCCTCAAGGTTGTTCGTCTCCTCGGGGGGCGCGGCGAAAGGATCGTCGACGGGGACGGCGAAGTCGACGTTCATCCAGAGTTTATCGGATGGGGACGGGGGATCGCGTCGGGGCGTCGACTTTTTTTTCGAGGTCGTCGCGCCGCGAGTAGTAGTCGTCTTCTTTTTCAGGCGCTGACTCGGCTCGGGGCGTTTTGGGCGCTCGCCGCGTGGAATTTCCGACGACGGTTTCGCCCAAATCTCCGTTTTTCGCTCGGAGTCGAGAGAATCCGCGACCGACTCGTAAAGAAGACTTCGCTCCTCGTCGATTGATTCGTTCGGATCACGGAAGATGAACGCGCGCTCTCCAACGCGAACGACGTCGTCAAAAGTGAACGGAGTCAGAGCGACGACGGGGACGTCGTTGACCCAGATCTGCGTCTCCTCTTTCCCTGAGTCGCCGAAGGGGCGCACGAAAAGGTCTTGGCCAAGTTTGAGCGTCATGAGATAGACGCCGCCGATTTGAAAACGCGCAACCCCGCCGTCTCTTAAACCGCGAAGCTTATCCACCATCCTGCGACTATATCTCGGCGCGCTCATCTCACCTCCTCGACTCTTAACCACGCAAGCTAGGACGTTCGCGCCGCTCAGACGCGCGTCGCTTCCAAACCGCTTTCATTTGAGAACTCGACGTCGTAACCGTCGGGCGTCTCAAGAGAATAGAGGAGCTTTCCGTCCTTCTTCTCCCAGCGCAACTTGATCGCCGAACCGTAGAGAGGCTGAACCCCCGCCGCCCAGGTCAGCGAATCGATCTTCGGCAATCGAATCACAATCTTCTTCGCGGATGGATCGACGCTGCGAATACCGACGACGTCGCGATAATAGACGCGTTCGACGTGCGACGCGAAACCGTGGTTGCAACTCGCAAAGTCCGTGTCGTTCTCCCACAGCGTCCCGGTTCGATCGACCATATACTCGTTATACGCGACCGATTCGTCCAGAAGCTGATCCCCGCGATTCGCCTGCGAAATGAGTTCCAGACGCAACACGTTGCCGACGAAGGAGTTCGCCTTGTGAATCTCCGGATAGCCGCCCTCCTTCACGCGATTCGGGCCGAACTTGTCCAAAAGCGTCGCCCACAACGCCGGATGAGATTCCGGGGTCGCCGTCTTGAAGAAGAACGCGAAGTACTGGCAGACTTCCGTTCTGTCGCGGCAGATCTCAAGAGTTCCGTCCTCCTTACGGATCGCATGGTCGACGAAGAACTCGCCGTCAAACGACTGCTCGATCACCTTAGCGCGGACTTTGCGCGCCTTTTCGCTCCATTTCTCCACGCCGTAAAGCTCGCCGACGATCTCCAAAATGCGCGCGTACGTCATATTGCTCGGGTAGTTCACGTCTTGAACGAAATCGTTCGCCTTTGACCACTCGACAAAGACCCAGCTCGGAAGCTTTTCAAGGAGTCCGTCGGAGTTTTCGTATTTCTCGAAGAAGGCCATTAATTTCTCAATCTTTTTGCGCAAGCCCTTCACAAGCCACGGATTCTGCGCGCGCGACGCAAATTCGCCAAGCTCCATCACGAACCACATCGCCCAGTTCGGGATGTATACTCCGTCGTAGTGATCCGAAGGATAGCACATCGGCAACATTCCGTCGGGAATATGTTTGAAGCTCTCCGGCAACATGAAGTTTTCCAAAAACGCCTCTTCCGCCGCGACGGAGCCCGTGAGGTCGAAGGAAGAGCGCGCCGTAAAGAAGCTGTCGCAGAGCCAGCCCGCGCGTTCGCGGTGCGGACAGTCGGAGAAGACGTCGACGGCGTTTTCGCGGAAAGTCAACTGCGCGGCGGCGTAAATCTTCTTCAAGCGCGGATCGGAAGAGTCGAAGGACGCCTCGCGAGTCGGCGGATACGCGTATTCGCGAATGAAGAAATTGTTAAGCTTAAAGCTACCCTTTAAGCAGTGCAACTTCGCGTAACGGCCAACTTGCGGCGCAATGCACTCGATTTTCTGCGTTCCGTCTTCGCCGAAGCTCCATTTCACCGCAGAGCACGTCCCCAAACGCAGGAAGTTGACGTCCCCGTCCGCAGTCGTAATCTCGTCGAAGGTAATCACGACGTCCGTCTCACCCTTCGTCTCGATTTCCAATCCGAAGAAACCGCAGTAGTTGGCGCCGAAGTCGACGATCTGCGCGTCCGACGCGTTATAAACGGATCCGAAGCTCAGCGGCTGCTCGTCCGTGAGTTTCGTCTCAAGACGCTGAACTTCGTCTGAAAGAACGACCGTCAATTCGTCGAGAGGATATCCCTTGAGTTGAGGACCGATATTGACAAGAGAACGGTCGCGCCACGGATTTTCGAGCTTTTCACGCGGAGTCACGACGCAACGTTTACCCCAGGCCTTGGGCTCAAGAATCGCGAACTCAGGGTACGGGAGGCGACGCGGAAGATGTTTCACTTCGGGTTGACGAGCAAGTGCGACCGCTTCCAATTCATGCGCGCGACGAAGATCGTAAACCTCGATAAAGGGGCGCTGGAAGCTAAACCGCTGAACCTTCTGAACGCGAATTCCCGTCATGTCGCACGCCTCGAAGGATACGACGTCGGTCTTCTTCGCGTCAAGCGTCGCCGCGACGACGCGCCCCGATCCGTCGACTATTTCCGCTTGAAGGAAGGAGGGTTGATCCAAAAGGTCGAAGCTGTTGCTGTTGTATCCGCAAACTTCAATCGTGACAAAGTTTGAATCTTTCGTCAACTTCGACGCGATATCCCATTCGTCGACGCGGAACCATCCGTGAGGACCTCTGCACGGGCCGTAACCGACGTATTCTCCGTTGACCGTAACGCGATAAATAGTGGCGCCGGCAACGCGCAAAATCGACCCGGCGATATCGTCTTTCGAGTTGAGTTTGAAGGACGCGTAGAAGGTAAGCGTCACGTTCATTTCCGTCTCGCGTCCCTTTTCCCAAAGAGGGACAGCGACCTGAAACTTCGGAGTCTTTTCATTATCCGCTACGGCGGCGTCTTGCGCGAATCCGCGACTCGAGATCTCAAAGGGCAGACTTGAAGCGGCGAGAGTTAAAGCGCTCGTTTTAAGAAAATTTCGACGATTCGTTCCGTAAAGCGGCATGTTCAATCCTTCCTATTATAGCTAGACGACATATTAAAACGCGCCAAACGCGCGCGAAAAGTATGATACCAAAAAAGAAACGCAAAGTCAATTTTTTACGCGCGAAAAAGAGAAATTCGTTCCAAAAGATAGACGCCCTTGTCAGGGGGGACAAGGGCGTCAAAACCAAAGAAGATCCGCGCGGTAGAAGAAAGGAATAAGACTACTTAAGGACTTCGTTGGTCAAGTTCTCGACGGTCATATCCGTCTCCTCAAGAGGTTCTTCCTCTAAAGCTTTCTGAGCGTCTTCAACGTCCTGCAAAACAGCGGCGCGTTCCTGAGCCTTCGCAAGAAGATTTACGCTTGTTGAAAGCTCTTCCTTGAGGAAGTAACTTTCGGGCATATTATTGTTTCCTTCTTGCTTCGTCTTCGAAGCGAGTTCTTCAAAGCTCAAACCGTTTTCAGCGTTCCAAACGGCGGCCTGAACGGCGTTCTGATTAAGTTCGGGATCGCCGAGCATAGAGCAGAGAACTTGCGTCGTTTTATTCTCGGTGTACATGTCGATCGGGACGATCGTATACTCAACGGAAGGGCCGGGTTCTTTTTTACCATGTTCAAGGCAGACGGTGCGAACAGATTCGCGATGCGTCTTGTTAGGCGCGATGGAGAACAATCCGCCGCCGCCGCGACCGCCCATGCCGCCTCCCATACCGCCGCTACGACCGCCCATTCCGCCGCCGATGGATTGATTGCCGCCGCTACGGCTGTTTCCGCCCATACCGCCGCGGCTATTCATCATGCCGCCGCGTCCTCCGGCTTCGCCAAACATACCGCCGCCGAAACCGCCTTGGTTACGACCGCCGCCCATCATGCCAGGCGCGCCGCCCATCATGCCGCCCATGCCGCCCATGCCACCGCGTCCGCCCATCATACCAGGCTGAGCCAACACGGGAACGCCGGCGAACGCCGAGGGCATCTCGACGACGATCGGCTTATCCGTCTTGTTCGTAACGGCAATGCTACTCTTGAGGGAGTTTTTCGGCGTCAACTTCACTTCGACGAGACCTTCGTCAATCGCCTGGAAGAGTTCGACGGGCTTTGCTTCGTCAGCCTTAGGAGCGTCGTCGGCAGCGTTCGCGCGAACGCCAGTCATCGGCAGCGAAACCGCCAACATTACTAGTAAATGGAACATACTCGATTTCATCTGGATTCCTCAATTCGCGCTACCCCAAGGCGAAACGCGCCCGATTGCGCGCTTCAACGCTCGGCGTCAAAACACTTGAGTCAACGACGTCAATAGGACGCCTGAGTAAATACACTGTCAATAATGATAATCTGGGCGGCGTCAAACGTCTACTATTTTTGGCGGGAAAATTCAACTTTTTTTCAGAATTTTCAAAATACGCCTATCGTTTACGCCAGTTTTAACGACGACATTCGCGCGGCGCTATTTTTCAACGACGCTCTTGCCCGTCTGCGCTTCGATCGCAAGCGCCAAATAACTTTTCACGATCGTGTCGCGCAATCCCAACGCTTCGGCTAGTTCTTTGACGGCGTCGCGCGCTTCCTCGAGGTCTCCCTCGGGAGCGATCGTTTCGATCTCGGTGAAGACGCCGAGTTTTTCAAGCTCGTCGAGCGTGATCGTAAAGCGTCGGCCTTTGAATTCGCAAAGCGCGGTTCGCCGCGTCTTTTCGACGCTTTGAGCCTCTTGAAAGCCCAGACGCTCGAAGAATCGCGTCCAGTCGTCTCGCGTTCGATCGACGAGCGCTTTGCGGATCGCCGAGTCGTCAAAACCGGGAAGAACGAGAGGGAGTTCGATCTCTTCGCGCGTCTTCGTCGTTTCGTCAAGTCTCGGGCCCTTATACGTTACCGCCAAAAAGGAGCCGCGACGACGAATACGGAGCATCTTGCCCGCGTTTGGAAAGCCGAGCGCGTCGCACCGAAAAAACGCGTCGCACTCGACGGACGGTTCGCCGAAAGCCGCGTCGAGAAAGGACTTAACGCGCGCTTCATACGCGTCCGCGTCCTCGACGCGAAACTTCATCTCAACCTCAAGCATCTCCGAGTCCTTACAGCAACGTCGAGAACTGCTCGTTCACGCGCAAGTCGCCGCAATTCAAGTAACGAATGTCCTTAATACCGTACTTCATCATCGCCAAACGCGTCAATCCGACGCCGAACGCGAAACCGCTGTATTCGCGCGGATCGATTCCGCCGTGGCGCAAAACTTCCGGGTGAATAAGTCCGCAAGGAATCAATTCGATCCACCCGTCGCCGCACGTCGGGCACCCCTTGCCGCCGCACAGAAGGCAGTTGAGGTCGAGTTCAAAGCCAGGTTCGACGAAGGGGAAGTAACCGGGACGCAAACGCACTTTCACGTCGCGGCGGAAAACTTGACTCAAGATCGTGCGCATGACGGCGATCAGGTTCGCGACGGAAATGTCCTTATCGACGACGAGCCCTTCGCACTGATAGAAGGTGTTTTCATGGCTGGGGTCGACCGATTCGTAGCGGAAACATCTTCCGGGGAAGATCGCGCGAATAGGAGCGCCAAAACGTTTCAGGGTGCGAACCTGATTGGCGGAGGTATGCGTGCGCAAAATTAGCTGGTTCTTAAGCCAGAAGGTGTCTTGCATATCGCGCGCGGGGTGATCGTGAGGGATGTTCAGCGCTTCGAAGCAGAAATATTCCGACTCGACTTCCGGGCCGTAAAGGACGGAGAAGCCCATCCCTTGGAAGATATCTTCAAGTTCCATCTGCGCCAACGTAATCGGATGAAGGGCGCCAAAGCGTCGACCTTTTCCAGGCGCGGTCAAATCAAGATCGTTCGCCTTACGACGCGGCGCGCTCTCTTGAATCGCGGCGACTGCGGCGGCAAGGCTCTCAGTCGCTAAATTCTTGAGCTCGTTCAAGCGACTGCCAAAGCTCTTCTTTTCCTCAACCGACATCTTGCTGAAATCGACGTTCTTCGCAAGCGTCGTAATCATGCCTTTACGGCCTAGAAAATCAATACGAACCTTTTCGAGCGCGTCTGCCGATTTCGCCGACTTCGCCGCTTCAACCGCCTGAAGAAGCTTTTCCTTAATCTCTTGCACCGTTATGTCCTCAAATCTATAACTCAACCGCCACGCGTATAAGGAGGCGTTTTTCCATTATACTCGGCGTTACAGTTTATGTTAGCCCCCGGCGTCGTCTATCTAAAAAAATACAGCCAAGGAATTCTCCAACATTTTTAAAAAATTTCATCATAAAGAAACGAGTGGCGTCAATTATGCATAATTACCAAGCGAACGCCGTTTGGAGTCTCAAAACGGCATAAAACGGGCGTTCGTAACACAATGCGGTCGAACAAGTTAGAGTCGATCCATTATGAAAGGAGACCTTATGAACTTTTCATCAGAAAAACTAACGGTCAAATCGCAGGAAGCTATTCAGAGCGCGCAACGTCTCGCCGTCGCCAAAGGAAACCCGGAAATCGCCAGCATTCATTTGCTCGCCTCTTTACTCGAAGAAACCGACGGCAATATTAAACCGATCCTTCAAGCGATCGGCGCGGATTTCAAACGCCTCAAGCAAGCCGTCGACTCCGAAGTCGATCGTCTCCCGCGCGTCTCCGGCGCGACCCCAAACCTCTCTGCGGAACTACAAAGAATTTTCGTCAAGGCTGCGGAAGAAGCGACGACTCTCACCGACGAATTCATTTCCACCGAACATCTGTTCCTTGCCCTCGCCGAATGTGAAGGGAAGGCTCAAAATATTCTTAACCTTTTCGCGATCGATCGCACCAAGATTCTCGAGGGCACAAGCGTCGTGCGCGGCGGACACCGCGTCGTCGACCAAGAGCCTGAAGGAAAGTTGCAAGCGATCGAAAAGTACGGAATCAACCTCGTCGACCGCGCCAAAAAAGGAAAGCTCGATCCCGTCGTCGGACGCGACCAGGAGATTCGACGCGTCATCCAAGTCCTCTCCCGCCGCACGAAGAACAACCCCGTCCTCATCGGCGAACCGGGCGTCGGTAAGACCGCGATCGTCGAAGGACTCGCCTTGCGTATCGTCGCGGGGGACGTCCCCGAGAGTTTGAAAGACAAGGTGGTCGTCGCGCTCGACATGGGCGCGTTGATTGCGGGGGCGAAGTTCCGCGGCGAATTCGAAGAGCGTTTGAAGGCGGTTTTGAAGGAAGTCGAAGATTCCAACGGACGCGTGATCCTCTTCATCGACGAGTTGCACACGGTCGTCGGCGCGGGGAATCAGCAGGGGGGCGCGGACGCGGCGAACTTGTTGAAGCCCGCGTTGGCGCGCGGCGAGGTCAAATGCGTCGGCGCGACGACCCTCGACGAATACCGCAAATACGTGGAAAAAGACGCCGCGCTCGAACGTCGTTTCCAGCCCGTTGTGGTCGACGAACCGTCGATTGAAGCGACGCTGTCGATCTTGCGCGGACTAAAACAGCGTTACGAGCAGCACCATAAAGGGGTGAAGATCACCGACTCGGCGCTCGTTTCCGCCGTAGAACTTTCGAACCGCTACATCTCCGACCGATTCCTTCCCGATAAGGCGATCGACCTTGTCGACGAAGCGATGAGCCGACTCGCGATGGAATTGCAAAGCGTGCCGACGGAGATCGACGACGTTCAGCGTCGAATCGTCCAACTCAAGATCGCGGAGAGCCAACTGGTCAACGAAAAGGATCCCGACGCCGTCGCGCGTTTAGAGGAAGTTCGCGCCGAGATCGCGAAGAAGAACGAAGAACTCGCGGAATTGAATCTCCGCTGGGAGAAGGAAAAAAGCGGAGTCGGCGACGTCCACCAACTCCGCGAAAAGATCGCGCGGACGGAGCTCGAATACAAGAATCTCGACGCCGCAGTCAAACAGTCGTACTACAGCGGCAAACCTGCGGATAACTCGCAATTCCAGAAATTGGCGGATCTTGTCAACGAGATTAAGTCCCTCAAAGAACGTCTCGCGCACCTCGAAGCCCAAGAAGCGGAGAACAAAGATCAAGGCGATTCCGAAAAGCCCCCGCAAAAGAGACTCCTGCGCCAAGTCGTCGGCCCCGACGAAATCG
The DNA here is from genome assembly GCA_051885615.1 of Thermoguttaceae bacterium. Lineage (GTDB taxonomy): Bacteria > Planctomycetota > Planctomycetia > Pirellulales > Thermoguttaceae > RUG369. The sequence goes on from JBJEXI010000004.1 coordinate 45,128, forward strand.
CCGAGGTCGTCTCACAGTGGACCGGCGTCCCCGTCTCGCGCATGATGGAGACGGAACGCGCGAAGTTGCTGAAGTTGGAAGATCGTCTGCACGCGCGGGTCGTCGGCCAGAACGAAGCGGTCGACGCGGTCTCGAACGCGGTGCGTCGCAGTCGAAGCGGCTTGCAAGATCCCAATCGTCCGATCGGCTCCTTCCTCTTCCTCGGCCCCACGGGGGTCGGTAAGACGGAGTTGTGCAAGGCGCTTGCGGAAGCGCTCTTCGACGACGAAAGCGCGATCGTGCGTATCGACATGAGCGAGTTCATGGAAAAACACACCGTAGCGCGCCTCATCGGGGCCCCTCCAGGATATGTCGGCTATGAAGAAGGGGGCGTGTTGACGGAAGCGATCCGTCGCAAGCCCTTCTCCGTCGTCCTCTTCGACGAAATCGAAAAGGCGCATCGCGACGTCTTCAACATCCTCCTCCAGGTTCTCGACGACGGACGTCTCTCCGACAATCAGGGACACACGGTCGACTTCACGAACACGATCATCGTCATGACGTCGAACCTCGGAAGCCAGGTCATTCGCGATATAACGTCGAACCATGGCTCTGCGAAAGAACTTGAAAACGCGGTCAACCTCGTGCTGCGCGACAAGTTCCTCCCCGAATTCCTCAACCGTATCGACGAAACGATCGTTTTCCATCCTCTGGAAAAGGATCAGATTCGCCAAATCGTCCAGATTCAGACGAAAAAGCTACAAGCGCTTCTCGCTAAGCAGGGAATCGACCTCGCGATCTCCGACGCCGCTCTCGACGCGATCGCCGACCTGGGTTACGAGCCGGAATATGGCGCGCGTCCCCTCAAGCGCGTCATCCAGCAACGCCTCGAGAACCCCTTGGCGCTCGAGCTGCTCAAGCGCCCCGGTTTCGTCGACCCGACGCAGCGCGCGCGCCGCGCGATTACCCTTACTCGCGAAGGGGACGAATTCGTCTACAAGTTCGACGAACAGAAATAATGAGCCAAGGCGAGGCGCGAACTTAACGCTCGCGTCGTAACCTCCAATAGGAAAGCGCCCGAACCGTCGGAAAACGATTCGGGCGCTTTTTATTTCTTGAATTAAGGGACTGTCAAATTCGACGTCGAGCGCCAAAACGACGCGTCAAAAAGTCGCGGCGACGCGCGTCAACGAACGCTCTAAACGAGAGCGCGTCGTCTCGAGGCGGATATCGGCCCAGCACGCCCAGTCGCCGGTGGAATCCTTATGCGCGTCGGCAATGAAGCTCAACGTGACTTTTTCGCCGACCAAAAAATCAAGTCCCGCCTCTATCGGGGCCCAACCGCTGGACATGTAGTACAGATCTTTAACGATCATCTCCTTATCCTTCGGTTCGCCTTGACGACGCGCCGCGATTCTATACACGATTCCGTTCCCAGGATCGGAGCCGTCCCCCTTCCCGACTTTCGCGCGAAGCGTAAGCGACTTGTCCGCCGGAAGATCGACGTCGTATTCAAAATAGACGCAGCCCGTTGGTCCGTTAAGGTACGGCGGATGAACGCTATGCGCCATTTTCGTAACCCCAGAACTCGAGACTTCGGTTATACGATTGAAAGAACCGGTTTCGCTCAGATTATCGGTCGGTTCTTGCCCGTCGCGCTGAATGAACGTACGGCCAGGATTCGCAGGATCCATGAAGTCATACTCGAAGGGATCGTAGACTTTCTCAACCATAAAGGTGAAAACGAAATCGCCCCCATCGAAACTCGCGTCGATCGTTTCCTTCCCAATCTCTGTCGGCTCCGCCAACTCGACGACCTTAAACTCTCCGTCTTTCTCGGCGGAAACAAAGGAGTAGCGCTTTCCTTTGAGAACGCCGTCTTCGCAGCGGAACACAACGTTATAAGGCGAAACGACGAGGAAGTCGAGCGCGTCCCCAGAGGGGAGTTCCGCCCAGACGTGTTCCGCAGCCTTCTTCGCGACCATAGTCCTCGCGCCGTCGACTCCCCAAGCGCGTTCCTCAAAGACGAAATCGCTGCCCGTAAAGGGATTGGGAGCCGTCCATTCCACCGTTTGATCGCCGACTTGAATCGAGACTTTTTCTCCCGGCGCGACCTCAAAGGGGGCCGACGCGTCGCCGGTCGTCGCGGGCTCGTCCGTCGTCGTAATCATGTACGAAACGGCGTTGGGAACGGGAACGACGTAGGTGAAGTCGCGAGAAACGCACAGCGTCGCGGGGCCGATCTCGGATCGATCTTCGGCGAGCGCGACGGCGACGGCCTTCTTGCCGCGCGTGTCCAGACGGAATCCGACTTCGCGATCGTCGTACGGGATGATCTCGATCCCCTCGTCGAGGAAGAGACACGCGGCGGCGCCGGCGCCTGCGGCAAGTCGACGTTCCACCCAAGAACCGCGACCGTCAAACCAAATATATTCGGGGGATTCGCAATAATCGAAGCGCGCTCCCGCAGGGGACATGAAGGATTCGACCAAGACCTTGCCGTCGGCGGTCCAGGCGACGTATCCGTTCGGCGGCAGTTCGACGTCGCGCCCTTCGATCGTCGCGCGCATCGGCTCGGTCGTCGACCCGTTCGAGACGACGATCGTTCCGTCCTTATATCGAAGCGCGATTTGACTGCGACGAACGACGTCGAGCGCGAGCGCTTCCGAAGTCGCGCGTCCGACTCCGTCCGCGTCGTAGTATCGAATCGTATCGATCGACGCCTGGGTGTAATAGCTCGCGATCTGCTGGATCATGAAGTACGTGCGCGCCCCGTAGATTCGTCCGTAATCCACAGCCAAGAAACCCGAATGTCCGAAGGCCAACGTCGCGGCGTTAAAGCGATCGATGAGAGAGACCCGCTCTAAGTCGGTTTGAGGAGAGTAACCAGGCGCGAACATTCCGACGTTCCCAATACCGAAATCGACCTCTAGATCGTGCATTTTCAGCAGATCGAAATCGACGAGCCACGGGTTTAGGAACATATTGTAGGGTTGATCCTGGCCGTAATTGCCGTCCGTAAGGCCCGCGTAGAAGCAATGGTGCGGCCCCTCAGAATAGGTCGGGCCTCCCCACGCCTGCTTCTGGAGAAGGAAGATTTCCCCGTAGGGATAGAAGACGCTCATGAAGGTTCCGGCGCCGGGCACGCGCTCGTCATAGTCGGTGCGCGTCCATGCGGGAACGGAAGAGTGAACGTCGCAATAGGCGCATGAGAATTTAAACTTTTCTTCGTTAAGAGGAGAGAGTTTTTCGCAATATTCGACGGCGCGAGTCGGTTTCGGCGCATAACAACGCGCCCATGCGGTTCCGAGGGACCAGTCGGCGTTGCGGTTGATCATATCGGGAGACCAATATTCGTTGACGGGCGCAAAGTCGGTGAAGTTATTGTAGAGACCGTAGACGTACCCGAGCGTGTCTTGCATGAATCGCGAGTAGTCGATCCATCCTTCGTCGCCCCCCTTCTTAGGCGCGGGCTTCGTGCGGAAGGTGAAACTTTCGCCGCCGTCGCGCCAGCAAACTTCATGGTCGGTGACGATCATATGGCGAATTCCGCGACGCTGGATGGAGGACCAATAGGCCTTATCGCCGTCGCGCGTCGTCGCGCCATGCGCTCTCCAGACTCCCTTGCCCGCGACGTCGCGATACGGGGACGCCGGATTGGCGATCGTTGGGAGAGTCTCTTCGAAAGAGGGAGAGAAAGTCAAAATGAATCGTTCGTAAACGTCGTTGCGTTTTCCGTCGGTTTTCACACGGTATTCCGCAGCCCCGTTGAGAATGGCGTTCGCGGAGACGCCTTTATCGGGTTGAGCGATTGAAGCGCCGTGTTCGCCTCTCAAATAAGACGCGCCGCTACGATACCAGTCGATATGCGCGCTCGCATAGATCGGCTCCGCGTTATCCCCTTGCGGGCAAATAAGGCCGATTCCTGGGCGTTTGCCGTAGTCGTAAAGATAATACGGGACAGTAAAGACGCGCGAGGATTTGAGACCGGTCGTTTTTCCAAAGGCGACTTCAGGAACACGTCCTCCCTTCGCCAGCGTGTCGATAATCAGGCTCTTGCCTTTGATCTGCAAACGATATTCGACTTCAGCTTTCGCAGTTTTCGACGTCAAAAGCCAACGCGCGGAATATCCTTCGTCTAATTTTTTGAATTCGAGAAGTTCCGCTTTTTCAACGTTCTCGATCGATCCGTCGTCGCCGACAAGTTTCGTCACGCCCCCTTCCGCGCACGGCTTGAAGCTCTCGCCGCGACCCCATTTCGCGGAAAGATCGGACCAATTTCCTGACCGAGGACGATATTCGTAGACCAGAACGCCGTCGTGTCCTTCGTAAACGAAGTCGCAGGAATCGCCGTAAAAATGCGTCGCGGGTTTGATCAGTTGTTGCGCCGAATCTGGCAGAATCGTATCGGGAGTCGTCGGAAATGGCAGACGTCCTTCCCCGGCGTTGATACCTAACGGCTGGCCTTCAAAGAGATCGATCCCCGGTTTGGCGCGTAACTTAAATTCCAGCGGCTTTCGGTCTTCTTTAAAGACGCAGAAGGAATCAAAATAAAGAACGCTGTCTTGGAAGCTCGATCCGTTTCTCACGCGCAAACCGGCGAACTGAGCGCCGTCTTTCATCGCGTCGCGCACGTTTTGCGGAATCTTCATATAGCACAAAAACCATTCTCGCCAATTGACATAAGCGAGGTTGACTTCATATTCGTTCCCCTTCGAATCGCGCAGGAGCGCGAAGACGTTGACGCGCGGCGTCTCCGGAGGATTGACCCACATCCAGTTGTTTCCGTAGATCCAGCAGGAGCAGAAATCAGCGTCGGCGGGAACGTCGATCGGCTTTGGAGGACGCATGGTGACGACGTAAGGCGACGAAGCGTCGCGCTTTGCGCGATACGTCAATTTTGCGACGTACGTTCCGTACATCTGCTCTTCGCGCGAGCGTTCAAAGGTCGCCTCTGAATTCTCCGTCTCGACGATCCATCCGTCGAGAGATTCGAAATCGACAATTGGATCGCGAACCTCTTCCGTTCGGTTAGCCCAAACCATTTCGTAAGGGCGTTCGCCGACTTTCTCCTGCTCCTGAGCGAGGGCCAAAGGCGCGACCGAGGCGAGAAAAAGCGCCGCGAACGCCCATCGTTTTAATCGTCGACTCATGAGAAAACCTCCTCCGAGATGCTGATTATCAATATTGAGAAAGACGCGCTCTTTCCTTCGAAATCCAGCGCGTCCTAGCGAACAAACAAAAGAAGAAGATTACAACTTTTTAATCGAGTTAATCATCGCCAAGAGCGAAAATCCGCATACTAACGTTGCAAACGCGGGAATCGGGCCATAATTACTTCCGATTATGGCGACGAGAAATACAAAAAAGAGAACGGGACCGCACCCATTCTTCTTCGCAGCGGGCGTCGATTTGTCCTCTAGGAAGATTTCCGGCTCTTCCTCTGTAGGTATGATCGGCTTTCCCGTTTGAGGATCGAAACGTCTCTCTTGATTTTGATTCTTCAGCGCTTCGATTTGTCGCGCCAAACTGGGATCGAGCGGCTTGCCCGTAACGGGATCGAAGCGCGGCGCGGGCTTCTTTGCGTTAGGGGCTGAAGTCGCGGATGGCTCGTTCGCCGGTCTAAAACGCGGAGTCTCCTGCGCGCTCGTCGGGGTCGCTTTAGGCGCGACGGGCTTCTGCGCGGGTTTACTCGCGGCCTGCGGCGCTCGCGTCGGAGTCGGCGTCGAAACCGGTTTGTCGACTTTAGAAGAAGCCGCGCCAGACTTTGGCGTTGGAGTAGACGTCGGCTTAGCGGGCGGCGAGGATAGGACGCGCGATTTTTGCGGCGGCGGCGTTATCGACTTGGGGGCAAAGCGCGACGAATCGGGATCGCGCGGCTTTGGAGGAAGCTCCTTACCGCGCTTCACCTGGCGCTCGATCTCCGCGTTAAAACCGTCGACGCCCGCGTCGGGACGCGTCTGGCATTCAGCGCCGCGCGTCTCAAAGGACGCGAGAAAATCGTCTAACGTCGTCGTTTCAAGCCGCGTAGAAACGAATTTTTCTTGCTGCGACAAGCGTTCAAGTTCATCCTTATTCGCTTCAATTTCGCCATGAGATAATTCACGATCGTCTTTCATAAGCGGCTCCTTAAACACGACGGCGGGGGTCAATACGCGATTACCCTCATAAGTATAGAGATCGCAAGGGATAAATCAAGAATTATCGCGATTCATTCTTTTCCTGAATCATCGCGTTGAACTCCTCCTCCGTTCGTAGAGGGACGCCAAGTTCGTTCGCTTTGTCGATCTTATTCTGCCCCGGTTTGGCGCCGACGAGAAGAAAGTCCGTTTTCTTCGAAACCGAGGACGTCGCCTTCCCCCCCAAACGCTCGATCGTCTCTTTGATTTCCACGCGATCGTATCCGTCGAGGGTTCCCGTCACGCAGATCGTTTTACCTTCCAGAGGTCGAGCTCCGCCGTCTTCCGACGCCGTTTCTTCAGGGAGTTCCATTTCAAGACCTTCCGCGCGTAATTCAGCGATAATACGAGCGCCGTCGGGAGAATGAAAGAAATGGAAGAGATTTTCGGCCAAGATTTTTCCAATCCCGTCGACGACGGCGAAATCCTCGGCGCGCGCGACCTCCTCGATCCCCTTAAATCCGCGATATTTATTAACAATCGCCTTCGCGGTTTGGACGCCGATTCCTTGAATGGAAAGCGCGGCGAGAAGTCTGGCGGGCCCCGCCGTTTTACTTGCGGCGATCGCTTTGATTAACTTTTCGGCGGAACGTTTTTGAAATCCTTCCAGATTCAAAAGATCTTCGGTTTTGAGTCGATAGAGATCGGCAAAACTTTTGACGAGAACGCGCGGTTCTTCGAATAACCCGACGAGAAACGACGACGTCAATTTTTCCACGACAGAGTCGCCGATACCGTCGATATCCATGGCGCTTTTTGACCCAAAAAACGCGAGTCTTTCGCGAAATTGAGCGGGGCACTCGGGATCGGGACAACGAATGAAGACTCCGTCGGGATCGCGTCGAAGCTCGGCGCCGCAACTAGGACACTTCGTTGGAAAGACATACGGGGGGCGCGGATCATCGGGATCGCGTAGATACGTTTCAACGCGAACGACGTGCGGAATGATTTTCCCCGCTTTTTCGACGACGACGACGTCGCCGACGCGCACCCCCAATGATTCGATAATATCGACGTTGTGCAGACTTGCGCGCGAAACGATCGTACCTGCGATCTGCGCAGGTTCAAGCTCCGCGACGGGAGTGACGACGCCCGACTTTCCGACTTGAACGATAATGTCGCGTACGCGCGTCGTTGCTTCGTATTTTTCGAATTTGCACGCGACGACCCATTTCGGGTATTTTGCCGTCGCGCCGATTTCCTCGCGCGCCGCGAAGTCGTCGACTTTCAAGACAATTCCGTCCGCCTCGAAATCGAGCTCTTGCATCTTCTCCTGCATCTCGGGGACGTACGCCGCCGCTTCCTCGAACGTGTCGAAACGTTTTACCAGCGGGGCCGTCGCAAATCCAAAGCCGCGCAACTTCCGCATAAACTCGAAATGCGTCGACGCCGCCTCGCCGGGATCGGTTCCAGTGGAATGGGCGAAGAATCGCAATCTTCTCTCGGAACATACCTTCGGATCGCGCTGTTTAATAGTTCCGGCGGTGAGATTTCGCGCGTTCGCGTACGGTTTGAATTCGCGCCCCGTCTCCAGAGCGAAAGCTCGCGCTTCTTCGTTGAGACGCGTCAAATTCGAGTTGGTCATGTAGATTTCGCCGCGAACTTCTAGAAACGCGGGGGCGTCGTCTGGTAGTCGCAGGGGAACGTCGCGAATCGTTCGGGCGTTGGCGGTGATATCTTCGCCAAAGACGCCGTCGCCGCGGGTCAAAGCGCGTTTAAATTCGCGATTCTCATAGATTAAAGACGCGGCGATCCCGTCGATTTTTAGTTCGCAAACCCACGCTAACGGGGAGCTGAAACCTTTCTGAGCGGCCTGCGCAAATTCTCTGAGCTCCTCCTCGTTGTAGACGTTCGCGATCGACAGCATCGGAATTTCATGACGCACGACCTCGCCCTTCCCCTCCAACTTTTCGCCGACGCGTCGCGTGGGACTCGATTCGCGCGCTAAATCGGGGAATTCGCGTTCGAGCGCCTCCAGGCGTTTCATCATGAAATCGTATTCATGATCGGGCATGTCGGGATTCGCCTCGACGTAATAAAGTTGGTCGCATCGAAGAATTTCACGCGTCAGGCGTTCGATTTCACGTTCGGCTTCGGTTCGCGTCATATAAAGCGCTCTAGATCGATTGTAAATAAAGGAGGCGCGTAAGCACTATGCGTTGTGAATATTACAGAAGCGTCGCAGCGACGCGGCGGAATCGAATCCGAGACATTCCAAAGATCGAATATTCGCGCGTAAATCGCGTCCCAGGAGGGCTCCCGCGAGGGTGATCGCCGCGTCGGCGACAGGAGTCGGAACCCCGACGGAAGCGCCCAAAGAAACGAGAAGCCCTAAACCGCAAGGCACGTCTTCCGTGAGATAACGCGTGTCGAGCGCGCTAGGGCCTTTCGGGCCGCCGTCGAGCGCATACCGACGAAACGACTCCATCGGCTCGACGTCAGGATCGGGATCGCTACGAAACGCGCAATCTCGCAGATAAGGGGTCGGACGTCCGCCAAAGGCTTCCTGCGCGCGCATTTTCTCGGCGTCGAGCGCGTCGACAAGACGCCATACGGAAGGAGTGAACGCCTCGCGATACATCCAAAAATCTCCGCCGCTATATTCGATGCGCGACGCGGAAACAAGGCAGCCAAGAGTATGCAAAATCAGATTCGGGTTTCGTAGCGCGGCGTCGACGACGTTGGCGCGCGCGTACTGATACGTGTCGACGAGACTCGACGCGAGCGCGAGCCCTTCGTCGATCGTCTCCGGGTCGATAAACCCCAACGCGTTGCGATAGTTCTTGAAGCAAACGCGCACGACGCCGGGTTCTTCGATCCGCGCGTCGTACGCGAGGGATTCGCCTTCCGCGTATATCGCGCACCGATCTCCGAGCGCGCGTCGAAAGATAGTCGATCCTAAATAACCGGGGGCGACAAGGAGCGCTTTCGCGCGGGCGTTCGCCGTGCGAAGAGTCGCCGCGACGGCGTTGTGCCGCGTCGTTTGCGTAAGGATGAGGATCGCGTCGAAATTCTCGACAAACGCCTCTTGAGGATCGCGCGTCATTTTCCGTAAGGGAACAAAAACTTCGGAACCGTCGACGTCGCGCATCGTCATGCCGCCGCGACTCCGCGTCGCCTTAAAATGTTCCTCGTGAATCGCGTCGGACGTTTTTAACAACGTAACGTCGTGTCCTTCAAGGGACGTTTTGCAAGCGTACGCGCTTCCCGCATTCCCTGCGCCAACAACGCAAACCTTCATAATTACCACACAGCCTTCTTAATCTTGTTCGAAAGACGCGCGCTCCTCGCGCGGCTCTACTCTTTTAGCGTTATCATATGGAAGAGAAAGAAAAGCGTCAAGCGCAAAGAAGCCCCCTACCAAAGAAGTCTCTACTTTTATTGTACATTTTATCCAGTATACTAAACGAAACTGTTCAGACGTTCGAGTCGCATCGCGATCGACGTCGTCATCTATATAGACGTTCGCCGCCCCGCGGCAAGCAAGGATAATCCAATGGCGGAAGAAAAAAAATACGATATCGGTTTGATGGGCCTGGCGGTTATGGGCCAGAATCTCGTTTTAAACATGGTGGATCATGGCTTTGACGTCGCGGTCTTCAATCGCACGACCAGCAAGGTCGACGATTTCCTCGCGACCCCGGAAGCGCAGTCTAAGGGGGATAAGCTCACCGGCGCGCACTCCCTCAAAGAGTTGGTCGCCAAACTCAAGAGCCCCCGAAAAATTATGCTGATGATTAAGTCGAAAGACGCCGTTCCGGCTCCGGAACTCGCGCTCTATCCCGAGAACGCGGCGGTCGACGCGGTCATCGCCGAACTTCTTCCCCTTCTCGACAAGGGCGACGTCATCATCGACGGCGGCAACACGCAGTTCAAAGACACCGAACGCCGTACGCAGTATCTCCAGCAACGCGGGATTCGCTACATCGGCACGGGCGTATCCGGCGGGGAAGAAGGCGCGCGTCGCGGACCAAGCATGATGCCTGGCGGCGATCCTGAAGCGTGGCCCCTCGTGAAGCCGATCTTCCAGGCGATCTCCGCGAAAGTCGGCCCGAATCACGACGTCCCTTGTTGCGATTGGATCGGCGATCGCGGCGCAGGTCACTACGTCAAGATGGTTCACAACGGCGTCGAATACGGCGACATGCAACTCATTAGCGACGCGTATTGGATCCTCAAGAACGCGCTGGGACTCTCCAATAAAGAGCTTTATGAAATCTTCGCCGAATGGAACAAGACCGAGCTCGACAGTTATCTCGTTGAAATTACGCGCGATATCTTCACGGTCGACGATCCAGAAACGGGGAAACCGCTCCTCGACCTTATTCTCGACTGCGCGGGCGCAAAAGGCACGGGCAAATGGATGAGCCAGTTAGCGCTCGACCTCGGCGTTCCGAGCACGCTTGTGACGGAAGCGGTCTACGCGCGCGCGATCTCCGCAATGAAGTCGCAACGCGTCAATGCGAGCAAGGCGCTCTCGGGCCCCGAGAAGAAATTCGAAGGAAATCGCGACGAATTCATCGCGCAGGTCAAGCAAGCGCTTTACGCTTCGAAGATCTGTAGCTACGCGCAAGGGTTCGTTCAAATGCAAGCCGCCGCAAAAGAATATGGTTGGACTTTGGATTGCGGACGCATCGCCCTCCTCTGGCGCGGCGGATGCATCATTCGCGCGGTATTCCTTGAACGCATTAAGGAAGCGTTCGATAAGAACCCCGAGCTCGAAAATCTCCTCCTCGATCCCTACTTCAAGGCTGCGGTCGAAAACGCGCAATCCGCTTGGCGCAACGTCGTCAAGACGGCGATTGAACTCGGCGTCCCGACGCCCGGCTTCACGACCGCCCTCACCTATTACGACAGCCTCCGCTCTGCGTCTCTCCCCGCGAATATGATTCAGGCGCAGCGCGACTACTTCGGCGCTCACACCTATCTGCGCGTCGACAAACCCGGCGAAGGCCCCTTCCACACCGATTGGATCAACGTTAAAAAGAGCTGATCTTCACCGATGATTCGATTTTAAAGAAAAGAGCCTCGGCGTTCGCGTCGAGGTTTTTTTATGAGTCGTCCTTTAACAAGAATAGCTCATACCAAGAGTCGCCCATGACTCGCCCAATAAAAAACGCCCTGCTTAGAACAGGGCGTTTCGTTTCATTCGGAGGAACTCAGAATCGCTCAGTCGGCGTACCAGGCGTTGGATTCGAAGTTGACGGCGAAGGAATCGAGGGTTTCGTCGACCTTCACGTTGTTTTCGAGGGTTTCCCAAGGATTGACGAGGACGCCGCCGGTCACGGAGACGACGCCGTTTCCAGCGCGACGGGCGAGCGAATCGCTAGCGACCTGGGCGGGAGCGGCAAGCGCGGGAATCTGCGTGGCGCCGGTGAGTTCGGTCAACTGGCAACCGGCCTTCTTCTGGAGATTTTCGCGATAGATCAGGGCGGCGACAAGAGCGACGTCCATGCATTCGCGAGCTTCGGCGAAGACGGGTTCGGCCTTCGCGATATCGTCGTAGCGTTCGTTCATTCTTTCGGCGAACTTTTCAGCGACCGCGTCGCGCTTCGCGCTGACTTGACGTTCGCCAGCCGTCGTGAAGTATTCGCGTTCCGTCATGACGTTGACGCTCGCTTCGGAAAGCTTCCAGACGTTCGCGTCGGCGTTGCGGTAAACCGTGTCATACTTGGGTTCCATCCAGAAACGTTGAGCGTAAGCGCTCTTGGAGCCGGGACGGATCATGCTGAAGTAGCTCTTGAAGTTCTTGACGTTGATTTCGTCGAAACCAAGAGAAACCCTCTTGAGGCGATAGTCGGCGGCGACGAGAACGTTCGCCATGCGGCTGTCGGCGGGGATACCGGTAAGGGTCACGTTCATGTTGCCCATCGCGGCGACGTTGAGTTCAGGATTCGCGCGATTCGGGAGAGCCGCAAGACGCGCGAGAGCTTCTTGGCTGGGGTCGATCGAGCAGGAGATGAGCTCGTGATTATCGGCGGTCAACGCGCGCATCGCGACGATCAAGTCCTCGAGCTGATAGACGGGCTTGCCGGATTTAGCGCCGACGATCGCGCCGTTCTCAGCCGCAGTCCAAGGCTCGGCGGCGCCGACAAGGTAAATATCGTTCGCTTCAGGATCGGCGACTACGTAATCGATGGAAGTCAAACCGCCAAGGTAACGAACGGAGTCGGCGACTTTGAGGTTATTCTCGGCGCTTTCCTTGAGGATCGCGTCAATGCGCTTGAGGGAGATCTTGCGCGCGTCGGAAGGCTTGCTCAAATCTTCCGGAATCGCTTCCATTTGCGCGAGAATTTCGGCGGTCGACGCTTGCAATTCGCCTTGAGTCGCGTTGCGAAGAATCCGATTGGAGTCGATCATCACGCCGCCGACGCTACTGCGGTAACCATAACGATAGTAGGCGTTATCGTAATCGCTGTCGTTGTTATTATTGTTGTTGTTATTATTATTGTTATTATTGTTATTATTATTATTGTTATTGTTCGCGCACATCCCTTGCGGGGTCAAGCAAGCTAAAAGTCCAAGTAGAAGGAACGTGCAAAGCGCCGTTCTAGCGACGCGGAACGTCGAGGTCGTGATGTGGTTAAGTTTCATTTTAGTCCTCTATCAGGTTCTTTTATCATCGCGTCGCGCGCGAAATAACAGCCGATTAACCGCGCCGACGCGTCCCGCGTCGATAGCGCGCGCGCCGTTCACGTCAGTCGGCGCGCCGCGCATACGCCCTTATGATACCCAACGCATGCGCGAGTCAAGTCGCATAGGCCTCTTATGCTTTTCGTCGGCAGTCTATGCTACTTAACTATCTTAAAAGATTAACCTGGAGCCCGCCCAGACGCAAGTATATTCCCAAAAAAATTTCCCTTTTTTCACAACTTTTTCTAAAAAGACTTCACTAATCGTCTCATTCGTTTTTTCCCCTTCAAAGCATCTCTTTTTACCACGTCTCTTTTACATAATCTTTCCCCAAAAAAAACAGGACTCGACGATATTTTCTTTGACTGCGGCGTTCAAATTTGTTAGAATAAATACAGTACGTTAATAAGTGTGCGCTTTAACCGCCTTGAAGCGCATTTGAACCCATACAGAGGATCGACTTATGAAAAAAATCTTGTGTGCGTTCGCGTTCTGCGCGGCGTTCCTCTTGTGCGTTGAAACGCAAGCGCGGCAATTCCCCGGCAACGATAACGACCGTCCGATGAACACCGTAGAATCGGTTCGTCGTGCGATTAACGATATGATAACGCAGTTCGGCGACGATTACGCCGACGGCGAAGCTTATCTCGAAGAACTTGACGCGCTCGAAAAAGAAGAGCCCAAAGATTCGGCGTGGGAAGAACGTTTCGCCGCATTTCGTCGCAAGGCGCTCCTCGCGCTACCCGAACTTGACGACCTCGAACTCGTCGTCGTGAGAACAAATCGTCTCCCTGCCGTCGGCGACGACTTCATGACGATCGACAAAGTCTCCAAAGGCGGGTGGAATGCGCAACTCGGGATCCTCTCAAATCTTCGCGATCCTGAACCAACCTTCACGACGATCTATCAGCCCGAGAACGGACGCCCGATCCTTGAGCCCGAACTCAATTGGGACGGCGAACGCATTATGTTCACAAGCGTCTCGGAAGAGAACAAGCGCTGGGCGATCTTCGAAATCAACGTCGACGGAACCGGCCTCAAAACTCTTTCCCCGACCGATCAGCCCGACGTCGACTTCTTCGACTCTTGCTATACGCCCGAAGGAAAAGTCGTCGCCTGCTCCAACGCGGGTAAACAAGGCCTCCCGTGCATCAACGGTTCCGATCCGATGGCGAATATCTACCTCATCGATCCGGAAACCAAGAAGGTGCGCCAGCTTACCTTCGAGCAAGACTCCGACTGGCACCCGACTCCGTTGAAGAACGGGCGCATCATGTATTTGCGCTGGGAATACAGCGACATTATGCATTATTACAGTCGCATCCTCTTCCACATGAATCCGGACGGAACAAACCAAGCGGAACTCTACGGATCCGGCTCCCTCTTCCCGACAGCCTTCAAACACGCGCGCGAGTTCCCCGATTCCTCTAAGATCGTCGGTATCGGCTCCGGGCACCATGGACGCGGCGACACCGGTCGTCTTCTCATCATCGATCCGACGATCGCGCGCAAGTATCCCTTCCGCTATCGTCCAACCGGTCTCGAATGGGGCCCTGAAAACACCCAATTCGACGCGCATCCCGACGTTCTTCCCGCCGAACAAACGGGTTTCGTCGCCGAAATTCCCGGTTACGGACGCGACGTCGTCGGAAACGTCCTCGACATGCAGTCGACGGGACTCAAGTACAACTTTACTTTTCCCTATCCTCTTTGCGAAAACTATATCCTCGTCAACTGCGAAATTGACGGCGCCCCCGGTACTTACGGGCTCTATCTTGTCGACACGTTCGACAACATGACCCCTATTAGCGTCGTCAAAGGCGAAGGATACTTCTTCCCCACGCCTCTCGTCGAACGCGATCTTCCTCCCGTCCTTCCGAATCGCGTTGAAGAAGGCTCCAAAGAAGCGACCGTCTTCATCACCGACGTTTACAACGGCTTCGGCACGAAAGACGTTCCGCGCGGCGAAATCGTCGGCCTCAAGCTCTTCGCGTATCACTTCGCGTATCTCCATACCGGCGGTCACGAGTCTGTCGGCGTTCAAAGTAGCTGGGATATCAAACGCCTGCTCGGATACGTCCCTGTCGAAGAGGACGGTTCCGCGTTCTTCAAGATTCCCGCCAACACGCCGATTTCGATCCAACCGGTCGACAAGAACGGCGCGGCGATCCAGCTCTTCCGAAGCTGGTTTGTCGGCATGCCCGGCGAAAACGCCAGCTGCAACGGCTGCCACGAATCTCAGCTCGACGCCACGCAGTCCGTTTTGACCATGGCGTCGCGACGCGAACCGAGCGAAATCCAAGATTATCTCGGCCCCGCGCGTCCCATTACCTTTGAACTTGATCTCTACCACCGCGTCGTCAAGAAATATTGCGTCGGCTGCCACGACGGTACGAAAGACGATCGTCCTTCCTTCGCCGACGCGAAATCCGCTTACGACAATATCCATCCCTTCGTCCGACGCCCCGGCCCTGAAACCGATATGGACGTCCTTCCCCCGTACGAATACCACGCGTCGACAAGCGAACTCCTCCAAATGCTCGAAAAGGGCCACTACGGAGTTAAAATCGACGACGAAGCGTATCGTCTGATCGTCAACTGGATCGACTTCAACGCTCCGTGGCGCGGCAAATGGGGGAACGAAAAAGAGTCGAAGCGTCGTCTCGAACTCTCCGAACTCTACGCGGATTCCGCCGCGGTCGACGTCGAATCTGAATACGACGTCCTCCTGAACGAACGCCGCGCTATGCCCGCGCCCGAGTTCGTCCAGCCTGAAAAGACGCCCGAGCGTAAAGACGATCTCGGTTCCGCCTGGGCCTTCGACGAAGCGACCGCGAAAGAGCTCCAAAAGCAGGCGCTCGACGGCGGCGCGGAGACCAAATCGGTCGAACTCGCCCCCGGCGTCAATATCGAATTCGTCCGTATTCCCGCTGGTCAGTTCGTCATGGGATCTCTCGACGGATGCATGGACGAATATCCTCGCGCCGTCGTCGCGATCGACAAGCCTTTCTGGATGAGCAAGACGGAAGTCACCAACGCGCAGTACGAAGTCTACGATTCGGAACACGACACGCGTTATATCGAAGAACACGGTAAAGACCACATCGTTCCCGGTTACATCGCCAACCATCCGAATCAGCCGGTCGCGCGCGTGAGCTGGAACGAAGCGCAGCGCTTCGTCGAATGGCTCCGTACGGAAAAGGGCGTCAACGCCTCGCTCCCGACGGAAGCGCAGTGGGAATGGGCCGCGCGCGCTGGTAGCGCCGAAAAGTTCTACTTCGGTCCGTTCGAAGCGGATTTCTCGAAATACGCGAACCTCGCCGACGCGGATCGTCGAAGACTCTACACGACGTGGGAAAACGGCGCGACGATTCACGTGCGTCACAACTATCCCGAAAATAGCGTCTTCCCGCTACGCGACGATCGCTTCGCCGACCATTGGTTCATCGTCGATTATGTCGCTCAAAACCTCCCCAACGCGTGGGGTCTTTACGACATGATCGGAAACGTCGCCGAGTGGACGCGAACCGATTACAAAGCGTATCCTTACAACGACGCGGACGGACGCAACTCCCTCGACGCCAAGGAGCGTAAAACCGCTCGCGGCGCGTCCTGGGCCGATCGTCCCAAGATCGCCGGAAGCTCTTTCCGCCAGGCGTATCTCCCGTGGCAGAAGGTGCATAACGTCGGAATCCGTCTCGTAATTGAGGACTAAACGATTCCTTAATTTGTGCGCGCGAGAATCTTTCCCGCGCGCCTCTTCTTTTTTCCTACATCTATTTAAGACTATGCCGCTTGAAATCGAATACAAAGGAATACGTCGCGTCGTCGACTCAACGGAACTCTTTCGTCTTGCAATGAAAGGCGAAATCACCCCCTCAACGCGCTTGTGGTTGAACGGATCAGAAAGCGTCTGCGGCAAGGTTCGCGGAATCGTCTTTGGCAACGGGCAAACAGCGTCGGCTCCGCAGGGTACGCCCGCGCCCTATCCGCGCGTCTCAACGCCGTATCTTGACTACATGATCGGCGGCGGCTCCACACCCTACGTCATTTGTTACCTCAACCCTGGACACGCGATGTATAGCGGCGCGGGGGGACGCGTCTGGATGAAGGGGCCGATCCGATTTGACACAAGAGCGAGAGGCGGATTTATGGAGTCTTTTGGACGCTGGCTCTCAGGGGAAACCTTTTTTATGTCGCGATATGTCGCGCAGGGGCCTGCGGAAATCGCTTTCTCGACGCCCCTCCCCGGAAGTATCACGGCAAGGGTTCTCCGCGACGGCGAGTCGATCATTTGCCAACAGGGATCGTTCCTTGCCGCCTCGATAAACGTTTCCCTACAAGTTCATTATCAGGAAAGAATCGGCGTCGGTCTCTTCGGCGGCGAAGGGTTCGTGATGCAACGCATCACCGGGCCGGGCGTCGTCTTTCTAGAGCTAGACGGAGGCGCGTATGAATATATACTCCAACCGGGCGAACGGCTCGTCTGCGACACGGGCGCGCTCGCGTGGATGGACGAGTCGTGCAAAATGACGGTTCAAGCGGTCAGCGGTTTAAACAATATTATTTTCGGCGGCGAAGGCTTCTTCGACACGATCATCACCGGACCAGGCCGAGTCACCCTTCAATCGATGAGCATCCAAACAACGGCGAAAACTTTAGCGCCAATTATCGGCTCGTTGCTCCCGAATAGACGATAGTATAATACCTTTTCCCATCATTGCGTCATTCTGTAAAGGTCACCGTTATGAAAAGTAAACTCTTTACCACGTTCTCTTTCGCGCTCCTTTTCTCACTGGCGTTCGCCTTCAGCGTCAACGCGCAAGACGCGCCCCAAACGAAACTTCCTAAGTTCAAGAAGAACGCCCTTTCCCTCTATCTGAGCCCCTCCAACCAGATTCATAACATTGGATTCGGCGACTATGGTTCAGAGAAACAACGAATGAACGAAGTCGCCGACGTCATGGTTCCGCTCCTCGAAAAGCAAGGGATCAAAGTTTACCGCAACGATCCGGAAAAGAGCATTCGCGACTACACAGCGGAGGCGAACAAATATAACGCCGACCTCTACTTAGCGGTTCATTCGAACGCTTTCAACGGCAAAGCGCGCGGAACGGAAGTATATTGTCACCGCAAGGGAGGCGAAGGAGAACGTTTCGCGAAGCTCATCAACGAGGAACTTCTCAAGATCTACAGCGGTCCCAATCGCGGCGTTCGCGAAGGCTGCAATCGTTACGGCGAAGGAAAACCGATGCACGAGCCGTCGGCGTCGAATATGCCCGCGTGCCTCGTCGAAATTGCCTTCCACGACAATGAAGAAGACGGGAACTGGATCATCGCGAACATCGATGAAATTGGCCTCGCGCTCTCGTGCGCCGTCCTCCTGCATTTCGCGCAGGAACATCCCGATCAGCTCCTTAAATGAGCGTTTTATTCACATTAAAATCATTTAACGAAATCAGATATGAAAACAGCCTATTTAACCGCCGGCGTCCCCACGACAAGCGCGACTCTCTACTGGAAGATGCGTTTTCTTGTGGGCGATCCCGCCGCGGTGATCGAATTTGACGAAGACCGAACCTTCCCCGAAGCGAAGAAATCGACGAACGCCCTCTCTCCTAAAAAGCTGGGGCACACTCGACTTCTGATCTTACGCGACATTGAAAACGAACGCGCCGCATGTCGCGCCGCAGCGGATTTCGTCGCGTGTCCCGCCGACTTCACCCCCGAAGGCGGACTCTCCGGCGACCGTGAAATCGCAACGGCGCAAAGCGTCGCGGAAGCGTGTCGTCGCGCAGGCGTGGAACGGATCGTCTCCGATCGCACGCTTCCCCTTGTGTACGTCTCCGCACTCGCCGACGTCGGTATTGAATGTAAATGCGACGTTTGGCGCGGCGTGTTGGAACGTCGCGCCAAGGACGAAACGGAACTAGGCTACATTCGCGAAGCGCAACTCGCGACGGAAGAAGCAATTCGTCTCGCCTGCAAGCGTATTGCGACCGCGACCGCCGACGACCAAGGACGTCTCGTAGCGCTCGACGGCGAACTCCTCACCTCGGATAATATGCGCGCGTTTATCGACCGCACCCTTCTTGATATGAAATATCAGAACGTGCCGTCGATCGTCGCGGGCAAGAAAGACGGCGGAGATTGCCATAATTACGGCTCCGGATACCTCTATACTGGAGAACCGATCATCGTCGACGTTTTCCCGATGAGTAAAACGACGCTATATAACGGGGACTGCACGCGCACGGTCGTGCACGGAATCATCTCCCCTGAATACAAGCGTATGTTGGAGGCGATTTGCGCGGCGAAAGCGGCGGCGATGAGAACAATCCGCGCGGGAGTCACAGGCGAAGACGTCCATCGCGCCACGATCGAAGCGCTCGAAGCGTACGGATACGGCTACGCCGCGCCGGGTACGGAAGAAGCGGAGAATAATCCGCGTCTTACGCACGGCACGGGGCACGGGCTCGGTTTGTCGATTCACGAACCGCCTCTTCTCGATTTCCGAGGGCCCGAGCTGGTGGTCGGCGACGTCGTGTCGGTCGAACCGGGTCTTTACGACAAGCGCCTTGGCGGTATTCGGTCGGAAGATATAGTCGCCGTCACGGAAACAGGCTGCGTCAATCTGGGGAATCCGCTTCCTGAAACGTTGGACTGGCTCGACGTTTAAGGACGAAGCGTTAAAATGAACGAGTCGCGTCGGGACGTCGCCTAGCGGCGTTCCGACTTTTTTTATAGAAAGAGGTCAACGAATGAACAACGTCGTCAAAGCTAGTCTCCGACGCAAAATCGCTTTTCCGCTCTTTATTCTCTTCCTTATGCTCTGCTATGGAGCGTATTTACAATTCACATTCATTGAAGCGAATAAAACGGCGCGGCACGAATGGCAAGACCTGCGCGCGAGCATAACGGAACGCGAAGAGGGAACGAAAACGCTAGAGAGCGTGGTTAAGTCGTTTCTAGAATCTCATCCCTCCGCAGACGACGAAGAAGGAACGAAGCGCGACGCGTTAGAAAAATCGGTCGCGGAGATACGCGACGCCGCCGCGAAGCTCGCCGGGGCGCAATCCCCCAGCGTCGCCGCCGACGCCGATTTCAACCTTTCTCAGAAATTCGGCGAATTCTTCAAAGCGGCAGAACCCTTCCAAGAACTTCGCGACGCGTTCAACTACAGGTGCGCGTTAGAGGATTTGGCGTCGGCGCAGACGAATCTCACCGACGTGCGCGGACGATATAACGCCGCCGTCACAAAGATCAACTCCAAGATCACGACGTTTCCCGGCCCCTTCGTCGCTCCGCTCTTTCGTCTCGAACCCCTTGAATACTTCAACGCGCTCGCCCCAGAAGAAAAAGAGCGACTCGTGAAGAAGGCGGCGCAAAAATGACGCGCGAATTCAGCGCTTCTCTTCCTGGGACGCGATGAACTCGTCCCAGAGTTCCTGACACGTCTTCCCATACTCTTCGACGACAAATTTCTCGACGCTTCGACGCGAACGGAAGACCTTATGAATTTTCTTAATGAACTCGGGATCCTTATTTTCAACGAGCCATTCGAAGAAGGTCGCGGTCACGCCGTAGCTGTCCGTGTACTTCGAACGTTCGGGATTAACGCGCCAAGAATTGCGCGAACGCGGTTCCGTCACGAAATATCGGATCCAGTCCGTCATGCCTTCCATCGCCCAGACTTCGCGAACGCGCGGATACGCCTGCGCGACGTGCGTCGTCTCGTGGATCACCAACCCAAAATCTCCCGGACGCGCCTTGATATAACGGCTCGAAACCGTAATCTCGCGCCCAGCGGCGTACGCCACGCCGTCCATCGGCTTGAAGACGAGACGGATTTTGAAATCGTCGGGAATCTTCGCCAAACCTTCTTCGCCGTCAAGCATCTCGACGACGCGCGGATACCAATATTCGACGCGACGCTTCGCGCGTTCCGCCCATTCCTGCGCGTCGGGAGCTTCCGTCGTGTCGATCTCCACGTTGATTTGCTTTTTCGGGGTCTCGCCGAGTCGTTCCCATGCGCCGCGCAGATACTCGCGCGCAGATTCGGGAGCCTCGTCAATCGCGTCGAAAGACGCGTCGATCGAAACGCTTTCAGCGCCGGGAATCTCAATCTTCGCGACGGCGGGCTCTTGTCCCTTCTTCGTAACGTTGACGACGACCCCGTCGGCAAGCGTCTTGCTCAAATAAATCGCGTTCCCCTCTTCGCGACGCGTTTCCTCGCTCTCGGCGGCGCTCGCTTCAACCGTCGACTCCTGAGCGACGCTCGGAGAAGAAACCGCGAAGGAACCGACTGTCGCGAAAGACGCGATTAGCGCCGTCGTAAGGAATAGTTTTTTCATCTGATTTTTTTCCTATTGAATAAATACTCGCCCAACGGACTCAACTTCATGTCGCGCGTTTCATGGAAGAAGGGCTCGAAGAAGATGCGCGGCGACCGCGCAAAGGCGAGACGCGCGGTCGAATCTTTGTTATAATACTACGAAAACGCGTCGAAAACAAGTCGACGCGACATTGAACCAACGACGGAGCGCGAATCGGGCATGATTCGCAAAAGAGATGAAACCGACCGAACTCAAAACAGACGTCTATTTTTTCGGAAAGCTTGCGGGCGCGACGCGGCATGAGGCGGCTCGACTTGCGCGAGGCGCGGGATATCGCGTAGCGACGACGCTTCACGAAGGGGTCGGACTCGTCGTCTTAGGAGAAGGCGCGGATTTGGCTCAAACGCGCGTCGCGCTCGCGCAGACGTTCGACGAGAAATCGCGTCATGCCTTCGAAAGCGGAGCGCTCCGCGTCGTCTCCGAATCGCAGTTTCTCGCGCGACTCGTGCAATTTGACGAACCGCTGGGACTCGTGCGCGAAAAGAGCCAAGGCGCGACGCCCGCCGCCGTCGCCTCACTCGTCGGAGTACCCGTCGCGACCGTTCGACGATGGCTGCGCAAAGGCCTGCTCTCCCCCGTCGATCCGCGCGCGCGACTCCCGATTCTTTCGAGCGACGCGATAGTCGTCGCGCGGCGGCTCGCGTTCCTCGTCTCGGGGCTCCTCTCCGAAGACGTCGTCGAACGCAAGATTCTCGCCTTTGCGGAACTCCTCGCGATACGCGAAGCGCCCGAAACAGACTCCGACTCCGACGGCGCTTTCCCCCTCTTCGACGCCGCGTCCGACGCGCAGCCGACGCCTCTTCCCAACGCGCTCCTCGCGCCAAACGCGCCGCGACCCGATCTCGCGCGCGTCATCCTCCAGCTCACTCTCTCCGCCGACGGACGCGACGTCCTACTTCTCCCCGACGCGACCGACGCCGAAACCGTCTCCGCCGCGCCGATCGACGCCAAAGGACAGCGCGTCTTCGACTTCGCCGCCATCCCCGCCGACGGAGCTCTCGATACCCCTGTCGTCCCCGCGAAACTATCCCCCGACGAAGAACAGATCGACCTCGCGGAACGCCTCGCGCAGTGGAACGCCAGAACGACGGGCGAAACGGGACGTCCCGGCTTTCTGAGCCTCTTCGAAGACGCCCCCGACGACGAATTCGCAACGCCGACAGTCGACGTCGGCTCCCTTCCCGTACCCGAGGCAGTCCCCGAACCTGAGTCAGCGCCCGCGCCTACGACGCCCCCTCAACCGCTGGAGCGCCCCTTGCGCGTTGAAACGCTCTCCTTTCCCCGACCAAGCGACGACTTCGCGCGACGCGCTAAAGAGGAATGGCTCCGCGCGGGTATCATGCGTCAAGTCACGCTCTGCACGGAGGCCGCGACACTCGAGAAGGAAGGATACTGGGAAGAAGCGGCGCGAGTCTATCGTCAGGCGGCGCTCGCAGGGGGCGCCGACGCGGGGCTCAATTATCGATTGGGGCGCGTGCTCTTTATGCTGGGAGAATACGGGGGCGCGCGCGAGCGTTTCTCCGCAGCGCTAGAACTCGATCCGGAGTTTCGCGACGCGCGTATCGAACTTGGTCGCGCGCACGCGGCGCTTCGCGACGACGAAGACGCGATCGAAGCGTTCAGCGTCGCGCTCGACTCGCGACCAGACGATCCGATCGCTCGTGTCGAAATCGGCAAGCTCTATCTCAAGCAGGGGAAACGAGAAGCGGCGGCGAGCGAATTTCGCCGCGCGGCGGAAAAGATCGACGACCGGCAGCTGGCGAACGACGTGCGCAGTCTGATAGTCACCCTCGACGCGCGTTCCGCCGCTTCCGACGCGAACGCGTTTCCTCCCTCGTTTTGACGCGCGGCAACGTTCCGCTTAACGCCGTTTAGTAAAAATTCTTAAATTCGAAGAAATTTCCAAACGCCGACTAAAACAGGAGTTACGAATTCATCGTCGTAGCCAAACTTTTTTTAAAGACCTAATACGTCCTATCTAAAAATCAGCGAAGTTGTTTTTGGAGCCAACTCGTTTATAATTTTTCATAAAGAAAAAATCGACGTTAAACCGTTACAAAAGAGGAATTTCACGATGTACGAAACGCTCCTTCAAAATCTCCGCGCCAAAGGGTACGGGGCGCAAGTCTTTTCATCGGAAAAAGAAGTCGTCGATTATCTCGCCGACCAGATTCAGAATACGACCGTCGCGTTTGGCGGGTCTATGACGTTGGAGAAACTCGGTTTATACGAACGTCTCAGCGTCAATAATCATGTTTCGTGGCATTGGCGGATCCCCGAGGGTAAGACGGGAACGCAAGTGTTGAAGGAAGCGCGAGACGCCGTCGTGTATGTCTCGTCGGCAAACGCGATCGCAACGTCGGGGGAGATCGTCAATATTGACGGGAACGGCAACCGGGTCGCGGAGATCCTTTACGGTCACGATCGCGTCTACTTTGTCGTGGGCAAAAACAAGATCGCGAAAGATCTCAACGGCGCGATGTGGCGCGCAAAAAATATCGCCGCCCCCCTCAACGCCCTCCGTCTGCACTCCGAAACCCCGTGCGCAAAACACGGCGCTAAATGCTTCCAATGCCGTTCCCCCCAACGAATATGCCGCGCGACAGTGATCCTCAACGAACCGCCGCTCAAAGCAAAATACGAAGTCCTGATCGTCGATCAGGTTTTGGGATATTGAGGCCAATCTTTACAACATCCTTTTATATTTTTTGAAAAGTAGGGCGTTATGCAAGGAAAACAAATTAACCTAACCCATTTCATGAACAACTACGAACGCTTCCTCATCCCTGTATACCAGCGCAACTACGATTGGAAATGGGAGAATTGCGTCCAATTACTTAATGATATCGAATCCCTGATTGGTTCGGAGAGACAAAGTCATTTCATTGGGTGTATCGTCTCTATCAATGGCTCAACAGACGGACTTACAAGGATCATTATTGATGGACAACAACGTTTAACGACAGTTACGTTATTATTTTTGGCGATTTACAACTTGGCCCAAACTGGTGAAATCCAATTAGATGAGCCAACGCAAAATAAAATCCGCCAACGTTGGCTTATTATTTCTTACGTGCCTAATCCCATGGACGGTATCAAACTTAAACCCATTCATGACGATGATCTTGCGCTAAAACGTCTATTCAAGAACGATGGTGATTTCATTACCTCCTCAAACATTACAACGAATTACAATAAATATTGCGATTATCTAAAGAAGACTAAATATTCTATTCGGGAGCTTGTCGCCGCCATCGAAAAATTAGAAATCATCGACATTTCGCTAGAAGAAGGGAAAGACGATCCCCAACTCATTTTCGAAAGTCTTAATTCAACGGGATTAGGTCTTACAGAAGGAGACAAAATCAGAAATTACATCCTCATGGGGGCGGATCCTCAAAAGCAACAAGATTTTTATGAAAAATACTGGCGTAAAATAGAGAAATGTTGCCAAGATAATCGTGGGAACGGAACGTCATGGTTTATTCGAGACTATTTAACCTTGAAAACAGGCCGACTCCCGAGCGTCAATTCTGTTTACATTCAATTTAAACAACGATTTCCAGATTATAAAACCCATGGAGAAGAACTCCTTATCGATCTCCTTGCATATGCCAAACGCTACGAATATCTACTAGGAATCACCCAAAAAGACAAGGATCTGGATCTATGCGTTAAACGTTTGAACTGGATGGATCGCCGCGTCGTTAGACCATTCTTTTTGGAAGTATTAAAACTTTACGAAGAGGGCGTCTTATCTCTGGGAGACGTTCGAGAAATATTCCAAATCACTGAAACATATCTGTTTAGGCGATCCATTTGCAAACGCTCCACGGCAGGTCTTAATCAATTTTTTGCCACTTTGGCGCGGGAAATAGTAAACTTGGATAAAGATGGAACAGATAATTATCTTGAAAAATATAAATACATCCTTCTTTCAAGAAAAGGCGCGGCCTTAATGTTTCCATCAGACAAGGAATTTCTTGACGCCTTTTCCCAAAACGACGTCTATAAAATATTAGCGTCCAAGGATAGAACCTATCTCTTTGAAAAACTTGAAACGTTTGGAAGTAACGAAACCATTGACGTGTATGAAAAATTAGACGATGGAGAAATATCGCTCGAACATATCATGCCGCAAACTCTTTCTTCCTCCTGGAGAAATGATTTGGGAGAGAATGCGCAAGAAATACATGAAACCTGGCTTCATAGAGTCGCCAACTTAACCTGGACTGCTTATAACCAGGAATACAGCAACAAAGAATTTAGTTTTAAGAAAACATGTGAACATGGTTTTTTGCAAAGCGGTTTCCATCTGAACAAATATGTTGCCCAATGCGAAAAATGGGGAGAGGAAGAACTTGAAGAAAGAGATCTCAAGTTGCAGGAACTAGCGTTAAAAATCTGGAAACGTCCGGAAACAAACTACGAACCGCACGTAAAAGACTACGAGACCTGCTCCCTTGCCAATGCGAACGATTTCTCTGGAGTACACGCTATTCGTTACAAGTACAAAGACGTAGAGTACTCCGTCGGCAACTGGAAAGAAGTTCTCGTCGGAGTCATACGACTCCTCTATGGAGAAAATCCCGCGCCTATTCTTCAATTGATGAACTCAGCTGAGCCCCTTCTCTCTAATCGCTTCATGACGTCCTGTGAAAAAAAGACTTGGGTTGATCCGTGGAAGATTGATTCCAATATTTATTTCAATACGCACTCTACGACAGAGAAAAAAATCGCGATACTAAAAAGGCTCTTTGAGATATATGGAATCAGCGAAGACGAGCTCGTTTTCTATCTTCACGACGCTCCTACTCGAAAATCAGTAGTTAATCCCGACGGCGAACTCTTTGAACAATACTGGGGACTCGCTATTCCGCGCATCAAAGAATCGAATGAAAGAAAATGCTTTGCCTACGCAACGCAATCAGATCAGAACTTTATTGAAGACCGAACTGAGATCTCTTACGTCAGGGTTTCCTGCACCATTAGTCGTCAAGGCTCTGCTGGCGTCGAACTGAATCTTTCGAGTTCAATCAAAAAAGTTAATAAAAAACGCTTCGATTATTTGTATCAACACAAGGACATAATCGAAGCTCAGCTTGGTTCAGCGCTCATCTGGAATCGAAACGACCACTCTTGTCGATCGACGATTAGAAAAGAGTCGGAAACTAAGTCTATTCTCGATCAAGGGACGTGGGAAGCCACAGCGCAATTCCACGCGGAGTGGACAAAGAAGTTATACGACGTCTTCATCCCCTATTTGAAAGAGCTGTCGGACTGAAGCGAACGAAAAAGGGCTCCTCAACGGAGCCCTATTTTCTTTGGTTATTTGGCGAACTTTTCGATCTTTGGTTCGGGTACGGTCTCGAGGAGTTTTAGGATGATTTTATCGGAGTTCATCCCTTCGGCTTGCGCTTGGAAATTGGCGCCGACGCGTTTTCTCAAGACGGGTACGGCGGCGGCTTTGATATCGTCGACGGAGACGGCGAATCGTCCGTCCATAGCGGCGAACGCCTTGCCCGCGTTGATGAGGAATTGGCCCGCGCGAGGCCCGGCGCCAAAGTCGACCAGCTCGCGAACAAAGTCGGGCGCGGAGTCGTCGTCGGGACGCGTCGCTCTCACAAGACGCGTCGCGTATTGGATCGCGTACTGACTCGCCGCCACGCTCTGCACAAGACGCTGCATCCCTAGAAGAATCCTCGCGTTAAGAAGCTTTTTCGGAACCGCGATTTCTCCGCGCGTCGTCGCGGTCAGAATCCGCTCTTCTTCCTCAAGCGTTGGATAATTGATCTTGACGTTAAACATAAAACGGTCAAGCTGCGCTTCCGGCAACGGGTACGTTCCTTCTTGATCGATCGGGTTTTGCGTCGCGATCACGAGGAAAGGATCGGGGAGTTTGTACGTCGTTCCGCCGACGGTGATTTCGCGCTCTTGCATCGCTTGAAGGAGCGCGGATTGCGTCTTCGGCGGCGTTCGGTTGATTTCGTCCGCAAGGAGAATATTCGTAAAGACGGGCCCTTCCACAAAACGAAAACTTCTCTTACCCTGCGCGTCTTCCTCAAGGATATTGGCGCCCGTGATATCCGAAGGGGTAAGATCCGGAGTGAACTGGATGCGGCGAAAATTGACGTCGAGAATCTTCGCGATCGTCGAGACGGTAAGTGTCTTCGCGAGCCCCGGGACGCCCTCCAAAAGGCAGTGTCCGCGCGTAAAGATCGCCGCGAAAATCTGGCGTATCGCGTCCTTCTGCCCGACGACGACTTTGGCGAGTTCGCTCTCCAAAGCCGCGCGAGTCTGGCCGAACTCCTGCAACAACGCGCCGAGATTCTGCCGTTGATTCTGAGCCGTAAGCTTGGCGACCCCCGCCTCGCCCGGACGCTGTTCCTCGGGTCGTTCCGTCGTCATCCCCACTCTCTCCTATTCAATCACCGTTCAAGAAACTCGCGCACCGAAGCTAGCGTCTCCTTCGGAGAGTCCTCTAGAAGATAATGCCCCGCGTCTTCGATCTTCTTCACGTACGCGTTAGGATAATACTTCAAGAACTCGTCCAAAAAGACCTCCGGCGGGAAGCACCAATCCTTCACGCCCCAAATCAGCGCGACCTGCTCGTCCTTAAAAACGTTCAGCCGATCCCCCGTTCCCTTCAACGCCTCGTAAGATCGATGGCGCGTCGAAAGAGGAATATCCTGCACGAATTCGCAGACGGCGATACGGTTCGCCCAGGAGTCGTACGGCGCAAGCAGTCCCGCTTTGACGTCGGGAGCCAGTCCCTTCGCGGTAGCCATGCGCGTCGCGCCGCGCGGGAAGACGTTGAGACCCTGAAGCATGATACGTTTGAGCGCTGGGATGTGGCAGAGTCGAATACGCTTAGGAACGCGATCGCTTAGGTACGCGGCGGTGTTCATGAGGATGATTTTTGAGAAACGGTCGGGAATCTGCGTCGCCGCGCACATCGCGACCGCGCCTCCCCAGTCGTGCGCGATAAGCGCGATATTCTTCAAATCGAGCTTTTCGATCAGTTCGATCAAATCTTGACCGCGACGCCCTAAAGAGTAAGGATATTTCTTGAGACTCGGTTTTTCGGAAAGGCCGCACCCGATATGATCGACGACGACGACGCGGTATTGGTCGCGAAACTCGTTAATCACGGAACGGAAGAAAAAGGACCAGGTCGGATTGCCATGAGAGCACAAGAGAGTCGGTTTATTCCCGTCTTTCGGGCCCTCGTCGAGATAGTGCATACGAAATCCGCCAATCGTCTCGAAATGCGATTCGTAAGGATACAACGCGCGCCAATTTGCGACGTTGCGCGGATATTGAGAATCCTCAGCTTTCGTCATCGTACTTCCCTCCGGGTTACAAGAAGAGCCATTATTTCAACGGGCGCAACTCGCGCAACGCCTCGATTGTCTGGAGCATATCTGCGGGCAAAGGCGCCTCGATCTCGAGAATCTTGCCCGTGCTCGGATGTTCAAAGGTTATTTTACGCGCGTGCAACGCCTGCCGCGCCAGCAAAATCGTCGATTCGCGATTCTCGTCCCCCTTCGGCGAACGATCATACTGTCCCGCGAGTTCCTCTCTCGTGAGCGTCGAACGCCCCCCGTAAAGTTTGTCGCAAAGGATCGGACACCCCAAACTGAGCAAGTGCAGACGAATCTGGTGCGTTCGCCCCGTCTTGGGCATGCATCGCACGGTGGAGAATCCGCGGAAGCGCTCGACGACCTCGAAGAATGTTTTCGCGGGCTTCGCCTCGGGATCGTCCGGAGCGATCGCCATTTTGACGCGATACTTTGGATGGTGGCCGATCGGGAGATCAACGACCTCGCGATCGACGTTGATACCGCCCAGCGCGATCGCGAAATATTCTTTCTGAATCCTCTTCTCTTCGAAGAGCGCGGCGAGACGCGCGTGAGCGACGTCGTTCTTGGCGACGATGATCGCGCCGCTTGTGTCGCGGTCGAGGCGGTGCACGATTCCCGGACGCGCGGGGCCGCGATTCGAGCTCAGTTGTCCGGCGAAACGATACGCCAGCGCGCTCACCAGGGTTCCGGACCAGTGTCCGCGCGACGGGTGCACGACCATATTCGACGGCTTATTGACGACGGCGAGGTCGTCATCCTCATAGAGGACGTCAAGAGGAATGTCTTCGGGGATCGGGCTCTCGCGCGGCGGCTCGACGAGTCGGAAGGAGACGACGGAACCGGGCTTGAGGCGAAAAGAGGGTTTTCCGTGCTTGCCGTCGACGTCGACGCCGTCTTCGGCCTGAATCGCCTTGCGCAGGAGAACGCGGCTATACTGGGGGAACTTAGCGGCGAGGAAAAGGTCGAGGCGCCAACCGGCCTCGGCGTCGGAAACGACGCGTTTCGCTACCTCGCCCACTTGTTCCGTAGGCATGTTCCATTCGATTTGCGACTCGTACGATTCGAGTTCGTCAAGGGATTCGATTTCCTGCTCGGAATCGTCGTTGAACGGTTCTTCGGCAAAATCAGGCGTCATCTTCGACGTCTCCTCCAATAGTAATAATGCGCGCGCCGCGCGGATCGCGCGACCTCGAATCAAAGGGCGAGCTTCTTCTTCCACGAATCGATCTGGAAACGAACCTGATCGGGCGCGGTCGAGCCGTACGACTTCATCGCGTTGACGGCGTTGACGGCGCCGAGATAGTCGTAGACGGATTCGTCGACCAAATCGCACGCTTCACGAAGTTCTTCCAACGGGAACTCCGCGAGGGCGCGTCCCGTTTCGATTCCCTTGCGAACGAGCCTTCCGAC
Organism: Thermoguttaceae bacterium; assembly: GCA_051885615.1. Taxonomy (GTDB): domain Bacteria; phylum Planctomycetota; class Planctomycetia; order Pirellulales; family Thermoguttaceae; genus RUG369. The sequence goes on from JBJEXI010000004.1 coordinate 75,089, forward strand.
GACGCCGTGCGCGGTGCGCTGAGGAACGTCGCGACGAATAAGGTATTCCATAAAGCTCGTCGCGTCAAGGTATCCCTTGTCGAGCCGCGCGGCGATCGATTCGCGCTTGAGTTTCATTCCCGCGACGATCGGCGCGGCGAGCGCGAGGGAGATCGAAATCGTGTCGAAAGAATCGAAGATCGGCTCTTTATCTTCCTGAAGATCGCGGTCGTACGCAAGAGGAATTCCCTTCGTGAGGACGAGGAGAGCCTGCAAGTTGCCGACGACGCGCGCGGATTTGCCGCGAATCAGTTCCAAGACGTCCGGATTGACTTTCTGCGGCATGATCGACGAACCGGTGCAATACGCCTGAGGGAGCTGAAGGAAGTCAAACTCGACGGTCGATTGCCAGATCCAGTCTTCCGCCCAGGCGCTCAGATGAATGGCGATTTGCGCCATATCGTAAGCGAATTCGGTCGCGAAGTCGCGATCGCTCGAGACGTCGACGCTGTTGGCGGCGATGCGTTCGAAACCGAGGTATTGCGCGGTCTTCTCGCGATCGATCGGCAGGCTTGTGCCCGCGCACGCCGCAGCGCCGAGGCTCAGCGTGTTGACGCGTTTGCGGCAATCGGCAAGTCTTTCGCGGTCGCGTTCAAATTTTTCGACGAACGCCAGCCAGATATGAGGGGCGAGAACCGGCTGAGCGCGCTGGGTATGGGTATACGCGGGAACGACGACGTCGAAATCGGCGTCGCATCGCGCTACAAAAGCGCGTTGAACGCCCTGAAGAAGCGCGTCGAGCTTATCGATCGCGTCGCGAATCCAGAGGCGGAAGTCGGTGGAAACCTGATCGTTTCGACTTCGCGCGGTGTGGAGTTTGCGTCCGACGTCGCCGAGTTTGTCGGTGAGCGCCTTTTCGACGTGCATGTGAATATCTTCCAGGGCGCTGGAGAAGACCATCTCGCCGCGCGCGATCGTCCCTTTGATATTGAGGAGTTCGTCGCGAATCGCTTCGAATTCTTCTTTCGTGAGAATACCGACGTCGCTAAGCATATGCGCGTGCGCGATCGAACCTTCGATATCCTGCTCGTACATTCTGCTGTCGAAACTAATGCTTTCGCTAAAGCGCTCAAAAAGCGCGTCGGTCGCTTCCGTAAAGACGCCGCCCCACGCTTTGGCGGGTTTGGAATTCTGTTCAGCCATGAGTATAATAATAATCCTAAAAAAATATCGATCAGATCGTCGCTAGCCGTCGCGACGTCACTTTTCTAAGGGAACGACTTTGAAGGTCTCTGGCAGTCGCGCTAAGCACGCGCCCCAAGATAGGCCGACGCCGAATCCGACAAGGAGGGCGCGAGTCCCAGGCTTCACGAGTCCGGAGGCGACCGCGTCGATGAGCGCGATCGGAATCGTGCTCGACACCGTGTTGCCGCGCGTCGCCATATCGTTGAAGAACTTCTCTTCGTCGAGGGAACAAAGTCCTCGCAGACGATCAAGCATGAATTTATTCGCCTGATGGAGAACGTAAGCGTCGATTTCCACATTCTTTTCCCGCGCGAGGTTCTGGAATCGTTCGATCATCGGGGGAACGACGTTAATGGAAAAAGAGAAGACGCCAGGACCGTTCATGTAGAGCTGGTTCTTGGAGCGGTAATTTCCGCGAACGTCCATCTTCACTTCCATCGTCTCCGAGGTCGTCGGCGTTCGGCTTCCTCCCGCTTCAACGATGAGCATGTTGGCGCCCTCGCCGTCGGTTCCGAACTCGAATGGACCGACGCCAGGCGCGTTCCCCAACGCGTCGTTCTGTTCGGCGTCGGCAAGTTCGACGAGGGTCGCGGCGGCCCCGTCGGCGAAGATCGGACGCGACACGCTGTCGAGTTCGTTGACATACTTGCAGTACGTTTCGGCGGTGACGAAGAGGACCTTTTTCGCCACGCCTGATTCAATCAAGCCTTTACAGACGCTCAAGCCGTAAACGTAACCGCTGCAACCTAAGTTAATGTCGAAGGCGCCGCAAGTCTTCGGAAGTCCGAGTCGCGCTTGAAGGAGACACGCGGACGAAGGGAGGAGGTAATCGGGGGACTGAGTGCACAGAAGGACGAAATCGATTTCGTCGGGGTTCGCGCAACCGGCGTCGAAGAGTCGGCGGCACGCGGCGAGCGCGAGATCGACGGCGGTTTCGCCTTCGGCGGATATGGGACGTTCCACAATGCCGAGCTTAGCTTCAAGCTTCTTTTCCGTCCATTTTGGAAAAGCCTTGACCAGTTCGGCGTTATCGAGACGTTCTTTTGGCAGATATGCGGCGATCGCCGCGATTTGCGCTATTTTCACAATGCCTCGCAGGGCGTAAGAATACGCGAAACAAAAAGAGTAACTAGGGAGCGCGCGTCAAAACGTCGCGGAATAAAAACGCAAAAAACGCGCGCCCTCCTGAGAGCGCGCGTCTTCGCACGTTACTTTAGAGCCGCGGCTCAAAGTCCGAAGAATTCTTTCAGTTCGTCAAAACCTTGAAGCTGCTGCTTACCCGTCTTCTTTTCTTCGGAAAGAGGCTGAGCCGCCTTTTGTTTCGGCGAAACCTGGGCGGATCGAGGAGGACGATTGTTATCGCGTCGCTGACCGCCAAAGCGCTCGTTGCGTTCGCGACGTTCCCCGCCGCGTTCGCCTCTTTCACGACGATCGCCCTTCTCTGCGCGGCGATCGTCGGACGCGCCTTCGGGACGCGGACGTCGCGGACGTCGCTGTTCGCGGTCTCCGGCCTGACGCTCTTCGCGCGGCTTGCGATTAAAGGAACGTTTCTCACGCGGTTCGCGCGCGAGGCTAGGAGAGACAAGAGAGAGCCCGACGCGCTCGCGTTCAAGGTCGACGTCGAGCACCCACGCCTTGACCGTGTCGCCGACGGCAAGAACGTCGCGAGCGTCGCGCACGTTCGACGCGCTCAAACGGCTGACGTGCGCCATACCAGAGGTGATCCCGCCAAAATCGATAAACGCGCCGTACTCGACGACGTGAGAGACGCAACCAGTCAATTCCATACCCGGCTTGAGATCTTCGAGTTTGACGAGGTTCTTTTTAAAGATCGGATAGGGTTGCGAATCGCGAACGTCGCGACCTGGGGTCGCCAATTCGGCGACGACGTCGGCGACGAGGAGGGGACCGGCGGCGGAGAATTCCGCGGCGAGTTGAACGTAGTCGGCGTCTTTCGTCGCTTCTGCAAACGCGTCGCGTTTCTGAGCGCAACGGAGATCTTCGACGGTGAAGCCGTACTTCTCGAGAATCGCCGTCGCTAGAGGATAGCTTTCCGGGTGGATCCACGTCGCGTCGAGAGGATTGTCGCCGCCGACAACGCGCATGAAGCCCGCGCACTGACGATAGGTGGAATCGGAGACGCCGTCGACTTCCTTAAACTCTTCGCGGGAACGGAACGGGCCCTTCGAACGACGATATTCGATAATATTTTTGACGGACAGGGGGGTGAGTCCGACGACGTAGCTAAGGGTTTCTGCGGAGGCGGCGTTGACGTCGACGCCGACGCAGTTGACGCAACGGGACACGACGCGGCCAAGGACGTCGCGGAGCGTCTTCACGCGCAATTTGCGGCAGAAGGGCTCGTCGCAAAGGAACTCGGGGGAGACCTTAACGTATTCTTCCAACGGATTGATCAAACGACGGCCCAGGGAGACTGCGGCGCGCTCGAGCGTATCAAGGTTCGGCAACTCTTTTTGCGCGATTTCGCTGGCGGCGTAGGAATCAAGTCCGACGTCGTTGACGTCGATGTAGAGGACGTCGTCGTTCGCGAAATGTTCGGCGATGAGATTCGCGAAGAAGGAGTCGACGGTCTTAGGGCGTCCGGAGCCGGAACGGAGAGCGAAAACGCTCAATTTGAAGCGCTTCACAAGTTCGACGATTTTCTCGACGGAAGCGGCGCAGCGATCTTCTTGACCGCGGAGCGTGATCGAGTCGACGGCGAGTAGGTTGCCGAATTCGTCGAGCGCGGCGATTTTGCAGGTGTTGCGATAGGCGCAGTCGACGGCGAGAACGCGACGGCGCGGCAAAGGCCGCTGCATCAATTTATTGGCGAGCGCGGAGCACACGTTTTCGAGAGTCTGTTCGAGCGCTCCGTCGACAAGGTCGCGACGCGTTTCGAATTCAAGAGCGGGAAGGAGGTATGAATCGACGGCGTCGCGAGCTGCGGCGGCAAGATATTCCTCGTAAGGACGACCTTCAAGCTTGAGCTCGGTCTGCGCGATTTCGTAGAGCTTCGCTTTGTCGACGTCGAGAGAAACGGAGAGGACGCGCGCGCTTTCGCCGCGATTGAGCGTCTGAATCTGATCGCGGGTGAGACGGCGAAGATCAAAAGACGCGTCGTAGTACGCGGAATAGATCTTATCCTGCTGCTGAGCGCGAGCTTCTTCGTTCGTCTTTTTCTTAGCGGTCTTTTCGTCGTCGACGCCGGGAACGGCTTGCGCGTTTTCCTCGACGGGTGCGGCCTCTGGAACCGCTTCATTGCTCTCGGTATCGGCGGCGTTTTCTTGAGTCTGTTCGGCGCGTTTGGAGACGACGCGAGCGGAACGGAGAATGAATCCGCGAGAATTTTGTCGCAGTTCGAAGTTTTCGGAATAGGCTTCGGCGACGATGGCGGCGGCGCCTTTAAGCGCGTCTTCGGCGGTGGCGACGTTCTTCGCAGGATCGACGTAAGGAGCGGCGAGTTCTTCAAGGGAAACGTTGGCGTCGGCGGCGTTCATGATCGCCTGGGCGAGCGGTTCGAGTCCCTTGGCGCGCGCTTCCTGAGGAGCGACGGCGGTCTTTGCTTTGAAGGGGACGTACAGGTCGTCGAGACGGTGCGGAGAGCGCGTCTCGATAATCATATTTTCAAGCTCGGGCGTGAGTTTCCCTTGAGCTTCAAAAGTTTTGAGGTACGAATATTTGCGGTCGCAGAATTTTCGCTGCACGTCGTAAGCGGCGGCCAACTTGAGGAGCTCGGCGTCTTTGAGCTGCGTCTGATCCTTTCTGTAACGTAGGATGAAAGGGACGGAAAGTCCTTCGTAAAGAAGATTTGCGGCAGCTTCGACTTTCTCAACGGGCAAGTCGAGGGTACGCGACAGAGAACGTGGATTGACCTTAATCGCTTCAATCATGTTAAACGCATCCGGTGAACAAGCAGATGAAATATAGCGTCATGCTCTCGCGACGCGTCATAGCGGCAAGGGCGCGACCTTAAATAATAAAAAAGCCGACCAACGTCGGACCTTCGCGCCAAAACATAAAGGCGCGATTATTGAAAATCCTAAATAATAAAGCGATTCTTGTCAAGAGAAAGGGCGTTTTTTTCAAAAAAATCACTATTTCTAGCATGGGTGGAGACGCCGATATAGCAAGTAAGAAAAGTCGTAGGGCGAGTATGCGTCGTCGCCCCCTATTTAATGTAATATTCGGCGCTATAATCAACGAATTAGTAGAGTTCGCGAGACGCGCCTCCCGCGAACGCGGCGCTTAGCGTCGGTTTTTATCCTGGTTTGTATCGCAACTAACGCGAAAAGGTATTCACAATGTCGGAACGCATGTACAATTTTTCCGCCGGTCCAGCCGTCTTGCCGGTTCCTGTTTTGAAAAAAGCTCAGGAAGAGCTCCTCTGTCTCCCAGGTTGCGGCGCGTCTATTCTTGAAATCAGCCATCGATCCAAGCAGTTCGGCGAGATTTTGGCGCAGACCAAACAGAACGTGCGCGATCTTCTCGGCGTTCCGGAGAACTATAAGATTCTCTTCCTCCAAGGGGGCGCCCTTACTCAATTCGCCCTTATTCCCATGAACATCATTCGCAATCGCGACGTCTCCGCCGACTATATCGTCACCGGAAACTGGAGCAAGAAGTCCGCGTCGGAAGCGAAGACTCAGGGAAAGATCAACGTCATCTTCGATAATAAAGAAGAAGGCTACGTCCGCAAGCCGAAGGACGAAGAGCTCCACACCACGCCCGGCGCCGCGTACTGCTACTACTGCGCCAACGAAACGATCGAAGGAATTCAGTTCCCGCGCGAACCGAAAGTCGATCTTCCCCTCGTCTGCGACGCTTCGAGCGAAATCTTCTCCCGTCCCGTCGATATCGAGAAGTACGGTATTCTCTACGCTTGCGCTCAGAAGAACGCCGGCCCTGCGGGCGTTACGCTTTTAATCATGCGCGACGATTTCGTCGAGATGAGCGGCGACGATCTCCCCTCGATGTTCTCCTACAAGAAGCTCGCCGAAAAGGATTCGATGCTTAACACGCCTCCGACCTTCGGCATTTACATCATGAAGCTCGTCACCGATTGGCTCAAGGAACAGGGCGGTCTGCAAACGATGTATGAACGCAACCTCGAAAAGGCGAAGCTCCTCTACGACGTCATCGACGCTTCGAACGGTTTCTATCACGTCCACGGTCAAAAGGAATATCGTTCGTTCATGAACGTTTCGTTCCGTCTTCCCACGGAAGAGCTCGACAAGAAGTTCCAGGCGGACGCGAAGGAATACAACCTAACGAGCCTCGGCGGTCACCGCAGCGTCGGCGGCGAACGCGCTTCGATCTACAACGCGATGCCGCGCGAAGGCGTCGTCGCTCTCCGCGACTTCATGATCGACTTCATGAAGAAGAACGCGTGATAGAAGCGTCGCCTACAAACTGAAATAGAACGGCTCCTTTCTTTAGTCGAGGGAAAGGGGCTTTTTTATTGGGTTCTCGTTTCTGCATAACAAGAAGGAATGGCAAACGTTAAGATCAGGAATGAACGATCCAGGAGACGCGACTCGGCGTTTACTAAGAATAGAGAGAGTCGGACGGCGTTTGAAGAAAGAGGTACGCGTCGTAAAGAGGCTAGACGATTGAAAGGATTAGAGAGTAGCGCGCATAAAAAAAGAGAGACGTCCATCCGATAAGGAGGGACGCTCTCGAAATTTTGCCAAATCCGCCGGGTTAGCTAGCGGACTATTTTTAGCAGAGTCAATTCAACTCAGTTAGCGCAAGCGGGAGCGCAAGGAGCGACAGGCGCGCAAGCGGCCGGGGCGCAAGGAACGCAAGCGGGACGGCAGAGCTTGAAGTTGAATTTGAAGCAGGGCTTAACGCAAACGGGCTTGCAACAAACAGGCTTGCAGACGACGGGCTTGCAGCAGATGGGTTTGCAGGCGATCTTGCAGGGCTTCAGGTTGAGCTTGAAGCACTTCTTGATGCAGAGGGGCTTGCAAGGAGCGCAAACGGGAGCGGCTTCGCAAGCGGGAGCGCAGGGAGCGACGGGCTCGCAAGCGGCGGGAGCGGCTTCGCAAGCGGGAGCGCAAGGAGCGACAGGTTCACAAGCGGCGGGAGCGCAGGGTTCGCAAGCGGCGGGAGCGCAGCAGGAGAACTTGACGGTGATCGGGCAAAGAGCCTTGAGGTTCTTGAAGGGCGTGAAGGGCTTGCAGCAAGGAGCGCAAACGGGAGCGGCTTCACAAGCGGGAGCGCAAGGAGCGACAGGTTCGCAAGGAGCGACTTCAGCGGTAGCTTCAGGAGCGGCGGCTTCAGCGGCGGGAGCTTCAGGAGCCGGAGCGGCGGCTTCAGAGGTAGCTTCTTGAGCGAAAGTGAAAGAGGCGGAAAGGACGAGCGCCAACGCCGCTAACGAGCTCAGAAATTTTTTCATTTGGAAATACTCCTAAAAATTAGTTGCGGGGCGCCTACATGGGGTCTACTTAACCTTCATGCGTCGCCTAAACACTTATGATAGGGAAAAACATTTTTTCCTATCTATTAGTCACAAGTATAACTACCCATCTTCGCTTGTCAACAAAAATTTCGTTTTATTTTACTTATTTTCCTAAATTTTCTTAAAGTTCTGCGTCTAATCTATATTTCTAGCCTTTTCGCATATTAAGTTTTTATAAATATCCCAGTTGTAGTAATTACAACAATTATTCCATGTCTATAACAAACAAACAAAATACTCGGTATTTCAACGCGTCGTCTACGGGTTGAACTCAACAGAAAAGGGACGCAACCTTGCGTCCCTTTTACGCTTATCGCCTCGCGCGACTACTTCTTCTCCATCGCGATTTCCGCAAAATACGCGGCTTCCCACGACCATCCGTTCGGTTCGTTCACGATTTCAAGCGTCGTCTTTTGCCCCGCAAACTCGTCGAGAGGGATCTCAAAACGCGCCCACCCCGACGCGTCGACGCTCGTCGAATCTATCGTAGCGTTCAGAAGTTCGCGTCCGTTACCCTTCGCTTTAAGGACATAATCGCCGCTCTGATCCCCGCTTAGATGATGCGACGCGACAATAACGAGCGTATCGCCTTGCTCAGGCGTTAAGGTCTTAGAAAGAACCGCGCCGACTTCGCGACTCTCGGGGTGCGTCATAAAGACGTTTTCGCGTCCGCGATAGGATTCGCGAAATCCCGGATCCATGTCCGGGCCCATATGCGACGCGCGGAAGCCGGAGAAGTAACGATCCAACATCTCTTCGTCCGAGTACATGCGGAACTTGATTTGCGCCAGCTCTTCGTCGTTAAAGAGCGCGGCGGCCCCCGTTTCGGGCGCGTCGGCGGGATTGGCGCACGACGTCGGTTTGCTCGGAACGACGGGTATCGAGGGAATATAGAAGTACTTTTCTCCATTCTCTTCGACGACGGAGCCGCCGTCGCGAAGGAGCGCTTGGACGGCGATTTTCTCGCACGCGTCGATTAGCGCGGGGAAGTTATACGCGGTGTGGCTGAAGACGCCCGATTCGTCGAGCTTTTCGGAGAAGCGCGGCGGAAGCGCTTTGAATCCAAGGGTCGTGAAGAGAATCCCCGCCGCGTTCGAAGGATTGCAGTCGGAATCTTGTCCGCAACGCGTCGCAACGACGATCGTCTTATCAAGATCCCCTTCCCCGTAGAGGAGTCCGACGAGAATATACGCGCCGTTAATCTTCGCGTCGATATTGAACGCAGAATCCTTGCCGGAGCAGGACCACTGGCGATACTCGGGGTTGTGTTGATACTTTTCGTTGATCTTATTCCAGCACGCTTCCCAATCGTTAGGAAACTCTTCTTTCCACTGGAGAACGTCGCGAACCATCCCCGCGTATTGCGATTCCGCAGGGATCGCTTCGAGCGCCTTTCGGATGATCTTCTCGACGTCCGTTTCAAAGAACGCCTCGCTATACATCGCGCCGACGAATTGCCCCGCGTATAGCCCGTCGCCATAGTTCATCAATCGTCCAAAGGTCTCGCCCATTCTCACGGCGTTATTCGGAAGACCGGGAGAAACGAGGCCGGAGAAGTCCGCTTCGATTTGATAGTCGATATCGTCGGCGCACTTATTGAAGGCGGGATGGCTCGAGTTCGGGGGCGCGATTCCCCTGCGCAGATTCTTGCGTCCCTCGTTATTCGCGTGCCAGAGCATATACTCGCTATTCGCGAAATCGATCCCCGCTTGACGGATCGAAACGCCGAGCCCGTAATCTTCGAGGGTCTTCAAGAAGGTCATTTCCACGTACAAGTCGTCCTGTCCAAAGGCGTCGTTAATCATCTCCGGACGCCACGTCGGCATATCCCCCTCGGGAATCGTTTTATCGGCCCATCGGAATTCGGTCGGCGCGCCCCAACAGACGCCGGCGATCTGGCCGATCCAACCGGCTTTCATCTTATCGCGATATTCGGCGACGGAAATCTTTCGGAACGCTTTGCCGTCAATCGTTATATCTTCGGCGCGAGAGGTCGTTCCAATCAAACACGCGCTCAACAACGAGGCGGCGCCAAGAGCTAGGGAGACAAAATTCTTCTTCATTACAAACTTCCTCCGTTATTTCAATATTTATCTCTAAGAATTTTT
>JBJEXI010000005.1:0-6839 GCA_051885615.1 Thermoguttaceae bacterium
GTGTTCCTGTCTAGAGGCTCTTGAAGTTTCTGAGAGCGAAGAACCCCCTCAATGGCCCCACGCGCGTTCTCTGCGTCACGCAATGAATATGAAGAGTCAAGACTAATACGTCCACTACGTCCGTCATTGAAAGAAAAGCGAACAACATAACTAGTCCCCTTTTGACTTTTTCTTTTCTGGATGTACGCCATAAATACTCCTTAGGCACTTTTCGTAGCTAGTAAGGTATAGAAACCCTTCGGATTGACGTCAATCCGAATTTTTAAAGAAACCCCCGCTTTGAGACGGCGGGGGATATGTCATTCAAACAACTTGCAGCCTTGATACTTCCAGTCGTCTATCCAGTATCGTACACGTTCTTCCTCTACGTTAAGTCTTTTTGCTAAACACGCGACACAGAATCTACGTTTCTTTTCGCGTCCCAAAAGCTTGAATTTCGTTCCGGATTAGCGTCATAAAGTCGTTTTTTGGAAACATGCTTGCATCCTTATTTAAGAGGTTGTTTGGAACGCAATAGAAAACGCGCGTTCTAAAGGTTGAGTCAAGCGCGGTCGGCTATTTGCTCGATGTAGCTTCTGAAAAAGGCGTTTAGAACATTCACATTTTCATAAAATAACGCGCAGTATTCGTGCAAATCGGCTTTCGGCCCGTCGTATTTGGCGCCCCATTCGTAGACGTCTTTTGAGATCATGTCTTCACGATTAAGTCTACTTCTGTGAAGAAAACCGGCGAATATTGCTAACGTCTCTTCCGCGTTTTCGTCGCTCTCGATGACCTCAAAAGCCGCCTTTCTCGCCTTAAATAGGATTACGTCGCCGTCGTAGATTTGATTCTTCTTGATTAACGCTCTGATTTTGTCCACGTTCATTTTTTGCCCCTAAAAACATCATGATTTAAGATGCGTCGTAAAGAAGAGACGCAAGATCGTAAACAGGACGCAGTTCACGCGGGATAATCTTCCAGCTTGCGTCCTGTTTCTCAATTGGTTTTAAGACGACTCCGCGCGTGTCGTCGTCAAACTCATCTTTGAACACGTTATTCAATCCCTTGACAAGTCTACGTTAAATCGTTCCCTAGGCGTTACTCTGCCAATGCGCCACTGTTTCCCCAACCTGCACGCGGGAATAACCCCCTTTTTGGCTAGTTTGAGGATCGTAGCTTTTGACACTTTGTAGTATTCGCTTGCCTCTGTCGTTGTCATAAGCGCCGAATTCGTTACTTGCTTTTCGCGTTCTATTCTGTTCATTGTCAGATTCCCCCCTTGAATTGATTCTCCAGTTGGTAGCGTTTTCATCAAATACGACCACATTCCCTTTGCTTAGCTCTGCGACGCGTCCAGCTAACGCCGGGTCGATTCTTGCGATATCGTTAAAGTTGATCTGTGTCGTCACAATCATTGGTTTTTTCGAGTCGTAGCGCGTCCAGATTATCTCGAGAGTCGCGGCGATAAAGTCGTCGTATCCGTAACTCCCTTGTTTCGGAACGGCTTTGAAAAGGTCGTCCAGCACGATGAGGTCGGCCTTCGTTATTTCATCGAGCAACTCTTCATGGTCGTCGTTTCGACGCCTGCTTGCGATTAGCTGTCGCGTCAGTTCAAAAGCGTTGAAAAAACGACTCACTGCGTATTTGTTCTCAATCAGAGCCCTTACGCTCCACGCGGCCTCAGTGGTTTTTCCACTTCCAGGTTTGCCGACAAAGAAGAGCCATTCAGGGCGCCTCTTGTCGAAGTTTCTCACGAATCGCGCCGTTATATCATGAGGCGCAAAATCCCTTACGAAAACTCTAGGTAGCCGCGCCCGCTCTATTAGATGCGCGATTCGTTCTCTTTTAAGCTTGTTGCAAGCCTTGCAAGGGGTAGAGAAATTCCTTCCTTGCGCGTCCTTAGCGATAACAACCCCCGTATCGTTGCAGACGGAACACGTCGGCGTCTCAATCGGCGCGTTCGTTTGTTCCTGAATCTTAGCCGCCGCGTTGCTTAACGCGCTAAAAACGTTACCACGGAAGTTGCGATTCGCTTGTCCAGTTCCAGCCTTGTGCATCTCCGAACTCCATCAATTCTTTTTGTTCTTTCGTGAGATTCTCCTCTTGATCTTTCTGCTTGCGCAGGCGAATTTCAAGATTCGATAGAAGTCTTTGCATATTACTTCCCTTGAGTACGTCCTTGAACTGCCATGAGAAGTCTTCTTCGCTTGCTTGACGAATCGCGTCTTTAAAGTCTTCGTCTGTGTAGATAGAGCACGATTTAGCGAAGTTGGTAATAACGTCCGTGCTTATGTTAAAGTCGCTTTCCGGCACGACGCGTCTAGGCGCCTTGCGCTTAAACGTTTCGTTCCAAAAGTTCCTTATAGCGTTGAATCGATTGAGAAATTCCCCGTCGTATTCCTCTTCCGTTTGCGGCTCTTGAGGAGAAACAACTCCCCCCGCGCGTTTCTCAGGCGCCTGAATGTTCTTCACAGTCGTCTTTTGCTCTTGCAGCGTCTTCTTTGCCTTGCGCGTCTGCGCGGCCTTTTTAGCGCCTTCTCGACGGTTGCGACGAATCTGCTCTTGCCGTTCTTTTTCTTGGAATTCGGGCGTCTTCGTAAAGCTGTCCGCGAAAGTCCCGTCTTCGATCGTGAAGAGGTTGAAGTCTTCCGCTATCTGACGAACGAACTCTACCTCTTCGTGCATGTCGTAAGCGAAGTCCTCTAGATCGTACTTCGCTTTGCGCTGCGGAGTCGAATTGCACAGCTCCACAAGTCGGCAATAAACCCCGTAACCGCGCATGCCTGTTATTCTTCTGAGACGCGCCGTCGCCGTGTAGTAGGTTGATTCCATGAGTACTTCCTAGTTTGTTCGCCCCAATATTCAGGCGTCAATTCTTCGTCTTTGTGTTCGATCGAACTGTAGACGCTTATCTTGACTATCGCAAACGCCTCGACAGCCGGTTTCCCGGCGTAGCCGTGCATTTCAACCACTTGACAATCGTCTTCCCAAAACCCCGCTTTTGTTAGCGCGTCGAAAGTCGCTTTGAAGAGATTGTCTAGATCGCGTCTCCGCCGATTAGACGGGAACGCGATAAGAGTTACAGCGTAGGTTTCGGCTCTGTCGAGAAGGGTTGACTTCCCTTTGAGAGAAGTCAACATCGCCGCCTGAAAAGCCTGATACTCTTTGCTGATAATCTTCCGACCACGCGCCATTTTCCATATGTGGTTGACGCTAGGCGGAAAGGGTATTTTAAGAATGACAGATTTCAATTGGAAAGTCTCTGCTTAATCTGTTGCGCGGTCTCTACGATCGCTTGAAGTTGATTCTCCGCTATGTAGCCGTTGTCTACCCAATCTTCGGCTACCGACACAAGGTTGTCGACTTCTTTGCTCTCATTAGCCCGCCCCATTGCGTCCTCAATCTGTTTTTGGCGCCGAAGTTGTTCGTCCGTGGGCGGTGTAACGGATTCTTCCGAGATATCGTCCGCAACGAACTCAGATTCTTCGTCCGCAAACTCTTCTAGGTCTTGCGACCTACTCTCAACGCAAGCCGAAAGCTGTTCGAAAACCGTGTTGTCGATAATCCCCGATTCGCTAGCGCGTTGAATCTCTTGAGACAAGACTTCAAGCTCTTCCGTACTTGTCGCTGTTTTAATCTGCTTGATGATATTCAACGTGGAGAATTCGTTAGCGTTTGGTTTCGCTACAGACGTCTTCTTACGCGTCTTTTTGACAGGCGCTGCAACGACAGGCTCTTCTTCGATTATTTCATTCTCGACGCTTACAGGCTCTTTAACGCTTGCTGGAATTTCATCCTGCAAGTTCGTCTCAGTCGCGATAGCCTTCTTTGAAGAGATTTCTTCGCTCCTCTTCATGTAGAGTTTTCGAAGTTTGTCTTTTGTCGCCGCGTCGACGTCAAACTTCATAACGCGGGCGCCCGCCTTCTTTAACTCTTCCATCGTTTTCGCGCTCTTGATTCCCTCGACTAATTCGTCAACAGGGTCAGGATCGTCTTCTACAGTGGCGACTGGAACTTGAATCTCTTTTGGAACTGCCTGATACTGAGGTTGAGGCGTCGCGTCGAAGTCTTCTAATTCGTCTGCAAAGTCCAAACCGAACACGGTTTCAGGCGCGTAGTTTTTGATTAACCAGCTAGCGCTTCGCCAACGGCACATTTCGCGCGGCATTGTCTTCCACTTGCTACCGTCCTTGCCAAACCACCCGTTAGCGCGGGCAAGTTTCACGTCGACGCGCGTCGACCGGTATTCCTTGCCTGTAGAGCGCTCTGTGAAGTATGCTTGCGCGTAGTAATTAACCGCCCGCAACGTCTTGCCGTAGGCCTCATACTCAAAGTATCCGTCTTCCCCTTCGTCCCAACTGATAAGCGAAAACTTCTCAGAACGATTCACAAGCGCAATCATGAATTGCGCGGAGAGCGCCGGGCGCCCGTGAATAACGTACAGGTGCGGAAACAAGCTGGTTGGTTTGAGTTTCAAGGATAACGCAAGGTCAAGCGCGATAAGACAGTTTTCAGGCTTGTCTTTGAACGTTTCAGGAACGAACTGAGAACGCGCGAACATTTGCGCCATTTGATAGAATTGGTCGAAAGAAGTGTAGCGCTCGAAAACGCTTACGTAATTTTCCGCGCGGCCATGAGACAGGTCGGTGTTCATTGATTGAAGGATGTTAGCCATTCGTTTGTCTCCTATTTAGTCAATCTTTTTTCATTCGTTATTCCTAAGGTCGTGAACACTTCGCAGACGATATCGTTCGTCTCTTTTGGAGAAACGCCGATCTTCCTAATCTGCGCGGCGCGTTCTACCGTGTCGAGAGCCGCAAGGTAGTTGGAGAGGAATTCCCCGCCGTCTAACTTCGCAAGAGTTAGCATGGCGGCGAATTTCAAGAGCGTTCGTTCAGATCTGTTCATAAGTCTTTCAGTTCGTTATAAGAGTCGATAAGTTGAATCGCGTCGTATCGGGATTCGTAGAAGTCTGTGGTTTCCGCGTTAGCGTATTCCTCTAGCCATTTCCAGGCGACGTTACGCGCCTTTTCGATGACCTCTGAGTTGATTTTGTAAACGGCGATTCTATTTGGTTCGTTTCGTTCGAACGCGACTATCCAGCAAGGAACGTACGGGGCGCCTAAACAGTCGGTTAATAGTCGATGATAAAAGCCCAACTGTACTAGATACTTGTAGTCGTATATCGCGTACCTGAATCTGTCGCGTCCTGAGGCGTCGTCTAGGTTTGAGGTCGTCTTGACGTCGACAAGTCCCATGTCTGAGTAACAATCGATTCGGCCTTTAACTTCGACGTTCGTTCCACTGACGTTCCATACGCCTTTTACGGACATTTCCGTGTGGCGAAAATCGCGCTCTCCTAAGACCCGCGCGGCTGTAGGATGAAAGAAGAAAGATTGCGCCAACTTCTCGATAATCTTTGAATCTTCGCGACTGATAATCGTCTTACCGTCGTTGTCTTTCAGGAATTCAAGGTAAGCCTCTTTGTAGGTTTTCGTTCCGGCTCCATACGGTTCCCCCGTCTTTTCGTTAATCGGCGGCATAAAGACTCCCACCTTGTCTTCATAGACCGATTCCCCCTCAAGGATTCGCGCGTGAAGAGCCGTTCCAAACCTCATTGCGTCCGTTTCTTCTTTCTGTTCGAAGAATCCGTCCTTCCATGCGCGTGGGTCGCGATGAAAGTTGGCAAGCGTGTGGAAATTGAGGGCAGGGTAGGCGCGGTAATCATGCTCTGATACCGTCCATTCGCTTTTAATGTCGATAGGTTTTTGATAATCGCTGTAATCCATGATTCACTCCCGATAATTCGTTTATAAAGTCGTAACGTTTGGTTATTTAAGATTCTTTGTTTTCCCCTTGCCGTCGTCGCTTAGAATGTTTGCGCCGCGATGCGGGATTAACGTGATAAAGTCGTCTTTTTTCTGTTCATATTGAGGGACGGGGACTTTTTCATCCGTGTCGATTCCTAGCATGTGCAAGGCGGTTAAGTCGTCTAACTCTTCCGGCGTTTCAGGAACGGTCGGCTCCACTTCGGGCAACGGCTCTTCATCTTCCGTCCCGTCGTTTTGAAACTCCTCTTCTATCGCGTCGATTACTCTATGCTCTAACGTTATTCCGCTATCATTAGCGTTAGTCTTGACGACGATCGTCGCGCTTACGTATTGGCAAACGGTCAAACAGAATGCGATTCCAAAGCCGCAGCCTAAAACCATCGAGCAAACTAACAAAACCATTAGTTCAAAAAGATAGCCAAATACGCTTGATTCTCTGCGGTTGTCAAATTCTTCGTTTTCATCCATGATATTCTCCTTTAATCAACTATCCCCCATGCGTGTCTTAATTCGTCGTTTTGCATTACTTCGTGTGGAATGCAGCCCCCAAATTTCTCCTTGAAATTGCGTATGCTAAGGTAGCGACGATACATATCGTTTGGTAAAAGAATGTTTAAGTAGTTGTCCGGGTTTCCCTTTTTGCAGTTTGGGATGTTGAGAAGTTGCGCTTGACGAAACTCGACGTTCTCCTTACTTAACCAGTCTTCTAGAAAGCGTTTAGAGTCTGTGCCTTCGTGTCTCAACGCGCGTCTTAGAGTTATGACGTCGTAGTATAAGTCGAATCGTTTCTTTGGTATTTTCAGTCGTTTAAATACGTCTCTCTTTTTAAGTTCGTCGCGAAACAAGAGGCGTTCCATTTCGTTTATTTTGGCAAGAGTCTTAGCAAACTTGTCAGGATCCCGATCGGATGGAATAGCGCCCGCGTGCTCTGCAATCCACCTATCTCTCTTCACAACGTCTGGATTTTGTTTTAGGATGTTGCATATTCCCATTACGCTGCTTTGCGGATGTTGAATTATTAGTTTA
>JBJEXI010000006.1:0-27872 GCA_051885615.1 Thermoguttaceae bacterium
AGAGCGCGGGCGCGAGCTTCTTGCGTTTCGACGGCTCTGTCTGGACGACCGATAAGGACGGGTTGATTCTCAATCTCCTCGCGGCGGAAATCATCGCGAAGACGGGTCGTGAACCGGGACAATATTACGCGGAGCTCGCGAAGCGTTTTGGCTCGCCCTTCTATAAGAGAGTGGAAGCGCCCGCGTCCCTCGCGGTGAAGGCGGCGCTCAAGAAGATGACGCCCGAGCAGGTCGCGTCGGAAACCCTCGCCGGCGACAAGATCCTCGCGCGTCTGACGAAGGCGCCGGGGAACGGCGCGGAGATCGGCGGCCTCAAGATCGCGACCGAGAACGGTTGGTTCGCCGCGCGTCCTTCCGGAACCGAAATGGCGTACAAGATTTACGGCGAATCCTTCAAGAGCGAAGAGCATCTTGAGCAAATCCTCGTCGAAGCGCGTCAGATTGTCTCCGACGCGCTCAAAGACGCGTGAAATTGACGCTCCTTCGATAAGATGAAAGCCCCAAGCTTGCGGCGTGACGCCGGGCTCGGGGCTCTTTTATTTCTTTGATCGGCGAAAGGCGCGACTCGCGAACCTACGCCGCTCCCCAAAGCTCTGTCCTTATCGATCTCTCAAGATCTTTTCAAGACGAAGCGTCGATTCCTCGCGACCGAATCTTTCGAGGACGATACGCCCCGCGTCGACGCCTTCTTCGGGCTCGTAGCGCTTCGTTCCGTCCTTCTCTCTGACGCGCTTGAGTTCCGGCGTGGCGATCGAAATGATCGCGCCTCTTCCTTCCTGATGAAAAGCGCGTCGTTTTGAGAGGACGACGTCGACCGTTCCCCCCGGTTTGACCTCCGATTCGTCGCCGCTCCAAAACGCGAGAAGAACGTCGGCGCGTTCGACGAGGTAGTCGCGGAGTTTCGAATATTGCGCGATTCGATCAAAATCTTCCTCTTCCGGGAGTTCGACGATCTCTTTTGCGTTCGCGAGGAGAGTTTCGAAGTCTTGAAGCTCGTCCCCTTTAAAGTCGTCCCGATATTTTTCGCGCGACATTGGCAAGACGGCGCGCAGCCGCATCGGGAACGTTTCGTCCGCCGCGCATTCCGCAACGCATGCCCGCGCCGCGATCGAATCCGCGCCGACGGCAAGCCCCGAGGCTAAGAGGACGCGCGTTCCTGCGGGAATCGACGCGCAGATCGCGCGAAGAGCTTCCCGCGCCGCCTTCTCCACCGCGTCCAAACTTTCTTTCACGACGTGCCGACGCCCAGTGACGCCGACGATTAAGGCGTCTTTCTCTTGATCCTGATCTTTAGCGGTCATAATTCCCCACGCTTCGAATTTGCGGATAGAAAACGGGCCGCGTCTCTTTAGAACACGGCCCGTATGATTCAATTGAACGCTCGCTCGCCGCGAGTCATTTCGTCGGCGAGACGGAGTAACCTTTCCAGAAGAGACCGTCCTTTTCGACGACGCCGAAGAACATGCTAAATCCGATCGTGCTCGCGAGGGATTCGTCGAATGGAGGCAGGGTTGACCCGTCGAACTTAACTTCGCGCGTCGTCTTCTGATCGGGGGGCGTCAAGACGAGGTTGAGGAGCTTCGCGCCAAAGGTGTTGCCCTGCGGCGTCTTGCCCTGTCGGAAGAGCTCGTAGTTTTCGCGCAGACCGTCGACGTTGCGGCTGTATCCTCTGACGAAGATTCCGGATTGCGCGGCGGGATCCTGGGCGAGGAGTTGCATTGCGCGCTTATGTTCCGGCGAATCGAGGACGGAGGGGGCACCTGCGGGAAGATCAAAGACCTTCGCCTGGAGGAACTGAGCGTCGTTAGAGACGAAGAGTGCGCCGTTAGCGACGCCAAAGACGACGCCTTTGATGAGTTCGACTTCTTTGCCCGGTTCGGGAACGGCGGCTTTCGGGGCGCCTGGGCGCGTACCGGGTCTTACGCCGCGACGCGTCGCTCCGGGACGCGTCGCGCCCGTCGCTTGCTTCTGAGGCGCGTACTGCCAGAAGTCGGAACCGTTGACGACGACCTTTTGGAAATCGGGATCGGACGCGAACATTCTGGAGAGCGCGTCGGCGACGGTCGTTTCTTTTCCTTCAAGGATATTGAAGGAGAAGACGAATTTTTCTCCGTCGGAGGTCTTTTCGGAATCGAAGGTATTTGTCGAGGAGAGCTGACGACCGAAATTTGCGACGAGATCCGTGCGGAGATTGACTTGCGGCCCGAGCTTGTCCTTTTCGAGGGAGTCGAGAACGTCGTTCCACGCGCCCTTGGTTTCGATGAATTCGTCGAAGAGAGGACCGATATTGTTGAAGGTCGTGAGCGCGTTGAGGTTCATAAGGGTGTATCGCGTCGCGTTCTTGCTAATCCATTGAGGGGGATCGAGGGACTCGACGTTGGAGAAGGAGAGCATTCTGAGCGCTTTGGTCGGCTGTTCGGGAATGTACGCCTTCACGCGGTAGACGCATTCGTAGGAATCTTTGGTAAAGTCGATGGTTCCGCCGACGCCTTGAATACCCGAAAATCCCTGGTTGGAGAGGACGACGAAGGGAGATTGCCCTTGAAGTTGCTCCGCAGGCACGAGAGAACGAATCGCTTCTCCCGCGAGGAGAGGATTGGCGAAGAATCGAATCTGAGGCGCGGCGGCGTCTTTCGAATCTTGAGCGCAACGTTCGACGACGGCGCGATATTCAGGCCTCGTGTCAAGCGCGGGGAGATTTTCGCCCGCGAGTTTGTGAAGGAGCATCTCGGCAAGATACTTCTGATCGGTTGCGATAAGGAGCTGGGGAAGGGCGACGTACCACGCCGTGACGACGGCGCCCGTCTCGGGATTCGGAAGGGTCAGGACTGTCGCTTCGACAGATTGCCGACCGACGTCGATGCGTTCTTTCGTCGCTTTTCCACGCTGCTGAGCCGTCGTTTCCTGGATGATTCTCACGAGGAAATTATTGACTTCGGAGGCGTTTCCCGCGACGTTCATCATGACGGCGAAGCCGGGTTTCTTACCAGGAATAGCAATGAGCCCGCCGGCGATTTCTCCCGAAGGAAGAGTCGTGAAATCGGAGAGATTCAACCCGAGACGATTCGGCCACGCTTTTTCGATTTGCTGTCGAAGAGAGTCGCGGAACTCTTGGAATTGAGGGGAGGAGAGCGTCGCGTGAAGTTGCGTCGCGTTCCAGTGATCGCCGAGTTCTTTCACGTTGTTGATCGAGAAGTAGATCTGGGTCGAATCGGGGAAGCAGTGGTCAAGCTTGAACTGCTGAGCGAGGAGAACGGAACTCGAAAGAAAGAAGCAGACAAAGGATAAAAAAAACCGCATTTTCTGCTTGCTCATACTTGCAAACTCCTTTTATTTGACAACAATACAGAGGTCAAGTCGTACGGAAAAGCGAATCCGATCGCAACTCCCTATGACGCCCGTACTTCGTTAATTTTGACGAAACGAGAACACGTTTAGACGGCGATACGCCGCCAAACTACCATAAAATGATAACGTTTATTGGAAAGAAATTCCACCCTTTTTGACTGCGTACGACAATAATTTTAAGAAATTTCGCCGTCTCTAATTGGAATCCCTTTAACAAATTACGCATTCTCTGTATTTTGGACGATTAGCCTTTTCCATTAGGGACGCCGTTAAGGAACTCGATGAACCCGACGACCTCAAAAACTAAGGACGTTTTGGACGCGTATCGCGCGGAAACGCTCGTGCAGGACGTCATTCACGGCTATATTTCGACCCCGTCGCGCATTCCTCGACCTCGCCGCGGCGAGACCTGCTTCGAACGCGATATTATCGATTCTCCATGGCTTCAGCGCTTGCGGCAGATCCATCAGCTCCAGACGGCGTGGCTCGTCTATCCGTCGGCGGAACATTCGCGCTTTCAGCACGCGCTTGGGGTCGCGCATCTTGCGAGTCGCGTTTGGGATTCCGCGCGGGAAAGCTTCATGAGCTCCGCGGCCGCCGTTATGGCGAACCTCGACGACGCGGCGTGCGAATCGGCGCGGCGCCCCGTTCCCTCCCCGGAATGCGTAGAAGAGACCCTCCGCGTCGCCGCGCTCCTTCACGACGTCGGACACGGCCCCTTCGGACACTTCTTCGACGACCATTTTCTCAGTCGTTACTCAACCCCCGACGGGGAGCCCCTCACGCACGAAACCCTCGGCGCGCATATCGTCAAAACGCAGTTCGCCGATCTCGTCTCAGGATTGCGGCGCTCCCCGCGCGGCCCATTCGCTCCGGGCGAATCGATCTCCCCCGACGACGTCGCTTTCCTGATTGTCCGCCCGCGAAGCGAAGAGGAGGATCGCCGCCGCCCTGCGTGGCTTCGGATGCTCCGCGCCCTCTTTTGCGGACTCTACACGATCGACAATATGGATTTCGTCCTTCGCGACGCGTATTACACCGGCTTTGGCGCGAAACCGTACGACCTTGATCGTCTTGTGCACTATTCTTTCTTCACGGAACGCGGATTCACGCTCCATCGCAAAGGCGCGGGGGCTCTTTTCGGTTTTTTGGAAGCGCGTCACGAGCTTTTCCGATCCGTGTACTTTCATCGGACGGTGCGCGCGATCGACGTCGCGCTTGCGGATCTTTTCCGCGAAGGCGCCGATCTCCTGTATCCTTACGGGAACCCTCTCGACTCCCTTGACCGTTATCTGAACTTCACGGACTGGACGCTTCTGGCGGACGCGAGCCGTTGGGGTGAATCGGAGGACGCGCGGAAGGTCGCGCAGGCGCAGGAATGGCGCGATTTCCTCAATCGACGCGTCAAATGGCGAATGATCGCGGAGAAGACGTTCGTATTTCGCGACAACGAGTCGGAGGGATCGTCCGTCTTTTCGTCGCCGCTCCTTTTCGAAGCGGCGCTGCGCGAAAAGCTCCCGCCAGGATTCGAAACGCCGCCGCTGAGGTTCGATATCGCGCGCGTGTCGTATCGTCCGGATTCGCCTCTTTCGAAGAATTATCTTTACGATCCTGAGACGGAAGAAATCGTCGACGTGTCGCGCGATCCGCTTTTGCGTCATACGCCTAAGAGCGCGCGAATCTGCCGCGTTTTCGGTCGCGATAAGACGACGGGGGTGAGCGAGATTGTCGCGGCGTTCAACAAATTAACGGCGGGCTCCGCAGACGAGTTGACGAACGTATGACTTGCGCCGCGCCAATATGCCGCCGCGCTAGACGCGCCGCGCTCCCCTTTGCGCTCTTCGCGCTCGTTTTTCTCGGAACGCTCCATTTGGCGTCGACCGCGCCGCTGACGTGGGACGAAGGGGACGCGTTCAACCGCGCGGTTCGCGTTGAAGAATGGTTTCGCGCGTTAGTCGTCGGACCTGAAAGGACGCGACGCGACGATCCGCGCGAAGTCGACGGGGAACGCCGCGAATTGCGACTCTATTTTTCGACGATGCCGTCGCGCGTCGCGCTTTTTTCTCCCGAAACGCTCGAAATCGGGTTTCAGCATCTGATTTACCGCGAAGGGCATCCGTCGGGCGCGTCCCTTGCGATCGCGTTTGGGGACTTTGCGACGCGCGCGCTCCCTTGGTCGATATCGGAGAAGACGCGGTTCCGCTCGGGGTGCGTTTTCCTTTTTAGCGCGGCTTTGACGGTCGTCTTTTGGCGGGTGCGGCGGGACTACGGGACGGCGATCGCGCTTGCAGGGACGGCGTGCGTACTCTTTTCGCCGCGCGTCTTGGGGCACGCGATTATCGCGGGGGGAGACTCCCTTCTGATTTCGAGCTGGCTTGCGGCGTGGGCGCTCTTCGATTCGGCGCGCGGGGCCGGGACGCGCGCGATTCTCTGGGGCGCGGCGGTCGCGGTTTCCTTCTGCGCGAAATCGAGCGGGTTCCTTCTTGTCCTTCCCTTTGCGCTCGTCGCGGTCGCGGGGCTTGCGACGCGACGCCTCGCCGGTCGCGAAGCCGCGCGTCTCGTCTTTGGGCTCGTCGTCGCCCTCGCGCTCTTTCTCTTGGCGAATCCTCCCGGTTGGCGCGATCCTTTCGCCGCGGCGTCGACCTTCTGGCGCCTCAACACGGAACGCGCGGAGTTCAATATTCCGATCTATTTTTTCGGCGAGCTCTATTCTCCGACGCGCCCGCTCCCATTTTGGAACGGTTTTTTCTGGCTTATAGCGGCGACCCCGGCGCTTCTATCCGTCCTCGCGATTTTGGCGATATTTTCGCGTCGCGGAGCCTCGGCGCCGCTTACGGGGACGCCGACCGCGTTTCTTCTGGCGATCACGATTCCCCTCGCGCGAATCTTGCCGGGAATTCCCGTGCATGACGGGGCGCGGCTTTTGATCGCGTCCGTCGCGCTTTGGTCCCTTTTAGGGGGTCTCGGCGCGGGGCGAGTCGCGCTTTGGGCGGCGTCGCGCGTCTCGTCGGAAAGGGCGCGAAGGCGTCGCGTCGTCGCGGCGACGTGCCTCGCGCTGTGCGTCGCGCCGAGCGCCGCGGACGCGCTTGGGTCGCGCCCGCAGTTCCTTTCGTTCTACAGCGCGTTTGTCGGCGGCGTCGAAGGGGCGACGCGCATGGGGCTTGAACCGACGTACTATTGGGACGGGTTTGACGCTCAGGTAGCGTCGCGTCTTCACGAACTCTCGGCGGAGGCGCGCGCGCAGGGACGCCCCGACGGTATCCTCTTCGGCTCCTTTTCGACGCAAACCCTCGACTATTACGCGCGTTGGGGCGTATTCGGCGCCGCGCGCGTCGCGACCGTTTCTAACCCCGCGGCGACGCAAAACGTCGAACAATATGGATTTTACGTGCTTCAGCGTCGTCCGAGCGGGTACGTTCCCTTCGACTTGACGCTCCTCAAAGAAGGGAAGCTTTTACTTCGTAAAAACGCGCGTAATCCTATGCCGCTTCCCTTTGCGGAGAGGGGTAAAACGCCGATTCTCGACGTGTATGAATTTCCACGCGTTCCTTAAACGCGACGAACATTTTTCTCTTTTGCTTGCGTTTTGAGCGCCGACGGCTATAATCTCATGGGCCTGGGAATACGGCGCTCTTTTTTAACGATTAAGGACGCGACGTTTTCGGGATAATTCCGAGTTTTTTGCGAAAGAAGCCGCGCGGTCGGCTCCCTTTCGCGTACTAGACAATACGCGGCGTCGCATGGCGTCGCGAGGAGACTCCGACGCCACGATTTCGACCTATGCGCTGGAACGCGCCTGAGACGACGAACGCGTTTGAAGCGTTCATTGCCGGAAGATTTGAAGCTCTCGACCAAACGGAACTCCCCACGCGCGTCGAATGGCGCCAGTGGCGGACGATCGAAAGCGTTTGGGAAGGGATCAAAGCGCTGCGCGTTCGCGGAGCGCCCGCGATCGGCATTTCGGCGAGCTACGGGGTCTGCGTCGGTCTCCAAACGCTCTTCGAAGGAGGGTCGCGCCCGAGCGCGGAGTCGTTTTACGCGCGGCTTGAAGAATGTGCGAAATACCTTGCGACGAGTCGTCCGACGGCGGTGAACCTCTTCTGGGCGCTCGACCGCATGACGGTGAAAGGACGCGAACTTCGCGCGAGGGGCGCGACGGTCGAAGACGCCGCAGGGGCGCTCCTTACGGAGGCGCGCGCGATTCACGACGAAGACGTCGCGCTTTGCCGACGCATGGGACGCTACGGGGCGCAGTTCGTCAAAGACGGCGGCGGGTACCTCACGCATTGTAACGCCGGCGGATTGGCGACGGGGGAATACGGGACGGCGCTTGCGGTTTTTTACTGGGCGCAGGAGGAGGATGGAAAGCGATTCCGCGTCTTCGCCGACGAAACGCGCCCTCTTCTGCAAGGAGCGCGTCTCACCGCGTGGGAACTGCGACAGAACGGCGTGCCGACGACGCTCGCGTGCGATTCCGTCGCGGCGACGCTCATGCGCCAGGGGAAGATCGACGCGGTCTTTGTCGGCGCGGATCGCATCGCGGCGAACGGCGACGTCGCCAATAAGATCGGAACGTATTCCGTCGCGCTCGCGGCGAAAGCGAACGGCGTTCCCTTTTACGTCGTCGCCCCGCGATCGACCTTCGACCTCTCCCTCGACTCAGGGGATCAAATCCCGATCGAAGAGCGCGACCCCGAAGAAGTGACAAGCCCCTTCGGTCGCGTCGTCGCCCCCGAGGGAATCGACGTCTACAACCCTGCGTTCGACGTCACCCCCGCCGAACTCGTCTCCGGAATCGTCACCGAAAACGGGGTCGTTTCGCCGGTAAAGCGCGAGACGATCGCGCGAATCGTCGGCGAAAATCAAATGGCGGAATGACGCCGACTCGCGTATTTTGGAAGATTTTATTTTTATTTACGGATCGTACGTCCAACGAACGGTTCACGATCGTCGCGCGTTCGCGGCATAGAGATTAGCGGTCTTATAGACGGCGTTTTTCCTTAACTCAAGGGGGTTGCAATGACCAAGACGAGCAGCTTTAAGGAATACGACGACCTTGGCGTTCGTTTCATCTATCCTAATAACTGGACGGTAGAGACTCAAACGTGGGACAAGGGCACGTATGGTATAACGGCGGATAGTCCCGACGGAAGCTTCTGGGCGCTCGCGATCTATCCGAAAGGGGTCGATTTAGACGAGGCCGCGAAGAAGATCCTCAACGATTTCCACGCGGAATACGACGAGATGGAGACGGAAGAGATCGAACGTTACGTCGCGGACAACGTTCTCTCGGGGTACGAGATCAACTTCTTCTATCTCGATCTGACGAGCACGGCGCAGGCGCTCAAATTCGAGGACGACGAGCGCGGTTACGTAATCTTCTGGCAGACGTGCGACCGTCTTGCGCTCACCGGCGAAGAAATGTCGCGAGTCGACGTCTTCGAAGCGATGACGCATACTCTTGTGTCGAATCTCACCGGTCAGGAAGTCGAATACTGGCATGACGACGACGAATTCGAGTTTGAGAAGACGGAGAAGGAGATTCGCGCGGAAGAGGAGAGAGAATACTATCGTCGTCGTTACGAGCAAGCGCGACTTGACGTCGAGGAGAAATACTGGCGCGCCGGGGGCGACGAACGCTCTTCCCGCGCGTTCGAGGATTTTGTCTACGCGAAAGATTCCGGAAACGGCGCGTCGAAACGCGGTCGCGAAAGGCTCGCCGAACTTCTCCGCGCTCAGGAGGAAGGCCCCGCGCGCAGCGTCGTAGGGTGCGGGGACGAATGTCTCGACGATTTCCGGCGCCCGAACGACGAGGACGATCCCGACGCGTACTATGAGAACGAGTACGCGCGTCGCGACGACGAGTCCTACGACGAAGATTCGGAGGATTATTCGGACGACTACGAAGAGCGCGACGACGATTCTGACGACGAGGATTACGAACGTCGTTAAGGGGAGAGCAAATGACGCGCTATTTCGACTGGTCGGAAGGGACGATTAAGGAGCGCGAAGAGGGTTTGCGCTCCTTTGCGCGTCTTTTGGCGGACGCGGGACGAATCGCGTTCCTCACCGGCGCGGGTATTTCGACGGAGAGCGGACTCCCCGATTTTCGTTCGGCGGACGGGGGCTATAGCGAGACGTCGGAGTCCCTCTTTTCGCTCGACGGATTTCTTGAAGATCCCGATTCCTTCTACGCGCGGTTCGCGCCCTTCTATCGTCGTCTTTGCAAGCCGAAGGTCGCCGGTTCGATCCCGGTCAGCTCCACTATCAACCGCGTTCCGTATTTTCCCGAACGAAACGCGGGTTTACTCTTGCTCTTTCTTTCGCATTTTAAGAACTCCAAAACGGACACGGTGTCCGTTTCATTTTTAGGAGGCTTTCTGATGCGATTGCCTAAGTTACGCCGTCAGAAATTGCGCAACCGCGCGTTTGTTGAATATGGCGGAAAAAGAATTTATTTAGGTCGTTGGGGCGATCCAACGACGAAAGCGAACTATCGCGCGTTCATCAACGAAATCACCGCGCCCGTCCCGCAGGTTAAAGAAGACGATCCGCCGCCTACCGTCGCGGACTTAGCCCTCTTCTTTCTCAAGGCTCGCGCCAATTACTACGTCAAAGACGGAAAGCAAACCGGACAATTGGCCCGGTATAAAGCCGCCTTGGAATTCCCGCTTAAACTTTACCCTTCAACTCCCGTCGACGACTTCGGCCCTAGAAAGCTTATCGTTTGCCGGAACGCCATGGAAGAAAGCGGGCGATTCGCGAGAAGCTACGTTAATACCCTTATCAACTGTTTTCGAACCGTCTACCGGTGGGGCGTCGAGAATGAACTCGTTAAACCGGAGACTCTGACCGCGTTAGAAACCGTGTCGGGACTCAAGCGTCGCCGGTCGATCGCGCGGGAAGTCGAGCCCGTTAAGCCCGTCCCCCTGGAGGACGTGAGAAAGACGATGGAAGCGCTACCCGCCACTATTTGCGCGATGATCGAGTTGCAGATTTTAACCGGCATGAGACCCGGCGAAGTCTGCGCGATGAGGGCGGGGGACGTCGCCGAAGCGGATAACGGCCTATTGATCTACACCCTGCGAACCGACAAGACAGACTACCGCCGCGACGCGAGCAATAAAAAGAGAATTCCCCTAGGCCCGCGAGCGCTTCGCGTGATCGTCCCCTATCTCGATCGCGACGCGGACGAGTTCCTCTTCACTCCCAAAGAAGCGCAATTTGACCGCGCCGCCAACTCCGGCAAGCGTCCGACAAGGGCTAAATATAACGCTTCGTACAATACCGCCGCCTACGCTCGCGCCATCAGCCGCGCCGCGAAAAAGGTCGGCGCCGCGCATTGGAGCCCCAACCAACTCCGGCATCTCTACGCGTCGGAGATTCGCAGGAAGTACGGATTGGAAGCCGCCCAGCTCATGCTTTGCCACGCAAAAGCGGACGTAACACAAATTTACGCCGAGCGCGACCTTAAACGAATGGAGGAGATAGCCGCTAAAGAGGGCTAGACGCTCTAAAGGGAGAAAGCCGGTAGTCTTCGGACTTCCGGCTTTTTTTCTTTCACAAAATAGAAAAGTCTCTTGCATCGCGCCTTTATTAGCCTATAATACTGTCATCTCTTACCTTTTTTACTTGTTGTAAAAAAGATAAAGCGGTAGGGTAAAACCTACCGCTTTTTTTATTGGTTAATCTCTATATTTTGGTTATTGTCGCCTATCTGAACGCTCTTAGAAGCCGCCTTGTATTCCTTAACTATTCTCTCTATCACGCGTAACGCCGCCGCTTGCCCCTCTGGACTAAGCGCTTTAAAAACTTTGAGGATAGCGTCGTCGAGTTGCTCCGATTCGCTTTTCTCCAATTCCGCCGCGTAGACCGGCCCGACTCCGTCGCGGATCCAGCGTTCCGACACGCCGAAGCGCGTACAGATCAACGCGATTAGCCTATCCGATATCTTGCGCTTGCCTGACAATTGAGAAGAAAAATTTGATATATTAACGTCAAGCTTTTCAGCGAATCCGCGGCGCGTTAGCCCGCTATCTTTAATGACTTTCTTGATTCTATTTATCATTTTCAACCTCGTTCTTTCTTTCAATTATTTTACAAAAAATTTGCAAAAAAGCAAATAATTTTATTTTTCTGAGTTGCAAAAAACGACAAATATATTTTAATTAGTTGCACAAAGCAACGGAGAGGGGAAAAATGACGAACTTAGAAATTCAAAACCTACCAGTCCAAACCAAATACGCGATTTTATACGCGCTCCAACTCTATCGCGACATTGAACAGGAAGCGAAGAAAGAGCGGGAGAAGAAAACGAACTAACGCGCGGGCGGCGGCGCCTGAGCTCTTGGTCTGCCGTATGCCAAGAGCCGCCGCTCGCGTTCAGAACAAAGCGGGGAAGAGGCGATAAAAGGGGCTTGGCGAGTGAGAAGGCGCCAAACCCGCCCCGCCGTGAAATAAGAGCTAGCGGGGAAAATACTTTTTTGTTGCGATCGAGTAAAGGGGCTGTTATGTGACAGCCCGCCCCGCTAGCTCTTTAAGCTACGCTTCGCCGGGTCGCGAGTGGGGAAGTAAACAGGCTTGCTAAACCAGAACAAGCAAGCTTGCCCCACTCGCGCCTTAAAACTAAAGCGTGGGTGACGACACGCAACGCGGGAAGGGCGGCGCCTTCAAAACAGCGAAACGGACGCCGGAGGCGCCGCGCCTTTCCGCTTAAACAACGAAAGAAAGAAGGTAAGAGACGATGAAACGCCACGATTGGAGTCGCGGATTGGTCGACGCGGAATTTTCCGCGGGACTTTGCGCGACGTTAAAGGAACATCTCCGAAACGCGTCGACGCGCGGCGAACGCCGTCAGATCGTCAAGGACGTTTCGGAAATGGTCAAACTCAACCACATGACGCGCCGCGACGCCAACGACGTCGTTAAGTTTGCTATGCTCTTCGACGAGTCGCCGCGCCGCGCGCCTGTTTCAACGCTTCCGCGCCCTTTAACGCGCGGAGTTCAACTAACGTTATTTGATTTTTGAAAACGCGACCGACGGGAAACGGTTCTTTTTCAAAGAAAGAAAGAGGTAAGAGAAAATGAATCTACTATATGGCTACAATGTTCCAACCAAAGTCTTCGAGCTAGAGCAAGAGGACGCGGAAGAAGTCGACGATCTTGTCGCCGACGCTCTCAAAGAGACGCTTCGCGAAGGTCGACTTCTTGGCGGGATGGAGGGTAAGATCGTCAAGGACGTCGTTTATCAAACTGAGTTTTTACTCCGTACTCACGGCCAACACAATATTCCGTTCATCTTAAAGGCCGCGTCGATGCGCCTCTACCCCATGTATGCAAGGCGTCTTTTTCGCGACGCTGCGGATATGATCGCCGCTATTTTTGAAGAATATAAAACCGACGACGAGGAAGACGAAGAATAATTCGAACAGAAAGAAGGTAAGAGACATGGAACTTGACAAGAACAATATCGTAATCATTCCAGACGGCGGGCGCGACGGACGCGACAACGGCGACGCGTCGGCGGTAACAACACCCACGCAGCCGACGCCGACGGCTCCGTCCGCCGAAAACCGCGCGGAAGTTAAGCGCGAAGACTCTCCGCGCCGCCCGCCCGTCTGGAGATTCCAGCGGATCACGCTCGACGAATTCCGCCGAAGATACTTCTTTATCGATAATCGTCCGACTCGCGCA
This sequence comes from Thermoguttaceae bacterium, assembly GCA_051885615.1. Lineage (GTDB taxonomy): Bacteria > Planctomycetota > Planctomycetia > Pirellulales > Thermoguttaceae > RUG369. Next base: position 13,042 of record JBJEXI010000006.1, read on the forward strand.
AGCGTCAGACGCTGGATCGAGTCGGGAACGGCGGAAGGGCGGATTTTGCCCGCGTACCTGATTGACGGGAAGTATTACATACAGATATCAGCCGCCGAGACGTTCATCGCCGCGCTCAAAGTGACGCCTCAAAACGTCAAGAACGCGATCGCGTCGGCGAGGCAAACGACGAATTGGCGCGAGAAGAAAACGAGCGCCGAGTTGAGAGCGTTAGGTTATTCGTTCATGTAATTCAAAAGCCCGCGTTTCGGCGCGGGCTCTTTTTAACTAAGAAAGAAAAGAGGAAATGACTATTAAAGGAAAGGCTATCGTTTCAAGTATTTTAGGCGGCGCGTTGGTTTTTTCAATCCTTCCGGACGCGAACGCCGCGCTTTTTGGCCGCCGCGTTTGCTCCGTCGGATCGCGCCGCGCCGCCTCGTCGTGGCGTCAATATTCCATTCCGTCAAGTTGCTTCTCCGGAGGATACGCCGGAGGTTTCAACGCCGCAAGCTATCCTTCGCCATGTTCATCCGTCGCGACCGGCGGGGATTGTTACGGCGGCATGTGCGAAACGACGGCCACGCCTTGCGAATCCGTCCGCGTCTACGAAGAACGCAACACGTGCACCCCGTGCGGATCAGCGACGGAGGACGCGACGATCTACGAAGATTCTTCTCCGTCATGCTACGGGGGAACTTGCGCGACGACTTCGACGTCGGAGAGCGGCGAATATTTGCCGACGTCGCAGGGTAATATTAAGGTAGACTCGCAACCTTGCCCGCTGCGCGAAGCGGCGCGGAATATCGCCGCCATTCCTCGCAACGTCGCGCAGCGCGTCAGCGCGGCGGTAATGCTTGCGCAGGTCAACGCCGTGAGGGCGCGATATGGGCGCCGCGCGTTGACGTTAGACAATACGCTCCAAGAGGGAGCGCAAGCGCATTGCGTCGCCGAAGCGCGCGTCGGGAGAATCTACCACGCGCCTAACTGCGGGTACGAGATCACCGCGCAGAATTGGGACGCCGAAGGCGTCGAGACGGCTTTAAATCAGTGGTTGACGTCGAGCGTTGGGCATCGCGATTTACTTTTAAACGCGGGCTTTACTCGTTGCGGCGTCGCTTACTATCGAGCCGCAGACGGGCGGAACTATTGCACGATGAGATTTCTATAATGGGGAACTTGCGCGACGGCGTTATTATGCGCCGTCGTTTCTTTCTAGTAAAAAAGGATAGGGGAAGATGTACGAACTTCTCAAGAGATTAAAGACAAGGGACGCCGCCCTTCTGTATTGCTACTTGTCCACGAAGAAGAGCGCGTCGACTTCGAAAGTTACGAACGTATCGTTGGAGTCGATCGCCGCCGGGATGAACGACGAAGAGCTCAAGACGTCGCGAGCGGCGAATTTCACCGCGCGTATTATCCGCGATCGCGTCGCGGAACTCGAGGAGGCGGGGATTATAGAACGCGTTCCGAGCGAAGACGATAAATTTGACGTCGTCGTTTTTTCGACCGCCGATCCTGTCGCGCCGCGCGGCAAAAAAGAAAAGCCGATTCGCCAAACGTCCTCTAGCGAATCCGTTCCCAATACGGTAACGGGAACGGTAACGGGAACGGAAACCGTAACGGAAAGCGTCAACGCGCGCGCGCGTATAGAAGAAATAAATATATATAAAAATAAACAAATAAATAACCAGGGTTGCGAAGAAAAAACCAACTTCGAAGTTCGTACGGATTGCCGCCGCTCGATAGACGACGCCATTAAGCGCGTCGACTTTTCATCCGAGAAGGTCGCGGCGTTTCGTTCAAAGCTTGTGGAAATCATTTGGGAAGAAGACCTCAACCGCGAACTCGTCGACCGATTGACCGCCGCCGCCGTCCTAGGGATTGGCGGCTTGAACGACAAGGGCGCGTTCAAGCTTTGCCGGGAAGCCGCCGACGCTAAGCGCCTCTACGAGAAGACCGACGGACGCGTCGGGAAAAAGAGGATTTGGCAGTCGTTGGGATACGCTGTTAAACGCATCTATGACGCCGAAGGCTATGAATGGACTTCGACGAAGATCGAGAACGAACCCGCGCCGAAACGTCAAGCGATCATTCCAGCTTTCGCCGCCGTTCTTTCAACGCCTAAAACGAAAGAGAAGAAAAGCGAGGAGCCGAAGGCGGCGGTCGTCTCGACGACGGCGTCTTCCGACTCCAACGCGATCGTCGAAGGATTCACAGCCGCCGAAGCGCTTAACACGACTCTTGAGGAATTCGAACGCGTCGTTGCACGCCGATGCAAGACGAAGAGCGCGATGGAGACGCGCATTAAAGCCTTCTCCATTCGCGACCAATTGCGCCGTCTCGTCGCCTCGACTTGCGAGATCATCGCCGGGGGAGGGGCGCCCGCTACGGCGAGGGGGGCCGCCGCTTAGGTTCTCCCGGAGGCGGCGGTTTTGTGAGGCGCCCAACACGCGATTATACCCCGGCGTCTATCCCACCCCCCCCGAGATTTATTAAGCATGTTAAACCGCGTCAAAGAAGCTCTTGAAGCCGCCGAAAAGACGGCGGAACGTCATTGCCACAAGTTCCGAGTAAAGGATCGCGACGAGGTCAGACAAGAAGCTTATTTCATCGCCATGAAAGAGATCCGCGCCGATCCGACCGTCCCGGCGAACCACGTCGCGCAGCGCGTCAAATGCGGGCTTGTCGACGCCTTCCGAAAAGAGCGGCTCCGCCGAGGCGTCGCGCTTGACGAATGGCGAATTGAAGGGGGACGCGACGCGGCGCAGACGCTCGAAGAGGAGAAGAAGAGAAAGCTTTTCTTAGCGGCTCTTAAAAAGGCGCTGAGTTACTTCGCCGCTGATGAGCGCGTTATTATCGAGCGCCGCGTAATTATTGGCGAAAAGTTGCGCGACTTACAAGGCGTCACGGCGGCGCGAGCGAACGCGCTAAGGGACGCGTTTCGCGAAAGGTTTAGATTGGAGTTGGAGGAGATGCAGAGAGTGGGCGACGAGTTCGATCTTTTTAACGAATTCATGGACGACGACGAAGAGGCGCTTTTCTACGGTCTCGAATCAAATAGCGCGGACGAGTGGTTCGCGGCGTATGAAGACGACGCCGCGCCGACGATCACGCCGCGAGCTATGCGCAAACGCGCAAAGCAAGACCTTCTAAAAATGGGACGCCGCGAATCTTTGCGCGACCTTATCAAAGCGATTCCAGAGAAGGGGGAAACGCTCCACGTAGTTTCAAGCGGGAAGTTCAACTTCTGGACATACGTACCGGTCATACACGAACTAATCAACCAACCTATCGACGTCCTTTACTGCGCTTCGTGGATGGTTGGCGCTCAGTGCGTCAAGGAACTATTCCAACTTATGGACGCGGGGGTCGTCAGAGAATCGCGTTGGGTCGTCGGGAACTACCTTAAAAGCAGAGACCCGGAGATATACCGCCAACTTCTAAAGCTCGAAGAGAAAAAGCGCGGTTGGGTCAAAGCGCTAGAGACCCATATAAAACTAATCTTGATAGACTCGCCGCCGTATTATTTGACCGTTACGGGGTCGGCGAACATGTCGGAGAATAAGAGATTGGAAGGAAGCCAACTAACGAACGACCGCGACACATACGAATTTTACAAGATCGTCCTAGACGAAGCGAAGGGGCTCTAATGGCTAAGAAATCTAAGGTAAAGAACGAGGACGCGGAACGCGCGAAGGAGAGCGGGGAAGAGCTGGAGCGCAAGGCGGCGATTAAGAAGGTAATCTTGACCGTCAACGACGACGCGCTCGCCTCGTGGCTTGTCCAGAAGAAGTATAAGCTTGACCGCCAATGTAGCGATCTACTAATCAAGGATATCCGGCGCGAGATAACGGAGAGTTCGACAGGGGACAGCCGTGCGAGACTTGGGGAGACCTTGGCGCGATTAAACGAGATATACGCGACGGCGATAAAGTCGATGGACGCGAAGACCGCCCTCGCCGTTCAAAAGGAGCTCACTAAGACCCAAAGCCTTTACAACAAGTTCGAGGACAAGGCGGAGGAGACGGTCGACAGAGAAAAGGACGCGGCGCGGGAGATCCTGGAAGGCGCCATTGAAGGAACGCCGAAAGGGACATTGACGTTAGACGAACTAGCCAAGGCGCTAGTTTATAAGCTAATCCAACAGGAGATAAAAAGGAACAGTGCCAAGCGTTGGAGAGAAACGCCGACAGCAGGAAAGAGCGCGTAAGCTAAGGGCGCAAGAATCGGAGAACGAAATCTACCCCATCCCTCCGATATTCGATTTGCGCCGACGCGTCGATTGCGAAAGAGACCCGGAAAGATGGCTTAAAACCTATTTGCCGGGCGTCTTTTTTTCCGACTTCTCAGAATCGCAAAAGCGCTTTATTCGCGAGTGTTGGGAGGCGATCGAGACGAACAACTCGAAGAACATCGAAGCGTATCGAGGCTTTGGGAAGACGTCGATCTTGAGCGGCCTATTGTTGATGTGCCTATTAACGGGGCGCATCCGCCACGCCATCTACTTAGTCGCCGAAGGGGGGCGGATGACGAAGCAGGCGAGCGGCTTTTTCAATACGGCCCTCTATGAAGATTACGACCGACCTATCGCGGAAGCGCGGGCGATCGTCGCGGACTATCCCGAAGTGTGCTATCCGCTCCAGCGTCGGCGCGGCGTCGCAAATAAGCCGTTGCGCTATCGCGGGGAGCCGGTAGATATAGTCGTTAGTCCCGACCGCTTGCAACTTCCTACAATCCCCGGCTCTCCGTCCTCCGGGAGTCTCTTAACCTTCGCGTCGATTCGTTCCCCCGTCCGAGGCGCGTCGCATCAAATCCGGGGGGTCGGTTCGTTCCGCGTCGGCGCCGTCCTCTTCGACGACGTCCAGACGGACGCGAACGCGACGAGCGAGAAGGAAATCGAAAGCATCGTTTCCACCATCAAAAGCGCTGTTGGCTTTCTTTCCGGGAAGACGAAAGAAGGGCGGAAGGAGCCCTTAATAATTCTTTCCGCGATCACGCAGAACCGCCCCGGCGACGTCGCCGAGAAGATTAGAAACGACGTGCCGGAACTTAACACGGTCACGATCCCGTTTTTAAGGTCGACGCCGACGGACTTCTCCGCGTGGAAGAACTACAAGGAGAAACGCCGCGACGTCTATCTTAAACACGCCGACAAGCCGGAGCTGGCGCGAAAGAAAATAAACGACTACTATATCGTGAATCACGACGAACTAGAACGCGACTGCGTCGCCGACGACGCGCGCATCTATGAGCCCGACCAGGTGAGCGCGATCCAATACGCTCTTGAAAAGTGGTGCGTTTCCGAGCGTTCTTTCTGGTGCGAGCTCCAGAACGACGCGACGCGAGCCGCGCAAGAAGACGGCGGAGGATTGGCGCCGGTTACCGTCTTCCGCAAACGCCGCGAGATCGTCGGCAAGCCTGGGGAGCTTTTGCGCCGCCTTCAGGTTCCGAAGTGGGCGGACGTCATGACCGGCTTCGTGGACGTCGGCGAGCATTACCTAAACTATTCGGTCGTCGCCTTCCAGCGCGACGCGAAGCGCTCTCACGTCGTCGACTTCGGAATTTGGCCGCCGCAGAAAGTGAGCGCGACGTCGAAACACAACTACACCGTCGACATTCAAGAATACTACAAGCTAGGGGACAAGTTCGAGCGCGTCAAATACGCTATCGTCGATTGTCTGGAGCACATCGCGAAGCAGACCTATATAAACGAAAAGGGGGGAGCGGTCGACGTGCACAGGCCCACGGAATTCATCCAAAACGCGCGGGTCGACAATTCGCGCCGCGTCTTCCGCTTTCTCTCCGTGATCGGCGTCGACGCGGGGGACGGGGAAACGGCGCCGGCGGTATGGGACGCGGTCGCGCAGTTCCACCGCGTCGACGAGGGGCTCTTCTTTGGCCGCGCGATCCCGACCTATGGAACGACGGCGCGGGGGCGTCTCATTCGATACTATCCTTTAAAGCTTGGAGAATATCGACGCGGAGGAAAGGGCGCCGCGTCTATTTGCGATTGGATCGAGAACCCTAGCAGCCGACGCCCCGAGCTGGACAAATACAAGGGGATCGTCCCCGCCGCGCTCTTGTTCGACGCGAACAGCTACAAGACGCGCCGGTTAGAAGCGTGGTTGACGCCTCTCGATCGCGACGGGTCGACGTCGATCTTTGACGATCCCGACGCCGAGCTTATCGGCATGTACGCCGAGCATCAGGCGGCGGAAGAAGTCGCGCGGGAGCGTACCCTCGACGGTCAACTTTATAAGGTTTGGCAGATGAAGAAGCCGCGCGTCTCTGACAATGAGTTCTTGGACACGGACACGGGGGCGCGCGCCCTTGCGCATTACGTCGGGGTGGAGCCTGATATCGGAAAGGCTAAACGAAAAAAGATAAAGTGGATTTAAGAAAGGAGGCGACGTAATGAACGACAAAGACGACTTGACCGCGCCGGACGGGCGAAAAATCATTTCTTTCAGCGCGGGGGGCGAATCCTACGCGGTGGAAAGCTCGAGCCAAGCGGCGCAAGGACGGAAAGAGGAGTTGGAGGCTAAGTTATTAGAACGCCGCGCCGCCTTCAATCCGTTGAAGATGTGGAACGGTCGAGACAGGAGCCCGCGCCGATGACGAAGGCTAGGAGCATATTGGGGCGCGTCTTCCCCTTCTTCAAAAACCGCCGAAGGGTGGGACGCGCGGCTCTCGACTCGACCGCCTGGAATCAGAAGACGGCGGACTACTACGCCGACGCTGTCGACCAATCCGCGAGTCAGGTCTTCGACCAATCGACGCGCGAGATAGCCCAAAACCGGGGGATGCACGAGTATTTAAACGACCCGCTCTTCTTTGGCGCGTGTCAGAAGATCGCGTCGCTCGTGTGCGGGTCGAACGTCGCGTTAAAGATCGAGGGCCCGATTAAGACGTTTGGAGCGGCGGACGTTCCGGATCAGGGAGCGAAGAGCCAATATTTAGAGCGAGCTTTTAAACGATTCGCCGACGCTATCGATTTGCTTTCCCTGATTCGTCTTCTTCAATCGTCCCTTCTTTACAACGGCGAGGCGTTCATCCGCAAGGTCAAACATGAGACGACGATCGAGGGGTATAGTTACGCGTTCATACGCCCGCAGCGCGTGCAGAACCCGCCGGGATTAGGGACGGATGAATTAGTAAACGACGGAATCCTCTACAACTCGACGGGGGACGGCGCCGAGCCGGTCGCGTACTACGTCCAGCGCGAGAAGATCAACCCGCTGACGGAACTAGGGGTTGAATACGACCTAGTACCATCCGGGGAAATCATCCACGTCTTTAACGCAATCCTTCCGCAACAGCGCCGGGGGATCCCCGAGGTGCAAACCGCGCTAAACATCATCCGGGAAATCAAACTTCTAAGGGGGCTTGAAATCCAGGCGGTGAAGAACGCGGCGAAGACGAGCGTTATCTTGACGACCGACGCGGAGCCGATCATCGACGCCGCCTACTCAGGAGAAGAGATCGCCGTCCCCGCTCCAGGCGCGACGGGCTCCGAGCTTCCCGACGGCGTCTTCATCGCTCGCCCTGGATACACGCCGACCTTCGGCGAAAGCAAACACCCGGCGACGGGGTTTAACGAGTTCAAGAAGACGTTGGCGGCGGACGTCGGCGCGGCGCTAGGCGTCGGGAGCGGGAAGATCAACAACAACCACGCCGACTATAACTTCAGCTCCGCGAAGATGGACGAACAACACGACGCGGTTATTGTCGCCGTTCGTCAAAAGAAGATCGCCAACTCATTCCTCAACGTCGTCTTTAACGATTGGTTGACGGAGTTCGCGACGCGCGACGAAGTGGCGGAAGAGTTCCTCGAAGTCGCCGGGGCGCCGGAGCAAATCGCGAGGCGTTGGCTATTCCCTTCCCCTCGCTCCATCGACCGACTCAAAGACGCCCAAGCGGATTCCATCGAGCTCGAAAACAACACGATCACGCTAGAGGAGATCGCGGCGCGGCGCGGGCTCGACCTTGAGGAGCTGTTAATTGAACGCGCCCGCGAGGCGAAGATTTTAGAGAACGCGGGGCTTAAAACGAAAGAAGAGAAAGAACAAGGAACTAATCCAACGATGGAGGACGAAGTAAATGGATTTGCCGAAGATTAGCATTGACCCCGCCTATTCGGGGGGGCTCTTGCATCTTGACCCGAAGGCGTGGCCCTACCCGGTCGTTTTTGACGTCGACGGGGTCGAAGAGCGCCCGCAGGTGATCCCGATTATTCGCGATCACGACCAGGGGAAGAAATGCGGACAGACGACCGCGATCTACTACGACGACGGGAAGATCGCGGCGGAGGGGGAGCTTTTAAATTTCGGAATCGACGACGCGGCGGATAAGGTCGCGGAGCTTGCAAAGCGCGGCGCGAAGCTTCAAGCGTCCGTCGCCACGGGGATCATCCCCCCGGAAAACGTCGAATTTATCGAGGAGGGGCGCGACGTCGAGGTAAACGGGCGAACGTTTACCGGCCCGATAGAAGTTGTTAGGAAATGGAAGTTGAAAGAAATTAGTATTGTCACGGTGGGAGCCGACGACGAAGGGACAAAGGTTAGCATCGCGGCGGCGCGCCGTGAAAGGGTGATTGCTCCGCGACTCAGAAGAGGGGGAACGATGAAGAAGAAAGACAAATTTTTTACGAAACTGAAACAAAGAATTGGGATGGCGGCGTCGGCGACGGAGGAAGAGGTTTTAAAAAGCGTTGAGGAAGCGGTTAAGGAAGCCGCGAAGAACGAAGAGGCGATTAAGGAACACGAAGCCGCCCTTGCGGCGTTCGCCGCCGACGTCCTCGAAGTCGAACTCGATCCGGATGAAGAGCTAAGCGAGAAAGAAAAAGAGATCCTCGAAGCGGCTTATAAACAATACTGCGCGGAAGACGGCGGGGGATGCGCGCCCAAAAAAGACGAGCCGGAGCCGCAAACCGGCGAATGTGAAGACGCGCCCCCCGCCGACGACCCCAACGCCGAGAAGACCGACGAGGAGGAAGAGACGAAAGGCTTGAAGACGGGGGCGGCGGCCTGGAGTCAAACGAAGTACCCCGCCCGTCTTCTAGGACGATTCGACCGATACGCCGGTCGCGGATATTCCAAGAGCGCGCCCAACGCCGCGCGAGTCGCCGAGGCGGCGCTAATGACCGCCAACGGGACGAGCGAAGAAACGCTTAAACGCTTAGGGTACAGCGCGGCGGAGATTGACGAGGCGACGCGACGGGAGAATCGGAACCTATCGTTAAAAGGATTGCTCTACAGGACGGGCGCCGCCGCTCCAGGGATGGACGACGCGATTAATATCGGGGAAAAGTTATCGGTCGCCGCGACTCGCGCGCGCCTTCGCGGAGAAGCGGGATATAGGAGCGCGTCGGCGGCGGGGCAACTCTCCACGATCGACATTCCCGGAGTACTTGCCAACGTCATGTATAAGAGCCTTCTTAACGGGCTCCAGACGGTGGAAGACCCCACGGACTCCATCGCGCGAGTCGTCAACGCTCGCGACTTCCGCGATCAGAGCTTCGTCAATCTTCTGACGTCGGGAGAGTTTGCCGACGTGAAAGACAACGGCGACCTTGAAAACCTGAAACTCTCCGACGAAAGCTACACGAACCGCGCGAAGATGCGCGGCTTCGAGCTACGCATCGGCTACGAGGCGATCGCAAACGACGATATGAACGCCTTACAAGAGATTCCGAAGATCATGGGAAGAAAGGCCGCGCTTCGCAAGCAAAGGATTTTCTTTGAGGCGATGGCGGGCGCGACGGGTATCGCGAGCGTTACGGGGAACCCCGCGTTGACGTTGACGGGACTTGATAAAGCGAGCGCGGCGTTTCGAGGCCTGAAGGACGGAGACGGCGACCCGATCGGCGCGAAGCCGAAGTTTCTGGTCGTTCCTCCGGCGCTCGAACAGACCGCGTATAACTTGACGGCGGCGGCGAACATCATCCAGGGGGCGACCGGCGACAATACCGGGCTTACTATCGTCCCGCAAACGGGGCGCTACGCGGCGCGTCTTCAGGTCGTCACGTCGGAATACCTTGGAACGGGGGGCGCGTTTAGTTCCCTGTGGGGCGATAAGAAGTATATGCTCTTAGCCGATCCGGCTGACGTGCCCCTTATGATTTTGAGCTACTACCAGAACCAGAAAGCGCCCGCGCTTAAAACGGTCTACGGGGACGTCGATATTGAAGGCTTGCGTTTTGTTTGTTATTGGGGCTTTGGGGTCTCTGTCGCTGAGACTCGCGGGGCGGTTGTTTCGAACCCGTCGTAATATATGGAGGTCAATCTTGAACGCAATCTTTAGAGGAAACGGGCAGCGCATTACAATCTACCCGACGAAACGGATCCCCGTCGGTACTGTCGTCGCCTTGTCTGAGAATTTTGTCGGTATAACAGAATGGGAAAACCCGGCGAATCAACCGACGCAAATCACTTTATACGGAGTCTTCGACGTGGAAATCGCGCCGGGGAAATCGTACGCGATCGGCGACATGGTGACGGCGCCCGCGATTACGCTTTCGGGGACGGGCACGACCGCGAAGGTAGGCCTCGCCGTTGCGCCTGTGACCGCCGAGGACACGACGGCGCGGGTTATTCTTTTGGGTCCGCAGGCTCCGACGTCAAACGCGTAAGGAAGGAGATAAAAAATAATGGGCGCGATTTATCGAAGCAATACGTTTATCAACATTAAACCGACGGCAGACTTGCCCGCGGGCGCGATCGTGAAGATCAGCGACAACCTAATCGCCGTATCGAACGCGCCGATTAAGGCGGGGGCGTTCGGCTTTGCGACGACGTCGGCGACCCTCGACGTAGAGATTACGCCGGGGACGTCCTACAAGATCGGCGAGCTGGTCAAGGCGCCCGCCTTTACCTTGGCGGGAGAACCGACGGAGGTAACGGTCGGAATCGCTTTGGAAGAGACGACGACGTTAGACGGAGTTGTTAGGGTTTTATTCGACGGGATTAGAATACCCGTTGGTTCCGCGAGTTAGTCGATTTTTTTGAGTTGTTCCAATATCGTCCATTATTGGGATTTCTCAGAAAAGAGGCGAAAAGGTTTTTTAGCTCCATTTCAACCTTTTCGTCTCTTTTTGTTTGGTCGTTCGTTTTCTTTGACAAATAGCCAAAAACGAGAAGAAAGAAGAGAAAGGGGGATTTAATAAGATGTTTGGATTTTTGAAGAAAAGAAAGAAAACCGTCGTTTTGGCGCTTTTGTTTTGTTTAGTTCCAATAAGCGCGTTCTCGGAGGAATTCCGCCGCGCTGTCACGTTCGAAGACGCTCACGCGGCAAGCTGTCGGGTCAACGCGTCGGGCGCGAGGGGGACGGGAACCTTCATCGGGTCGGTAGGGGAGAGCGCTTATATATTGACAAACTACCACGTCGTCACGACGTCGAGCAAAGTCACCGTCGACTTCTGGACGAATAGCGAGCGCGAGACGTTAGACGGTAAGGTTGTTTGGCGATACTACGACGCCGACTTACCGGCGGATTTCGCGATTATTGAGTTAAACGCGAAAACGTTGAAAAACGCGATAAACCCGCCTTTTGTCGCTTTAGGCGGAAAAGACGCGAAACCTTCGATAAACGGGTTTATCGTGAGTTCCGGAGCTCCCGACGGTCGATTTACTCAGGCGTGGAAGGGGAAGGTGTTGGACTACTTCAACGGGTCGACGGTTCTTTTTTCGCCGCCGCCGGTGCCTGGACAATCGGGGAGCGGCATATTAGAGTACAAGGGGGACGAGCTCTTCTTGACGGGCGTGTTGACGTGGCTCATCGGCGAGAAGGGGCGCGACGAAAGCAAGGGGGGCGCGATTCCGGTTAGCAATATCTACATCGCGGCGAAGAGGGGAAAGTTGGCGCCGACCGCTCTTGATAAGTTGGCGAGCCCGATCCCTCCAGGCGCGACGGAGTGTAAAGAGACGTCGAGGAAAACCTTCTTCTTTAAATCAACGGGGTGCAACGCGTGCAAGAACGCCGCGCCCGACGTCGCCAAACTCAAAGAGGACGGGGAGAACGTCGTCGAGGTCGAGACGTCGACGAGGAGCGGACTAGAGTTCGCGAAGTCCGAAGGGGTAAAACTCATCCCTTGCGCCGTCGTTTACGAAGACGGCGAGAAGACGACGATCGAGGCGGACGCGATCGTCTACAACGGACTTTATAAAACATTCCGCGAACGGTTCCCCGCGCAGGCGAGAGAGTACGGCGCGGATCCATCCGCAGAAGCGGAAGATTTTCGAGCGCGTCCCCCCGTGAGAGACGAGGCGACCATTAAGGGACTCTTAGAAGACAGTGAAAGCCGATGGGGAGCGCGTCCCCGCAGCGATTCGCCGGAGACGTCCCCGTCCGAACCCTCTGGAGGAACGACCGACGCGGAGACGGCGAACCGCCTAGGGGACCGAATCGCGGAGCGTCTCGCGGACGCGATGGGCGCGAAGATCGAAATCGAGGCGCAGAAGTTGGGGGGCGTTCTTGAAAAGAAGCTCGACGGGTACGCCGCGAAGGTCGAAGAGGACGTTAAGGGCGCGATTCGCGACAAGGCGAACGAGATAGACGAAGGAATAAGGGGCGCGATCATCCGCATGATCGAGGAGAAGATCCGAGCCGTATGGCGATTTATCCGCAATCTCTTCTTCGGGGGCGCGGCTGTTTTTATCGCGTCCTCTCTATGGAAGAAAAAGAAAGGGTCGACAGATGAACCAAAACGAACCGATGACGCCAAGCTATAGTTGGCTCAAGAAGGTCAACGACAACGTCTTCAAAACCGAAGGCGGCGAGAAGATGCGCCGCGTCAAGAACCTATTCCACGAAATGCGCCCGGCGCAATTAACGAGCGATTGGAGCGCTACGGGGGGCGTCTACTCTGCGAAGATGCGGTTTGTCAATCAGAAAGGCGCGGTGGTGGGCGATTCGTTTACAGTCTACGCGCCTCAGCTTACAGAACAACCGACGACCGACGCGACCGGGTCGCGGCTCTTCGTCGTGTGGCGCGGGAGATGGGAGGCGGTTAGCGTTGGGTCGGACGACTTAGAAGATTTATATGTTTTTATCAATTCTGTAAAGGAAAAAACAGAAGAAATAATTACGGGGATCAGGTTTCAGATAAATGACACATCTGTTGATATCGTATACGACACGAAAAAAATAACGTTCTTATCCTACTAATGGCCAAATATATAGCAATATCAGGTACTTATGACGTCGACTCAAACGGAGCTATAAGAAGATTAGGAAGATGCTCTTTATCAGGTAATAGAAACTACAAAGAATGTGTTACAATAGACACATCGATAGCATTATCTGGTATGTATGTTTCTTATTATGATCCTACGTCTAAAGACCTTCATAAATACAGACTATTTGCAGGCGAATTAAGAGACGATGATGTATATGGGTGGGCAGATGCGTCACAATCTTATATATACTACGACCCTGCTTTAAAAGAAAAGATAGTAACAGAAAACGACGGAGAACCATTGATTGAAAGCGTCGACTATAACGTTGTTTTTTCTCCGTATGAAAACGCTAAGATAGGAAAAGTCGATTGGATAGATGAAAGCGAAGGGACTTTCTATTATAAGCCGTTGAAAGACGGAGAATTTTTTAAATATGCAGCCATCCCTATCGACGGTGATGGTGAAGATATACCTATCTTCTATTTTTATCTAGTTAAAAAGTATTCAGAGAAAGTGGAAGACGTCGGAGACTGTTATCAAGCAACCTATAATTCATATAATGGTCATTACGACATACATAAATATAAATTATTGCGCAACGAAATTACAGATATAGAACTTTTAGAAGTTCCTGTTATAGCGCGAAAGACTATTAAGAATGGCGACGCAAGAATAACAAGAATTTTTCAATACTTATATCAATTTCAGGGTAGTAATAATATATACTTTGATATTCTTGCTCCAAGTAAAGCTAGCGGCGGTAATTGGGTCCCATTCTCTTTGAAAGAAGAAGGAGAAAAAACTACTGTAAACGAATGTTCATATTCAGACTATACCCATTATTTGGAAACATTATATTTAGAATTTAGTAATAAAAGGTAATGTATAACACCCTATCAAAGCTAACAGACTTCCGAGGAATGAAAGCGACGCTTTGGCGCGACGACGGCGAGAAGCTCGAGATCGTCGTTAAGCCGGAGCGAGCGCAAGCGGAAGAGATCACGCCGGAGCATCCGGCGGCGATCGAGGTCAGGACGTGGAGCGCGAGCGCGGAGCAGTTTCTCGAAAAGTACCCGCGCGTCGGCGACGTTCTCATTATACGCGACGACGAAGGGGTCGAACGAAAATATAAATTGATTCGCGACGCCGTCTCGTCGCGAATGTGGAATTGGAAATATATAACGCCCGGCGTTAGATTGCTTTTCTATACGAAGATAACCAGCGAATAAAAGGAGACTCGCAATGAGCGCGAAACAATACCCAGACGTCACCCTTAGCATTATTCCTAACTCTACCGTCTACGTCTTTTCCATCCAGGCGCGGAACCCGGAGGGCGCCGCAAGCGCGGAGTTGACTATCGGCCAAATCGAAGCGGCAAGGAACGCCGCCGCCGCGACTCTGGAGACGACCGGCGCGATCATCGACTCTACCGCCTCTATCGTCAACGTCCCCGCGAGCGCAACAAGTTCTATCTTGACCTTAACGCCAACCGTCGAAACCCCTGAAGCCGCCCCCGCGACGTCTGACTCCGACGGATCGGCGACAAGCGAGGAGACGCCCGCCGCCGATCAGAACGACCAGCAGACAGAAGAGGGCGCGGAATGAGTATAAGATATATAACCAACAACGCCGCGACGGGGACGGGGTCGTTATACGAAGCGATTCGCGACGCGCAAG
>JBJEXI010000007.1:0-6306 GCA_051885615.1 Thermoguttaceae bacterium
CCGATCTTAGCGAAACCGGCGCGTACCTCAAGGTTTCGACCGTTGACGGCAGCCAGATAACCGGTACCAACAATCTCAAGTTCTTTCTCGTATCCGGCAGAAACGCCAATGACCATGTTCTGAACGAGCGCTCTCGTCAAACCATGCATAGCGTTCGCAACGCGCGTTTCAAACAACTGCTCAACGACAATCGACTTTGAATCTTCAGACAATTTCAAAGCCACTTCGGGACGAAAGGTCTGAGTGAGTTCGCCTTTAGCCCCTTTAACCGTGAGCTCGCGATCGTTCTTGATATCGGCGGTGACCCCGTCGGGAAGAACGACCGGTTTTTTACCAATTCGTGACATAATTAAATTCCTAAGGCTGAAATGTGTAGCTTTAAAGCAATCTTTATTCCAGACGTTTAGCGCCTACCGCACAGGTCTTGACGAATCGAAATTCGTAGGTTGGCGCATCGACGCGCATACCGCCCCTCGCCCCTGAAATGCCTGTAATGTTTACTGGACTGCAAATTATCCGGGAACCGGGCGCGTCTACTGAAACGCGCGACGTTTTATCTGTTATGAGATCAAACGCATGTCGTTGACGTTCCATCTCATAATACGCATAAGTTTTATTTTACGCGTCGCCAATATTTGTCAATAAGAAAAGCGCGCTTTTTATAAGAAGCGCGCTCAGAATTTTATCACCAGATTTCGCAGATGATTTCGCCGCCAACATTTTGCTCACGCGCTTCGCGATCGCTAATGACGCCCTTGTTAGTGCTCAGGACGTAAATTCCCAATCCGTTGAGTACTGGCTTGAGATCTTTAGGGCTCGCATAGCAACGACGACCAGGTTTGCTGATCTTACGGATAGAACGAATAACGCGTTCGCCGCTGTTGCTGTACTTGAGCTGAATGCGAATAGTGTTAGCCGGAGAACCTTCGACAACCTGGTAACTCCAGATGTAACCTTCTCTCTTTAAGACGTCGACAACGCCTTCCTTAATTTTGGAGTAAGGTACGTCCAAAATATCTTTTTCGACTTTAATAGCGTTGCGGATACGAGTTAACATATCGGCAATGGGATCGGTCATCATAGCTCAGTTCTCCTTTATTACCAACTCGCCTTTTGAACGCCGGGGATGAGTCCTTGGTTAGCAAGTTTGCGGAAGCAAATTCTGCACAGACCAAACTTTCGATAGACAGCGCGCGGACGACCGCAAAGCTTGCAACGATTTTCGCGACGAGTGCTGAACTTCGGCTCTCTATTTCCTTTTGCAATTTTTGATTTACTAGCCATATTAGATCACCCTTAATCAGCTCACTTTTCCGGTGTTGAAAGGCATGCCGAAAGCGCGGAGAAGTTCGCGCGCTTCATCGTCGCTGTCAACATTGGTGACGAACGTGATGTTCATACCTTGAGACTTCGTGTACTTGTCAGGATTAAGTTCGGGGAAAACGAGCTGTTCCTGCAAACCGAGGTTGTAATTTCCACGACGATCAAAACTGTTAGGATTCAATCCTCGGAAGTCGCGAACACGCGGAAGAACGATGGAAATCAGACGATCCATGAACTCGTACATGCGAGCGCCGCGCAAAGTGACTTTGCAACCGATATTCATACCTTCACGAAGGCGGAAGTTCGCAATAGACCTTCTAGCTTTGGTAACGACAGGCTTCTGACCGGTGATGTTCGTAAGAATGTCGAGAGCTTCTTCAAGGTTCTTCTTATCCTTGATGGCTTCGCCTACACCCATATTAACGACGATCTTTTGGAGCTTCGGAATAGAATGAACATTCGTCTTTCCGAGTCTCTTTTCGAGATCGGCAACGATCTCATTGTTATATTTTTCTTGTAGTCTTGGCGTCATTTAGAATACCTTTAGTTACGTTTCTTGCTATACGGCGCTTCAGGAAGAACGGCGCCACATTTCTTGCAGACGCGATTCTTTTTCCCTTCTTCATCAAACTTGTAACCAACGCGAGTAGGCTTTGAGCAAGTTGGACAAACAAGCATAACCTTGGCGACCGGAACGGGCATCATCTTAGAAAGGCGCCCGCCCTGCATGTTGCGCTGGGAGCGACGCACATGGCGTTTGACCTCGTTGACGCCCTCGACGGTAACCTTAGAGGCTTCAAGATCGACAGCCGTGACTTTACCTTTTTTTCCGCGATCTTTACCGGAGAGCACGACAACTTCGTCGTTTGTTTTAATACGCATCTCAGACCACCTCTTTAGCAAGGCTAATAATCTTCATGAACCCAAGATCGCGAAGTTCGCGACCGACGGCGCCAAAAATACGGGTGCCGCGAGGATTCTTATCGTTATCGACAAGTACGGCGGCGTTGCGATCAAAACGAATGTAACTGCCGTCGGGACGACGCGTGGGTTGCTTCGTACGAACAATTACCGCTTTAACGACTTGTCCTTTTTTAATTTGGCTACCGGGGATGACCGACTTGACAGAGCAAACAATAATGTCTCCGAGTCGAGCCGTACGACGGTGAGTACCGCCTAACACTTTAATGCACTGCAATTCACGAGCGCCAGTGTTGTCGGCGGATTCCAAACGAGTCTGCATTTGAATCATGATTCTTACTCGCTTTCTTAATTTTATATTCTCTGCTTAAACCGCTCAACGATTATCGTAGCGGAGCGATCCGCGTCATTCGCCGATACTTTCAGCTTTTCTCACGATACTAACCAAATTCCATCTCTTGAGCTTAGACGTCGGACGGCTTTCTTCGATCTCGACAACATCGCCGCAAGAGGATTCGTTATTTTCATCGTGAACGTAGCAAACGGTGCGAGTACGAACGTATTTGCCGTATTTGGGATATTTCTTAATACGGGGAATTTCGACCCGGCGAGTCTTACTCATTTTGTCGGTTTTAACAACGCCGACTAACTTCATCTTAGGCATATGTACCTCGCAGTCAATGCGTCTAAAGTCTCACAAAGTGAACTTTGAAGCATTCCTTCAGTTTTCTCTTTGAATGGTTTTAATCTGAGCGATCAACTTCTTCGCTTTTCCAACTTCACTCGGAGAATCCAAACGTTCCATATTGGCCTGGATACGAAGCTTGTATAGCTTTTCGATCGTTTCTTTGAGCAAGCTGTTCTGCTGCTCAGCGCTCATTTCTCGAATTTCTTTAGCCTTCATATTTTCAATCCTTAGGGACGACAAGAGCCGTCGTTTGATTATAAGCGGGAGGGGAGTCGCCGTCTCGCGACGACGACTCGCGATTTAGCTATCAGATCGCCTTACGACGAATCAAACGGCATTTAACAGGCATCTTGTGCGCCAAGCGGTTAAAGCAAAGCTTAGCGGTTTCTTCAGGAACGCCGCCGACTTCATACATAACCGTTCCCGGGTGGACGACTGCAGCCCAGTATTCCGGTTCACCCTTACCTTTACCCATACGAGTTTCAAGAGGGATAGAAGTGATGGACTTATCGGGGAAGATACGGATATAAAGCTTACCTTCCGTGCGCAGGTATTGTTGAGCGGCGATACGACCAGCTTCAATAGTAGCGGCGCTAATCCACCCACCCTCAAGAGTTTGCAGACCGAAATCGCCAAAGCTGACGGCCTGTCCTCGAGTGGCATTACCTCTTATACGCCCTCTTTGAATTTTTCGGTGCTTGACCCTTTTCGGCATTCTGGCCATTGTTATCTTCCTCGCTATATTCGCCCTGATTTATCCAAACTTGAATTCCGATATGCCCTTGCGCAATTTTGGCTTCATGGAAACCATAATCAATTTTAGCGCGGAGAGTAGAAAGCGGAATCGACCCCTCGGACTGCTTTTCGCAACGCGCCATTTCAGCGCCGCCGAGACGTCCGGAAAGTTGAATTTTGATGCCCTTAGCGCCCTTTTCCATGGCCTTAGACATCGCATGTTTGATCACGCGTCTAAAGCTAGCGCGCTTCACGAGTTGATCGCCAATGTCCTCAGCGACAAGCTGAGCAACCAACTCGGGATTCTTTTCTTCTTCAATCTTGAGATTGATGCGGCGTCCGGTAAGATTTTGAAGTTCAGCCTGGAGCTCTTCAATCTTTTCACCCTTACGACCGATTAAAAGACCAGGTCGCGCCGTTGTGATGATTACGCGAACTTCATCGCGCGTTCGTTCAATCTCAATTTTCGCAACACCAGGAAAACTCAAGACTCCTTTATTGTTGTCTTTGTCTTCCTTGTGCTTTTTAATAAATTCGCGAATCTTGGCGTCTTCGACTAACAAGTCGGCGAACTCCTTCTTCGGGGAGTACCAGCGGCTCTTCCAGCCTTCCATTACGCCTACTCGAAGCGCGACGGGATTAACTTTCTGTCCCATATAGCGTAGTCCTATGTTATTGTCGCTAAAATTTAGTCGACAGGTGATGATTTTTATTCAAGCACGACGCTGATGTGGCTCGAGCGACGACGAATAATCACTGAAACCCCACGAGAACCGGCTCGCCAACGTCGTTGCATCGGACCGCCGTCAATACGAACGTCGACGATCTTGAGATTAAGATCACGTGCGTCCTGGTTCAAGCGATCTTCCGCATTGCTCATGGCGCTTTTGAGAACTTTCTCGAGATATCGAGCTCCGCGATTCGGATAGCATTCGAGAAGCGTCATCGCCTCGTCGGCATATTTTCCACGAATTAAGTCGGCAAAAACGCGCACCTTTTGAGCGCTGACGTCAGCAAACTTATGGATCGCGCGATACTGGGCGACCTTCTCGGAGTTTGTGTCGTTAATATTCTTTTCCATTGTAACGCCTATCGAAATTACTTGCCTTTACCACCGTGCCCGTTGAAGCGTCGAGTCAAGGAGAATTCCCCGAGCTTATGGCCTACCATATCCTCGGTCACAAGGACTGGCAAGAATACTTTACCGTTATGGACAAGGAAAGTGTAGTCAACAAATTGAGGAAGGATAGTGCACGCGCGAGACCAAGTCTTAATGGGCTCTTTCTTCCCTGTCTGGTTCATTTTTTCGACCTTCGCCAGAAGCTTAGCATCATAGGCTGGGCCTTTTTTAATTGATCTACTCATTGTATTCCCAGTTGAAATTAGGATTCTAATAATTACTTCAAGAATTCACTCGAAGAGCCCAT
Source organism: Thermoguttaceae bacterium (assembly GCA_051885615.1). Taxonomy (GTDB): domain Bacteria; phylum Planctomycetota; class Planctomycetia; order Pirellulales; family Thermoguttaceae; genus RUG369. The sequence continues at coordinate 5,095 of JBJEXI010000007.1, forward strand.
TCAAACTACGAAAGCTTCAAGACGCCATAGCGACGACTACGTCGACGACGAACGATAGCCTTGTTCGAAGCCTTCTTATGCTTACGGGTCGAAGTACCCTTAGTCGGCTTACCAGTCGGCGAAACGGGATGGCGACCACCCTTGGTACGACCTTCACCACCACCATGCGGGTGGTCGATCGGGTTCATTGCGGTACCGCGAACATAAGGACGACGTCCCATCCATCGCATACGACCGGCCTTACCGATCACGATATTCATGTGATCAGCGTTGCCAACCACGCCGATGACGGCGCGACAAGCGGCAGGAACGCGACGAAGTTCGCCACTGGGAAGATTCAAGAGAGCCCATTCAGCTTCACGAGCAACCAATTTCGCGGAAGAACCGGCGCTTCTGCACATGCAACCGCCGCGACCAGGAAGAAGTTCAATATTATGAATCGTGGAACCGAGCGGAATCTTGGACAGAGGTAAGCAGTTGCCAACGAGGGGTTCAGCATTCTGACCGCTCATAAGCTTCTGACCGACCTGAAGACCTTCAGGGGCGATAATGTATCGTTTTTCACCGTTCTCGTAGATGAGAAGTGCAATGCGAGCGCTACGGTTAGGATCGTACTGAATCGAATCGACAACGGCAACCATACCGTCAAGATTACGACGATAATCGATCAAGCGAATATGACGCTTGTGACCGCCGCCTCGATGACGAACAGTAATAATACCCTTATTGTTGCGACCGCTGCAACGTTTCTTAGGACGAAGCAAACTCTTTTCCGGCTTCGCGCCTTTCGTCAGCTCGGCAAAGTCGCTGACGCTCATATTTCGCCGACCCGCGTTATTCGGCCTATATCGTCGAATACCCATTGTATATCTCCAATCGTATTTCGTTATCTTTTACCGTAAAGTGTCGGCTAATCTCAATAGAGATCAAGGCGATGTTCCGCGTCAAGCTTAATCATGGCTTTTTTCCAGGATCGAGTGACGCCGATCCCCTTTCGGGTTCGTCTTTTCTTGCCTTGGCGATTCTGAGTATGAACGGAAACGACCTTCACGTCATACAGGGTTTCGATCGCTTCTTTAATATCAGTCTTCGAAGCAAGCTTATGAACTTCGAATGTGTAGGTGTTACGCGCCGACGAATTATGGAAACCTTTTTCGGTTACGATCGGGCGAATGATGATCTGATACGGTTCAAGGACAAGCTTGGTATCAG
>JBJEXI010000008.1:0-6073 GCA_051885615.1 Thermoguttaceae bacterium
CGAGCGTCACGTCGGCGTCTTCCCCCGTGAGGGTGAAGAGACGATTTGTCGACGCAGTCGCGTCAAGAACAACGTTGACGTCGAGGTCTGTCGCGTCGACGACGAGCGGGGCGGTAAGGTTAAAGGAGGTTTCGGCGTCGAGAACGATCGTATGATTTTCGGCGGTGAAGACCTTCGGATCGAACATGACTTTCGCGCCTTCGGGGAGGGTTCCCGCCGCGTATGCGTCGAGGTAGTAGGAGACCGCCTCGCGGAGCGAGTTGACTCCGTCGTTTGCGTCGACGACGTCAAGAGGCGTGTTGACGAGGAAGGGGGAATCCTCGACGTCCTCGGATTCGCTTCCGGCGACTTTAAACTCGGACCAACCGGTTTCATCGACGGCGCGAACGCGCAGGGTCTCGTATTTCTCTCCGTTGACATGGGTGAGCGAGAAGGTTCCGTCTCCATTAGCGACGATCGTACCCTGCGGGAGGTCGCCCCACTCGGAGTATTCGCCGTCGTTTCGATAATACTGAACGATGAAGTTGTCGGCGGAAAGGCTGGCGTCGGCGTTCCATGTCAGGAGGAGATCGCCGGTAGTTTCGTCGACGGAACGCACGACGTTTGTCGGCGCGTCAAGGGTATCGGCGCGCGCGAAGGAGACGGATTGACGCTCTTCGTTGGGATCGGTCGCGAGAACTTTGTAGTTGTAATTCTGAGCGGCTTCGTCGGCGGAGAGGACGAGCTCAGCGGAGGTTGCGTCGACGAGAATTTGCCAATTCGTCGGATCGTCGTTCGTCGAATAATACCACTGATATTGGAGGGAATCGTCGATACCCTGGACGGTGACGGCGCGGAGAGTCTGGGAGCCGTTGGCGAGATCGTAAGCGTCGTTTTCGACCGTGAGGCCGACGGGGTTGTAAGTGAATTCGCCCGATTCGATTACGGCGCCATTGGCGTCAATGGCTAAGACGCGGTACGTTTCCTCGACGCCGATCTTCGCCATATTGACGGAGTAGGAGAATTGCGCGCCGTCTTCGGAGAGGGTTACGCGCGTACCGCCGACGATTTCTCCGTCGACGACGTCAAAGGCGGTCATTTTCACCCACGCGCCGCTGGCATTGAGCTTCTGGACGGCGTAGCGCGTCGCGTTGGGAACGGCGTCCCAGGTCGTGACGAAGGATCGCTTCGTGGTGACGTAGGGGTCGTTGAGTCCGAATTGAGGAACGTAGGGATCGACGATCGCTTCGACGGGGGCGCTGACGCAGAGTCCTTCGACGTCGGCGATCGGGGTCGCGACGATCTTGATCGGGTAGGTCGCGGCGTCGGGAGTGAAGGCGGTCAGACCCTTGGCTTCGGTAATTTCGACGTCGCCGGATTCGGTTACGTAGTACCACGACAGATCGTAGTTGAGGGAAGCGTCGGCGCGGACGGCGACTTCGAGGGAGTTTCCGGCTTTGTAAATCTCAGGCGCGTTAAGCGCGACCGAGGCGAACTTGAAGTCTATGGAGTCGAGAACCGTACCCTTCTCGTCGTAGGCGGAGACGCGGAAGTCGGTCGTCGTGCCGGGGTAGAGGTTTGAGACGGTGAAGACGGGCTCCGTCGTACGCTGGTAGATCGCCATATTTCCGGATGGGGCGGGCTTCCAAATATAATATTTGACGGCGCCGTCGACCTCGGGAGCTACGACCTGGAGGGTTTTCGACTCGGGATCGTAGTTCGTTTCGACCGTTTGATCGCCGGAATAGACGAATAACGTTTCGGAGACGGAGCCTTCGGAGAGTCCGGTTCCGGTAACGACGACTTTGACGTCGTACTTGGGGTTCGTCGGGGCGTATGTAAGAAGTCCGCAGGCTTCGGTAATCTCGACGTCGCCGCCGGGGGTCGCGTAATACCATGCGATATCGTAGGAGGCGTCCTCCGAGGCTAGAACGCTAACGCCGAGTTCGTCCCCGCCGACGAACTTATTGACGGAGCGGACGACGCGCACGGGGGCGAATGTTGTTTCTATATAATCCCCGGTAAGGCGTCCGTTCGCGTTCATGGCGCATACGCGGATATCATACGTCTTTCCGGCGTAGAGTCCGTTCATGTCGCATGAGGTCTCGGTCAAGCCTTTGTTATACTGGATCCATTCGCCGTCGCGGTTGATTTTAACGGAGTAGGTCGAGGCTCCTTCGATCGGCTCCCATGAGAGGGAGTATTGATTATCGGTAACGCCGGTATTGACAAAGGAGACGGAACCGTCAAGCTGGGCGTTTGAGAGATCGATAACGGCGTCCTGTTCGAGTTGCGCGGGGGCAGTCTCGACGACCTGCGCGTCGGTGGAATCGACGGGCGCAGACCACGGCGCGACCGAAAGGAGCTCGCGATTTTCAAGGGATTCCAAACGGAGAGCAAGGGGTTTCAAGGTTGATTTGGGCAAGTTTTTCATCTTAACTTCTTTCTATTCTACGAAATAACAGTAGGCAAGAAGAACGTATGACGCGCACTACTGGTCTAGACGCGAGATTCGGACTCCTCAAATTCGTAATAATGCTGGATTTTGCAACTTTCCACGCGAGATGCGGAAGAAGCTGGCGTATACGAAGGCGTAATTCGCCAGAGCGACGCAAATCTTCCCTAAAAATTTGCGCGCAACCCAGGAACGCTTCTGCCCTGGAAAAAAGACGAGACGTCGTTCTCAAGTTTTGAAAGGCTGAGCGCGACGTTATCAGTCCTCAGGTTAGAGCCTAAGGAACGATAGTCCCACGCTGTTATTTTAACAGCTCTTTTATTTTGAAAATAGTTCTTTTGAAACGTTTTTTTTTTTTGACTTTGTACTACTAATTTGCAGATAGTATTGATTTTTACTATTTGCAGAACTGAATATTTAACACTGTTGCGAAATTATTTGTTGAGCGACTCTAAATATAGCGGCGCGCCATTCAAAAAAGAAAGGACGCGCTCGTATGAACGCGTCCTTAGGGGAAAGATATCTAATTAGAAGAATTCAGAAGAAGAGCTCGATTTCCTCTTCGAGTTCGACGAAAACTTCGTCGAGAAGATCGGCGTCGAGTTCGAGAAGCGCGCTGGAAGCGGTTGTCGTCGTCGTGACGGTTCCGTCGCCGCCAATATCCGAGGGGGTGTTTGAGTCAAACGCGACGTCCGTAAAGTCGGCGGTAGAGACGTCGGAAACGAAGACCGCTTCGCCGTCGGTAGACCCCGCCGCGTTCCTGGAGATTTCGCCGCCGACGAAGGTCGCGGAGGCGTGGGCGAGGTAGACGGCGGCGCCGTGCGTATTCGTCGAGTTCTCAAGGAAGGCGCAATTCGTGAACGTCGCCGTCGAACCGGAGACCAAGTGAACCGCGCCGCCCATACTCTTCGCGACGTTATTTTCAAAGGTCGTATTCGAGACGACGATGTTTGCGTAGTTGGCCGCGCTGATCACGCCGCCAGAAACGACGGAGTAGTTGTTGTCGAACGTAGAATTCTCGATAATCAGCGTCGCGTTGTTCACGTAGACGCCGCCTCCGAACCTCGCTTCCGACTCGGTGATTTTGAACGAGGAGAGGGTAAGGGTCGCGCCCGACGCTACGTACAACGCTCCGCCCGACTTGCTTGTTTGCGACGCGTTTGCGACCGTCAGGCCTGCGAGCGTCACGTCGGCGTCTTCCCCCGTGAGGGTGAAGAGACGATTTGTCGACGCGGTCGCGTCAAGAACCACGTTGACGTCGAGGTTTGTCGCGTCGACGACGAGCGGGGCGCTAAGATTGAAGGACGTCTCGGCGTCGAGAACGATCGTATGATTTTCGGCGGTGAAGACGTTCGGGTCAAAGACGACCTTCGCTTCGTCGGGAAGGGTTCCCGCCTCTTGCGCGTCGAGGTAATAGGAGACCGCCTCGCGGAGCGAAGTGACCCCGTCGTTTGCGTCGACGACGTCAAGAAGAGTGTTGACGCGGAAGGGCGAATCCTCGACGGGAATCGGTTCGTCGCTTCCGGCGACCTTAAAGTTCGACCACCCGGTTTCATTGACGGCGCGGACGCGCAAGTTCTCGTATTTGACGCCGTTCGGATGGGTCAGCGTGAAGGAGCCGTCGCCGTTGTCCGTTACGGTCGGGGCGGGTAGATCGAGCCATGCGTCGACGGCGGGACCCTCGTAAGCGTATTGGAGAACGAAATCGGTCGCGCCTGAGGCGTTCCACGTTGCGACGAGATCGCCGGTCGTTTCGTCGACGGTAACGACGAGATTCGAGGGAGCGTCGATCGTGTCGGGACGCGCGTAGGAGACGGAAATGCGATCATCGGCGGCTGGGTCGGTCGCGACGACCTTATAGTAGAGTCCCAGCGCGGCGCTTTCTGAAGTTAGCTGGTAAGTCGAGCCTGTCTCGCCCTCGATAAGGGGCCAATCTTCGGGGGAGTCGGCGGAGGCGCTGTACCACTGATAGGTAGGCGCGTCGGCGGCGTCGAGGGGGCTGGCGACGAGGGTGGACGCTTTGTCGAGAGGATAGGCGTCGTTGTCGACGACGAGCCCCATGGGGGTGTATTCGAAGGTCTCGGAGACGATCAGCGCGCCCTTGGCGTTGAGAGCGAGAACGCGGTATTCCTTCGCGACGCTCGCGTCGGACATGTGGACGGTGTATTCGAAGGCGGAGCCGTCGGTCGTTCGGACGTTTCCGGAGACGACGGCGCCGTCGACGACGTCGCTTCCGGTCATTGTCGCCCAATTTCCGGCGGCGTTCTTACGCTGGAAGACGTACCGCGCGGCGTCAGGAACGGCGTCCCAAGTCGCGTCGAATTGACGCGACGGCGTGACGTACGGGGCGGTATGAGCGACGTTGAGCTCGGCGGGGTTGACGAGCGCTTCGGCGACGCTTCCCGCGGAGATCCCCGTGCCGGTCGCGACGATCTTGACGGGGTAGTCGAGATTAGCGGGCGCGAAGGAGGTCTGATTCGCGGCTTCGGGGATAGCGACGTCGCCGTCTGGGGTGACGTAATACCACGCGAGATCGGCGGTAGCGCTTTGGGCGTCGAGGATTTCGACGGAGATCGCGGCGTTGGAGCCGAAGTAATCAGGGGCGGCAAGGTCGACGGGCGCGTAGGTGAAGGAGAGGGCGTTCAGAACGGTTCCCTTGGAGTCGTATGCGGTGACGCGGAAGTCGGTCGTCGTGCCGGGTTTGATGTTTGAGACGGTGAAGACGGGCTCGGTCGTACGCTGATAGATCGCCATATTCCCAGACGGGGCGGGCTTCCAAATATAATATTGGACGGCGCCGTCGACTGCGGGGGCGTTTACGGTCAGGGTTTTCGTCGCTTGCTCGTAGGACGTCTCAATGGTTTCAGGCGCGACGTTCACGAAGTATTTCTCGGAGGCGGAACCATCGGAGAGTCCTGTTCCAGTAACGACGACTTTGACGTCGTACTGGGGATTTTCAGGGGCGTACGTAAGGAGTCCGCGGGCTTCGGTAATCTCGACGTCGCCGTCGGGAGTGGCGTAATACCATGCGATATCGCAGGAAGCGTCTTCAGAGCCTAGGACGCTAACGTCGAGTTCGTCTCCGGCGACGAACTTATTGACGGAGCCGACGCCGCGCACGGGGGCAAAGGTAGTCTGGAGGTAATCGCCGGTGAGTTTTCCGTTTTCGTTGACGGCGCATACGCGGATTTCGTAGGTTTTGCCGGCGTAGAGTCCGTTCATGACGCAGGAGGTATCGGCCAAGCCCTTGTTATACTGGATCCATGCGCCGTCGCGATTGATTTTGACGGAGTAGGTAGCGGCGCCGTCGATCGCGTCCCATGAGAGAGCGAATTGGCTATTGGTAGCTCCGGTGTTGGCAAAGGAGACGGAGTCCTCTAGCTGAGCGTTGGAGAATCGATAACGGCGTCTTGTTCGAGTTGCGCGGAGGCGGTTTCGACGATCTGCGCGTCGGTAGAGTCGACGGGCGCAGACCACGGGGCGGCGGAGAGGAGCGCGCGGTTTTCAAGGGTTTCAACGCGGAGGGGAAGGGGCTTCAATGTTGATTCTTGGCGAGTTTTCATCTTAACAAACTTCTTTCTTTTCTACGAAATAATAGGAACGCGAAGAACGTACGACATGTAACGTTTGGCCGTTCGT
>JBJEXI010000009.1:0-26559 GCA_051885615.1 Thermoguttaceae bacterium
AAGGAGAAGGATTGGAACCAGGAAAAGAGCGTTCCATTCGGGACGTTTCAATCGGCTTGTTTTCATGTCGAAGACTGTCGGAAAGAGTCTAGCAACAATTGAGTTTTGAGAAGAGTCGGTTTTGATCTGTTTGCGTCAAAACCGACTCTTTTTTTGGAGAAAAAGGCTTTTGAAGAAGATATTGATCTTTCCGATCGCTATTTCAACAGTCCTGCTAAATTCTTATATTTTCTTTGAAAATATTTGACTGTCGTCTATAATAACGCCTCTGTGTGAGAACGTGCGGTTTGTCTCACTAATACGGCAATACCATTGGGAGAAGAGTTACCTCCGCGACAAACTTTCTCGACGCGATATGGACGACTTTTCTTTCAACGGCCTCAGGATACAAAAGGCGTCAGTGATAATGGAGAGATGATGGCGATCTTCTATGCGATCTTGTCCGCATTTTTCGCGGCGTTGACTTCAATTCTTGCAAAGATAGGGATCGACGGCGTCAATTCGAATTTGGCGACCGCTATTCGAACGACAGTCGTTCTTTTTATGGCGTGGTTTGTAGCGTTTGTCGTTGGCTCCCAGGGAGAGATCGCCCATTTGAGTCGGAAAAATTGGATTTTTTTGATCCTTTCCGGTTTGGCGACGGGCGCGTCATGGCTTTTTTACTACCGAGCGATTCAAATGGGGGAGGTTCATAAAGTAACGGCGATCGATAAGCTCAGCGTCGTCTTAACGTTTCTCATGGCGTTCCTATTTCTTCAAGAGACGCCCAACGTTAAGAGCGTCGTTGGTTGCGTTTTGATAACGCTCGGTTGCGCGGCAATGATTCTCTAATGAAAAAAAAAGACGCGAGATAACTCGCGCCTTCGAATTGGGTATTTCGTAGCGATTAGAAGAGGACGCCGAATCCAACGGCGCCGGTGACGCCATTGTCTTTAGCTCCGAGTTCGTCGACCCAGTCGTAACGAATTTCAGGGAGGATGAACATGTTTTCCACCGGCATATAGTTGATGGAGTAGGTTATGTCGTGATAATTGCCCTTGCTCTCCTTTTCGATCCCGTCAAAGTTTTCTTCCCCTTCAAGCTGCTGCGTGTAATATTCGTAACGCAGGTTGCTGGAGAAGTTGTCGGTATGCTTGTAGGTGAGGTAATTCGCGAGGCCGAACTGGCTGTAACGCTGAGTGCGCGTCGCGCGATCTTCCATCGTGCCGTAGTTCGTGGTGAAGGAGTACGAGAGCTTGTCGGAGAGTCCGACATTGACGGTGACTGACTGGAGGTATTCGTTTTGATCGCCGATCGAAGCGCCGCCGAGGTCGTAATATCCGAAGCTCTGAGCCGCGCGATCCGCTCCAAACGCGCTATGAACTTGCATGAGTTCGCTAGCGTAGCTGACGGAGAGATTTTCGTCGAGATTAAGGGTCGCGCCAAAGAGGAAACCCGTGTCGCCGAAATTATTGCCGAAGCTGTTGTCGCTACCTGAGACAAGGCCGACGCTCAACTCTAGCGCGTCTTCAGGAGCCCATGTTAAGAGTCCGCCAGAATGGGTCAGCGGTTCATGATCGTACATATTGGTGTGGGAGAGGAAATTGTCGGCGCTCGCGTCGAGAGGTTCGAAGCCGAGAATCGTACCAAACTTACCGACTTTTGCGGAGAGTTTGCCCATGCCGACTTCCGCGTAGGCCTGAAAAATTGAGGCGGCGTATCCGTCTCCCGTCACGCCCCATTTTCCATCAAATCCGCCGTCGCCGAAGCACTGACCGTTCATCGTTCCGAAGAGCGCGTCGATTTGATAACCTAGAGAAAAGGGACGGTTCGAATCGATCGATTTATGGGCGGTTAGCCAGGCTTGAGCCAGCGCTGCGTCGGTTCCTTTGTAACCGTCCATCCAGTATCCGACGACATTTCCGCTCAACCATTTTTCCGGTTCTTCAACTGCGGCCTCTTCTGGGACTGCTTCGGCAGCGACTTCTTGCGTGTAAGAAGGCATTGCGCTCGCAACGATCGGCTTAGCAGGCGCTCCGTTGAGATAGTCGAGGTCAACGGCGAAGGCGGAGACGCCTCCAAAAAGAACAGAACAAAGCAAAGGTGTAATACAAGCAAATTTTTTCATTCCATGACGCCTTAAAACATCCGTGATTCAATAGCAGGCGTTGACCCGACGTCGTTCGCCTAAGTCTGTGTGGGAAACTTCTGGAACCTATATCGGAGGATAAGGGCTTCGATACACACACCTTTTTTGAGAAAAAAGAGAATGAATTTTTAGAAATCCGTATTGTGACGATTGGATAAAATGGAAAGATTATAGGTTATGGCGAATGTCGTTGACGTTTTTTATCCGTCTTACTATAATTTTACTTGTAGTGTAGTTCCCCGTTATATCATGTTTACTAAACTTGCAGCGCCTTTGAGAAGCTATGAAACGCGTAATTCATGTCGGTTGCTATTTTTTCATCCTCCTTTTATTGGCGTTGGCTTCTTTGACGTCGACGCTTTGTGAAAGTTCCTTCTTTTCTCCTACTGGCATTTGGTCGGTTCTTCCGCCTTTAATTGCGATTGCGCTGGCGTTTTTGACGCGCAACGTGATAGTATCTCTTTTAACGGGGGTTTTTAGCGCGGCGTATTTGCTTTCGCTTGAGTCTCATGGTCCGATTGATTCGATCCCTCGTTGTTTTCTCATGGCGACGGAACAGATGCGCGCGGCGGCGGCGAAGCCGTGGAACAGCGGGGTTCTTCTTCAGTGTGCGACGATAGGCGGGCTTGTCGGTCTCATCACGCGCAGCGGGGGAGTCCGGGCGGTTGCGGAGTTTCTTGCAAAGTTTGCGCGCGGACCTGTCTCTTCGCAGATCGTGTCTTGGTTTTTGGGATTCTTTATCTTCTTCGACGACTACGCAAACGTTCAGATTCGCGGCCCCATCATGCGTCCTCTAATGGATCGAAGCGGGACGTCGCGCGAGAAATTTGCGTTTATTCTCGATTCCACAGCGGCGCCGATTGCGGGGATAGCGCTAATCTCGACGTGGATAGGAACAGAGGTCTCGTATATTCGCACGGGGCTTGCGGACGCGGGAATCGAAAATATTTCGGCATACACGCTCTTTGTAGAGTCGATTCCTTATCGTTTCTACAATCTTTTAACGCTTGCGTTCGTTCTAGGCACGGCGCTAACGCTTCGAGAATTTGGCCCGATGCGGCGCGCGGAGATTCTTGCGCGAAAGGGATATCTTCGCGAAATGGATTCGCGTTTAATTCGTCGCGAAGAGGCCGAAAACGCGGCGGTAGACGGAAGCGATTCCGCCGAGGCGGTTGAAAGTAATAGTTCGCGCTCTCTTTTGCGCGAGTCGATGTATGCGATCATCCCGCTTCTTTCCCTTGTCGTCGCGTCCTTCGCGTGCTTTTATCTTTCAGGACGTTCGACGATTCTTTCGGGAGAGGACGCGGCGAAAATCGCGACGGCGCGGGAATTTAACTTCGAGTCGTTTCGCGCGTGCATCGGCGAGGCGGACGCGTCGATCGCGCTCTTCCAGGCGGCGCTCTTTGCGTGCGTCGCGTCCTTTATTATGTGCGTGGCGAGCGGTAAATTGACGGCGAGTCAGGCGTCGCAGGCGTGGCTTTCCGGCGTGAAGTCGCTCTGTTTTACGTTTGTCATTTTGATTCTGGCGTGGAGCTTGTCCGCGTGCATTAGCAAGACTGGTCTAGGAACGGCTAATTTCCTTGTGACGTCGTTATCCTCCAACACTCCGACGTTTATTCTCCCTTCGTTTATTTTCGTGCTTGCGGCGATCGTTTCCTTTGCGACGGGCACCTCGTATGGGACGATGGCGATCATCACCCCGTTGGCGATTCCCTTTGCGCACGAGCTTCTTCCCGGCGACCATGCGTATCTTGTCGCGGCGACGAGCGCCGTGCTCACCGGCGCGATTTTCGGCGATCATTGCTCTCCGATCTCCGATACGACGATCCTTTCCTCGACGAGCGCGCGTTGCGGACTTCTCGAACATGTCTCCACTCAGCTCGGATACGCGCTCTGGATCGCGGGAATTTCCATCGTCTTCGGATTCTTGCCCGTAGGACTGGGCGTCAGCCTAAAAATCGCTTTGCCCGTGTCTCTCGTCGCCTGTTTGGCGCTGATCTTCATCTTAGGACGCAAAGTCCCCGTGAAGCTCAACGACGAGCAAGAGTAAAGCTCATAAAAAAAGCCCCGACGAACTTTGAGGCGTCGCCGGGGCATTTTTGTTAAAGGATCACTGCGCGTAATGAGGCACTTTGAGAGTTTCGCCGTCTTTGAGGACGGAAAGGTGCGCGTAATATCCGGGCATGGTCATATTGAGCGCGTCGGCGATTCCCACGCGAGTCGGCTGATCCTTAAGAATCGCGTCGACAAAATCGCAGCAGAGGTACCCGTGAGACCCTCCGTGGCTTCCCGCGGCGACTCCCGGCGGTAGCGCGGGTTTTTTAATCGAATTTCCGAGCGATTTGACAACCTTTACCGCGTCTGAAACGCCGGTAAACGCTTCTTCAACGGGCCGATAAGTCGCGTCAAATCCGCCGAGTTCGCCGCGGACGCGTCCCGCTTCGAGATAGATTCCGTGGCAGTGACAGCACATCATGCGCGAGATCCCTTCTTCTTCCGTTCGAAGTAGTGCGATTTCTCCGACGAGTTTGTTCGGATCGGCGCCAGGGAATCGATTGTATACGGGCTGGGCGCTTACTTCCGTAAACGCCTTGTGGGTGACGCCGACATAATAGGCGGTCGCATGGGTCGGATACCACAGTGGGAAGCCGTTTTTACGCCAGTCTTTGTACGAGGGATAGGATGGGGCGTTCGGCTCCTTTGTGTGACAGTATTCGCCTTCGGAATAGACGATGCGCCCAAATCCTCCCGCCTTGTAGATCTTTTCCATCGCGTAAACGTCGTCGTGGAAAACGGAGGTTTCGAACATCGCGTATTTCAGGCCGCTGTTTTTCTTGACGGTTTCGTAGAGCTTATCGGCGTCGCTCGGGTCTCCATAGAAGACGGGGACGGCGTGGCAGACGTGCTTTCCGTGCTCAAGGCAGAGGATTGCGTGACGCGCGTGAGAGGGGGCGTCGGTCGCGCAAAAGATCGCTTCGATCGAATCGTCTTTGACCATTTCTTCGAGCGAGGGGTATGTTTTCTCGCATTTAACGGCCTTGGCGAGTTCCGCGCATCGATCGGGGAAGAGGTCGGAGACGGCGACGATTTCGACGTTGGGATGATTTTGGAATTCGAATTCAGCGGAGAATTTGCAGAACCCGTATCCGACGAGGCCTACGCGAAGTTTACGGTCGGTGTAGGGTTGCCAAACGGAACTGGCGTCGATTTGAGTGTCCGTTTGATCGAATCCGGGAACCTTTTCGTCGGCGTTGGCGGAAGTGGAGATGAAATAAGGGGTCATCGTCGAGGCGGCAGCGGCGGTTAAGAACGCGCGTCTATTGATCTTTGTCACGGTCAAGTTCCTTATAATTGTCATGTAAAAAAAGAACGCTTGGTAAAGAAATAGAACAACTGTTGTGGATCGTTTTTATCAGAAACGCAATCAAAAGTCAAGAGCGCGTCGAAAACTATGCGAACTTTCTCTCATCTTTCCTCAGCCCTTGATTTTTCCAGTCGCGGTCGATATGATCGGTAGTAATTCTTTGAAAGACTTTTTTACAGATTAAGACGCGCAGAGGTTATGTCATGAGTTCAAATCGGCGGATAGCGGCTTTTGTCTTTTCAGCGTTGGCGTTGGGTTTTACTTTTCTCACGAACGCGCAAGGCGAAGAATATTGGGTCTATTTTGGAACTTCGACAGACAAACCGACCGAAGAGATGAAAGAGTCGGGGATACCGCAGTCGGAGGGGATTTACGTAGGGCGTTTTGATACCGAAACGGGGCGAACGCGCGACGTTTCTCTCGCGCTTGAAGCGAAGTCGTCCGGATACCTTGCGACGGCTCCGACCAAAGGGGATCGCCTTTGGTTTGTCGGAACGCTCGACGGTTCCGACGGTTGGGCGAACGCTTATTCTTGCGCGATCGATCCCGAAACGGGACGTCTTAGCGTTTTGAACGGCATGAGTACGACGGGGCAAGGCGTGTGTCACACGAGCGTTCGCGACGACGCGCGTTTTTTGACGGCGGCGAATTACTCCAGCGGCGATTTCACCGTCTTTTCTTTAGATTCGAACGGCGCGCTCGAAAAGGTTACGGCAAAGTATGAAGGAAAAGGAAGCGGTCCGAATAAGCGTCGTCAGAGCCAACCGTACGGCCATTCTTCCTACTTTGTCGAAACGGACGGCGTACAGCGCGTCTTCATGAGCGACCTGGGTTCCGACCGCATTTACATAGCGCGTCTCGACGAAGCGACCGGCGCGTTGACGCCCGATCCCGTCGTCGATCATCTCGCGCCCCCTGCGGGTTCCGGACCGCGCCATCTTGCGTTTGGAGTCGACGCGAAGGGGCGCCAACTCGTCTTTTCGATCGACGAACTTTCTTCGACCGTGTCGGCGTTCCGCGTGGATTTTAACGCGAAGGATGGGGAAACGCCCGCTGAACGTTTGGGAACGTGGACGACGATCGAAGAGAAGTACCGTGAAAAATTAACGGACGAAGAAAGCCTTGTCGACGGAAAAGAGTTTCTTTATGGGAATAAAACGGCGGCGATAGAGGTCGTCGAGCTTCCGAATGGCAAACACGTGTTGTACGCGAGTAATCGCGGACAGAATAGCGTCGTTGTCTTCGACGCGGATCAGATCTTTGCGGGTAAGGAAGGCGCCAACTTGCCTCTTCTTCAACGTATTTCGACGAACGGTCGTTTTCCTCGGTTTTTCATGGTCGATCCGTCGCGCAACTGGCTCCTCGTGAGCAATAAGAAGTCGGGAACGATTTATACGTATAAGATCGACCAAGAGACGGGGCTTCTTACTCTCTCCGCCGACGAACCGACGAAGCTTGCATGGGCGATCGGCGGAGCGTTCGCGCCCGTGACCAAGTGAGTTTTAGTTAGGTTCATTTTAAAGAAACGCCGCGGGTCTTTTGAACGCGGCGTTTTTTTATTGCCAGGGGTTTTTAGCTGGCGATTGAGGGTTAGAATCTTGTGTAAGGGGGGCGAGCAGTCCAAGCTCAGATAATCGCATAGCGAGAAAGGGGAGAGAGCGTTCTGTGGAGACGAAGAACGAGGGAGCGCGTTACAGCGACATTTTTTTGCGTCTTGACGCGTTGAATGATTCGGACGAATCGCGCGAGTTGACGAAGAGTCGCGAGCGAGCGGCGATTGCTGCGCAGTCGGACGATCCGGTCTATTTAGGCGCGGGGTATTACGATCATTCGATTCCGGCGCAGGCGGAGCGTCTTGTTTCTGAGATAGAGTTTCATCGCCAAAGTTCGCGTTTGAACGCGTTGATCGGACGCGACTTTGAGGATGCGTTGAAGGGTTGCAACGCCGCAGTTTGTCGACTTACGGGGGCTTCGCACGCAGAGATTTCGGTCTATTGCGGGGGTAGCGCGTTAGGACGCGGAGCGACGTTGGCGTCGCGCGCGACGGGGCGTCGGCTCATTCTGGCGTCGGAATCGCTGGGAGCCGATCGACTTGCGGAGCTTCGTGGCGTTGCGAGCGCCGCGTGTCTCGAAGTGCGCGCGGTGGAGTCTCGCAACGGTCTTGTCGACGTAAACGCGTTGCGTCGGACGCTATATGCGGAAGGGGAGCGCGTAGCGGCGACGATCGTAGGATATCCGAATTTTTACGGTCTTTTAGAACGCTTGGGGCAGATTTCCGAGTCCGTTAAGGCGATCGGAGCGCTCTTAATGTTGACGGTGGATCCGGTCGCGCTCGCGGCGTTGCGTTCTCCTGCGGATTGGGGCGCGGATATAACGGTTTGCGACGCCCATACGGCGCCGATTCATTCGTCGGAAGGGGACGCGCGCCTTGGTTTTATCGCGTGTTCCGACTACTTTTTTAACGCGGCAGGCTCCGACGACGTTTTCCGAACGCTTCGCGACGACGAGATGAAGGGGGCGCGTATGCGCGGGGCGTTGCGAACGCTTGCGCATCTTGCATATACGGAGCCGCGAGAACTGCGTCGCGCTTCGGAACGCTCGCGACTCGCGGCGCAATACGCGCGTCAGTCCCTCTTGGAAGCAGGGTTTAGTTTTCAACATGCGGCGCCTTTTTGGCGCGAGTTTGCCGTGAAGACGCGCGACCCGAAGGGGATGCTCGCATATCTTGACAAATGGGGAATCGTCGGTGGATACGAGCTCCCAGACGGCGTCCTTCTGGCTTTTACGGAAAAGAGAAGCGTAGACGAGATCGACGAACTCGTCTACTTCATGAAGCGTTTCGAATTCGAAGAGGGGCGCGAGTCTTCGTGAACGCGCGTTTGTCAATCGTTTGTTAGGAAGGACGAAGAAGAGTTGAGAAAAGAATTGCAAGGGAGTTGGAAAGCGCAAGCCGTCGCCTTTGATATGGACGGCCTGATGTTCGATACGGAGGGCGTCTATTATCGGGCGGCGGAGACGCTTCTGAGCCGGCGCGGTTATCACTACACGCAGAGTCTTTGCGACGAAGTGATGGGACGTCCCCCCGAGTATTGTTTCCGTCGTTTTATCGAAGTTTTTTCTCTTCCGGAGGATTGGCGCGCGCTTCAAGAGGAATCGGAGGATATCTTCATCGAGCTGTTAAAGGACGGTTATGGAACGACGCCGGGTTTGCTCGAACTCTTCGACGAACTCGACAAACGCGGTTTGCCGCGGTGCGTTTGCACGTCAAGCGCGCGTCGGGTAGCGACGGAAGTCCTCAAAAAGGACGGCGCTTTGGGACGAGTCGACTTTGTGCTTACAAGCGACGACATAACGCGCGGCAAGCCCGATCCTGAGATCTACTTGAAAGCGGCGGCGCGTCTGGGAGTCCCGAGCGATTCTCTCCTTGTTCTGGAGGATAGCAGCGCGGGGGCTTCTTCCGCTCGCGCGGCGGGAGCGCAATGTTTCATGCTCCGAGCGGGGCATAATAAAGCGGCGGATTTCTCTCTTGCGACGCGTATAGGAACGCGTCTCGACGCGCCGGAACTTCTCGAACTCCTTCCGGACGCGCCTTGACTCTAAGCGTTAAAAACCGTAGAATTAACGCGAGTTATCCGAGTTCAATCGACAGATTCGCGCGCTATCGGAGTTGGAGAAACAGATGCAAGTATTGGTTTTGGGAGGCGGTACCGTCGGCGGTTATATCGCGAAACGTCTTAGCGAACAGCGTCATGACGTGACGGTAGTCGAATCGCGGCGCGACTTATGTCAGGAGCTTGACCTCAACGACGTTCGCGTGCTCTGCGGAAACGCGTTGCACGCGAGCGTTCTTTTTCAAGCGGCGGCGACGACGGCGGACGTATGCTTTGCGCTTACGGGTAGCGACGAAACGAATCTTCTGGCGGGTAGCGTGGCGCGCGCGATGGGAGCGCGACGAGTCGGCGCGCGCGTGAATTCGATCGAGTTTCGCGACTTCACCTCCTTCGATTACAGACGCCATTTTCTTATCGATCGCTTCATGACGCAAGATTATTTGACGGCGATCGAGATAGCGAGTCGAATTCGCGAACCCGGCGCGATGCTCATCGAACATTTTGCGAATGGGGAACTTGAGCTTCAAGACGTTTTGATTACGCGCGAATCTTCTCTAACGGGCCGTTCTCTTAGCGAGTTGAAGCTGTCGAGCGACGTTCGCGTGGGGGCGATAACGCGCGACGGTCTTTCGAAAATCGCGACGGCGTCGGATAAAATAATCCTCGGCGATCGCGTAGCGCTGATGGGGACGCGCGCGCAAGTCGAGCGGGTTAAGAAGACGCTCCTCACCGGGTCGGCTCTTCGACCTTACGTGTTAATCGCGGGGGGAGGGGAGATCGGCGTGAATACGGCGCGGATTCTTTGTCATCGCGGTTACGACGTCAAGATTTTCGAGCGCAACCTTGAACGTTGCAATTATTTGGCGCGTCAATTTGGCGGCGGCGCGACGATAGTGCACGGGGACGGTCGGCGCCGTGCGACACTCGACGAGCAGGGAGCGGATAAAGCGGATTTTTTCATCGCGTGCGCAGGGGACGACGAGAATAATATCATGGCGTGCGTCGAGGCGCTTGAGTTAGGAACGCGGAAATGCGTCGCGGTGGTTAAACACGGCGACTACGCGGGGATTGTGTCGAAACTTGGCGTTTCCGAAGCGGTGAGCCCATATGACGTGATGGCGCGTCAGGCGGAAGGATTTATGCACGCGGGGGCGCTTGTATTCCAAAACTCGCGAATTCTTAACGGGGACGTGGAGGTTTTGGAAATAGAGGTCGGAGGCGAATCGGAGGCGACGCGTCGCGCGCTTCGAGAGTTGCCGACGCCGCGTCCTACGTTGATCGTGTCCGTTGTGCGCGACAACACCGCAATGATGCCAAGCGCGGAGTTTAAGTTTTGCGAGAACGATTTGGTCGTCGCGCTTACGACGTCGCCGAACGTCGACAACCTGGTTCACTTGTTCGAACGTCCCCGTTGACGAATCATGCGCATGAAGCGCCGTTAGGAGAAAAGACTCATGGAGAAATATAAATGTCTTGTCGCGTTCTTTGCGTCGACGTGTATTCTTTTTGCGCAGGGAGGGTGCTCCGACGCGCGTCGTCAGGCGGAGGAATATTGGCATACGGGTATGGAACGCCTGAATGAAAACGATCTTTCGGAAGCGGCGGCTTGTTTTCAGAAGTCGACGGAGTTAAAGCCCGATTTTGCGCCGTCTTACGCGGGACTTGGCGAGACGTCGCTTCGCGAGCGAGATTACGCGAGGGCGGAGGAGTATTTTTCCGAGGCGCTTAAACTTGATTCGCGGATAGTTAGCGCGATTGCCGGTCGCGGGGAAGCGCGCCTTGGCCTTGGGAAGTACGAGGAGGCTGTCGTCGATTTTAACGCGGCGCTGGCGATCGATTCTCGGCGAATGGCGACTCTTGGGAATCGCGGTTTTGCGTATGCGCGTCTCGGCAAGCTCGACGAAGCGCTCGACGATTTGAATCGCTGCGTGGAAAACGAACCGACTCAACCTTGCTACTATGTGAATCGCGGTCTTTTACGCCAGAAACGCGAAGAGTATGCGCTTGGAATCGAAGACTTGACGAAGGCGATCGAACTTGAACGTCTCAACCCGATGAATTTCGCCACGCGCGGTCGCATCTACGAATCTGCGGGGAATTGGGACGCCGCGCTTTCCGATTTCAATCAGGCGCTGGAGTTGGATCCGGAGTGTTTTTCGGCGTATAAGTATAGAGGGTTGCATTTTAAGAGCCTCGGCGATTGGGAATCGGCTCTTTACGACCTGACGCGGGCGCACGAAATCAATCCTCTTGACGCGGACGTTTGTTTTGAACGCGCCGGCGTCTACAAGCAACTTGGTCGCGACGCGGAAGCGGCGACGGATTTGGAACGCGTCGACTCCCTCAACGACGCCTACCGCACGGGGAAGGATCAAACGGCATCGTCGCCTGAGAAGTAAGCGTATCTTTAGGTTAGAGCGAGAGAAGAAGAACCAATGGGCGGCCAATATTCCGGAGAGTCCGCGCGTCGCGACGGCTTCGAAGAGCGTTGCAACGAGCTTTACGTACCAGCGGCGTACGTCAAAGGGGTGGGCCCCGCGCGCGCGGAACTTTTAGCGCGTCTCGGATTGCGCCGCGCCTGCGATCTGCTTTTTTACTTTCCGCGCGATTATCTCGAGATAACGCTGCGTCGCGACGTCGCGTCTCTCACGGACGATTCGGTTCAATCGATCGTCGGTTCGATCGCGTATTGGCAAACGCGCTATACGCGTCGCGGCCCTCTGACGAGTTTAACCGCGGACGCGCATGGAGATCGTATCGAGGCTTTGTGGTTCAACATGCCCTATATTTCGGGCTCCTTTGCGGAGGGGCGTCCCTTGATTCTCACGGGTAAACCGAAGAAGACGAACGGGCGTTGGCAATTTTCTCATCCGAAGCTTACCTATCTAGACGCAGGACTCGATCTTCCGACTCAGGGAGGAAGGATCGATCCGGAGACGGACGAGGAAAAATACGTTCTTCCGATTTACTCCCTTACGGAGGGTCTCTCTCAAGCTCAGCTCCAGCGGATCATCCGCAACGTTCTTGACACGCTTCCCGATCTTGTTCCCGAGGCTCTTCCCGAAGCGCTCCGCCTTCGTCGCAATATTGCGCCGATTGGAGAGGCGATTCGATTAATGCATTATCCGTCGACGCCAGAGGAATCTGAATACGGACGCCGCCGGTTCGCGTATCAAGAACTTCTCATATTGCAACTTGCTCTGGCGATATGCCGAACGCGTCGGCGCGCGAATATGAAGGCGCCGCCCTTGCCGGGAACCGCGAAGACGGATTCTCGAATCCGTCGTCTTTTTCCCTTTGAATTTACGGATGCGCAGAATCATGCGATTCGCGAGATATCGCTCGACATGGGGCGTCCTTCGCCGATGAATCGTCTATTGCAAGGAGACGTAGGCTCGGGTAAGACGGCGGTGGCGATTTACGCGGCGCTCCAGGCGGCGGCGAACGGGGCGCAAACGGCGTTGATGACGCCGACGGAAACGCTTGCACGTCAGCATTTTCGAACGTTGCAGCAACTTTTGACGGGTACTTCAACGCGGGTAGCGCCTTTTTTTGGCGGTCAACGCGCGCATGATCGGGCAGTTGTCAAAGAGGCGCTTGCGTCGGGGGCGGCGCATATCGTCGTGGGCACGCAAGCGCTCGTGTGCAACGAGCTTAAGTTTAAACGTCTCGGACTTGTCGTCATCGACGAGCAACATAAGTTCGGGGTGCGTCAGCGCGCGCTTTTGAAGGGTGCGTCGGAGCTTGAGCCGCACTATCTCGTGATGACGGCGACGCCGATCCCGCGCAGTATGACGATGACCTTTTTCGGAGACCTCGACGTATCGACGATGCGCGGGGGCCCTCCGAATCGTCGTCCGCCGACGACGTCGATCGTGACGCGTAAAACGCGGGCAAGTTGGCTTGAATTTGTCAAATCGCGAGTCGACGAGGGCCGACAGGCGTATTTCGTCGTGCCGCGCGTCGCGGAGGAGATTGTCGACGAGGGTGAGCGCGAACTAGACGCGCTGTCGGATGAGGAATTTGTAGAGGCAGCGCGATGGACGCGGTGGGAATCCCTTGAAAAAGAAGAGAGCTGCGACGCGCGTCAGAAGCGGGTTAAGACGCCTCTTCGCACCGTCGACTCCGTATATCAGGAACTTTCCTCGGGGCTTTTCAAGAATTATCGGATCGGCGTTCTGAACGGTCGCATGAAGGCGGCGCAGAAAGAGGAGGTCATGCGTTCGTTCCGAAGCGGCGAACTACAGATTCTCGTCGCGACGTCGGTGATAGAAGTCGGAATCGACGTGCCTAACGCGACGCTTATGACGATCGAGAACGCGGATCGATTCGGACTCGCGCAGCTTCATCAGCTTCGGGGGCGTGTGGCGCGAGGCGAGTATCCTGGTTTTTGCGGAGTCGTGCCGACGAACGAGGAGCCGAACGCAGGGGAGGAGGAACGAAAACCTACGCGTCGTAAGAAGACCGACGGCGAGAAAAAGCGAGAGGAGGCGAGTCGAGCGGAAGCGCTCGAGCGTCTGACGTCGTTTACCGAGTCGACCGACGGATTTGAGTTAGCGGAGAAAGATTTTGCGGCGCGCGGGCCTGGGGAACTTTTCGGCCAAAAGCAGCACGGTTCAGCGCAGCTCCGCGTTGCGAATCTTGCGAAGGATCGCGAGCTGATCGAAGGGGCGCGAGACGACGCGGCGGAGATCGTTCAACGCGATCCCGGCCTGTCGGAGTTTGAGCACGAGGCGTTGCGTCGGCAGGTTTTGTCGCGATATGGGCAAACCCTCAATCTCGGCGACGTCGGATAGCGTTCTGAATCCGCCGTCGTCGCGAAACGCGCGCGGACGACGAATTCTGTCTTGAATCAAAGATTTCTGTGAAAAACAAATTTTATTTGTAAAATTTTATTGACAGAGGTCGTTTGTTTCTATAATACAAAGCAGAGGGGCTTTTAATTGTAAAATTATCAGATTGTCTCTTTTGGCCAGTTGCATGCGGAGAATTTGTCGTTTGCGATAGTCGTTTCGTTCTTTAGACAAACCGAATCTTGGGGTTCGGGGGGAGTTCTCGTCTTTGCTGGGAATTTCGCGTCGCATACCTATTATCGGAACGAGTTTTCAACAAAAAATCAGCGAAGGTAAACGTCTAGTTGGTTCGCTTTAGCGATTTGACATACGCTTAGCGTTTTGTTTTTTGTTTTACTTTCGCGACTCAATTTTAAATAATGAAGACGCGGTTTATAGAATCGCGTCTTGCATATAATCGTTTGTTTCCAGACGCTTGAAATAGTCCACGACGGACGAGCGATCCAAGGAAAGGAAGGCCCAATAGGGGAATAGAAGAGAGATGAGTGAAAATCGTAACCCACGCGGTAGAAAATCAGATTATAAGCGGGCTGGGGCCAAAAAAGAATATATGACGAATAATCAGCAATACTCCGGTTCTTTGGGGGACTCGTACGGCGGTCATTCCAGGAATCTCGACGGTTCAGGTTTTCCTCGCGGTCAACTTGGACAACATCGTAAGGGCGCTCCTCAGAATAGGATGGGGGCGGGGAACAGTTATCCGCGTCGTCTACAAAATTCGGCGAGTTCTCTTTCTCCTAAGGAGACGGGAGCGAACGCGAATGTTCCTCCGTATCCCCTCAAGTTCGACGAATTTGGCAACTATCGCGCTAGCGGCGTTCTTGAAATGCACCCGAACGGTTTCGGCTTTCTTCGCGATCCTGAAGACAGTTACGTTCGTCATAAGTACGATCCTTTCGTTTCGTGCGGCGCGATTTCTCGTCTTGGTTTGCGCGAAGGCGTGCGCATCACGGCGGACGTTCGAAAGGGCACTCCAACCAACGGTCCTCGCGTTTGCGCGATTTACGACGTTGACGGAATGTCTCCAGAGGATTACGTTTCCGTCCCTAAATTTGACGATCTTACTCCCGTGACGCCTCACGATATGCTTCGCCTTGAATGGGACGGCGGCCCTCTTTCGACGCGCGTCATGGACGTTCTCACTCCCCTTGGCAAAGGTCAGCGCGCGCTTCTCGTCGCTCCCCCTCGTTCTGGTAAGACGATGCTTCTTCAACAGATTTGCCAGGCTGTGCGCAAGAACTATCCGGACATTTACACGACGGTTCTCTTGATCGACGAACGCCCGGAAGAGGTCACAGACTTTAAGCGTTCGGTTGACGCGGAGGTCATATCGAGTAGTCTTGACTGCGAACTGGAAAGCCATGTTCACTTAGCGGAGTTTGTGATTACCCGTTGCAAACGCCTTGCGGAAATGGGTAAGGACGTTTTCCTTCTTCTAGACTCGATCACACGTTTGGCGCGAGCGTACAATAAGTGGGTTGGCAATTCCGGTCGTACGATGACGGGAGGTCTCGACGTCAAAGCGATGGACACTCCGAAAAAAATCTTCTCTTCGGCGCGTCAACTCGACGACGTTTGCGACGAGTCCGGCAAGGTGATTCGCAAGGGCGGTTCGTTGACGATTGTCGGAACGGCGCTGATTGATACGGGAAGTCGTATGGACGAATTGATCTTCCAAGAGTTCAAGGGTACGGGCAATATGGAGCTTGTCCTTGATCGTCGTCTTGCAGATCGGCGCATCTGGCCTGCGATCGACGTGACGCAGTCTGGAACGCGCCGCGAGGAAATGCTTTTAAGCCCGGCGGAACTCCGCGTGGCGAGCTATATTCGACGCTCTCTATTACAGCGCGATCCAGTCGACGCGATGAGCCAGTTGACCGCGACCCTCTCTCGATTCCGATCCAACGCCGACATTGTTAATCAGCTTGTGCACTGATCTTTGGACGGAGCGTTGTACGTAATATTAACTAAAGGTGAATGATAATGAACGCCAAAGTCAAAAAAGCTGTTGTTCTGGCCGCCGGTAAAGGGACGCGAATGAAGTCCGACTTACCCAAAGTTCTTTTCCCCGTATGCGGCAAACCGATGATCGAATACGTTCTCGACGCGCTTGACGCGGCGGGCGTCGATGAAATCGTCGTCGTCGTCGGGTTTAAAGGCGATCTTGTCCGCGACGCGATTAAATCGCGTCCGAACGTTAAGTTTGCGGAGCAGAAAGAACTCTTGGGCACCGGTCACGCCGTCATGTCGTGTCGCGAACAACTCGAAGGCTTTGACGGTCCCGTTTTCATTATTGCAGGCGACAACCCGATGCTTCAGAGCAGTTCCGTCGTGAAACTCTTCGAAGAATACGAGAAGAACGCCGGCGACGGCGCGTCGTGTATTCTTGGCACGGTGTATAAAGAAGATCCCTTTGGCATGGGGCGTATTCTTCGCGACGAGTCGGGCAACTTCTACGGAGTCGTTGAAGAGAAGGACGCGACGGACGAACAGCGTCAGATTAAAGAGATTAACATGAGTTACTATATCTTTAATACGCCTGATCTCCTGGCCTCCTTAAGCGGTTTGCGCGCTAATAACGCCCAAAAGGAATATTACATCACGGACGTTCCCGCCATTCTCCTCGAGAAGGGCAAGAAGATTCTCGCGCTTCCCGTTTTGAAAGAAGTGGAATGTCTCGGGGTGAATACGCAGGCGGACGTGGCTCTTGTTGAGGAAACGATTCAAAAGCTTTCCTGAGCGAATTTACGCGGAAATCTAGACGATTCGTTAAAGAGTTCTATCATTCTTCGCCGATAGACTATGAGGCGTTTTTAGCGACGCGTCGTATGTAGCCTTCGTAACGCGAGGGTTGGGCGGATTTTTTCAAAATCGATAATTTCGCTACAGTCGCAACGACAAGAACGCCGATAAATAGCCTAGCATGAAGAAGACGAGAGCGACTTCAGAGCGCCTTTCGTGTTCTTTGTATCGATAATTCCGAGACGTTCGGGGCTGGTCGCGTTGTATGGACAGGCGGACGTTTCATATCACGGAGGAGAAGCGCGATGCGTAAATTCTTACTGTCGCTGTTGCTTGGGGCCCTGACCCTAGGGTCTGTCGGATGCGTCCTTCCGGCTTATTCCGGAGACCCCGCAAAGAGAACGCAACAGCTCTACAATACGTCTGAGGACCTGCGTCAATCGGAAGAAACGTGGGAACGCATATGGATGATGGATCAGCCCAGCCATATGACCCCGTATCGCACCCACGGAGGTATAACCTGAATCCAGAGCCTTGAACGCGACTACGTTCAGGCTTGGGCATAAAAAGACGCTCGTTGATAAGACGAGCGTTTTTTATTTCTGTAAGCGACTAATAACAAAATCGACGCTACGTTAATAGCGCCGACGATAGAGATTAGAAGGTGTAACGAATTTCTCCGTCGACGATCGTCGCAACGGCGCGCCCCTTGAAGGTGCGTCCAAAGTATGGCGAATTCGTGCTCTTCGAATGATTAAGGCTCGGGGTGAAGGTCCATTGCAACTCAGGATCAACGACGGTGACGTCGGCGTCGGCGCCCTCTTGCAAGGTTCCTTTCTTGAGGCCAAGGATTCTCGAAGGATTGAGAGACATTTTCTCCACAAGTTGCGACCAAGTCAGCAAACCGGGCGCAACGAGAGTTTCAACGCACAGAGACAAGGCGGTTTCGAGACCGATGATACCGAAAGGCGCGACGTTGATTTCTTGAAGCTTTTTCTCGGCGGTGTGGGGCGCATGATCGGTCGCAATGACGTCGATCGTTCCGTCGACGAGACCGTCGATACACGCCTTTACGTGCTTTGCGCTACGAAGCGGCGGATTCATCTTGTAATTGGAGTCGAAGGAGCGCAACTCTTCGTCGGTGAGCGTGAGATGGTGCGGAGTGACTTCGGCGGTGACCTTCACGCCGCGGGCCTTAGCGCGTCGAATGAAGGCGATCGCGCCTTCGGAGGAGACATGCATGATATGAAGCTTTCCGTCGACGCTTTCGGCGAGCGCAATATCGCGCGCGACCATGACGTCTTCGGCGACCGCAGGCATTCCGCCAAGTCCGAGGATGTTGGAGACGCGTCCCTCATGCATGACGCCGCCGCGCACTAAGGCGCTTGATTCTTCGTGGCAGAGGACGGCTTTGTTGAACATTTTGCAGTATGAGAGAGCGCGTCGCATGAGAGCGTCGTCTTCAACGGAGGAACCGTCGTCGCTGCACGCGATGGCGCCGCTTTCGAAGAGGAGTCCGAGTTCGGCCATCTCTTGACCTTTACGGCCCTTGCTGATGCAACACATTGGGTAAACGTTGCAGCGTCGCGCCTTGGACGCGAGTTCGCGAATCAAGGCGACGTTAGCCGTCGTGTCGATCGGGGGGTTGGTATTGGGACAGCAAATGATGGTTGTGAAGCCTCCGGCGACGGCGGCTAAGGAACCGGAAGCGACGGTTTCGGCGTCTTCGTATCCCGGTTCGCGCAGATGGACGTGCATATCGACAAGACCGGGAAGGACGAGCAGTCCTTTGGCGTCGTAACGCGGCATTTCAGGGGCAACGCCAGCGGGATCGACGTTGATTCCCGCGACTTTGCCGTTGATAACGAGAAGATTTGCGACAGCGTCGAGATTCTGAGAAGGATCGACGATTCGCCCGTTTTCAATGAAGATAGACTTTGACATATTTGTCGTCTCCGTCTGAGTAATTCAGACGATATATGCGTTTCGCGTCAATAAAGGTCGCGCCGCGAACGTCGTGATCCCCGCGGACCTGAGGGAATAATTCCAAGAAGCGTCCGGAAGCGCTTATTTTTGAGCGCTTGCGACCGACAAGACGGCCCAGAGAATCGCCATTCTTACGGCGACGCCGTTGGTCACCTGATCGAGTATCGCCGAATGGGAACCGTCGGCGACGTCGGGAGTGATTTCGACGCCGCGATTGATCGGACCAGGAGCGAGGATCAAGACGTTGCTTTTGCACCGCGCGAGTCGTTCGGCGTTCATAGCGTAGAGCTTGCTATATTCGTGAACGGAGGGGAAAGGACTTGCGACGAGACGTTCAAACTGAACGCGCAAGAGGTTGAAGACGTCGCATTCGCCGAGGAGTTCGTCGAGCGAGTTGCTCGTTTCAACGCCCAGATCCTTCCAGTATGAAGAGACAAGGGTGGAGGGGCCGCAGACGTACGGTTTGGCGCCGAGTTTTTGGAGCGCGTAGATATTCGAGCGAGCGACGCGACTGTGAGCGATATCGCCGACAATCGCAACTTTCAATCCCTTTAGGGAGCCGAAGCGTTGACGAATGGTGAGAGCGTCGAGAAGACCCTGCGAAGGATGCTCGTGGGCGCCGTCTCCGGCGTTGACGACGGCGCATCCTTTAAGACTCTTGGCGAGTAATTGCGGAACGCCCGGACAGACGTGTCGGACGACGACTGCGTCGATCCCCATCGACTGGATGTTCTTCGCAGTATCGACGACCGTTTCCCCTTTAGCGACGCTACTTGTTCCGGCGGTAAAGTCGATGACTTCCGCGCCTAGTCGACGACCGGCTAGTCCGAAGCTAGTGCGCGTACGCGTCGAGTTCTCGAAGAAGAGATTGACGATACCCTTGCCGTTAAGGAGCGGGATTTTGCGTAAATTGTCAGGCGATTCGAGGACGTCGTTTCTAAACCGTTGCGCGAGGTCGAGCAGAATCGTGATTTCTTGAGCGGAAAGGTCTTCAAGACCTAATAGATGCGAGCGAGTCCATCCAGCGGGAAGCGCTCCCCAGTTGTCCTTGGTATAAAGCATGGCTTCAATAGGCTTAAAAAAACGCGCAGCGAGCGCGACAACCAAAAATTTGCTCTCGCCGGAAAAGACCGTTGAGAGCGTGAAAGTATGACAATGACGCGAAAACGTCAGATTTGATTGGCAGGTTCCTCGACCGCCGTTTCGTCAGCCGGGGCTTGCGGTTCGTCCGCAACGGGCTCCTCGAGGGGAAGCGCGTCTTCGGACGTTGTTTCAACGGTCTCTTGCGGCTCCGGGGCGGTCTCTTCAACAGGTTCGCCAGCGTCGGACGCGGGGGCATGGGTCGCGTCTTCAGACGTTGTTTCGACGGTTGCCTGCGGCTCCGGGGCTGTTTCTTCAACAGGTTTATCAGCGTCGGGCGCGGGGGCTTGAGTCGCGTCTTCGGGCGTTGTTTCAACGGTTGCTTGCGGGTCCGGGGCTGTTTCTTCAACAGGTTTGTCAGCGTCGGGCGCAGGGGCTTGAGTCGAGTCTTCGGGCGTCGCTCCCGTTACGTTTTGCAGATCGGGTTCCGCCGCGTCGCCATTCGATTCCGTCGGTTCGGTCAGCGAGGCGGGGAGAGGAATATTAGCGATTTGAGCGATCCATTTTGCGCGAACCATCGAGCCGTAGTCGCGTCCGGAGGCGAGCCTTGAGGCGGCGGCGCTCCATTCGGCTTTTCTTTCAAGAAGCCTTCCGCAGAGATAGTTGGCGGCGTTGCGGATCTCGTCCCCCGAGATCATTTCATTCGTACTGCGCGTATAGCGGAGCGAATCGTCGTTGAGACGTTCCATCGCTGCGTCATAAGAAGCGTTTGCATAAGAAAGAACCGCTAATTCATAGCTTGTTAAGAGTTTGACGTAACGCTTTGTCGCGATTTCAAGCTGATAAGTAAGCGCGGTTTCATTCGCGAGTCGGCGCAAATCGTCTTGGGAGACGTCCTGGCCCTGCGATTGGGCCCATTGAACGTAATCTTGGAGATTCTTTTCAACGAGTTGCGGTATATTGGATTCGCGCTTTTTGAGGATGCGGTCGGAAACGCGACCTTGCAAAAGCCAGTGCGCGGCGCCTGAGTCGTCGACAAACTTTCCGCGAAGATAGAGGATCTTGCCGATCCACAGAGGGGCGAGGATCGACTTTTTCGATCCCGAAACGTTGCCTTCATACTGAGCGGAGGAATCGCCGGTATAGTCTTCGATCGCGTCGGAATTATTCTTGTCGGAAGCGGTTGTAACGTCGAGATTGGCGGCATTTTCTAGAGGAAGCATAAAAACCTTCGTCATGAGGTCGGCTTCGTCTGGAAAGATCGTTTGTTCAAGAATTGCGGCGTTCGCTTCCTGTAGTCGCCTGACGTCGGCGACCCTGTCAAGAGCCGCGATTCGTTCTTTCTGAATATCGAAGGGAGTCGAGAGAACCGTGCTGACAGAGCCGCTGAACTCCTGTTCCATCGGGATCATTCGAGAAGCGACGTGGAAGGGCGTCGAAGGAACGTACGCGACAACCTTCTGAAAATCGGCGCTCGTCGCGGGATAGACTCGTACGGGAAGGTCGAAGGCGCGTAATATCGCATCGTCTTTTGCGGCTTCGCGAAGCGTCGCGACCTTGTTGAACGCGAGTTCGTCGTCTAATGCGAGGGCGTCGGCGGAAGCGGAAACATAGGGGAGCCCGTACCCCATGTCGAAGAGATATGTTTCGCCGTCAAGTCGAACGCCGACAACGACGGGGAAATTCTCGGGCGTCTTTCCTTCGGGACGGACGACGAAAGCGTCAAGACGGTGCTGTCGGAGTAGTTCGATGAAGACGATCGCTCGATCAACGGGGGAGCCCTGTCCGAGGAGTAGCGTCTGCCATTCCAGTTGCGCGACGGGACGCGATTGGACGACGATGGGAGAGGAGAGAACGACGTTTTTTACAGTCCAATCGAAGAGCTGTAAAACGACGGCCATATCGTCTTGTTTTGGCCCCTTTGCCCAGTTGAAGACGTCGCGGCACCAGACGATGGAACGGAGGTAGTCGGCGTCCTGGGGGAGGAAATTTTTAGAGTCGATATCCAGGAGTCTTGCGTAATTAGAAGCGCCCTCATAGAGCGCGTGGAAGTTGAAGACTTCATAATCGGGCGAGTTGGCCAGTTGTTGTACTAAGGCGCGATACGATTCGGTCGGGTCGGCAAATTGCACCTCTTTTGTCGCGCTTAATTTTCCTTCGAGGGTTTCGAGAATAATTCGGAAGACGCCCAGCGCGTTGGATTCACAATCTGTTTCAAGAGTTTGGAGGGAGGATTTGAGCTGAGCGAGAGCGGCGTCGAGATCGGCGCAATCCTTTTCTTCAACGCTTTGGGATTCGTCGACGAAGCGTTTGAAGACGTCGTTAAAGGTCTGCGCAGATTTTGAGAGGTCTTCAAAACGTTGACGGAGTTCGTCGTATTCGGGATCGGGGACGAAATCGGGAGAAGTCGGTTTAGCGGCAAGCCATTTGTTGAGACGCCCAAGAGCTCCGCGAAGGAAGGTCTGGTCGGGATAATTTTCTTGCGCTTCGGCAGTGCGAACGACCTGATCGATAAGGTTGCGATACTGCTGTTCACGTTCTTGCTGGCTTGCGACTTGTCCTTCTCCGTGACGCATTTTTTGGTCTTTTTCTTTGCATCCCGCGAGGGAGAAGACGACGGTCAATGCGCAGAAAGAGACGAGCAGCGCGGAAAAAAGACGCGACAATTCAAAACGTTGGCCGACCGAACTATCAACGAACCCGATAAATTTCATCGGAACGAACTCCTCGGAATCACTAAAAGGAAGTATATACGATGAGGAATAAATAAAGCGTTATAAGTTTGCGTCCGTCAAGACGGACGCTAATTTCGCCTTCAGTATATTCGCAAAGGCGCGCTCTGTCCAGTTCCCCCGCAGCGTGTTTTGGGTACGCGAAGGAGGGCGTGAAAAAAGAGTTGAGACATTTGACGCCGTATTAACGAGTTTTATAATATTGAAAGGTTGTGTTTTGGGAAAAAACGGTTTCTCAGCGCATGTTTCCCGGCGTCATCAGGGTCGTATTTTTAAACGAAGAGTCGCGCGAATTTGCGGCGTTTTGGAGAGTAACTCAATGAGTAAAAACGCGTTGGATTTGATTGAAAAGATTGGTCTTCTGCCGAATGTGAACGTGACGAATCCTGACGTCGCGGTACGAGTCGCGCAGGCGTTAAAGGACGGCGGAATCGACGCGATCGAGATTCCTCTATTTGAAGAAGCGTCGATGGATTCCCTCGCGGCGGTGCGTAAGGCGAATCCTGATTCTCTAGTAGGGGCCGGAACCGTTCACACGGCGGAGCTCGCGCAGAAGGTCGTCGACCTTGGCGTCGATTTCGTCGTGGCGCCGGGTATGTGCCGCGAAACGATTCAGTACTGCTTGGACAAGGGCGTCGCGGTGATTCCTGGCGCGACGACGGCGACGGAGATCGAGATTGCGCGCTCGATGGGTCTCAATATTTTGAAGTTCTTCCCGTCTGAACTCAACGGGGGCGTGAAGATGATTAACGCTTTGTGCGCGCCTTTTAACGACGTGCGTTTCGTCACCACGGGAGGCGTCAACTTCGACAACCTCAAGGACTACGCGGCGTGCAAGGGCGTCGTTGCGGCGGGCGGAAGCTTCATGACCCCCGCGCGTCTTATCAACGCGGAACGCTGGGACGATATTTCCGAACTTGCGCAGCGCGCGATTGAAATTTCTCTCGGTTTCGAGATGGGACACGTCGGTTTGAATTGCCATTCCGTCGGCGAGGCGAACGCCACGGCGGAAGAATTTGCGAAGATCTTCGGATTCAAGACGCGTGAAATCGATATCTCCTTCTTCGGCGGAAACGCGGTTGAAGCGATGAAGAAGCCTAGCTTTGGCGCGAACGGTCATATCGCGATCGCGTGCAACTCGATGAAGCGCGCGATTTACGATTTGGAACGACGCGGATACAAATTCCGTTTCTTTAAGAACAACGACAAGGGCGAGATGATCGCCGCCTATATCGAAAATGAGATTGGCGGTTTTGCGATTCATCTCTGCGTGAAGTATTAATCCTCGAAGAGCGTCAAAACGTGAAAGGAGCGGCAGTCGAATGAAAGGATTTTTAAAAAAGACGTTGGCTTTGGCATTTTTTCTCTGTTCGGCTTCGCTAATAAGCGCGGAGGAGGAGACTCCGACGGCGCCCGAGTCTCCGACGACGATATTGTTCATCGGCAACAGTTTTACGTATTACAATAATCTCGATAAAACAGTCGAGGATATGCTGAACGTTAGCGGCGTACCGACGCAGACGACGCGCGTCGCGCCTGGCGGGTGGCGTTTCCATCAACACTTCAAGGACGCGGTTCCAGAGAAATGGACGAAGCCTGGGGCGGCGACGCTCCTCAAAAGCCAGAAGTGGGACTATGTCGTCATGCAGGAATATAGTTCCGGCGCCGTCGTTGATTACGAGACCTTTATTGAATATGGTCAGAAGCTTGCGGAACTCGCGCGCGCTACTTCGCCGGACGTCAAGATTATTTTGTATGAGACGTGGGCGCGTTGCGACGGTATGCTAGAGGGCTACGGCGACGACGAAGCGCGTCGAGCGGAAGTAATCGACGCTTGGACAAAGCGTTTTTCCGCGCCGAACGACGCGACGACGGAACGTTTACGTTACGGTTTGCGCGGCGGTTATCTCGATTTGCAAAAGAAGATCGATTCGCTCCTTGCGCCTGTTGGGGACGCGTTTGCGGTTGTTGGCGATCGCGTGAACCTCTTTTGCGACGAAGGAAAGAATACGCCGTATCATCCGAATCCATGGGGAACGTATCTCGCCGGATGCGTTTTCTACAAGACGATCGCCGGGAAGTCGCCGGTCGGCCTTTTTGAGCGTCTGAAAGAAGCGGGGAAGGAATATCAGCTTGAGCCTGCGGGCGCGGCGTTTCTAGAAGGGGTCGCCGACGAAGTCGTGAAATGATTTCGGTATACGCGATCGAGTAAGCAAATAAAGAAGGCGTCGTCCAAGACGAGGACGACGCCTTTTCTTTAGATTTTTAAAGGAGAACGGTCAACTCATCCATTCTCCGTCTTCTAGACGTTTGGCAACGGAACGTTCGAAGAGATCAATGCGATCTTTAATTTCGCGGAGGGAGTCGCCGCCGAATTTTTCGACGAGCGCGGACGCGATTTCAAATCCGACAACGTTCTCAACCACGACGCTTGCCGCAGCGATCGCGCAGATATCGCTGCGTTCGAAGGACGCCTTTTCAACGGATTTTGTGGAGAGGTCGATCGATTTGAGCTGCTTGCGAAGGGTAGGAATCGGTTTCTTTGCGGCGCGGATAATGATCGTCTGGCAGTTCGTCATACCACATTCAAGACCTCCGGCGTGGTTGGTCGGACGGACGATACCTTGACGACGCGTACCGCGTTCGTCTTCGTTCCAGCCGATCTCGTCGTGGGCTTGCGAACCGCGCAGTTCGGCTAGTTTGAATCCGTCGCCAATTTCGACGCCCTTAAAGGCTTGAATCGACGCAATTGCGCGCGCGAGTTTACCGTCGAGCTTATTGACCCACTGCGTGTGGGCGCCGAGTCCGAAAGGCACGTTGAAGACGCGAACCTCGACGACTCCGCCGAGGGTGTCCCCTGCGGATCGAGCGTCGTCGATCGCCTGCTTCGCCTTCGCTTCCGCCTCAGGACTGGCGAGGGCGAAGAGCTCGGATTGATCGCGCGCGGCGCGAATATCCGCCGGAGTCTTTTCCCAAACCGACGGGTCAGGCGTCAGGTCGACTCCCCCAACGCGTTGAACGTATCCGACAAGTTCGATTCCGACTTCGCGAAGAAGCAATCTGGCCAAGGCGCCGGCGGCGACGCGACCAGCCGTTTCGCGCGCGCTTGCGCGTTCGAGGATCGCGCGGATTCCGGTGAAAAATTTGATCGAACCGGAGAGGTCGCCGTGTCCAGGACGGGGACGAACGAGCTCGGGCATCGTTTCGAGTTTGTAGTCGCGGTTCTTGACCCAGAGAAGGATAGGGGAACCCATGCTGACGCCATGAAGGATACCGGTCATGATTTCGGCGGAATCCGTCTCGATATTTTGACGTCCGCCGCGACCGTAACCGCATTGACGTCTTCGTAATTCAGAGGCGATATAGTCGGCATCGAGGACGACGCCCGCAGGGAATCCCTCGACGAGCGCGGCGATACCTTTACCGTGAGATTCGCCTGCAGTTCTATAAGACAACATATTTGATCTTCCTTATCTTAGACGAGAAAGCGCGACGTCGTTTATGCCGCGCTATCGTCGTAATGAGCGGCGTCAGACGCGCAAGTCAGCCTCGGCGACCGCGACGTTGGGATAGCGTTTGCGAATTGGTTCGACGATCTCTTCGATGAATTCGTCGACTTGTTCGGGAGCGCGTCCAATAAATTTTTCGGGTTTCATCTCCGCGTCGATATCGACGGCGGCGAAGGCGGGGTCTTTTCGGAGTCTTTCAAGAAGGTCGTTTTCACCGCCTTCGATCTTGACGACGTTCCCTGCGGCGACGCTGTGTTGACGAATGTGTTCGTGCAACTCCTGACGGTCTCCACCCGCTTCAACGGCGGCCATTAGAATATTTTCGGTCGCCATAAATGGGAGTTCCGCAGCCAAGTCCTTTGCGATGACTTTCGGATAGACGACGATATTCTCGACGACGTTTTGCATGATGATGAGGATCGCGTCGATAGCCAGGAAGGCTTGAGGAATGGATAGACGACGGTTGGCGCTGTCGTCCAAGGTGCGTTCCATCCACTGAGTTGCGATCGTCATCGCGGGGCTTGACTGGAGGCTCATGACGAAACGCGCGAGAG
>JBJEXI010000010.1:0-5493 GCA_051885615.1 Thermoguttaceae bacterium
AATTGGCAGGATTAACGAGGTAATCAAAACACCCTTAAACTTAAAACTCCCTTTAACGCGATTTAACGCGCCGGACACAATAGAATGATCCCAGTACGTATCAATGGAGAACTTTTGGTGGAGAACTTGATTATTCCCCTCGAGCGGAAGTTCAGGCTCTTCCCCAACATTGTCGCCCCAATTCTGTTGCTCACTTTTTTCCCCATAGGGATCAGAGACTTCGCTCGTGGTCATCCCATGGCTTTGGGGCAGGGAATCAACGTAAGCGGCGTTTGGAAGTAAACCTGTGCGTACAAAGGGCGTGTCTTCGACTCCCCTGCTATTGAGAATGGAAGAAGATTCCAATTCGTCAACGGCTGAAGAAGAGGACGACTCTTGAGGAAGAAGCTCAGTATCTAAGAAACTAGAAACAATAAACGAACTATCTATCGTCGACTCACTCCAGCCCAAACTCTCTCCCACAGGCCTAAACAGATCTATTGCAAAGCTCTTAATGCCGTCTAACACCTCCTGTTCCTCCTTAGAACTCCCCCCTGTTACATTTTCAGAACTGTTTTCCCCGACGGCGCGATTCTTTTGAGAAATATTGTCCACATAACTTTGAGGAACGGAAATACATATAGTAATTGCCCTGAGAACTTCTTCTTGCGAACTACTTCGCGTATTTTCCAACGCGCTAACTTGTCTAACTGGATTAGGTTTTTCCTTCAAATCAATAGGATTAGGATCGCTATCGTTCGAACTGGAAGGCAACGGAGACAATTTCTTTAGGGAATTGAATCGAACGGAATCCTTTTGCGCTACGAGAGGCTTTGGACGATTGGAATCTAACAAGCTAGCGCCTTGAGAAAACTGACCTGTCTTCTCACTCATGGAAACGCCGACGTCGTCCAATAAAGACGTCAATGGTTTGTACGAATCGGTTCTCTTCTCCAACCAATTAAACTTAGAAGACGATTCGAGCGTATGCCGAATAGACGCGCCCCCCGTAGGCGTTGAAGGCGCACAGTCTTTAGTAGAAATGCGTTTTGCGACGCCCCGTCTCTCTAGAGAAACCGGATTCCCTAATGTTGCGTTCCCTTCCCTAACGCGAGTCGCAGTACATTGAACTAACTGAATGGAAGAATTTGAATATCCTAAAGAAGTACGTTCATCCCTCTTCAGATTCTCGGAATCCGCAAACTCTTCCTCGGCGCCTCCGGCGAGTCCTTTTGTAATCCTCTCGGCCAACAGGATCGTTTCACGGCTCCCGCACTCTTCACAACGTCCGCTTGCTTCATTGTCCAAAGAACGCTTCTCTTCGAGAAAAGAGCGTGACTTGGCGGAAAGAGAAATATTCCCTTCTTCAATCTCCGCGTCTCCCAGTTCTGCGATGACAGAGACGCGAAGATTTTTTATGTCGTTAAACGCTTCAAGATATTTCTCTCGCCAATACTTTTCAATTTCTTCCTTCTTTCTCAAACTAGAGGTTTGAGCTTCATAGCTCTTCCCCGGTTGAACGCCTAAATAGGACTTTCCTTCTTTAAGATCAATAATCGATATATTGGCGGAGTCATCTATTCCAAGGTGATGTCTCGTCGCCAAGGTTATTGCCGTTAGCGTATTTGAATCGAGTCCCTTTCCATCCTGAAAAGCGACTCCAACAGAAGCCGTCACAACGTCTTTGGAAGAAAAACCGCTCATCACACGACGTGAACGGACGCCAACCGTAGCAAATTCGACGCCGCGTATCTGTTCGATCGTCCTCTCTAATTGAGACGCGCAACCATTGAGTTCCCTCAGGCGCGCCTTAGATTCAGACTCGAAAACGCTCATGCTACGCATAGTCTCTTCACGTTGATCCCCTGGCGCTTTCGGAAGCGCGTTGGCCGCCGCAAGAGCAGATTGATACGCGACAAGCTTTTCACTAGGAACGGATAAGTGCCCCTCCACCCAATGAAAATCATTTAAACCGGATGAAGCCAATGCGCGAGACGCACGTTTTTGATCCTCTCGTCCGTACACCCAGCCGTCAAAGGCATACGAATACCCATGTTTTTCGAACGACAGGGTTCCGCATACCTTCCATAATCCTAATGCCAAGAAAATCAAAAAACATAAAAGGAACAGGATTCGACGCCAAATTACAGATTTGTCGGCACTTCTATTCATACGTTTTTCCACAAAAGCGTCATCATTTAATCCGGCTTCAGTCTTGAATCACATATGCCAACCGAAAACCGGAGAACAACGGTAGCAGTCGTCGTCAACGGAAAATTATACCTATTTTGACGATCGCCCTCGAATTGAAATTAACAAATAAAGAGCCTGGAAGCAATAGCAACTGCGACAGCGCGAAGAAGCGGCGCCCATTTTATAATCCCTTTCAACTCAATAGAAGTCGCCTCGACGCGTTTGGCGCAAAAAGTCTACGACCCGCAGTCTGGAGCCCAACTGAGGAACCGTATTTTTTTCGACTGCAATCCGCCGGGAAAAAGCCACTGGTCATACAAGATGTTCATCGAGGGCGTGCATCCTGTAAGTAGAACAAAGATTGCCAATCATGGCTCCTATGGGATGATTCAAATCAACCCCTATGACAATTTGGCTAATCTTCCCGAAGGATATATCGAGAACACTCTTTCAAACGCGTCTGAACGCTCAAAACGGCGATTTCTCTACGGAGAATATTCTGACGAGAACGAAAACGCCTTATGGAAATTGACGACGATGATTGACCCGTTTAGAGTCGTCCACGTTCCGTCTGATATGGAGCGCGTCGTGGTGGGAGTCGACCCTGCCGTCACTTCCTCAGACTCTAGCGACAGCACGGGGATAGTCGTATGCGGAATGAAGCATGACCACGTTGACCAAAAAGACCATTTCTACGTCCTAGACGATTTAACTATTTCAGCGCCGCCGCGCAAATGGTCCGAGCTCGTCGCAGAAGCTTATGAGAAATGGGACGCGGACGTTGTTGTCGCCGAAGTCAATCAAGGAGGAGACCTTGTTGAAACGACATTGCAACAAGCCGCCCCAAACCTTCCCGTCAAAAAGGTCAGAGCGTCGCGCGGAAAGATTCTTCGCGCGGAGCCTATCAGCGTCATGTATGTCCAGGGACGCGTCCATCATGTTGGAGAATTCAAAGAACTCGAGGACGAAATGACCTCTTATACCGGCGGCGCGTCAGAATCCTCTCCCGACAGATTGGACGCGCTTGTTTGGGCGCTGACGGAATTATCTAGCGACAACGCCAGTTCGGTAGGCGGTGGAAATCTCTATTTCGGTTAAGGAGCCATAGATGAGCAACAGTCAATACCAATACCTTCTCCCCATGTGGCGCGTCGTTGCAGACGCATATCAAGGCGTGGAGGCAATCAAAGGAGGGCCAAATTCTATGATATATTTGCCCCCTCAACCAGCCGAGCGCGTTGAATTGGAGAAAGGTGCAGTCCCTTTTGAAAACACACGCTACGCGTTCAGAAAACGCATTGCTACGTATGAGAACATCTTTAAGCCAACGATAGACGATATTTGCGGGCTCATGCAGAAAAACAAGCCGAAGTTGAAATTTGGAGTCTCTAGCGCAGAAGAATCTCCGACGGAAGTTCGCAATATGGAATGGAGAGGAAACCGTCACGACGACGGAGTTTACGGTCTCAAAATCCGCGTGAACGCGGCGCAAGTCTTATTTGGACGCTATGGGATGCTATTGGACGTTTTGACCGATGGAAACGGCCTTGAACCTCAATTCTGCATTACAGAATATCAGGCGCATTCCATCCTCGACGGGGACTACGAAACAAGCGCTTTAGAGTCTAGAAAAACGCTTAAATGGGCGCTCCTCGACGAATCGTCTAGGAAGTTCAATATGGAGACGAAGACGTGGCAAGATTGGCCGAAGAGGCGCCTTGTTGCTCTTGACGGCGAAGGATACTACTACAACGCCGTATTTGAAGGCGTGGATATAAGCGGCATATGGGAAAATTTCGACATTGACAATCCCCTGTTTGACACGGGCCGCTACGGCCTAATCTATCCGAC
Source organism: Thermoguttaceae bacterium (assembly GCA_051885615.1). GTDB lineage: Bacteria > Planctomycetota > Planctomycetia > Pirellulales > Thermoguttaceae > RUG369. The sequence goes on from JBJEXI010000010.1 coordinate 4,024, forward strand.
TTTCAAGGGGGAAAGGCTCCGTTTTATACCGCTAACAATTTGCAACGTCGACCGTCTAGGGATAGAGAATTGGCAATCACCGCCATACCTCGACGTCGCTCAAGTCGCTGTTGGTAACTATATGATAGACTCATGGTATAAAATGGGGCTCTATCATTTTGCAACGCCGACGCTTGTAATCTGCAACGCGTCGAGGGAGTCGGACGACGTGCGCCTCGGCGGAGTCGTCTGGGCGAAATCCAACTGCGGAGCCCCCGTCTCCGTCCAAATTCTAGAAACCTCCGGGAGCGGTCTCGGTGAATTGCGCTCTGCAAAGGAGGAGCTCAAAGAGAGCTTAAAATATTCGTCTATCCGCGACCTCTTGGGAGAGGCCGGGGCAAATTCTTCAGGAGACGCTATCAAACTCCGAACAGCGTCAGGAACAGCCGCGATTTCTACGATTGACAAGACCGGCGCTAAGGCAATTGAGGAGCAACTGATGTTCGCCTCAATTTGGGCCGGAGCGTCCGTCAAAGATGCGTTTGAAAGAATCTGTTTTGAAGCGGATACAACCTACTTAGGAGCCGAATTCCAGATTCAGTCAGTCGTCTCGTTCCTGCAAGCCAATAAGGATTCCCATATTCTCTCGAAACAGAACGCCTATGCAATCCTTGAGCGAACGTTTCCCGGCGTTCTCTCAAGCTACGACGACAACGAGGCTCAGCTATTGCAAGACTCGGAGGAGACGTTCCAAACGTCCCCTTCTTCGGCAAGTTCCATTCTAAGCGCCATTGAATCCCTGAATTACGCTAATCACCTCAATATCTCTGAAGGAAAAGGAGACGCGGATGAAGATAGCAACAGACAGAAAATTCAAGAATCCTGACGACATTCTACAGTATGAAGGGATGGTAAATACGATTGTTGCGGGATATTTCAGGAGCGGAATTCCTAGGGACGAACTCATTTCTGAAGCGTGGATCGGAGTCATACGAGCGCTACAGACTTTCAACAAATCAAAAGGCATGAAGCAGTCCTCATGGATATATCTCAACATAAAGTACAGTATCCGAACAGCTGTTACGATGCGCGGACGATATGCGCAGAGAACTATTCTCGGCACAGATACATTCGCTTTAAACACGGACTCGTCGTGTCATAGAACGTCGCCTAATGAGAACGATTTGGCGATGGATGAAGAACTCCTCTACAGCGCATTTCAAAATTGTCCGAAAGAAAGAAGACTATTTTGGTCAGAGTCTATCTACGCGGAGAAACTCAGCAGAGCGTCGCAACCTCTCTTGGAATTTCTCAAAGTTGGTGTAGTCGGTTATTGAAGAGCGTCCTCGAAGAGCTGAGGATAAACGTCAGAAAAAAAGGGGAGAAATATGAAATCTCCGCTTGATAAGCTTTTCGGGTACCAGACAAGGCTCCAGGGAGTCGCGAATTCTTTGGGCGAAGAGCTTGCGAAAATTATCCAGAAGTCTGACC
>JBJEXI010000011.1:0-5412 GCA_051885615.1 Thermoguttaceae bacterium
TTACTACAGGCATCTGTCGATTTACTGACGTCCCGTCTTCTGAATCTCTATTCAAAAGCGTCTGGAAATGCAACCTTACTTGGTGTACAATCAAAGTTGCGCGAGTCGCATGGAAATCCAGTGAAAGAGATTGGCTAAGAGGGTTTTCATTGCAAGCCCAACACACGTTCAAACGAATACAGCAATTCATTTCCATATTATTTAAACGAGGTCTATAGTATGCCTTTCACAAGAAGAAATTTCCTAATTTCAACCGCCTTGTTATCCCTTACGCGCCTTGATCTTTTACTTGCCAATGAAGCCAAAGAGACGTCTTTAGCTTTTTCTCGGAAAGACTTGTCTTTCTCCGAATCCAATAACGTGCGTTTTGGCGGATTCTTCGGAACACGCTATCAGCAATCCCTCAAACGCCTCTCTCAAGAACCAATCGACAAAGTTGATTTCGTTCTAGACGACGTTAATTTCAATCAAAAACGACGTTTCTACAACTACAGCGGCGATATTTCCGGTCGCTACATTGAGGTTGCCTCGCTAACGTCGACGCCTACAAGGCCTACGACGGAAATTCTTCCTGAAATCATTGATCAGATCGTTCAATATCAGAAGGAAGACGGACACTATGGACGCGAAGTCGATTGGACCAAGCCCATTGACGTCGCCGGTTCGACAGATCAATCTCTGGAAATGCCAATTCTCTGGGGGAACGGGCGACTCTTGCTAGGCCTATTAGCAGCTTACGAACGTTTTGGCAATAAAAAAGCTCTCGAATCGGCCAAAAAAATGGCGGACTTTTACGTCGACATTGTGTACAAACGCTTCTGCGATCCCGCGCGTATGGACGAGTACAAGCAAAACGCGAAGGGTTATGCGGCGGCTTATGTAACGTGCGTGTTCCACGGAATTGAGGGGCTTGTTCGAGCGTTCCGCCTCACTGGCGAACAAAAATATCTGGAATGCGCCAAGAAAATGGCTGATTTCCATGAAGAATTTGATACGTTGCCAGTTGGCCATAGCCACGGAAGTATCAGCGCCCATGAAGCGTTGGTAATGCTTTACGAAGAAACCAATGATCGGAAGTATCTGGATCGAGTCGTTAAGCGATGGATCGACGCCTGCGAAGGCGGATTTGTCTTCCCTGCCGGAGGTGTTTGTGAAAACTTCATTGTCGAAGGACACAGCGACGAGGGGTGTTCTGAAGCCGACTGGTTGCGCATTAATCTCATGTTGTGGCGCAATACGGGAGAAACCAAATACTTGGACGCCGCAGAACGAACTCTGTACAACGAGTACCAGATGAATCAGTGGCACACGGGAGGTTTTGGACATCGTTATCTCATTCCCGACAAAAATGGGTGTTTTGCATGGGGAAAACGATATGCTGAGTCCTACTGGTGCTGTAGCTATCACGGCCCCCTTGGCTATTACGAACTGAAGGAATTTTTAGCGGTTGGATCCGTGGATCCTAAAACCAATACGAAGAGAGTCTTCTATAATTTCCCGCTCGATTTTGAAACGCCTATTTCGCTTATCGACGAAGAATGGCTCTTCTCCTCCGTTCAAGAAAAATCGACGGAGAATACACCTATCGCGTCTAAGATCACTTTGTCTGGTCCCGCCAATGCGGCGATTCAGGTTGCCGTACGCATTCCCGAGTGGTGCGATTCAATCGACGTGGTCAATTCAAACGGAGAAGCTGTCGCAACGAGTCAGTCAAACGCCTATTTGCTGTTTAGCGCGCAATCTGGTCAATCTTATAAGCTGGCTTACAAGGCGCTTCCTTATGCGGAGGATCGTCGTTTTCACAAACTCGATCTTTCGCAAATTGAATCGGGAACGCAGTGCGTGTTGCGATATGGTCCCTATGTCCTTGCGACAAAAGATGATTGCGGCGAATCGTTGCCCAATATTTCCCTTAAACTTAACGACAACGGTTCGTACTCCATCCCAGATACCTTAACGAACGCTTACGAAATGACGAACGAAGAACGAGACGGAGCGCATACCTTCGTCTTCAACGTCACCGTTGAAAAATAGCGTCCTTTGTTCAGTTGTCTTGAAGCCGACGCTCTTCGTCAGCCGTCGGCTTTTCCTTCTTTAATTTCCTCTCCTAAGACTAGGAAGCAACTTATAGACGCCGTAAAATGAGCCGGCGCGTCTACCTTCTGCCCCCTAATGAAAGATCAACGCTATGACTAATTCAAACTCCAAAGCCATACGAATCGTTGCGTTCGGAGAACTCCTCTGGGACATGCTCCCTACAGGAAAAAAGCTGGGAGGCGCGCCGGTTAACTTTCTTTATCACGCTCAAACGCTAGGAGCTTTGACCCGACCTCTTACCTGCGTTGGAAACGATTCGCTGGGAGCGGAGATAGTTCAGCGCCTATGCAAACTCGGCGTCTCTACAGATTTTATCCAAATCTCCCCTTCTCGCCCCACCGGCACGGTTCAGGTATCTCTAGACGAGAAAGGAATCCCAAGTTACGAAATAGTCGAAAATGTTGCGTGGGACTCGATCCAGGTTGACGACCAAGTTATTGACAACGTCGTATCCTTCCTCTCCTCCGGAGATAAAAAAGCGTTCTACTTTGGCTCGCTTGCCTTGCGAGGCCAGGAAAACCGAGAAGCATTGCGTAAGCTTCTGGCGGCGCTTCCCTCATCCGTATTGCGAATTTGCGATCTCAACTTGCGCCCGCCCTTTACGTCGTTTGATATTCTCGAATCCATCTTGAAAGAAACGGATTTGTTTAAACTAAACGACGGCGAAGCGATCCAACTTGACCGCTTATTTGCTAAAAACGGCGAACCGTCTCTGGCGCGTCTAGCGGACGCCGAAGGAGGACTTGGGCAAGCTATCGCCCAAAAGAAGATTCAAACAGACCAAATTGTCCACAGATGGGCGGAGGATTGGAGTCGACGCTTTGGATTAAGGAGCGTCATACTAACATGCGGAGCGCACGGCGCATACCTGTATCAAGACGGGCGTCTGGACTACGCGCCTTCCGTTCCCGTCGAAGTTAAAGATTCCGTTGGAGCTGGCGATTCTTTCGCCGCCGTGTGCGTATGCGGACTTTTAAACTCGATTCCGGGCGACATAATTCTTGAACAGGCGTCAATACGCGCCGCTTTCGTCTGCGCCCAGGAAGGGGCGACGCCTGCGATTCCACCCCAATATTCCCATCCTTTTGATAATTAATTCTTCAACGGCGTATGCGGAGTAAAGACTTTATGAAGTTTCTTCCATCTAAACTAGTTCTTCTCCTACTGTGCAGTTGCAACGTAGTTCCCCAGATATTGGCTCAAGAGACGCCCGTTCCTTCGACCAATCTTCCCCTCGTCGACAAAGCGGACGTTGACGAAAGTATGTTAGAAGAAGCGCTATCAATTTCCTTGGCTTTTCGACGGGTCGCCCAAAAAACGCTTCCAGCAACGGTCAAGGTTATTGTGCATTCCAATAAAGAGTCTATAGATTCCTCAAAGTCCCCGCTCTCTCTTGGAGACCTTGCCGCCGACTTCCTACCTCAAGACGCCATTGAGGGGGGAGGTTCGGGGTTTATCGTCGACCCATCAGGCGTTATCGTCACGAATAACCATGTATTGGCCCAAAGCGACGTTGGAAAACGAATAACAGTTGAGCTGAACGATGGGCGGCAATTTGACGTTAAAGAAATATACCACGACGAAAAGGGGGATTTGGCGGTAGTTACAATTGAAGCTCCTGAACCTCTTCCCTCGTTGACCTTTGCCGACAGCGACTTGGTCAACATCGGCGATTGGGCTCTCGCCGTTGGAAATCCATTTTTATTGGGACCGTCGGTAAGCGCGGGCGTTATCAGCGCCAAGGAACGAATGATTGAAAACGACTCCAAGCTCTTCATTCAAACAGACGCTGCGGTAAATCCTGGAAATAGCGGCGGACCGTTAGTAAATCTCAAGGGGGAAGTCATCGGAGTTAACACGGCGATCGCGTCCCTTACCGGCGGCTATCAAGGAATTGGATTTGCAATTCCATCGAATCAGGCGAAATGGATATATCGCCAACTTCATGAAAAGGGAAAAGTAGAACGCGCTTTTCTAGGAGCGCCAATTTCAGCTGTTTCTCTTGAAGAATCCAAACGTCTAGGGATCCCATTCCGAACAGGAATCAAGATTGGACAACCGTTCCAAAATACGCCGGCGGCAAAAGCGAATTTACGTTCCAACGACGTACTCCTGGAAATTGACGGTAAACGAATTGATTCGCCGCAATTGTTTAAGGCGCTCGTAGAACGCGCGGATCTTGAACGGGTATACGTCCTTAAAGTTTTACGAAACGCAACGGGCGCGATTCTCGAAATACCGATCCAATTTGAAATTCGACCGGACAATTTCGTAGAAACCCCCGTCGCTGAAAAAATAGTCGATAAGGGAGCTCATTATGTTGACAAAGAATGGGGACTCATGCTCATTCCGCCAACGCCAGAAGGTCTAGAACGCGTTGGCGCTCAAGACGCGCAGGGAGTGATTGTGCTAAACGCGACTCCCGGCGGGATCGGGCGTCGCGCGGGTATTAAAAACGGCTCGGTAATCCTTAAAATCAACGGGCAGGCGGTTGCTTCATTGGATGATTATATTAAGCTAAAAAACGAACTACGTGACGCCGCTGAGTATGAGATCGAGTTCGTTTATAAACATGAAACAAAAACGATTAAACTGGAAACAACAAAGTAACAAAGTATAAATGCGAATCCTCGTATTTGACAAAATCGTTATTTTTTTTAACTTTAAAAGAAAACTCTCGTTCCCTATTTTATTGACGACGGCGTCTTTCTAAATAGAATGAGAATGGGATTTGGGCGTGTTCGAATGAGTTCTTTTGGTTCTTTGCGCCCATTTTGCTTAACTCCTAGATCTATTCTTTTGGGCGTTTATATGGAAAAATCTCTTGATATTAAGCTTGCTCGGATTCTTCAGGATCGTTCCTGTGAAGACTTCATACTTGCGGACGCAAAAGACGGCGATATGGCGTACGGACTTTCCGCGCCTGGTTTGAGTCCTGAAAACTACCATTCCGAATACAAGTACAAGACGTTAGACGATTACCGCGCTCAGATTCGTGAGGTGATTAAGCAGGGTCTTGTCGATATCGTCTTGATGAGCGCAAGCACAAGCGAACAACTTACGTTAAAAGAAGGGCTCTTTGAGAATTCCGCGATAACGCCCGCAATACGCGCCAACGACGCTTCGGATATTTGGCTTGCCGGAGCGGGCGCCGTCTATGGTTCTGTTCCTTCGCGACCGTTCCGTACGGCGACCCTGGATCATGCCTTGTGCGGTAAATGGCGTTGTTCGAAGGAAGAACTTGCCGCTAAAAAGGGCGCGGATCTTGGTTTATATTCCATTACGTTTAACAACGATCTTGAGCGCGACTACGAA
>JBJEXI010000012.1:0-4876 GCA_051885615.1 Thermoguttaceae bacterium
CGTACACCCCCGTTTCCGGATACGGCCCACCCACGGGTTTAGCAGGATAGAAATCAGCAGCATTACTGATTTGTTTACCCTGATCGTTATAATAAGGATCCTTTCCAGGAATCGTCCACAACGGCTCAGAGATATTAAACCCTTGGTTCCCAACAATAGAACTCGCTACCATATATTCGTATTTGCGAGAAGGAGTTCCAGGAGCGTCAGGATTGTAGTTAAGATCGTTCAAATCAATCGTAAACCCTTTGACGCCGTGCTTCTGTCCATATTGCCTATTTGGATCTTCTTCAGATTCAGCCCCCGCAACAGCCGATCCCAATTCTCGTTGAACCTCAGGACCTACTACAAGGTAGTGATTCGGCTCAAGTAGCGTACTGGACGCGTCATTTTTCACAAATGTCCTAAGTCCATCGGGCAAATTACTGGCTCCCGACAACGTCGAATCGCCGCCTATTGAAAAATTGGCAAACCAGAGGATTCGATCAAGGTCAATCTCCCTACGATGAGCAGCCAAAAGACGCGCATTCTTCTTTTCATCCGCCGAAGAAGCCGGAGTCACTCCTAAAGCTTTATTTAAGCGATCGTCGTCATATGCCTTGGCGACTGCCGAACCAAGGATATTGGCCGAGAAGAAGTCGCAGTACTTCAACCACGAAGGAACCAAAATGTCTTCCGCAGTCTCTTCAGGATTTCCAATCACGGGCTTGAGATCGGTTCCAACCTTCCTCAAGGAATCCAGATAAGAAATATTCCCAACGTCGTTCGTCGTCAGCAAAGGCGTATTCCTAAACTGACGAGGTTGCATCGAGAAGAAGCTGAAGTCGTTGTAATACTTATTATCATCCTTTTGGGGACTCAAACGATTAATCACGCTATTTTCAGCTTTGACCAGATATGGACTATTCGTGGTCTTAAACCGCTCATCCTCAGTACCTACATAATCGTTTAATGAGAGCGGATCTGAACTTTCACTAATCGCCACACGCCAAACAGGTAATTCAAGCTCACTTCCCCATTCATATACATTGCCTGTATGAGAGTCGATCTCAGTACCAACGTCCTCATAGGCAGGAAGCATTTTCGAAAGCCATAATTTCCAAACGCCGCCGTCCTCAAGATATAATTCGCTAGATTGAGGGATGTTAGGATTCGCCGTGCAGTACAGCTCCAAATAGCTTGAACCTTTTGGACGACGAACTTGATCGAAATCATTATCGTCTCCATCTTTGACATATCCTACGTCATCGGAAGCGTCATTCGTCTTGTGCCATTCAATATTTGTATCTGCAATACCTAGATCATGAAAATTTAACGTTTCAGTCAAAACCAAATCTGGACGTTCCATCCCCCATAACAGGCGGAAGCCAAGATCTTTTGTCTGATCGCTGAGCTTTTCAATATCTCGATTCATCCAGTTAAGGAGCTCGTCGACTTTGCCTCCTTTTTGATACGCCTTACCTTCGTCAAACGCGGCGCAGAAATAATCGCACATCTGCTCCGACGGTAGACCGTTTGAAACAGGGAAAAGAAAATTGACTGCAGGATCCGCGAGATTAGACCATCCGTTTAATTTCCAAAGATTGTCCCCCGTTGTCGTCACGGCATGATTACCGTCGTCGCCAACGCCGTCGATCCAGTCATAACCGTCGACCCACCACCCGTCGAAGGGCGTCGGGTCGAAGAAGAAAGGAGTCATCGTCGCGTCCGGATCGGAAAAATCAACGACGTTGACGCACCATTGCGCCAATCTCGTAGCGATGAGCTCACGACCTAAAAGCTCTGTTTTATTGTTATCCTTCCCCAGTTGATCCTGAAGAACGCTCAAATCAAAAGAATCTTCAAAGTAATTCTTCAGATTACTTTCGACCATACTGCCAGTCTCGCTGTCATATTCGGAGTAAGGATGGCATAATTCCGCGTTCAGATCTTCATAAATGAGGGTCATGAGCACGATATACAAACCGCGGGCATACTCCATTCTCTTGGCCAACCCTTTGTTATGAGCGTCAAGATCGTCAGGAAGAACCAAATTTCCTGAATCGTCATACTCCAGGTCTAACCAATAGTTTTTGTCAGTTAAAGCGTTGAGATCAATCTTTTCCCCCGTCAGAATCTCTTTCGGGAGTAAGGAGGCCAGATACATCGTAATTTCATCGACCTTTTTAGAGAAAAGGAGCGCATTATTATCATATCCGCTTCCATACAAATAATCGTTCTTTCCGTCTCCGTCCGTATCGTCGTAGATTCCCTTCTCCTTGAAAATACGTTCAAGTTCTAGTCTAACGTTTCTACGAATCAAATTGACGAAACCATAACGCCCCTGCCGCATGTCGTCGTTCATCTGATAGGCGTCGGGGAAAACGAGAGAGGCGGCTAGCACGTCGGCGCTGAGGGTCGTTAAGCTAGTTTTAGCTTTTGTGCGGATGCGCTTCGAATAATTGCTAATCCCTAAGTCGTCGACAAGAGAGGCGTCCAACAGCTTGCCGTCGGCGTCGCTCGGTCTAAGGAGCGCTTCGAGAGCGGAAATTCCATAAGGAGAGTCGCCAAAGGAGGAAGAACGAAGGAATGTGTAATACGGATTGGCAGAATACCGGGGCACATTCGTGTAAATTTGACGTCCCAAAGGATCGTACGAACGGAAACCGGAGTCTGAAAAATCGAACGGAAGATTCGAGAGAGTCAAAGACGTCTTTCCACGCCACGGATAGACGTATCCCGTCGTTCCACCATCTGAAGACAGACATTCCTTAGGATCGAAGAATCGATACCTTTCAGCCTTTACAACAGACGCGTCCGTTTCGTTCCCATTAATGCTAAATCCTGGCTGAGATACAGAGTTTCCGTTGACGTAAATATCGTAGACGTCCCAGGCAAAATTAGCGAGATAATTTGTTTTCAACTCAACATAGTTGGAATAACGCTTCCACATAAGCCGAGCCGCAGTATCCGTAATATCCTGGATATTGGCCGTCTCGAAGAGAGAATCCAAAGCGTCGCTAAGAGACATACTAGCATACCCGCGACCTTCGCCGCGATCCGCTTCATCCCAGTCGTCCGTAGTATGGTTACGATCGTTGATCCACCCAAAACCTAAGGAACTCGAAAGATTTTCCACGTAGTCGATCGGATCAACCGACGATCCTCCCGATCCCGCATTGTTAGCCAGATTTCTCAAATTGGAAATCGAAAAGTATGGGTCATATTCTCCCAAAGATCCCCAATTTTGACACAGCTGATCCCAGTTGCCGACGGCGTTCACATTGACGCGTCCATCCAGATCAACGACGGTATAAGAGAACATCGTGGCATAAGGAGTACCGTTTTTATCGTAACGAATTGGTAATCCCGAAGGAATCCAGACGCCTTCGCGCACGCCGTCGTTATCATTATCGACGTCGTACTGGAGCGTTTCCGTAGAAGTCAAATTACCGTCGGCGTCATAATAATTTCGGACTCCAGAGAGAGCCTCGGCTAAACTCGTGGCGTTGTCGACAAAATCAGAAGACGAATCAGAGGGATTGAAATTCTCCAGATCTGGATTTCCACCGGTAAAGCGCCAATGGTCAAGTGGAAGAGGACGCGGGGTAAGTTTACGCATTAATGCGGTAAGTCTCGCTGTCATTCCTGTTGAATATACACTCGCGTATTGTCCCAAGGCTCCTCCTGCAAGCATTTCAAACGACCCAGGACGGTGGAACGAAGGGGTTATGCTTGAATAGGGATACTCTTCCGAATCGGCGCCGTTATCTTGATTTAAAGCTTCAAGGAACGCCAAGAACGGGCTTCGTGAATCGGGAGCAGTATACGACGGATTCATCCGCACGTAATCGCAATAATTATCGCCATAGACGCCTTGAAGAACGGTATTACTCGCGTTAAAATTTGCCCCGTTCCAATCTCCGTACAACAGGCTTGACCCGTCGCTGGTGTAAAGTCTCGGATCGTAATTAACGTCCGTTAGATGAGCCCAGTAGGATCTGAAGTTCAAGTGGGAACCCGAATTCATGTAGAAGGGCCAAAGATCCGGCGCGGAAGGGTTCATCCAAAAACTATACGTCATGCACATACCAAGTAGATAAGGCGCGGAATTGACGAAAGTCGGATCCAAGACAGAGTCATGAACGTCGCCAGGCGAAAAACCGCCGGCGCCTGTTCCGCTATACGCAGGGCGATTCAAGCGAACAGTCACAAGCGCCGAGGAGTCGGTATTGAAGTTTTCAAAATTAGAAAGGCGCGACGTAAAGTTTTTGAGAGAATCAGTTAATTCAACTTTGAAGTGCCACTGATCTAGATCCGCGTAATCTCCTTGGTTGCTGGCGATGTAAGAGGAATCATACGGCTTAGAATAATGTTCCGCCCAATACTCTCCAGAGTTCGTCTTGTATGTAGACGCGCTCGGATTCGTGACGACCTTCTCAATTACATACGCCGAAGTGTTTTCTACTTCGCTATTCCAAAGGTCAACAGCATCAGAGTCAAGATTGCCGTTGTTGCTCAATCCCATAAAGGTCAAGACATTCCCCGATTCTTCGAAGAATTTGCTCAACATTTGGCGATATTGATAATCGTCGCTACTGACAGAGTGACCGCTGTAATCGGTAAGAGGGACGACGACGGCGCATCCTTCATATGGGAAAATGGCCACTTTGGCGTCAAAGGTCGTAGAACGATCTTCAGAATCAGTGTAGGAGTCGTAAACGCGCCAATCGCCGTACATATTCTCGAGAATACTGAACGGTCCAATAGGATTAGCTTGATTATTCGAGCCAATCAACAAGGAACGCAACGCCACGTTTACGTCGTCTTGAGGCGGCACATTGAGCGTCGCGTCAAGCTTTTGCGCGTTCTGCGCAGTCTCGGCCATATTCGACTT
>JBJEXI010000013.1:0-22069 GCA_051885615.1 Thermoguttaceae bacterium
ATTATTGTTGTTGCCCGTGCCGGAATTGGTCGTGTTGTCGTCCGTTTCGATTTCTTCGCCGGCGTTCTCGTTAGGACCAGCCCACGCGACGACAAATCGAGGAACGGAAAGACCGGTCGTGCTGTCGGTGATCCAGTCGAAAACCGCGACGCTTGGAGCAAACTGATCGCCCGTCGTCTTCGTATTGATGACAAACTCGCCCTGATCGCGGTCGAGAACCGTTCCGGGATCCTTCTTAACGGCGACTTCGATCTTCTCATAACCAGTGTCGATCGTCTCCATGACGTCGCCCATAACATAGACGGGCTCGCCGGCGTAATTGAATACGCGGCACGCGACGCCGTAGTCGTGAAGGTCGGTCTTGTTTTCTGGATCCGGATCGTAGTTATATTCTTCCGCGTCGTAGGATTCCCAAACGACCACAACGCCGTCGTTATTGCACGCCACGTCGGGAGCGCCTTGGATGTGCTTGACGTAGGTGTTGACAAGGGTTTCGTTCGTCGTGCCCATGAACGTCATCGGGTTGCCGTAGGCGTCGAAACGACGGATGTAGATATCGGCGCCGTTCGCCTGAATCTGGTCGGAGACCCAGACGATGTAGTACTCGCCGGTATCCTTATTCGAGCAGATCTGAGGCGAATATTGACCGTAAGCCGTCGTCTGGTTGACGAGCGTGACTTCCGTGCCAGTCGCGTAGTAGCTGCCGTTGTAATCCGTAGCGGTGATTACCTTCTGGTAGATATCGTAGGTGCGATTCTTGGCGTTGTACATCTTCCAGATGCAGACGTAGTTCATGCTGTCGCCAGCGTTGACGGCGGCGACGTCGAATTCCTGGACGGAGTAACCGTCGATCTGGCTTTGAATCTTGAACGCCGCGCCCTTCGCGTTGCCGTTGAGGTCGTAGAAGCGTCCGTACAGTTCATCAGCCTGAGTGTCGCCGTCCTTTGAACCCTGAACCCAAGTGATCAGGACAAGACCGGTTTCCTCATTGATAGAGACGTCGACGTCCCAGCAACGCATACCCTTCGTTCCAGCGACCTGAATCTGAGTCTTCTGAGCCTGTCCGCCAGGATAGAAGCGGGCGCAGACGCCGTTGAGAGCTTCGTCGCTTTCGCCGATCCACGCCACCACGAAGCTTCCGCCTTCGGTGAGCGCGATATCGGGAGCCATCTGGTTGCCTTCGGCGTAAGGATTGACGCGCACTTCGACGCCCTTCTGGCTACCGTCGGCGTTGAATTGATGCATGACGATATCGGACTCGATGCGATACAGCGTACCGTCGATCATAATCGTCTCATAGTAGCCGTACGCCTCGGAATATCCTGTAGAGGTCGACGAATTGTTGTTGTTATTATTGTTGTTGCCCGTGCCGGTATTTCCAGACCCCGAGGAACCGTCGAGTTCATACAGCACTTGCTGTTCAGTGACGATAATGAAGCCTTCGGAATTCGAGACGACAATCGGTTTACCTTCGCCGCCATATTCGCCGGTAAAGGCTTCGGAATCGCGCGAAGGAACGTACTCGCTATCGCCGACGGAAGGAACGCCGATGTTGAAGTTGACGGAGAAGGAACCGCCAGACTCGCCGTCGTAGTCGCCGTCAAGACGATTCTTACCGCACGCGTCGGTTACTTTGTCGGAGAGTGTCAAGACGTAGGAGCCGTCGGGCAACGTGTTCTTGAAGAGGATGACGAGTTCGTACGTATCCGTGCGATAATCGGGATCCGCGACCGTTTGGAAATTCAGTTCGGCGATTTCATCGTCGCTCAATCCCTTAGCGCGGAGATAATCTTCGACCTGAGTCGACGCGTTGAAACCGTACAGAATATCGTAAATGTAAGTCGACGTCACGTCCTTACCGTTAAGAGTCAGCGTCCAATCGTTGTAATTGATGACGCTCTTAACGTTGCGGTTCTCGAGATTCTTATCGTCGAGATAGCTGTAAACGCCGTCGTACATTTCGTCGGGAACGAACGTGTCGCCCTTGAGGTCTTCGTTCATTTGCGCGGAGAACATGTACTCGCTGAAGGAGTAGACCATCGAGGTCGGGCCATGTCCGGAGGCGAACGTCACGCTATTGGAGTAGAGCGAAACCTGCTGAACTTCGCCTTCGGAGTCGGTGTAGACGGCGTTGGCGCGCGTAACGTACGGAGGAGTCGTATCCTCGGGCAGGGCGATCGCTCTCATGCAGACGACGGATTCGATATTATCCATCGGGTGCGAGAGATCGGACCAGACGAAGATCATATCGCCGTTGGCGTCAACCGCAACGCTACCGCCGACTTGATCGCCGTCGTCTTCAGGATTGAGGTAATTGAGTTTCGACACGCGGAACTCTTCGCCATTCTCGAGGACGTCGTAAGTCGTATTGTACGTAACGGTCGTCGTAGTCGTCGTTCCAGTATTGTTATTGCCAGTCGAAGTCGAAGTCGAAGTCGAGTTGTAGATTTCTTCCACTTCCTTCGTCAAGGTATAACGACGCGCAAAGATACCATAGTTGTCGGCAAGGTCGGAATCCTCTTCGCTTGTCGGATCCTGATAGCTTTCGTAGGCAACGACGATCGAACCGTTTTCAGCCATCGCGACCTGAGAATGAATCTGGTCGTTCGCGGTATATTCGTTGACCTGGAAGACGCGCGAGCCGGTGACGTAAGAAGCTAGCGCAAGACCGTCGTTGGAGGTCGTCGTAGTCGTCGAATCGTCAGTCGACGTCGTCGTGCTCGTCGTAGTGGAGTCGGCGTCGGTCGACAAGAAGACGCGCATGAAGACGCCGCCAAGGCCGTAGTTCGAACCGCCCGTCTGAGCATCGCCGTTGCCGTCCTGGTTATAACCGGTCCAGGTGATAGCGAAGGAACCGTCGACGCCGCAGGAAACGGAGGACCAGATCTGATTGCCCTTCTGATAGAAGTCGCTGGAGATAACAGTCGTCGTACCGTTGTTATTACCCGTTCCGGTATTATCAGTGGTATCGTCGGTCGAAATCGTCGCTTCCGTGTTGACGAGGAATTCGTCCCCCAAACCGCTCAGGATGACGGAGTTAATCCAGTCGACATAAGCGGAGACGCGGACGTCGACCTGATAGTTTCCAGGCCCGAAGGTTTCGTCGCCGTCGAAGTCGGAACCGAAGGAGCAGATACCGGCGATTTGACCGTTGATAAAGGACGGAGAACCGGAGTCGCCAGGCGCGGTAATCGCTTCGTCGTCTCCCAAACCGAGGTTGCGGACGCCGTAGTAATTACCGAGATAGTCGTTTGCGTACGTTCCGTCGTCGAAGTCGTAGATCAACGTGTTCGGATTGCCCGCTTGGTCGAAGTTCGCGCCGGTAAGTTCGTAGACGTTCCGTCCCTGATGCTTCGTTCCCGCCTGACGGTTCGTCGCTTCGTCTTCCGTTTCCTCGACGTCGCCGGCAAGGCCGTAACCAACGAAGGTGATCGTCTGTCCCAGTTCGCTGGAACCGGTGTAGAGAGAGTAACCCTCAAGGAAGGACGGAGCCGCCGTAGCGAGAGTCAAGACGGCGAGGTCGACCTGGTTGTCGGAAGGATCGCCCGCGTAAGTCGGATGAACCGCGATCGACTTGACAGGAATCGAGTAGACGCCGTTCGTCGTCTCGAAGGTGCAGTAGATCGGCGTGTCGGTAACGTCGATCGGCGCGCCGTTGTCGTCGCAAACGACGTGCGCGGCGGTCAGGATATGATAACCGTCCGTCAAGAGCGAACCGGTGCCGATCGAAAGATCCGTCGTCGTGCCCGTGCCCGTTCCAGTACCGGTTCCGGTACCCGTTCCAGAGCCGTCTCCAGTCACTTCGTCCGCAGTGCCGCCGACGGTGATCAAGCAGACGCTATCATAACCTTGACCGGCGTAGACTTGATTCTGTTCAATCGGATCGGTCGTAATGACCTTCGAGGAGGTTGAATCAGGCGCGAGAGTCTGTTCGGAGAGAGAAGCGACGCCGGCGCTGACAACGTGGTTGGAGGCGAAACGACGCGCGTATATGTTCGACTCGGTCTCGGAATCGAGATCCTGCCCCCAAGACGTCCAGGAAACGACGAACGTTCCGTCGCGATCCATGCCGATCGACGCAAAGCGTTGATTATTTTCGGTCGTCTGGTTGACGGCGAATTCAGTACCTTCGCAACCTGTCTGACGCATCGCAACATTGACGCGCAAATCGGAACGATTCGCAGAGGCTTCGAGCATGTCGACGTATTGCGCCGTATAGATTCCGGTGAATTCGATCGAAATCGTATCGGACGCGCTTTGAGCGACGACAATATCGTTTTTATCAAATCCAGCGCCAATGAGAGCTTCTTCGATTCTCTTGACGTTCGTCTTCATTTCGACGCTCAAGTTGACGGTGACGTCGTAATCAAGATCGCCCGCGGAACCTTGGATGCGCAGCGTGTCGCCCTGAACGTTGATCGCGTCCATGAGCTGGATGCTCTGAATCGTGTTGGCGTAACCGTAGGAGAGGCCGTTCGTCACGAAGCGACGACCGTAGATACCCCAGCCGCTACCGTCCTGACCGTAGCTTTCCCAAACGACGACGATATCGCCGTCGGAATCCATCGCGACAGAAGCGTACTGCTGCGCGTCGTCGGTTTCGATGTTGGCGCGAGTCGGCGAGGTCGAATTGCCGTTGATCGACATTTGACCGCCGTTGAAGGCGTATTTCGCGAGGTAAACGTCGCGGCTTCCGTCTTCGCCCTTACCGTCGGTATACATGTCCCAAACGACGGCAAAGGCGCCGCTGTCGTCCATCGCGACAGAGGCTTGACGCGGGTCGGAACCGGAAACGAGGTTCCCCTTCTCGTCATAGGTATTGACGTCGCGGTACACGACGATCGGATCGCCGGTCGCGTGTTGCTGGTCGATAACCTGTTCGCGAACGCCGTCGGAGTTAACGACATAGAGCGCGCGATACGTACGGGCGTAAACAGTCTTCGTAACGGAACCGCTTTCGACGGATCCTTCGGCTTCAATCCAAACGACGACGTAATCGCCGTTGGAGTTGCAGGCGACCGCGTTTGCGGTATTCGGGCCGTAATCGCTCGTTTCCTCGAGGATTCCGTCGCGGGTAACCTGACTAATGGTCTCGCCCGTTTCTTCCGCTTCCTTGATAGGATCGCCTTTGGAATCGTCGCCGTGGACGTTCGTCACGGGGATATAGGATTCGTACTGGAAGCCTTCGTTGTAAGTAAATCCTTGCGATTCGTTGAGCGGAATCACATTGAAATCGCAACGCCAATCGTGTCCGTCGTATCCATCGGCGCTACCGTCAGCGGCGTAACCTTGGGCGTACAGACCGTTGCGCGCGACGTCTTGAACAAGATTGGAGCAGACGAGGGAGTAATTACCGTCCGTAAGCTCGAGACCGTCGGCGAAGTGAATAACCGCTTCCCAGCGATTCGTGCCGTAAGCCAAAGAACCGTCGTTAATCGTTTCGACAGGATTGCCGTTTTCGTCGACCGTTTGACGCGCCAGATCCATAGACGCGTTCATACCGAAGTCGATCGATTCAATCGCGCCAGTCACCTCTACGCCGTCGCGAAGAAGCTTCCAGTTCTGCGGATTATCGACGGCGTGAATCGTGTTGTACGCGCTCGTACCGTCGCCGACTGTAATCATATTCTCGTCGAACGCGACGACGACGTCCTTAAGGGCGGAAGTAACGGTGTTGCCGCTGTCGATCTTCGTGCCGTCGGGAGTCGAGAAATTCGTGACAATCGGACCTGCGGTATCGGTCGATTCGGAGAAGGAACGGAAATAGATGTGCGTATAGGAGGAATCGAGAGAGTTCCCGATGCTCGGATAAACGTCGTTTCTCGTCCTAGCGTCGGAATTCGCCTGCATCGACCAAACGACGACAACGTCGCCGTTGGAGGTAGCGGCTGAATGAGCGTTCACTTGAGAGGCGCCGATCGAACCATAACGTTCAACCGCCATGCTCGTATACAACGCGTAATCCATATCGCCGTCTTGACTACGCATCTTCAAGGACGAGTTATCGTAATCGTACTTGATATACAGCGGCGTATCGTGAAGATTATTCTGCGCGGTGATTTGCAACGCGACGTAACGTTCAACCGTTCGAATACCAGTGTACTCGACGTTGTCGATCGTTTCCTTATATGGGTACGAGAAGGAGTCGGTGCGAACTCCGATTTCACCGTAAGTGCCTTCGTAGAAATCGAGTTCGTTAGTCGAAACAAGGCGGACGACGAAGCTGTTCGTATCTCCGCCGCAGATCGTCATCCCGCTGAGCGTCGACTGAACGTAAGAGACGAGACCTTCGTAATCTTCGAGATATCCGTAATCGGAATTGTAGTATGCGCTAAGATCGAGGGTAACAGTCTCCGCCGTCGAGGCGTTGGGCGTCTCCTGATCGGAAGCGGTCTGTAGTCCGATTTGCAAGGTCAACGAAGCGCTGGAGACCTGTTCGGAAGGCAACGCGAGATAGAAGCACGCGTTCGAACCGCTACGATAATCGCTGACGACGCCGGAAACAACGGTCGGGTCGGTAACAACTGCGGTAGCCGTCGTATCGGTCGAACCGGTCGTTCCGTTATCGGTACTCGTAGATCCGGAAGTTCCGTCGTAAAGGGTCTGGCCGTAGTTGACGTAGCTAATATCGTTGCCGTTGTTGCGAAGAGGCGAGAGGAGCGATTCAAGAACCGCGCTCAAACGCATGATTTGCTCGTCCGTCGCGCCTTCCTTCTGAGCGACCGCCACGAAAAACTTAATATAGCTGTCGACGTCAACGCAGTCGTAGTTATGAAGCGTGTAGATCGGCTCGACGCCTTCGTCGGTGAAATCGCCGTATTTATCATAGCCCCATCCGAGCGCAAGCTTGATATATTGGATCAAGTCTTCGTTCTTACTCTCATAGGAGTACTTCTGACCGCGCAGGAATTGCTTGTTTTCGTAGACGAGGTTGTTATCTTCGAAATCGCTCCATTTAAGCTGAATAAAGAGGTCGTCATACCTGCTCGAGTACATCAAGCCGGGCTCGGCAAGAACCATCTGAGTCACAGAGTGGATATCCATGCCAAAGCCTTGATAAGCGACGAAGACGTCGCCGTCGGCGTCGACGCTGACGGACGGACGGCCCTGATCGCCGACGGTAATCGCGTTCGCGACGGTCGACGAGAGGATCGTCGTATTTTCGTAAAGAGTACTCGCCTTGCGCTTGCCGACATAAAGCCCGCCGGACGTCGTCGTGTCGTCCGTCGTTCCCGTCCCAGTCGTCGTATCGTTGGTATCGTCCGTCGTAATAGAGTCGCTCGTGTAATCGAACGCCGTTTCTTCGTCGGCGTCTGCGGACTTCGTAATTCCGTAGACGGCGACGTAAACGTCCGTCACCGGTAGTTTAGGCGTCGCGCCGACGCCGTCGGTTTCTTCCTGGGTGTAGGAAATCGCATAACGTTCGTTGTAATCGAAGTCGACGCTGGGACTATAGGCGTTCGAAGCGATCTGTTCGCCGTCGACGATGAAGACGTCGCTGCACGGCTCAAGAACAGACTGATAGAGCTCGGTTCCATAGTTCCAGAGAACGACGGCGAACCCGTCGTCGGACATAGCGACGGTAGAAGGACCGTAGTAGTTCGTGCCAACCTGGCTGCTGGCGAAGGTGATATCTCCCGTCATCGGCTCGGCGTCGTTATTGAACTGACGACCGTAAATACCGCCGAAATAGGAGTTGTCTTGCGCGAGATAGGTCCAGGTAATCATGAACGCGCCGTCAAGATCGGCGGAGATCGACGGATCGACTTGGGAACCGTTCAAGGACGCGTTGACGACGAATTCGTTCGCAACGGGCGCGACGCACTGAACGCCGACGCTTGAAGAAGCGTTCAAAGAGTATGGATCGGAGACGAAACCGTCGGGCGTGTCAACGCCGAGATAGCCGTCTTTCGTACCGTTGTCATAGAAATTAACAACGTAGTTAGAATCGAATCCGCCTTCGCCTTCCGTTGGCAGATAGGCTTGCGTTTCAAAACGACGCGCATAGATATCCGTGCGGTTATAAGATTGCAAAACGTCGCTATTCTCGCTCTGCCACGTCACGACGAAGCTACCGTCGGCGCTAATCGCCACGTCGGGCTTGCTCTGATCGGTGCGACCGGTTCCATTAATGTACATATTGCCGTAACGATCCGTAACGACATTTCCCATATCGTCAAGGACGAAATCGGCAACTTCCGCCGAGTTAACGCGGAAAACGTTGCTCGACTGCTTCACCGTCACGGTCGACTTATTAACGTCGTAATCTCCCGCTCCGACGTATTCGTAAGCGCCGGTCTTGGGACTCTGAACGATAACGTCCGTATAGACGTAGCTCGAGGCGACTTTTGTCGCGTACGTCGCGGCGGAAACAAAGAGAGCGTCTTGATCCGTCAGTCCGCTCGCGCCCGTGAACGTGATGCGGAACTGATTCGTCGTGCCCGCGACTGGTTCGACGACGACCTCAATCGGGCTGATCGGCGACTGCATCGAGCCGTAAGACTCGTCGGAAGAGTACGCGCGAGTCGGATCGCTGGTGTACTCAAAGCGGTGAGTCTGCTCGTTATATTCGTATCCGCGCGTTATTGGCGCATAGAGAGACGCTTGCTGAGAAACGTTGTTGAAAGCGTTCTGGATATTCTGAGCAGTCTTGTACGGGTCGGCGTCGACGACGATACCGGTCTGCTGTCCCTTACTATTGTAAGAGGTGATCGACTGAACTTCATTGACGGTCGAAACCACGCCGCTCGTAAGGTTATCTACGAGAGAATCGCGCGCGACCTGGAGCGTCTTGAGCACGGACTTGCGTCCCTGCGTACTAATCATCTTCGAGATTGTCTGCGTGTAATTCGCGCCAAAAAGGTCTTGCAGGCACAGTTTTTGGAACGCGGAGCAATCCTTGAGATCGCTGACGTCGAAAGAAATGTTGCCAATCTTATCGATCAAAGCGGAAATATCCGAGTAATAGTCGTTCGAAACGCGGATATCGGTGAGATCGTAACCGGACCAGTTGTCGCCATAGAAAGTTATGTCGAAATCGGTTTCGCTATAGGCGGTGACGACGACGTCTTTGTATTCGTTTCCGGGAATAGCGCGGAGAGTTTCCTGCAAATTCGCGGCGTTGTCGCTCGGAAGCAAATTCGAATCGTAACGGTAGAGAACCCACGTCAATTCGCCTTCCGCGTAAAGACCGAGATAGAAGACCGACTGGCTATTCGTGGTCGCGTAGGTATCGTCCTCTTCATGAACAAAGTTCGAAGAGAAAATCGACAAACGCTGCGTTTCGTGCGCGTTATAAATGAGTTCAAAAGAACCGGTCTGAACTTTGGTTCCGTCCTCTAACACAGTTCCAGGAACACATTCCTCCGGGATCGTAATGATCTGAACTTCGTCCGTTAAGTAACGTCCGTAGATATTGAGATCTTCGACATAATTGCCTTCGGAGTCCATGAGATAAGGACTCGAAGTTGGATCGTTTGGATCATAATCAGGATTAGCGAGCCGATCCGCCGCAGTCCAAGCGACAACGACGTCGCCCGCTTCGTTAGAATCAACCGCCACGTCGCCGCGAATATCCTGCCAAGACGAGTTAACCAGGAGATTGTCGGTCGTCGCAACCGTCAAGCTTAGCATCTGACGCTCTTCGAGATGATCAATGCAGAGCTTTCTCGCTTTCTGAGAGCGAGCTCTCGCGTCGTCCTTCTTCATGATCCGACTCAAAAGCGATTCTGCAACGCCCAGTACTTTCTTTTTTTGTGAAAACGACATGTGTACCGCCTGACTGTAAAAACCGCGCCGCGAATCGTGCGCGCGCTCGTTAAACCGATTCCTTCAAACGCCGCGTTGAGCCGCGATCCAGAACCCTGAAATCTACCTTTGAGAGAACGCGCCGAGTATTTCGCCGCGTTCCGAGCTATCGGGCCTCCCCCAGAGTCGCGTCGCAAACCGTTTCTCCGGAGAAAACGACTGCGGACGACGTCTCAAAGGTAGACTTCCCGACCTTCAACTATTAAATATACACAACATTGCCCTATCATTCTAGCGACGCGCGGTAATTTACGAAAAAAAACTAATATCTACGTCTCAAGAAACAGGTCGCGCAATTTGAGTAATATTTACCAATAAACAATCTCCTTGCAATTTTAACAAGCGCAAAAGCTCGTCAAAATAGCAAAACCGCAACTCTTGCATGTTTTATACTGTCTTAGAAAGATCTTCGCCTTCTGAAATTCCTTCAAAATTAAAAGTCTTTCCTCATGACCTCAACTAACAAACGTTGCCAAGAGTTCGGCATTTTGATACAATCAAATCTCCGTAAGTTCCAAAAAACAAACGCGCCGCAAACTCTTTTTGCGAACGCCAATCCTCTCACGCCGCATTCCCCGTCTATACGAGGTTCTCCATGCAACGCTCGACTTTTGCCCTATCGTCGCGCCGCCTATACGCAAGTAAGTCAACGCTTCTTGTCCTTTCTTGTTTTTTCGTCCTAGCCGCCTTTATTTGCGCTAATAAATCTCATTATTTTTCACAATTACTCGCTCAGGAACCTCAATGCGCCGGTTCCGCAAGCGAGGAAAATTCGTCCGTTCGCGCTAATGAAACAAGCGAATCCGCTTCTAACGATAACGCGATCTCAAACGACTATTCGCGAATCGTCCTCCGCAACGGCGCGCCCGTCTCGCTTGATATCGCCGTGATTCAGTACGATGGAAAATATCTCGCCGCCGACGGCGCCTCGCGCGACGTTCAAGTCGATCTTATCGGAGCCGTGCATATCGCCGACAAGAGCTTCTACGACGAGATCAACGTCCTCTTCAAGGAATACGAAGTCGTCGTCTTTGAACTTGTAATGGATCCCGACGTCGATTTCACCGAGGTAATCCGTCTCGAGAAAGAAAGGAAAAAGGAAGAACGCAATTTAAATCCGCTGAATTTCATTTCCTACTTTCAAGAAGACGCCGCGAAAGCTCTTGGACTCTCCTATCAAATTGACGGGATCGACTATCTTGCGCCCAATCTCACGCGCGGAGACTGTTCCTCCATTGAATTTCTCACACAACTTTTACGCAGCGGCGATATCCCGAATTTCTTCGTCGACCTTTTCATTCAAAGCTTCGCAATCAATTCTTTGGGACGTTTCGAAGGCGCGATGGTTGCGCTTTTTTGTTCAGACGATCTCCGTCTCACATGCAAACGTCTTCTGGCGGAAGAACTCAATGAATCCTCCATTGCCGACGTCAAAAAAGAAACGTGCGCGCTCGACGTTGAAAAGACAAGCGCAGAACGTCAAAACGTTATCATCCACTACCGAAATGGGAAAGCGTTTGAAGCGCTTCAAAAAGAGCTAAATAGCGGCAAATCAAAGATCGCCGTGTTCTATGGCGCGGCGCATCTCCCAGACCTCGGAAAGCGTCTCGAAGAACAACTGGGGCTTGAACGGAGGCCCGAACCTCTGTGGATCAAAGCCTGGGATATGGAACAAAACTAAAATACAATCAATAAAAAAAAAGAGAACGCCTTGCGGGACGTTCTCTTTTTTATTTCGTTGCGGCGAGGAATCTCATTTTTGACTCGTCGCTTGTTTGATTTCGGCGGAGGTGATCAAACCGTCGGCGTCAGCGTCTAGTTTTCCGAACTGAGCGATTGCCGAGGGGGATAAGTTCGGCGCAAATTCGCGGAGGGTCAATTGACCGTCTCCGTTGACGTCGCGCACGATAAACCAAACGGGAACGCCAAGCATATCGGCGGGCGCGGGCGCATATTCACGGACGCTCGATTCGTCCATATCGGTCAAGAGGACGTCAAGGAGTTCGGAGTCGTCGACGCTCTCCATCGCAGGATTGCCCTCCGTAAAGAGATTCATGAATTCTTCGTCGGAAAGAGCGTCGAGTTCCTCGGCGGTCTGCGGGGCGTTAAGTTCTTCGTCAAGCTCTTCTTGCGACGCAAGCTTCGGCGCGGCGGAAGCGGTGCGTATCAAGACTTTCTGCTCCGCTTTTTCGACAATCGTATTCGGGCGGCGCAGCGCTTGAACGGGCTTGGGATTGGCGACTGTTCGGTCTTTGGCGTATCTTGCAAGATAAAAAAGAATTTCCTGCTCGGTAAGGGTCCAATCCCCGTCTAAATCTATCGCCTGAGCGCCGTCGACGACGTCCTCCCACTCTTGGCGCTGAAGTGAACCGTCCCCGTTTTTATCGTATTTGGAGAGAAAATAGCGGCAATAAAAACGGAGAGCTAACGGCAACGCGGGGGTCAACGTATCGTCGCGATGCGCGAGAATCTCCGTCATGTACTCGTTTTCCGCTTCTTGAGAATATGGTTTCCCGGTCGAAAAATTCGGCACCGTGCCGGCGGTGAGGAGCGCGTCGGCTTGCGCTTTCTCTTCTTCAGTAAGCTCGCCGACTTCCACCGGTCGTCCCTCGGCGGCTGCGGCGGCGGCTTCTGCGGCATGGGCGTCTGTCGCCGCAGCAAAATTACCCGTCTCCCAACGCTGCCACTGCGCCTCTCCTACCATCTCGCGCAATCGCGACGCCATCGGCGAACTCTTCATTCGTTCGAAGCGTTCCGCCGTCATACTCGCCGCCATCTGCTGCGGCGAGAATCGAGAATTACCGCCAGGGCCTCCCTGACCTGGACCGCCAAAGCGAGAACCTTGACCGGGAGCGCCGGAACGAGCGCCGTTGTTACGATTCCTCTGAGAGCGACTCTGATCCTGAGCGCGAAGAGCCGATTGAGACGACCCGCAATCGTCAGGAATCGCGTTGAAATAGGCTAGCGCGCCTAACGCAACGGCGACGCCTAACGTAATTTTATGGAGAGAGCGCAACCTCAACATCTTCGTTCCTTTCCTATTTCCTCGTCCGCCAACGTCTATTTTCGCGACGTTGAAGAAGCTCGACGTCGGCGCAAGACTTGTATCGGGCCCTGCTTTCATTATAATTAAAGTTCAGTATATAGGAAAGCGCGCGGCTTTTCAAGGAGCGTATTCTTTAAACCGCGCCGCTACCGCATCAAAATTTCACGTCGAGGCGGCCGCAATCATGCTTGTTTTTGTCGAACCTGATTCTGATATGCTCAAACTCAACGCCGTGCAGATGCGCATCGCGCGGCAGGCGTTTAAAGACGACGGAAAGCTTTTGCAACCGACCCTCAACCAGTTGGGCGCGCGCACCGAAGAAATCGCGCTTTCCGCTATCGCGCGAAAGCTCGGCATTAAAGTCGTTAATCTTGCGGCCTCTCAAATTCCCGACGACGTATTAAACAATTTTCCGATAAAAATCATCCACCGCCGCAACGTATTCCCTCTCGGCGTTCAGGAAGACGGGGCTCTATACGTCGCGACTTGCAATCCCTTTGATCTCTCCGCAATCGACGAAATTTCCGTCGCGGTGGGAACCCCGACGGCGCCCGTCGTCGCGACTTCCTCGGAATTAGCAAAATTAATCAAATCCCGTCTTGGAGTCGGCGCCGAAACGATCGACGGCTTGATGGAGCAGACGGGGGACGTCGAGGTTTTAGACGAAGATCTCGATTGGGATCAAAGCGGCGACGCGGCGATGGCGCAAGAAGCGTCCGTCGTTCGTCTTGTCAACGATATTCTTACAGAAGCGATTGAAGCAGGAACGAGCGACGTTCACATCGAGGCGCAAGAAACAGGAATGAAGATTCGCTACCGAATCGACGGAGTCCTACAAACTCAGCCGACCCCGCCAGAAATCAATCGCTTCCAATCGGCGATCGTCAGCCGTCTGAAAATTATGTCGCGACTCAATATCGCCGAAAAGCGCATCCCCCAAGATGGACGTATCAAAATCAAGGTCGCCGACCGCGAAGTCGACTTGCGCGTATCCATCATTCCGATGCTCCACGGCGAAGGGATCGTCATGCGTATTCTCGATAAAGACCGCATGAACTTTACGCTACGCGGTATCGGAATGGACGAAGACGTTTATCAAACCTTCGGCAAGCTCATTTCGCTCCCGCACGGCATAATCCTCGTAACGGGGCCGACGGGTTCCGGAAAGACGACGACTCTTTATTCCGCTTTGAATGAAATTAAGTCGGACGCGACGAAAATTATTACGACGGAAGACCCGATCGAATACCAGCTTGACGGCATCAATCAGATTCAGGTCAACACCAAAGTCGGTCTAACCTTCGCGGCAAGTCTTCGCGCGATCTTGCGTCACGACCCCGACGTCGTCCTCGTCGGTGAAATCCGCGACTTCGAGACGGCGGAAAACGCAATTCAAGCGTCCATGACGGGGCACCTTGTATTCAGCACGTTGCACACCAACGACGCGGCGGGCGCATACACGCGTATGATCGACATGGGAGTCGAGCCCTTCTTGGTCGGCGCGACGGTCGAAGGGATTATGGCGCAACGTCTAGCGCGACGCCTCTGCAAACACTGCAAAGAACCCTGGAAGCCGCGCCCGGATGAAGTCCCCGCCGACTTTCCTAAGGAACTCCTAGAAACGGGGACAATTTATCGTCCCGTCGGGTGTCGCGAATGTCGAAATTCAGGTTACGCGGGGCGCGTCGCGCTCTACGAGCTCCTTATTCCGAACGAAGAAATTCGCCGTCTCGCCGGCGCGAAAGCCCCCGCCATCGACGTGAAAAAGGTCGCGCGCGCCAACGGTATGGCGACCTTGCGCGACAACGGCTGGAAGAAAGTCGGACTCGGTATCACCTCCGTCGACGAAGTCATCCGCGTCGCCAAAGAAGATTAATTTCTCCGCGCGTTTCATAAAAAAAGGGGAGTCTCCTTCGACTCCCCTATTTTTATTGGGCTACTTTTCTTCCGTCGCCTTTTCCGTTAGGTAACGCTCCGCATATTTGTCGAGAAGCTCTTGCCATCTTTTGGAACACTCGGGATCGTTTTCCAACATATGCCCCGAATTTTCGTAGAAGACTAAGTCGAAGACGAGCGCCGATTCTCCGTTTTCATTTTGCGATTCGAACGATTTCGCGCCTAATTTTGAGAAAGCGTCCTGAAGCGCGTCGCGCTGAGTCGTCGGCACAAGAAAATCGCGTCCTCCATAAGCCGCTAACGTAGGAGGCGCGTCCTCCTTGATATGAGCGACGGGAGAAATGGATTCAATCGCGATTTCTGTCTCTGCGTCCGGCTCCGCAAGTTCCTCGCCCGTTATCTTGCGTCCTGACAAAAACGACGCGATCCACGCGATCCCCTTCGGATCCTCTTGCGCCTTCCACGATTTAGCGTGGAAATCCGCCGGACCGACGCGCGGCGCTAAAAACGCAATCTCCACGTCGGGAATCCCCGTTCGTTCTTTAAACGTGTAACCGTACTGCATCGTCAAATGACCGCCTGCTGAGTGGCCGCTAAGCGCGACTCGCTTGACTTGGTAGCCGTTTTCAGAGCCGACTTCCGTCAATTTCGAAATCGCCGCGTCAATCTCTTCCATGACTTTGGCAAGCGAATATTCTTTCTTAATCGACTCGTCTTTGTCGTTATAGAGCATGTACTCGATATTGGCGGCTAGATAGCCGGACTTCGCCGCTCTCTTCGCAAACGCTGCGCATTCGCGTCTCGTTCCGCCCATCCATGCTCCGCCGTGAATAAAGACGAAAGCGCCTTTCGATTTCGCCGGTTCAACCTCTTTAGGGAGATAAACGTCCATGACCTGCCAAGATTTGGAACCGTACGACACGTCCTTCAAGATCGCGCCGTCCTCCCCTTCGGTCCAATCTTCAACAAACCCTCCGTTTTTCATCCCCTTGTTAAAAAAATAACCGCCTACCGCCGCCAAACAGGTTCCGGTAAAGGCGCAAAAAAGAAAACTCCAGAGAATGAAACGGCCAATTCGACGCCTCCAACTTGAACGCGTCTTACCTTGATTCTCCGGTTGCAGAGTCAGTTCGTCTTTTTCTAAACTCATAAAACTACCTTTATGCATTTTTATCACACAAATTTCCCGAAAAGTTGCATACACGCAAGTTAGACGTGTTTCAGAAATATTTGTTACATTTCATCGTCTAGGAACAAAATTCAAAGGGGCTTGCCTCTTAGGGGAAAAAACTGTTATAATGGTTCAGTTGGCGGTCTGGGTATTTAGAGAAAAATATACAAAGGCCAAACGGAACCTTCGGCTTCATTATAAGTTTCATGTACATAAGGAAGCCGTCTACCAGCGCTTGTTAAGGACGCAACGTGAGTACCAAACAATCAGCAGAAGTTGCCGAAAACGACGAAGACGCACGTCTTATGCTTGCCGTACAAGCAGGCGATCCGCTGGCGTTTGAGGAATTGATGGCGCGTAATCAAACGCGCGTCTGTTCTTTTTTGTTGCGTTTTGTCGGTTCCCCCCAACTTGCCGAGGACTTAGCCCAAGAGGTTTTTTTACGCGTTTTCAAACACCGCGCGACGTATCGTCAGGAGGCGAAATTCACAACGTGGCTGTATCGAGTGGCGCACAACGTCGCGTTTAACGCGCTTCGCGCAAAGGGACGACGTCCCGAAGTCCTCTTTAGCGGAGTTTCTAGCAGCAACGTAGGTTCCACAACGAGCGTTGGTTTTGAAAACTCCATTACGGAAAAGACGGGCTCCACTCCGACGCGCCAGCTTGCTAAAGTTGAACTTCAGCAAATCGTTCGCGCCGCTGTCGACGCATTGCCCTCTCGACAACGTGAAGCGATCCTCCTTTCGCGTTTCGAAGGATTGAGTTATCAAGAAATCGCCGACGTCATGAATATGTCCCCTCAAGCCGTGAAATCGCTCGTTTGTCGCGCTAAAATGAAACTCAAAGAAGCCCTCGAACCCTATCTTGAAGAAGGGAGGAATTCCGTATGAACACGAAACGAAACCTCTCTTCCAATATTCCCGACGCCGATATCGATTCTCTGGAATTAGTCGACGATCAAGAGCAAGACGCCTTTGACGACGATCTCGACACAACTCCTCTCGATGAAACAGAACTACAAATCGCCGCGTGGCTTGACGGCGAGCTTGACGAGGAAGAACGCGCGGAATTTGAAAAAAGACTCGAAAACGATCCCCAGTTGCGCGCGCGCGTCGAGAGTGAAAAAAACGCGCTCGACGCGCTGAATCTTATCGACGACGATAAAATCGACCCCGATTCTCAAGTCGTCGACAAGACGGTCGAAAAACTCAACGCTCAGACTCAAAGCGAATTAAACGCGATCCAAACCGAAAAGATAAAGCGCCGCCGAACGGCTTTTCTCGCGCAAGGAATTGCCTTCGTCGTACTTTGCGTCCTAGGATTTGAAGCCTTCAACCTCTTCTTCCCCAACGTCGAAAAAAGAAGACGAGAAGACGCGCCCGTCGTTGAACGGCTACAGCAACTCGAATCGGTTGGAACGTTCGAATATCTCGTCGCGCTCGACCAATCCCACATTCTCGATCTTTGGCGACAAACTCAAAAAGAAGCCTTTGAAATATTCGCCCCTCCCTTCGAAAAGAAAAATGAGTCGGCGCCCTGCGTAGCGAACAGAACGTACGACGAACTTCTTCAGGATCGCGTTTTTTACCGTCTCCAGAGGCGTTTTGAATCGATGGATCCTCGAACGCAAGAGAAATGGCGCGTTCTGAGTCGACAAATCAACGAAGCGCCGAATTCCGCAAGTCTCCTCATGACGCTCGACGACTACTCCGCTTGGTTAGTTCTCTCTTTACAGCCCGACGAAAGGGACAGACTCGAGGGGCTCCCTATTTCCGAACGTTTGCGCGAAATCAGACGTCGCGTCTTAGACTGGAAAAAAACGGTAAACGCTTTCAAATTCTCGCAATTGAATAAAGGCGACGAGGCAAACGCGGCGTCTAGCGCAGACGCAGTCGAGCCTCAGCCGAAACTTCACGGCCCAACGTCCCTACTACGCGCGTCGTTGCCCTCCGACCTCCAGAAAGAGGATCTGCGCCCCATTTACAGCGCGTACCTACAATACAGGGACGCCATGCAAAAGGCTCCCAACCTCAATAATCGCCGCGAAGACGTATTGGAATTCATCGCCACGATAGATAAAGAAAAGCTCTTTTCCAAATTTTCACCGGAAAGCCGCAAGTGGCTAGAGGAATTGGAACCGGAGAAACAATCGTCGATTATTGGTCTTTTGGTCTCGATCAGCTTCATCGAAAACGCCGAACGTCCCTTTGTGCCAATGAGACCGTTTCAAAATGAAGAAGGGGCTCGCAATATGAGAGATCCCTCGGCGGTCGATTCGGTCCAAAATCTTGCGGCAACGTTGCGTAAAGCAAGTCAAGAAGAAAGGGATCTTATCACGTCCTGTCCGATTCCCGAAGCGCGCGGACGACTTATCGGACTCGCATGGTTGAATCACAACCGCTTTAATTCCCAAGGTGAAAAGACTTCTTTTTCTCGGGAAGCGCCTCCCCAACGCAACGCCGCTGAAACAGGCGGAGGCCGCGGCCCGCGTTTTAAAGAAGGTTTTGATTCTGATCAAAATTCCGGAAAAGGAATGGGCAATCGTCTCAGAAATAACCGCGATAATCAATAAAAACAAAAAAATCAACCAATAAACATTCCTTTTGTCAAGGACTTGACGTGAAAATCTAAAAAAAAAGTACAAAAAAGCCAATCTTTTCTTTTATCAGCTCTTGCTTTTATTCCCATGTTATGTATATTACCTAATGTACACAGAGACAACAGATTCGTATTTTAAGGATTTCCACATTTTGCGTTGTTTACATGGGTGACGACTTGCAACGACGCGAAAAACGCCGGGATTGAAGGGGTTCAATCCCGGCGTTATATATTCTCTACTCTCGTTTTTCATGGCTCTATTCTCATTGACGCCACCCCCGCGCGTTATATAATTCTCTTTCTGAACGAGCGGAATGTCCGCCTAGTCGTCCTTTCATTTTTTGAGCGTTTTATTAACGAAAACGAACTGATTGATCCAAAATGCGTAACTAATGACAAGCGGTTAGCCCGCAGGAGCCCCCCATGAGCGCGAATATTCTGTTGCTTCCCGAACTAAGGGAAATGATTAAGAATCATGACGATAAGGAAATGCAGATATTCTGTTCAGCGCTTCATCCTGCGTCGACCGCCGATTTTCTCAACGGGCTTGAACCTCACGAAATCTGGAGAATCCTTCAAGCGATTCCCATCACGTTGCGCGCTGAAATATTTTCGTATTTCGACAGCGACCTTCAAGTTCGCATAATCGAAGAATGTCCGCGCGACGAAGTCGCCAAACTCCTCGAGGAAACCCCTTCCGACGATCGCGTCGACCTTCTGGACGACGTTAAGCCCGAAGTCGTCGACGAACTCTCCAATCTTCTCCCCACGGAAGACCGAAGAGACGTCGCGCTTTTAAGCAGTTACGACGAGGGAACGTGCGGCGCGGAAATGTCCTCCGACTTCGTGCGTCTTCGCGAAGACATGACCGTCGGCGAAGCCATTAGCGAAATTAGCGCTCAAACGCACCTAATGGAAACGGTCTACTATCTTTACGTTCTCGACAAAGAAGGGCGTCTTGCGGGCGTCGTCTCCGCGAAAGACCTTTTGCGCCGCATCAATCAGCAGACGACGCCGATTTCCTCCTTTATGAAAGGCGCGGGGACGCTCGTCACGGTAGACGCCAATGAAAGCCGCGAAGAAGCGGTTAAACAAGTAGAAAAGTACGACTTCATCGCCATTCCCGTCATCGACGAACAGAACGGCAAGATGCTTGGAGTTATCACGCACGACGACGTTTTGGACGCGGCGGTTGAAGAACTCGTCGAAGACGCGCATTTAAGCGCGGGCGTCGATCCTTTGAACGACGAAACGTATCTAGGCTCCAATCTTTGGCTTCTGGCGCGCAAACGCTTCACATGGCTCGCCATTTTGCTCTTTGGCGCGATTACGACCGCGATGATCTTGAAGCTATTTAACAACGTAAGCGATCGCGTCGCGTGGCTCGTCGCATTTCTGCCGATGATCGTTTCAACGGGGGGAAATAGCGGCGGACAATCGGCGACGCTCGTCATTACGGCGCTCGCGACGGGTGAAATAACCCTCTCCGACTGGAAACGCATCATGTCGCGAGAACTCTTGATGGGGCTGATTTTAGGATTTGCTATGGCGGGTTGCGGGCTCATCAACGCGTTGTTAATCTACGGTTCGTCGGTTCCGACGTTACAACTTCTTCTCGTGCCTCTCGCCGTGCTGTGCGTCGTTTTCTTCAGCAACTTGACGGGCGCGTTACTCCCTCTTTTCTTTCAGAAGATGCGTTTAGACCCCGCGTTGATGAGTAATCCGTTTGTCGCGGGGGTTTCCGACACGCTCGGCACGTTCATCTACATGCTTCTTGCGACGATTCTGATCGCCCCATTCTATCCTTGATAAAGGTTCTCTATCCGTCTTCGGCGGGTTAGAGCTTCGAATCGCGTCACAGTGAAGAAAGACGTTTACTTTACGTCCTTAAAAAAGAGATTCTAAAACGCAAGGGGAGACAAGCGGAAACTCGACTTGACTCCCCCAGTATTATTATTCTAAGCGAATGAAGGGCGCTCTCTCTTCATCAAGAGACGGATCAACCGCCTTCTCGAAATGGAAAGAGCGTTTAAAATCGCTTGACGAGGTTTCAATAGGTCATTTTCCCTACCTTCCACAAGTAATCCATTACTTGCGCGGCTCTCGCTTTAGCCACTCCCCAATTTTGGGGATTGTTTAGCGCAAGCTGATAACGTCCTTCCATGAATCGTAAGAATTCCGCATACGACTTGCGTACCTGCTGTCGATAGGCCGCGCTTTGGACTTTATCGTCTTCTGAAAGCGTACATTTTCGATAGTATAAATCAGGAGTCGCAATCCTGGCGCACTTTTCTCTTAACTGATATAAACGAACAGCTTCATAATCGTCATATGAATTTGGAACGGGAATCCCCGATCGTTTACTCTCTTCGTCAAGAGCTAAAAATTCCTCGTTACTCTTAATGACGCGATCAACGTCAAGATACGTCTCTTGTTTGACCATCATGCAGATTTCAAAAAACAGATCCTCAGGTTCAAAGTCCCCGGCAGGCGTTGCATTTGAATCCTTTTCTCGAGCGTATTGAATACGAAGACGCGCCCATTTTCCTTCAGAAGTATCGTAGGCAAAGGCTACCAGAGATTCAGCGGCGTCCCAATCCCCCTTGAGTTCATAAGCGACAGCGAGTCCCCTGAGGTAATAACCGCACCTCTGCCCATTCAACAGCCGCTCATGCTGATTCTTGCCAAGAGCAAGATACTCCTCGCTCCATGGCTGAAGCTTATTTAGACCTTTTCGACAATATTGAATCGCCCGATCGTAATCTTTACTGCGCAGATAGCCGCCAATATCAGACGCCACGTTCGTAGGGATGTAAAATGGATCTTCGGAAAGGAAGCGGTAATCTATCTTGTACCCTCCTTCCTGATCCGGTAATACTATTCCTAATTCGTCGACTAAAAGATTATCGGGCTCCTCTTTTTGACTTTTATAAAACTCTTCCCTCTCTTTAATTTGATTGCGTTTACGTTCTTCAAGAATCCCCGAGATTATCTCAGGATCGGCGACAACATTTGAGTTCGCCTTTGCATGTTCCTTTCGAAGACGTTCATTTTCACGAAATGCCTCTTGAGTTTTAGCTAAGAGTTCCTGTTCCTTTGAGCGAGCGCCTTTCTTGACGTCGTTAGAGGATTCGGCTTCATTTTGAATATCTTCCCCTGCGTTAAGACGAGACTCGTCTAAAAGATTAGGGAGACTCCACGTTGGAAAAGATAAAAGTCCTAAAATCAACAGAAATCTTGCGTTATATACAGTTAATAAATTCATTCGAAGTATCCTTCTTCTAGAAAGTTGAGTCTGTCTCGACTTCATCCTCTAGGTGAACAAAGAAAGCAGGGGGCCTTGTTTACTGCGTACGTACAAGAACCTCTCCCCTCTCCCAATCACCTCTTGTTTCCCCAAAAAAAGTCGGTTTTGACGCAAACAAATCAAAACCGACTCTTCTCAAAACTCAATTGTTGCTAGACTCTTTACGACAGTCTTCGACATGAAAACAAACCGATTGAAACGTCCCGAATGGAACGCTCTTTTCCTGGTTCCAATCCTTCTCCTT
>JBJEXI010000014.1:0-4711 GCA_051885615.1 Thermoguttaceae bacterium
ATAGAATCGGTGGAATCAATTACGGTAAAAGTACCGAAATTTATAAGTTTGAAAAAATTAAACGCGCCAAACGCCAGGCTCTAGCCGAACATCCCGAGCGTCTTCTTCTCGATTTTGGCATTGGAGAAAATGACGAAATGGCTGCTCCTCAGGTTCGAGCCAAAATGGTTGAGGAAATAAACAAACTCGAGAACCGCGGATACGCCGATAACGGATGCATGGAATTCAAAGAAGCTGTCGCTAGGTTCATGAAGAGACGTTTTAACGTAGAGCTTGATCCTGCGACTGAAATCAACCATTCCATCGGTTCTAAGCCTGCGCTCGCTATGATTCCCGACGTGTTCATTAACCCAGGAGACGTCACTCTCATGACGACTCCTGGTTACCCTGTGGCGGGAACTCATACGCGTTACAATGGGGGAGAAGTCTATAATTTACCCCTGCTGAAAGAAAATAATTTCTATCCCGATCTCGATTCTATCCCGGCAGACATTTTGAAGCGCGCTAAACTGCTGGTTATTAATTATCCTAATAGCCCGACAGGACAGCTCGGAACAGTTGAGTTCTTCAAGACAGTGATAGATTTTGCGAAGCGCAATGAGATCGTTGTCGTCCAAGACGCCGCCCATTCGATGTTCTCATACCGTGAACGTCCCATGAGCTTCCTTGAAGTTGAAGGTGCAAAGGACGTTGGGGTTGAAATCCACTCTATGTCAAAAGGCTGGAATATGATCGGCTGGCGTTTAGGTTGGGTATGCGGTAATGAACGTATCGTTCGTGCTTTCGCGGATGTTAAGGACAATAGCGACAGCGGCCAATTTTTAGCCATTCAAAAGTCTGCCGCCTTTGCACTGGACGACGATTCAATTCCGGACAATGCCCGCGCTAAGTATTTCCGCCGCCTTCAAAAGCTTGTCGCCACACTCAATAAGTTTGGATTTGATTGCGAGGTTCCTGGCGGAACATACTTCCTGTATGCGAAAGCTCCAAAGGGACTTGCTTCTGGCCGAGTTTTTGAAAATGCAGAAGAGGTTGGACAATACCTCATTACTGAGCAGTCTGTTTGTACTGTTCCGTGGGATAATGCTGGCGCCTATCTTCGTTTTTCCGTTACTTATTTGGCTGACACGGAGGAAAAGGAAGATGAATTGATGAGGATGCTTGAAGAGCGTCTGTCCAAAATTTCCTTTGTTTTTTAATCTGAGTTAGGTTGAAGGAACTTTTGCGTTTCCTCGCCTCACTGGCGTGGGGACGCAACTTCTTATTGAGGAAAGAGGTCCTTTGATCTAGTAAGTGTCATGAGTCCACTTTCGAGGTTATTTCTGAAAACGACATGTCTGATCTAGTTATTCGTGGCGCTCGGGAGAACAATCTAAAGAATGTTAATCTAACATTGCCCTTTAACAAACTGATATGTTTTACGGGAGTTAGTGGAAGTGGAAAGAGTTCGTTAGCTTTCGATACGTTATATGCAGAGGGTCAACGCCGCTATATTGAGGGGTTGTCAAGTTATGCTAGACATTTTCTCGGTCAACTCCCACGTCCCAAAGTTGATCATATTTCTGGATTGAATCCAACCATTTCGATTTCCCAAAAGACAGGTTCGTTAAGTCAGCGTTCAACTGTCGGCACGATAACTGAGATTTCAGACTATCTACGAGTTCTGTACGCGCGCGTTGGAGTACGTTTTTGTCCTCATTGTAATTGTGAAGTTACCCCACAAACACGAACCGAAATCATTAATAAAATTAAAGCCTTTCCTTCTGACGCTCTAATTTCTCTATGGGCTCCCGTCGTCCATGACCAAAAGGGACGCTGTTATGACGTCATCACTATGTTGAGCAAGAAGGGTATCCGTAAGCTTCGTATAGATGGCGCTATCTGGTCGATTGACGATGACTTCCTTTTGGATCGTCAAGCTCGTCATACAATAGAAGCGCTGATTGATCAATTTAAAATTTCTGACTGCGACGAACACCAGATTGCAATCTCTGTAGATTCGGCTCTAAAAATGGGACAAGGGGGGCTGGTTGCCCGATGGGAACGCGTTTCGGAAACGACTTGTTCGAACGAAGAATCTTCTGCTGGGGGGAGAGAATTATTTCATAGAGATTTATTGGGAGGTGTGTCGGAGGTTGAAGAGGAACGCAGTGTTTCAGATAACAGACGCTCAGTCCCCTCTATTATAGAACAAGTCGACGACTCCCTGCCATCGCCTTCGGTAACGACGTCAGAGACTGAAAAAGGCGAGCGCTACTTTAATGTTGATTTTGTATGTCCTAATTGCGGAATGAGCTTTAAAGAGCTGACTCCTCAGATGTTCAGTTTTAACCATTCCCATGGAATGTGTACGCATTGTCAGGGAATGGGATTGGTGTATACGTTTGATCCCGAGTTGTTAATTCCAGATCCGTCTAAGTCTTTGCAACAGGGATGTATTACTCCTCTCGGTAAATGGAATGAATGGGGACGTTGGAAGCAACATATCTATCATGGCGTGGCGGCTGCGATAGAGAGAAAATATGGGTTGGATTCTGGGTTTGTACTGGAAACGGCGTGGGAAGAGTTAAGTGAAGACGTAAAGCACGACCTCTTGTGGGGGTTGGGCGACCAGGACGTTGTGTTTTCCTGGGATAGCTCCGCTCAAGCTAATAAACCCGGTAATTCCACGGGCGAGTATCGTTGGAGCGGCTCGTTTGAAGGCATTATTCCCAAGATGTTAAAACAGTATAATGAGACTACCGATAAGATACAACTAAAGGCGATGCAACGGTATATGAACGAGGTTCCTTGTGCATATTGCCATGGCATGCGTTTAAATCCAGTGTCTAGATCCGTTTTTATGGAGACGATGGCAGAGGCGTTTGTTTTAAAGCCATACTTGTCTTTGCCTGAGTTATATAATGTTTCGGTGAAGAAAGTTATTGAATTTCTTTCAGCTCTCAAGCTTACTGAAACAGGAGCTCTCATCTCGCAAGATCTGGTTGCTGAAATTATTAAGCGCCTTGGTTTTCTTGTTGACGTTGGCCTGGAGTATCTCACTTTAGGCAGAACGGCTCCAACTCTTTCTGGCGGAGAATTACAACGTATTCGCCTAGCTGGTCAAATAGGCGGAGGATTAGTAGGAGTTTTATATGTCTTGGATGAGCCGTCAATCGGTCTCCATTCCCGTGATAACGCCCGTTTAATCAACATGTTAAAAAAGCTGAGGGATCTTGGAAATACTGTTATTGTTGTCGAGCATGATGAGGATATGATGCTGGCGGCTGACTATATTGTGGATTTTGGTCCCGGTCCTGGCGCTCACGGAGGAGAAGTTGTCGCAAGCGGGTTTGTAGACGAGCTACCGACCGCCAAGTTCAAGAAAAGTTTAACGGCAAAATACCTTACGGGGGAAGCTAGCATAGAATTTTCTCGAAAGAGTGGAGCAACGTTCGAACATTTTTTGACAATAAAAGGAATTCGCCACCATAATTTAAATAATATTGACGTTAAAATTCCGCTGGGCTGTGTCGTCTGCGTAACAGGGGTGAGTGGTAGTGGTAAAAGTTCGCTTGTAAACGAAGTGGTGAAGGACGGACTTTCCGCTAAATTGAACGATTCTCAAGCGAAGTTCGATAAATTTTCTTCCATTGACGGCTTGGAATATGTGAAGCGTTTAATATCAATCGATCAGTCGCCAATTGGTAGATCACCTCGTTCCAATCCCGCAACGTACATTAAACTTTTCGATGAAATTCGCAAACTCTATGCGGAAACCCCAGAGGCCAAAGCCAAAGGGTATAATCCCGGTCGTTTTAGCTTTAATCTTTCAGGAGGAAGATGTGAGGCGTGCGAAGGCAACGGCGCCAAAAAAATCGAAATGGACTTTTTAGCAGACGTTTGGACAACTTGTCCAGTCTGCGGAGGACGTCGATTTAACCAGGAGACTCTTGGAATTAAGTATAAGGGGCTTTCAATTGACGAGGTTTTAGAGCTTGACGTCGAGACAGCCCTCAAGCGTTTCGATAATGTTCCCAAAATTAGAGGAATGTTACAAACGTTATGCAACGTGGGTTTAGGTTACATGAAATTGGGACAACCTTCTTCCACGCTTTCTGGAGGCGAGGCGCAACGCATTAAGTTGGCAAAAGAACTTGTAAAAAAGAGCGCAGGCAAGACGTTATATCTTCTAGACGAGCCTACCACGGGTTTACATTTTGCCGACGTCCAAATGTTGATTAACGTTATTCGTGATCTTGCGGATGCAGGTAACTCTATATTGATTGTTGAACACAATTTAGACGTAATCAAAATAGCCGATTGGATTATCGACCTGGGGCCAGAAGGAGGAGAAGGAGGCGGGAATATTGTTTGTGAAGGTTCTCCTTCTACGATTGCAGAAAGTGAAATTTCGTGGACCGGACGAGCTTTGAAAAGTTTTCTTTATAAGGATAAGAAAAAAAGACTTCAGGAGCTTCATGCGGAAGTTCACAAGGAGGAGAGATTGGCTCGTCATTATAATGAACCCCTTTCTATTGTTCGGGCTAGCGAGCATAACTTAAAGGGGATTTCAACGGATATTCCTCGAAACAAAATGACTGTATGTTGCGGTCCAAGCGGTAGTGGCAAGTCTTCATTTGCCATTGACGTGGTCTATTCAGAGGGACGCAGACGCTATGTAGAAAGTTTGTCTAGTTATGCTCGACAATTTTTAGGCCAACTTCAAAAG
>JBJEXI010000015.1:0-12919 GCA_051885615.1 Thermoguttaceae bacterium
CTCAAGACCGTCGTCATACCAGACTCGATCAAACCAGTCGTCGTAGCCGCCTATCGCGACGGCGCTTTCGACGATACGAACGAAATCGTCGAGGGAATCTTGCGAAAACTCGCCGACGAGTAAAATTTTTTAAGACAAAGGCGCCGCGATATTAAGGATGAAGATATTTTCCACGACCTTTTTTGCGGCAAGTACGAAAAGTAAATCAGAAAGGGGGCTACTATGAAAGTCGTCATTATCGGCGGGGTCGCGGTCGGCGCGACTGCCGCGACACGTCTTCGCAGACTCGACGAGAACGCCCAAATCATCCTCTTCGAGCGCACCGGTTACGTCTCCTACGCGAACTGCGGGCTCCCCTACTACGTCGGCGGCGTTATCGACGACCCCAACGCGTTGACGATCCAGACCCCCGACGCCCTCTTCAAACGATTCCGTATCGACGCGAGAACCCGCCATGAGGTCGTCTCGATCAACCGCGCGGCAAAGACCGTCGACGTCGTGAACCTCGCGACGGGGGAGCGCTTCGTCGAGGGTTACGACAAGCTCGTTCTCGCGCCCGGCGCGAAGCCCGTCGTTCCGCCCCTCGCGGGCGTCGAGCTCGACGGCGTCTTCACCCTCCGCACAGTGGAGGACGCCCTCAAGATTCGCGACTTCGTCGATTCGCGAAAGCCCGCGTCCGCGATCCTCGCGGGGGGCGGCTTCATCAGTCTGGAGTTGGCGGAGAATCTGCGCGAAAGGGGGCTCGACGTCACGATCGTCCAGCGCGGGGATCAGCTCATGACGACCTTCGACGCGGAAATCGTTCCGTTCATCCACGCGACGCTGCGCCAGCATGGGGTCAAGCTCGCGTTTGGGCGCGGCGTCACGGGGTTTCGCGCGGCGGAGGGCGCGGTGGACGTTCTTCTGGAAGACGGCGCGTCCTTGCGCGGGGAATTCGTCGGACTCGCGATCGGCGTAACGCCCGATTCGACGCTCGCGAAGGACGCCGGGCTCGCTCTCGGCGCTAAGGACGCCATTCTCGTCGACGAGCGCATGACGACTTCCGACCCCGATATCTACGCCGGCGGCGACGCCGTTCTGGTCAAGCATTACGTTTCCGGAAAAGACGCCCTCGTCGCCTTGGCGGGCCCCGCGAATAAGCACGGCAGGATCATCGCGGACAATATCTGCGGGAAGTCGTCGCGCTATCTCGGGTCGCAAGGAAGCGCGATTTTCAAGCTCTTCGACGCGACGGTCGGAATCACGGGGCTCGGCGAACGCGCGGCGAAACTCGCGGGGTACGACGTCGAGACGGTCGTGATCTCCCCGTCGAGTCATGCGGGGTACTACCCTGGAGCGAAGACGATGACGATGAAGATCGTCTTCGACCGAAAGAGCTTCGCGCTTTTGGGGGCGCAAATCTTCGGCTACGACGGGGTTGACAAGCGCTTGGACGTCCTCGCGACCGCGATTCGCGCGCGGATGAGAGCCGACGACCTCAAAGACCTCGACCTTGCGTACGCGCCCCCCTACTCTTCCGCGAAAGACCCGGTGAATATGGCGGGATTCGTCGCGGACAACGTCGCGCGCGGCGTCGTCAAAGAGTGGGGGATGGCGGAACTCGCCGATCTTCCGCGCGACGGCTCCGTCTCCCTTCTCGACGCGCGAACGCCCCGCGAATACGCGCTCGGGCACGTCGACGGGTTCGTGAATATCCCAGTCGACGAGTTGCGCGAACGCGTCCGCGAGATCGAAAAGGGAAAGCCCGTCTACGTCATGTGCCAGAGCGGACTCAGAAGTTACGTCGCGTGCCGCATTCTCCACGGATACGGCTACGACGCGTACAACTTCAAGGGGGGCTACCGACTCTACGCGGCGATCACACATGAGCAGGCGCTCGCGAAAGAGAGCTTCCCGTGCGGCGCCGACGCGTGATTGACGGGCAAGCCTTAAAGAATAGGCGCGATTTTTAAAGGACGCTTTAAATTTCAGGTATCCCTGAACCCTAAGAAGTAAAGAAATTGCCACGAGACCGAGACGCCCGCGTTTCGGTCCTTTTTTTATGACTCCGCCGCGCGTTTTTAAAGTACGCTTTAAAATCCGGACGTCTTGTCAAGCGCGTGGGGCAAGAAAACGAAGAAGGCGACCGACGCGTTAAGGGTCGGTCGCCGCAGTATAGAGAGTCGTCATAGAGGATTGGCGAAACCTTTCTAGAGTTAGGAATCACCTGAAACGCATCGCGCACCAAACGCGGCCGTAGGCGTCGCGAACCATACCCACGCCGGCGAAGCGATACGCGCCGTTGAGGAGGAGCGCGCGGTGCGCCGGGCTATTGATCCACTGATTCATCGCAGTTTCGATCCCTTGATAATTCTGCGCGAGGATCTCCGCGTAACCCGCCGCGTGCTGGAGCCCGCCGATGCGCGAGCAGAAGGACGCTTGATACTGCGAACCCGCTTCGAGGTTCGTGTCGAGCGTCAGCGCGGGGAGTCCATAACGGGCGCGAGTGGCGTTGGCGACGTCGAGGAGCGTCGCGACGCGTTTGACGACTTCACGGATGGGGCAATTGGCGTCGGAGAGGGCGCAAGCGTCGGCGGTGCAGCAGTGGTGATCGCCGCACGCTTCCGTCTCGCCTTCCTGGGTCGCGGGGGCGACGTCGGTCTGGGGTTCGGGGGCGGGTTCTGTCTGCTGAGCTTGAGGGGCGGGCTGTTGGGGCTGAGCCGGCGCCTGATACTGCGCGGCTTGCGCGTACGACGGTTGAGAGAAGCGTTGAACGATACCGACGCGGGGGAAGAGAGGCGCGGCGCTACGCGCGAAGAGGCCTCCGTTGAAGAGCGTCTGAGCTTGCGCGGAGTGCGCTGCGAAACCTAAAACGATCGCTAATGAAACGGTCAACGTTCTTTTTAAAATCTTATTCATCTGTATATGCCTTTCGTAAAATCGTGTTCTGTAGTTTTCGTCTCGCAACGCGTCGCGTCCTGCCGTCGCGTTCGAGACCGCGGCCTCCCATTTATGGCAACGTCTGTTGGGACTTATACGCCCGCTGTCAATCATTGACAGCCAACCCTGGGGTAACAAGGAGCCCAACTTCTCTTAGTTGCCCATTTTCACATATTCCTTTCAATTTGTCCACCCCTCCTTGGCAAACTTTTCATTATAAATATCATTTTTATC
The DNA here is from genome assembly GCA_051885615.1 of Thermoguttaceae bacterium. Classification (GTDB taxonomy): domain Bacteria; phylum Planctomycetota; class Planctomycetia; order Pirellulales; family Thermoguttaceae; genus RUG369. The sequence continues at coordinate 3,154 of JBJEXI010000015.1, forward strand.
CTTTCTCTTATACTTCATTCTTTCCGTAAAGAACAGTCTAAGCCTACTATTTCAGTGGGTTTACTAAGTTTTCTAAGATTCTCTCCCTTCAAGAGAAAAAAATAAATTTTTTCAGATTTTTTTGTGAACCAGACCTGAGGAGTCGTGTTTTTTTCATAAAAAATCACACAATTCGCGCAAATCTTACCAACAGACGTTGAACTGTAGAAATATACGCGGCGGCAGAAATGATCTTTCGTTCTTTTTCAGAAATTTTAGAAATTCGTTCAAGAAAGAGGCGTCGGCGACCGATGCGAGAAGTTCGGTCGCCGACGCGTCGCGCTTCGTTCGTTCAACGCAGCCCGCGCAGAAAGAGCGCACGGATCGCCGCGAAGCTCGGATACCGTTCCTCGTCCTCCGGGGCTAAGAAGGAAAGCGTAAAGCCCAAATGCTTAGCAGAGGTACTGTCAGTGAAAACAAGTCAGTCAAGTTATGAACCTTCCCTACGTAGACGTCGTTCGTTTGCGTAAGCTCGATTCAAAGAAGCTTGAATAAAAAAACATGGTCAAAAAAGCTTATAATTCAGTTAACTGTGAAATAAGCAATAGAAAACACTAAGTCTTATCTCTTCTAAATCCCTAAAAAAATTTGTCCAAAGCGACCAAAGAAATTAGTAACTTAGTCCTTCGTTGTTTTGCCATCCCTCCTAATGTCTTACTGGACTTTGGTCAAAAGGACAGAATTCTTTAAACGTCCCAAATGGAAGACTTTCCAATACAAAGGACGTCTCATTTTTATTCCTAGTAGCTTTATAATATACTGTGCTAAAACTAGATAGGTATAGAGTATATTTATTATTGGAACATACTTTAGCATTGGTATATTAAGAAGAAAAAAGATCATAAATACCTAGGCATAATGAATCTCTAATGAAATCAACCGATATTCAAATAACTTATATAAAATCTAGTCTGTTAAGATAATACAAGAGAAGGAAATTAAAGCGCATTTTGACAATCTGTTTTTTATGATTATGTAACAAATTAAATATATAATTGAAAACCATAGAATAAAAGTACTTATAATCGTCAAGAGATCAAGAGTTCCTTGAAATCATTCATAGAGATACCCCAACAAGAGAAAAAGTGAAATTTGTCTATAATAGCCTAAGAACACAAAATCTAACAGGAAGACGCCGAAGATCACATAAGGATGTATCATTGACTCAATAAACGATTTGAAGGAGGTTAAATGAAACTATTGTATTCTGATATTCTTCCCCTTTCGACAAATACTGACCAACAAACAATAGTTGACTGCTTTCTAGAGCAACTTGCGCAAGCAGATCGTTTGGACATTGCTGTCGGCTATGTTTCATGTTCATCGCTAAAGGAACTCGACAAACTCATTTATGAGTACAATATTAAACAAATATGTCTCAACCTCGGCATGTATTACATTGAAGGAATGCCCGATAAAACTTACCATACAGCTGTAAAGTTCAATCAAAAATGGAGCAATAGTGGAATAGGTGAAATCCGTATAGTTAATACCTTGAAATATCACGGAAAAATCTATTGTTTCTATAAAAATGGCAAACCTTTTGCCTCAATAACAGGTTCTGCAAATCTCAGCTTTCTAAAACAAGACGCCACTAACCGCAGACAATATGAGTTATCAGTTCTAACAACAGATCCTGTCGAATGCAATAATTTCTCTGAATTCATATCCAAGTTAAAAGAATCACGTTGTTCGGAGAACATCAGTAATATTACTGACATGCCAAGGATATTTGAGAAAAATACAGCATTATCAGGAATTGAACTTGTTTCGGAAATTCCACCGTCAAATGTAGAATTTTATAGACGATGCGCTTCGTATACTTCATTTATACTTCCTCTCAAGGTTCCAGCAGAAGCAGAACGCCATATGGATGATGGAAGACACTTTACTAAATCTAACGTAAATGTCTGCTATGCGGCGCCGAGAAATAAACGAAAGTCTCGTGATTGGTATGAAATGCAACTGACCGTTGCTAAAGAAATAACTCATCTCAAGGGATACCCCCAAAAAAATGTTCCTTTCTTCATCGTTACTGACGATGGATACTGGTTCAAAGCGCATACGACAAGCGATGGTAATAAGCAGTTTAGCGCTGTTGGCGACGAACTTATTATGGGAAGATGGCTTAAAGGGCGTCTTGCGACAGCCGGACTCGTAGCTCCTATCAACGATACCCAGCTTGATGTTGATCGTAAGGGTATGATAACAAAAGAAATTCTTCAAGAATATGGTTGTGAGAATCTATATCTGAAAAAAACGGGACAAAAAGCTTTAGATGAAAAAGGAAACGAAATCGATGTTTGGATGCTTTCCTTCAAGCCTGAAGATATAAAAGGAGAGAATAATTGAAGTCCTATTTGCAAAAATATTTGGATAAAGTAATCAGTCGTGGAAATAAGAAGTTAGCAGAATCGATATCTGTCACAGCAGGGGAAATTGGAAATAAATATTTGAAGAAATTCTCTTTCAAAAATAACGAGATTGGTCTGTTGTTTGGAAACATTCAATCAGGTAAAACGGGGCAAATGTTTGGGATTATTTGTCAAGCAACCGATTTGGGTTTTCCACTCTTTATCCTGTTGACCACAGATAATGTTGTACTCCAGCAACAAACGCTCAACCGAGTAAAATCAGATTTGGATGGATATTGTATCTGCGGAGAAAACGACGCAAAATTATTTACCGAAAATAACCTGGAAACCCCAACAATTGTTGTTTTAAAGAAAAATGCTCGCATTCTGAAGTTATGGGCTAACATCTTCTCCTCGACGGGCTTCACGCGCGGCAATCCACTTTTTATAATTGACGACGAAGCAGACGCAGCTTCGCTCAATACCTATATCAACCAAAAGAAACAGTCTTCTATCAACAAATACCTGACGACTATTCGAAATGGGGCTTCGAGTTGTTTGTACTTACAGGTAACTGGCACGCCTCAAGCAGTTCTTCTTCAGACCAAGGTTTCTGGTTGGCGACCGTTGTTCACTCATTATTTCAGTCCCGGTAAAGAGTATCTTGGAGGAGACTTCTTTTTTCCAAGAGAGGGCAAGCCAAGCTGTGTTACATTTTTAGGCAGTTTACAACAAGTGGAACGAAAAATCGTAATAAGACATCTTCTTGTTTCCGCCCACCTTCTCCTTTCTGGTTGTAATGTGTCAAACTGTCTTGTTCATCCAAGCGTTCGACAATCTGCACATCAGCATTTTGCTTTGCAAATCAAAAAAGAATTAAAATGGTGTCAGTCCCATTTGAATGATGAATTTGTCAACGAATTGAAAAAACAGTACGAACAACTACCGCTATCCAAATCAATCCACCCCCCTTTCAATCAAATAGTAAACGCAATTTCCAAACTTTTCCAGACGAGTAAATTAAAAATAATTGTAATGAATGGAAAGACAGAAGTTGAATGCAACGAATATTCTGACGGCGTCAATTTCATTATTGGTGGAAATTCATTAGGACGAGGGGTAACCTTTCCAAGTTTACACACATTGTATTACACACGAACAGCCAAACAGCCACAAGCTGACACAATGTGGCAACACAGCCGGATGTTTGGATACGACCGCGACCCTGAACTGATGATGGTATATCTCGATGAGCGACTGTATAAGCTCTTTGCAGATATTAACGACACCAACAATTCTATTATCTCACAAATTGAACACGGGATCGATGACATTAAGATATATTATCCGGGCGGACTGAATCCCACCCGAAAAAATGTGCTCGATGCAGACCATGTCACGGCTTTATCTGGCGACACAAACTATTATCCATTTTCACCTAAGAACGACACGTTTGAACAAATATCTGAACACCTTGCTTCGTTTTCCGAAAAGGAACCTTTTTATCAAGTAAGCCTTAGAATGATAAAAGATATTCTATCCCACATCATTCCAAGCTCCGATTTTAGATTGTCGTCATTTGTTGCAATTTTAAACACGTTTCTTGCCGAAAAACCTACAACCCAGGGAGTACTAATTGTTCGTAGAAATAGGGACGTTGCCCAAGGAACAGGCGCTTTACTGTCAGCAGACGACTGGCGCCTCGGAAAGCAATTTACAGATAAAGTTGTTCTTACAATCTATCAGGTTACCGGCACGAAAGGTTGGGGGGGAAAGCCTTTATGGGTTCCAAACATCAAACTTCCAAAGGGAACAATTTATTATGATGTTATCGAAGATTGATTAGACGAAACATTTAAGGAGGAATAAATTAGGAGAAGTTGCTTACATAAAGCAGAAACTCATTTTCCAAAGAACTTCTTTACGAGCAAAATATTCAAGGTCTGTTCAACCATATCATAAATACCCAACAACGACTCTTGTACATCTAAACGGTGAGTCGTTGTTGGTTTATTTTTCACTTATGCATGGTTCTGTTGTTTCATAAGGCTCGTCGGCAAAGCTTCGCAATATCGCTTCAAAAATAATCTGAGCGCCTCGACATGGAACCGCCATCCCAATTTGTTTCCTTACGCTTTCCTTTCCACCGAAAAATTTATAGGAATCCGGAAAAGTCTGAAGCCGTGCTCTTTCCCGATTGGTAAGAGCTCTCGGTTCTTTCCAGTGATAAATATGCGTGCCGCCGCCGCCGCTTCCAGTTACGGTATACGAAGGACGATTAGGATCAAGCCGTTTATAGATCTGGCTAATTCGAGCTCCCTTTATGTTTAGTTGAAGTTCCTTCGGCAAGTCAGCCGTAAATGCATTCTGCCCCGGTAAAATATGTTCCAGCCGTCGTACAACCAGTTCCGACTGTTTCGTCGGCTCATTATTAAAGGCGTCCGTAGCTATTGGAGGCTCTTCAATCGCTGTCCTACATGTATTATCAACATCCCTATACGGGGCAGTTGACGGAACTCCAAACTTAACATTTATATCATTGCGAATGCCGACTATTATTAGCCGGTGCCTCGCTTGTGGGATACCGTATTCTTCAAACTTATACAAATGGGGCGTTATAGCATATCCTGCATTTCTCAGTTCATCGAGGATCTTTAAGAAAGCGCTTCCACCATTAGCGCTCTTCAACCCCCCAACATTTTCAGCGATAAACCACTTAGGTTGAAACAAATGAAGAGCTTTTACTCCATATGAATAAAGCGAGCCAAAATGGCCTCCCATACCCTTACGTTCGCCGACCATGCTGAAGTCATTACATGGAAATCCAAAGGCAAGAGCGTCAATAGGCTTCAGTAGTTCCATCTCAAAAGTACGCACATCTTCGCAATATACGGTCTCTGGCGCATCAGGACAAATATTATGTCGATATGTCGCGCAAGTATCAGCATCGTAGTCATTGGCCCACTTATGCAAAACTGAGAACTCAGGATTTCCTATATCTGCGTTAAGAGCCCCCCAAGCAATTCCACCAGGACCACAGAACAATTCACCTAACGTATAATGCATATCAAAAGTCCCCTTTCTGACGTCACTTCAGAGTTTTCCGCGATACCAAAAAATCAATAAAAGTTTGCACCATATCTAAATCTTTTTTATCCAGCTTATCCAAACCACAAAGCCGTAGTCCGGGGCTAATGTCATTCTCAGAAATGTAACCTGCTTCTACTAGTATTTCCCAGGGATTAAAGTTCAATGCCTTCGCAATTTTGAACAAATTTTGGCAACTTGGAGTTTTTCGTTCGCCATTTTCAATTTTCATAATCTCACTATCGCTTACTCCGCAAGCCTTCCCCAATTTTTTCTGAGAAAGTCCAGCGGCAAGTCGCCTAGCTCGTACCATTTCACCTAAGCTTGACATTACCTTTCTTACTCGTTATAACATATCGCTGCTTATTATCAAGTATTTTTTCATAAAACGCTGCCTAGAAGCAGCGTTATTAATTTTAATAAATAAAAAAGTCTCGACAATTGAGGATTTACAAAAATAACTCACGAAGAAACTGTTCTCGAAGAAAAACGTCTAGAGTAAACGCTAATGTATCCTAGAAAAAGTAAGAAACTTTAAGATTATAGGTAGAAAAAACCAAACAGTCGCCATAGGTTTTCTGTTATAAACGCTAACTAGTACGTCACTGTCGAAGTATAAACGAATTTCCGCTCATCGGCGAATCTTTGAGGAACTTGTCGAGCTCCTCCATCTGGCTGTTCGCAAGCGCGTTCATCGGATAGACGACGACCGCCTTGATTCCCTTTTCGTCCTTATGACGCAGCGCGTAGTCGACGATCGGAACGATATACGACAAGCTCTTGCCGCTCCCCGTCCCGGTCGTCAAAACGTAGCTCTTCCCGTCGCCGTAACGTCGGATCACGTCCGTCTGATGGCGGTAGAGGGAGATCGGCTCCCCGTTGATTTGGAAGCACGATTTCGTCTCGGGGGTCAAGATTCCTTCCTTTTCAAGGGTTTCGAAGGAGTCCCCTTGCGCGAACGCGGGGCTGAGCTGAACGAGGGGCTCGGGCCAAAGAACCCCGGAATCGAGCCCCGTCTTCACCTTGTCGGCGATCTTCGCGTCTTTGATATTGATGTAACCGTTGATAAAGTCTTGGTATTGACTTACAATCTCTTCGCGCAGTCCAAAAACGTCCATTGGCACACTCGTCGGGGAAAAAATAAGAGACCGCGACGCGCGGCGACGCGTTGCGGCCATGAAGTCGGCGTACGCGCTCATTATATAAGAAAAGACGCCCGGCGCCTACTCGAGAGACGCGAAAGAAAAAACGCGCCGAGGAAAGGCTCTTTGTCCTCTCGCCCCCCTTATTTAAAACCCAGAGTCGAGAGTTGCGCCCTATATGCTCCCGCAGATTTTCCTCCCCCAATCTCGAACCGCCGTAATCTTCGTCCATGCGAGGACGAAATTCTCGGCGGTTTCTTTGATTTCTCTACTAACGCGATTCTTCAAGAATTCTGTCCGCTCAATTTATCCTTGAGGAGCAGAACTTTCCGCTCAATCTCACGAATGACGTCGAGAAACGCTTCGTCCGATTTCCCCGTTGGATCCTCCAACCCCCAATCTTCCCGATAGGAACAGGGAAGGAACGGGCATTGAACGTTGCATCCCATCGTAATCACCGCGTCGACCTTGGGAATCTCGGTAAGGAGCTTGCTGTATTGCGACGCCTCCATGTCGACGCCATACTCTCGCTTCATTAATCGAACGGCGTCTTGGTTGATCTGCGGTTTCGTCTCCGTACCGGCGGAGTAACTTTCAAAGACGTCGGAAGCCAAGAGCTTCCCCAGCGCTTCCGCTATCTGACTGCGGCAGGAATTGTGAACGCAGATAAACGCGACTTTCTTCATCTCAGCCCCCAAACTTGCGCAGTAGTTTCTCGACGTCGGCGACTTTCAATACCTTCCCCATGGAAACAACTTTCTCGTTGACCGTCAGAGCGGGCGCGCACATTACGCCGTACTCCATGATCTTTTCCATATCGTTCACAAATTCGACCTCGACGTCGAGTCCCATATTCTTGACGGCCTCCTTCGTCGCTTCCAGCAACGCATGGCAGTTTTTACACCCCGCGCCGAGAACCTTCACGCTCAAGACGCCCTTGGGCGCCTCGCCGCCGCCAAGAGTGTCGGATTCCGTTGATTCTCGGGAAGCGCAACCGCCGCTACAAGAGCAAGTCGGAGCCTTGGGCGCTTCTTTTTTCCTACCAAAATTAAACAGAGCCATAACGGCGCCTCCAAAAAATAAAAGAATAGTTTAGAACGCAAGCCAAAACATATACAGTCCAACGAGCAGGAACTCCAGAATCTCGACGCCAGCGCGTCAAATTCCAGCCGCCTCTCCTGTCCCTCCCCTATATTAGCAGACGCTCAATTGCGTTAAAGAAATAACCGATAACGACGACGCCGACGACGCAGATCGCGACGAAAACGCCCAGCAACTTCGGCATAACCGCCTTTCGGAGCATGACGATCGAAGGGAGCGACAACGTTGTCACGCCCATCATGAAAGCCAGAACGACGCCAAGCCGCGCCCCCTTGGCAAGGAGCGCTTCCGCGATCGGGATCGCCCCGAAAATATCCGCGTACATCGGAACCCCCGCAAGGGTGGCGACGACCACGCCCAACGGATTCCCCGCGCCCAGCGCCTTGACGATAAATTCCTCGGGAATCCAGTTATGAATGAACGCACCGATCCCCACGCCAATCAGCACGTAAGGCGCGACCTTCTTGGCGATAGACGCGACCTGGTTCCATGCGAACGCAACGCGCGCTTTGAAAGTCAGCTCCTCCAGCGGAACTTCAAGCGCTTTACCCCTGCGGATATACTCTTCGACCTGATTCTCCAGACGCAGCTTTTCAATCGCCGCGCCGCCGACGACCGCGATAACCAAGCCGAGCGTCACGTAGAGGACGGCGACTTTCAACCCAAAGAAGCTCGTGAGCAACACCAGACTCCCTAAGTCCACCATAGGGGAGGATATCAGGAAAGAGAAAGTTACCCCCAGAGGCAGCCCGGCGCGGGTAAAGCCGATAAAGAGGGGAATCGACGAGCATGAACAGAAGGGCGTCACAGTACCGAGCAGAGCGGCGACGCAGTTGGCGCCGACTCCGCGGAATCTGCCCAGAATTCGTTTTGTGCGCTCCGGCGGGAAGAAGCTCTGGACATACGAAATCAAAAAGATCAGCGTGGTTAGCAAAACCATGATCTTGACGACGTCGTAGATAAAGAACTGAAGACTGCCGCCCCAACGCGAGGCGACGTCCACGCCAAGAGCGTCTAGCGCGTCTCCAACGACCTCGTTAAGCCATTTCATACCAAGAATCTGATTCTGGACGAACAGCCAGATAGAAGATAAAAGGTTCATAAAATGCGCTCCTTTCACATAGACGCATTTAAAAACGTCGAAGCGACGCCTTTAAAAAAAAGCCGTTTGGCTACACGGCTAAAATCTTTCTACTGTTACAAGTCACTTCCGTCAGTATTATCGGACGCGTCAAGTGAAACCTGCTGACGGAGGAGTTCGACGGCGCGTTCGGCTCCGACGGGGTCTATGGAATAATGAACCCATTTCCCTTCCTTGCGCCCCTGCACGACGCCCGCGTCGCAGAGCAACTTCATATGATGAGAAAGCGTCGATTGCGTGATATGCAGATCGTCGAGGAGTTTGCACGCGCACTTCTCCCCGCTCCGCAGAAGCGCCAGAATTTGCAGTCTGTTTTCATCGCAAAAGGCCTTGAAGACCTTCGCCGCTTCCGTATACGCCGTCGCCATTCGACCCTCCTCACATTCATACTTTTCGATACGTCTATATTAAAACAGTTATATCGATATCTGTCAATACGTCAGTCGTCATTTTTTCTCAAACGTAAAGAAAAAGGAAGACGCCGCAAAAAACGCCCTACCTTTCCCGACGCGTCGAGCGTTAGTTGTCGAACTCGATATAATACCCCGACTTAACGGCGACTTCAAGCGCGCGCTTCACCTTCTCGAGCCCGGAGATTTCCGCCGGATTGGAGCTCTTCGCAATCATCGCGTTCGCAAGCTCCAACGCCTCCGCCACATGTTCGGCGGGAAGCTGTTCGTCTTCCCATAACGCAACAATGACGTCCCACTTCTCGTAGATCCGTCTACAGAAGCTAGAATATCCACTATACAAAGCGTTATATTCTTCCTCCGTTAACTCTTCTTCGTGGACGTTCTCTTTGTCCTCGATAAAGTATTCGAAGTGATTATACCCTTCGAGATTCTTAGGCGCAAAGATAAAATGACGTCGTTTAAAATCCATTATTCCATCTCCTCTCGTTT
>JBJEXI010000015.1:13019-67287 GCA_051885615.1 Thermoguttaceae bacterium
CGAGCGTTAGTTGTCGAACTCGATATAATACCCCGACTTAACGGCGACTTCAAGCGCGCGCTTCACCTTCTCGAGCCCGGAGATTTCCGCCGGATTGGAGCTCTTCGCAATCATCGCGTTCGCAAGCTCCAGCGCCTCCGCCACATGTTCGGCGGGAATCTGAGCCTCTTCCCATAAATCAACCATAACCTTCCACTTCTCGTAGAGCTGTTCAAAGAAGCTAGAAGCTCCCCTATCTAACGCGTCAAACTCTTCCTGCGTCAACTCTTCTTCGTGAATGTTCTCCGGATCTTCGATAAAGTATTCGAAGTGATTATATCCTTCGAGATTTTTAGGCGCATAGATCATATGATACTGTTTAAAATTCATTATTCCATCTCCTCTCGTTTCTTGAACGAGGCGGCGAGAGGAAGGGAAAACGCCGCAAAAACCGCGTCTCCCTTTCCTCGACGCGGCGAGCGCTAGTTGTCGAACTCGATATAATACCCCGACTTAACGGCGACTTCAAGCGCGCGCTTCACCTTCTCGAGCCCGGAGATTTCCGCCGGATTGGAGCTCTTCGCAATCATCGCGTTCGCAAGCTCCAGCGCCTCCGCCACATGTTCGGCGGGAAGCTGTTCGTCTTCCCATAACCCAACAATGACGTTCCACTTCTCGTAGATCAAGGAAAAGAACCCTGCCTGGTATTCATCCAAAGCGTTATATTCTTCCTCCGTCAACTCTTCTTCGTGGACGTTCTCTTTGTCCTCGATAAAGTATTCGAAGTGATTATACCCTTCGAGATTCTTAGGTGCAAAGATAAAATGACGTCGTTTAAAATTCATTATTCCATCTCCTCTCGTTTCTTGAACGAGGCGTCGTGAGGAAAGGAAGACGCCGCAAAACCGCGTCTCCCTTCCCCCGACGCGGCGAGCGTTAGTTGTCGAACTCGATATAATACCCCGATTTAACGGCGACTTCAAGTGCGCGCTTCACCTTCTCAAGTCCGGAGATTTCCGCCGGATTGGAGCTCTTCGCAATCCTCGCGTTCACAAGCTCCAGCGCCTCCGCCACATGTTCGGCGGGAAGCTGCGCTTCTTCCCATAATCCAACAAGGACTTTCCACTTCTCATAGAGCAAGTCAAAGAAGCTTGGCTCTTCCCAGTATAGCGCGTCATATTCTTCCTCCGTCAACTCTTCTTCGTGGACGTTCTCTTTGTCCTCGATAAAGTATTCGAAGTGATTATACCCTTCGAGATTCTTAGGCGCAAAGATAAAATGACGTCGTTTAAAATCCATTATTCCATCTCCTCTCGTTTCTTAATGCGATAATGCGTGACACGATTAAAGTCGCTTTTAGTCCGACCATGTTGTTTGCCGCGTTCGTCCGTATAATTGTGAACGTCCTTCCCATGACGATCCAAATAAGATCCATTCGTTGTTTCTGGCAGTCGCTCTACCCTGAGATAACCGCTAACGTCCGCAACGACTCGCATAGTCTCCTCTTTGTTTGTGAAGAAGATCTTGCCGTTCCTAACCTCAATCTTACCATCGGGAGCGATCTCCGCGACGACTTCGTTGATATTGACAGACTCCCAGTTATCGCCAAAATCCTCCCTTCGCCTATACCCCTCTTGTATTGTTTTAGTTAACTTTTCGTCAAGCAAGGCGTCTTCTTTGCGCCGTTTAACGTTCTCTGAATAGTCTCTTTTTACGTCAGACATTGTTTCTCCCTTCAAAAAATCGTCTTCGGTAATCTTTAAAAACGCGGTAGGGAATCCCAGAATCTTGAAGAATTCTCTCGCTACTCTTCGTGATTTTTCCATAATAGTAGAGCGCCGAAGGACGGGCGCGTAGCGTTTTAAAACGTAAAAAAACGTCGTTTACATTTTGATCGCCGCGTAAACACCCGAGAGCTCCCACAGCATAGGGAACGTTCTCCGGGTAGACGTTAAACACTTCAAACGTCTCTGAAGACCCCGTCCGAAAATTGGGCAAGATCTTCACCCCTTTTAATCCCACGTAGACGTCGGCAAGCCTATTTAAAAGAATATTGAACCATTGAAGATTCAGATCCCAATCGATGCGCGGGCTCAAATCAAACCCCGCCATCCCTTGATACTCTTTATAAATCTCAATCTCCTTATCGAGAGAAAAAAGCCTTTTATAGACTTTCTCGTCATTTTCGAAATGACAAAGAATCGTCCGTTTTTTATCTCGAGCTTCATACCTACGACTAAACGTCAACAGATCTCCCGGTTCACCGCGAAAAACAATCTCCTCTGGGAACTTTGGAAGTCCTGTGTCTAGAAAGCTCACCCCTTGTTCGCGTAGGCTCTTCTCAAGCCTTTGCGCTAACTCAATTAAATTTTGTCTTTTCATATACTCCTTTCACAGAGTATTCGCGTCCTCAAGAAAAATGAATACCTCCCCCAATTCCCCAAACCAGGGCTTGGGTCCTGCTCCAAAATCTGAGAACGTGAAAAAAGATTTTAAAATTTAACAGGAAGGGAATAAACAGAATCGAACCGACGCTTTCTAGACGTCAGACGCCCTGTTAAAACCCTCCGAACCTCTACGCGACCCGACGATCCGTTTGTAAGAATCATACTTGTCAAGCCGCGCAAACAAATTGAAAACGAACGCCCGCGTCTCGCAGTCTCCGAGAATACGACTTGAGCGTTGTAAGCCTATACGCGCGAACGATCTGATTTTGCGGCGCTTCCGGCGTTTCAATGTAGAGCAAATCCACCTTTTGCGCTTCGACGACAAATCGTTCCCATTCCTCCTCCGTATCTATCAAGTCGTCCATTTCGGAGACCATGATTCGCCGAATCAGCGGAGCTCCGCAATCAAAGAGATTACGTTCGACTCCCCATTGCTGAATCATATCTAAAGACGTTTTCACCGTGACGATTTGTTCTTGGTCAAAATCCGGGTTTAAAAAGAGGTACTTCTGCCGTATATAATATTCCATAAGAACCTTTGTTTATTATATCGCAAATTCGATGGTAAAAACGGAAATTTTCACGACTTCAAGCGCACGTTTCACCTTTTCTAGCCCCATTTTTCATCAGGATAGACGCTCTTCGCTAAAAAGTCGTTTACGAATTGAGAACCTTTGTCCGCGTCTGCGGCGAAAAGTTGCTCTTCTTCATATTCGCCTACGCATATTTCTCATCTGTTTAAAGAGCGTTTCAAAGAATCGACAAAACAAGACGTCAAATTCCTTTCGCGTCAATCCTTCCCTATGGATGTTCTCCGTATCCTCGACATAGTATTCAAAGCGCTTATCCCCCTCGAGATTCTTCGGAACATGGATTAAATGACAACGCTTAACTTCCTTTATATCATAACCTCCCGACTCTGGAGCCGTAACACGCGCCTTCAAAGGTAAGACGTCTCGCGGCTTCTCGTCTCCGTCGTCATGCAAATGTAAGTAGTTGTTGAACACGATCTAACACCAGTCTCCTTGCCTAATTCAAGAACGATCTCCCTTCTCCTGCGCGTTCTTTCTTCAGAATAGACGCCCGCGCTAATAAAGCTCCTTCTTCCAAATCTTCCATCGGAAGTTCGTCGCCTTCGTTCTCCTCAATCAACCTTCCTTTTCTGGAGATGTTTTATCCTTTTTATAGGGAATTGCGGCGTAAAATATTCCAACCTTCTCAAAAAATTTTCAAAAAAAAATTTTTTCCCCAAAGGGCTGTGTCGCCGTAATTCTAGCCAACGCCGGCGTCTTGCGTCCTATTTCGAAATATTCCTTATTCTTAACATAGAAAACACGCCTCGTTTTTCCGAGCGAATACCCCATAGTATTCGCCAAAAAAGAGGCGTTTGTTGCGACCTTATTTCAGGATTTTTTGAAAACTGAGAAAATTCGTCCGTATAGCAATATGCATACGTATGCAGTCTCGACGTTATCGCGCGTCTTTGCGCGGGCCGAGGAGCGCGACGGAGTATTCTTCGATCTGCTCGGGCGTCTCGAAATATTGTTCGAAGAGCGCGGCGCGGTCGTATTCGCACTTTTGGTTCGAATAGTCGCGGCAGATCGCCGGGCGTATCGCGTAGTCTTTGCAACGGAAGTTCGCGTCGAGCGCGCGGCACGGGGTGTGAACGAGGAGGTACCAGTCCCCGTCTTCGACGAAGATCGAGGTGCGCTCGTGATAGAGAAACCAGCGAACGTCGTCAAATTCGGCGAAGGTCGTCGGCTTATCGATCGGAAGCGCGAAATATTGACAGCACTTCGCATGGCAGAATTCGCAAAGCCTCTCCGGGGGAACCTCCGACCTCTTGGGCTGAGTTCCCTGCTTCGTCGTTCTCTTCGAAGTCACCGCGCGCCTCCTATCCCGTCCGGTTTTAACGGCGTCAAAATAGCAAAAATAAAAATTATAGAAAAGATTCGTGACAAAAACATGGTAATTTCACTTTTTTTATTTATACTTACAGGAGCGTTTTTCTCAAGTGGGAAGAGTCGCGCAAAACGCGCGGCGCATACGTCAAAGAACGGTTAGATTAAAGGAGTACCTCACGTGGCTGACGAAAAAGATAAGAATGAAGACGCTTTCTTCTCGGATCTCCCCGGCGAACTCAACGCCGATCCCTTCGCCTCCAACGATTCTGCCGATCCTCTAGCTCCGTCGGGCGACGACGACGTCTTCGGTCAAGGCGACGCCGATCCCTTCGCCTCTAGCGGCGACGACGACGTCTTCGGGCAGAGCGGCTCCGATCCGTTCGCTTCTACCGACTCCGCCCAGTCCAGCGACGCAGCCTTTAGTTCCGACGTCTCCGAGCTCCCCGAAACTCCCGAAGTCGCGCCCCTCCCCGTTGCCGGAAAGAAAAGCAAGAAAGCCAAGGCGCCCAAAGTCAAGAAAGAGAAAGTCGCCAAGGTCAAAGAACCCAAAGGCCCCAAGGGCCCGTACACCGCGTCCCCCGCGCCCTTCTTCGTTCTCGCCGCGCTCCTTATCCTCATCACGATCGTCGCCGACGTCTCCCTGCTACTCGCAGGTTCCGTCGGATTCGCCTTCGTGATCGAAACCACAATCCTCGGGCTCTTCTCTCTTATCGTCCCCGCGCTCTTCCTCAAGCAGCTCCGTAAGCGCCCCGTGTGCCTCTTCGACTTCATGATCGGCCTCGTCGCGATCCTCCTCATCTTCAGTTCGATCCTCACCCTCTCCTACTTCGCGAAGACGTTTCAGGGGGATGTCAAGGCCGCGCAGAACGACGTCGTCGCGGTCGAGACTCTCAACGCGTAATTCCCCCAACTGGGCGCGAATTTCGCGCGTTTTTCTGACGCAACGGGCGCCGTTCCTCTCGGCGCCCTTTTTCCTTGGCTCGCCGCAGCCCCGCGCAAAAATCAAGGAAAACTTTGCCGCTTCAATTGAGTTCGACCCGATCTCTATATAATATAGGGGAAGTCGGGTCGTTACATCTTAATAAGGAGCGCGGCAATGGTCTCGGAACGCACGTCATATTCTCGGGAGGTTAAAGAGCTCGAGCGCACGGTCGCTTGGCGCGAGTGGCGTTCTATTTTCGTCAACGTCCTCCAGGACGACGCCAAGGGCGCCGCGTCCCCCGAAGGAATCGACAACTTCTTGCGACTCCTCCTTCTGAGTATGAAAGAATGTCCCCTCCGACTCATCGAGAATCGTTTCCCCGATCCCCTCGTGAAGATTTTTTGCGTCAACGAATGGGTCGACCACCTCAACGCCGGAAGCATAGAATTTCTCAAAATTCCGAGCGCCGAATTAGCCGCCAAACCGTGCGCGCTCGTCCCAGGCTCCCTCGTCGACCGTCCCTTCGCCGACTACTCCTCCCCCGCGTTCCCCCTCGAATTTCACCGCTCTATCACCTCCAAGAAGATCAAAAACCTCATCGCCGACTTCTTCCAGTGGTTCCTCGAATTCGTCGAAGACCGATATTACGCGAAGATTCGCCATGAGTCGACGATCCTCGTCAAGCGCTTCGACTACGACGCCTTCCGAAGACAGCACGAAGAATCACCCGACGTCGCCGACTGGAACGCCCTCTGTCGCTATCTCTGCCACTTGCGCTGGTTTCAGGAACGCCAGGACGAAGTCGCCAAAGACCCACGATTGCAAGAAGTCGAAACGAACGTTGAAGAGTTCTACGACGTCCTGGTCGACGACTTCGACCTCGAACTCTGTAAAAATCGTCACGAAGTCTTCCTCGACGACAATCCCCTCGCGATCGACGCGGAGAATTACGCGTGCAACATCCTGCGCATCCTCGGCGAGAACTTCAAGGAATTCCTCCTCAAAACGTATACGACAAACGCCAGCGCCGATCCCCGTGCGCCGCGTTTCTAAGGCGCCCTTTGACGAAAAACGTCGCAATTAGTTTCATTTCTTAGGAAGGCGCGTTTGGAGTCGCAAAGAAGAAGTTTTTCTCACAATGTGTAAGTTTTCTTCATTTCTTTGTTTAGCGTGAGACGTAAATCTCGAAGAATTTCAAGAAATTTAGGGAAAAAGAAAATTTTACAAGCGCCCTTCCCTGTCAATGGTGTTACAATAGCGTACAGAAAAACGTGAGCAGGCGGATATCTTTTATATATTCCATTTATTTTTATTATTCTGTTCGCTGCGTCGCGTCGATTATCCAATTCATTCCAGTTAGCGTCACATCTTATTTTAAGAAAGTTTTGTCATTCCATGATTCCCACCGTTGCATTGCCCACGAATCTTAACGGGCTCAAAAAAAGCGTTCCGAAGAGCCCGATCGCCACGCTCAAGGCGAACGCCGTTCCCGCGCCGGAAATCCTCGCTCCCGAAGGAGCCGCGACTAAGCGTCGCGCCGGTCGTCCGAAAAACTCCGGAAAATACGGCGAACCCACCAAAGCCGTGCGGTTCCCCGTCTCGCTCATCGAACGTATGCCTAAAATCATCGAAAGAAACGGTCTTGTAGTTCCCCTCTATTCCGATCTGGTTCAAGCGGGCTTCCCCTCCCCTGCGGAAGACAACGCTCCCTTTGAATCCTTCGACTTATGCGAACATCTCGTTCCTAACCCCGCTTCGACCTTCTTTATTCGCACGACCGGCGAGTCGATGCGCGACGCGGGGATCTTCCCCGGCGACGTCCTCATCGTCGATCGAAGCCTCGAACCTTCTAACGGCGACGTCGTCGTCGCAGCCGTCAACGGAGAATTCACCGTGAAACGCTTCTTCCGCGGCGAAGATTGCGTCGAACTGCGCCCTGAAAATCCCGACTTCAAACCGATTATCGTCAGCGGCGAAACCGACTTCCTCGTCTGGGGCGTCGTCAAAACGGTCTTGCATTACGTCTGATCAAAACGCGCTCGCGACGCCTGCTCCTCGCGGCGCGTCGCGAGTCCCTCTATGAAAAAAAGAAATCTCGACTTTCCCCTCTACGCGCGATTATGCGACGTCTGGCGCCAACGTTTTAGCTCCGACTCGACAAACGCACGCGAGAGGGTTTCTTTTCTTATACGCCTCTTTCTCGATTCTCCTAACGCGTCTCTCTCTCCCTTCGCCCAATGGCGCGACGCTCGAAAACGCGTCAATTCCCCCAAACTCCCTCCGAATCGAACCTTCGCTCAGCTCCTCAAACTCGACGACGATCTTCCCGACGCCCTCGACGACGACGCCCTCCTCTTCGTTCTCCACGCCTACGTCGCGCAAACGATCCTCGCCGTCCTCGCCGCCGCGTTCCGCCTCGACGACGACTCCCTAACCTCCCTCTTCGGCCCCTCCCCCTTCAACTGGGCCGCGCCCCTACGCGATCTCCTCGCTCGCGACGCCCAAGACGTCGCCAAGCTCAACCTCTGCGCCGTCGCCCGACTTCGCGACCCTTTCGGCGATATCTACCCCCAGTTCTTCCACGCCAACGTCCGCGCCGCGCTCGGCGAATTCTACACCCCTCCGGAGCTTGCCGCGTACCTCTGCGCCCGCGCCGACCGCCTCCGAAACGCCAACGCCCCTGCCGACGCCCCGACGATCCTCGACCCCGCCTGCGGCGCCGGAGTCTTCCTCACCGCCCCCCTGCGCGACGCCATACGACGCGGCGACAATCCGCGCGAAGTCCTCGATCGACTCGAAGGCTTCGATATCAACCCCCTCGCGCTCCTCATGACAAAGGCGAATCTCCTCTCTCTCGCCCTCTCCCCCCTCGCCGACGAACCCGACGCGCTCCCCGACGCGATCCCCCCTCTCGTCGAATATCGTCGTTCAAAACGCCCCGACGATCCATACGCCGCGCTCCCAGGCGTCCTACTCGACTCCCTCACTCTCCGCAACCCCTTCGACCCCGACGCGCCCCCTCGCGATCCTCGACGCTTCGATCTCCTCGTCGGCAACCCTCCCTGGCTCGGATGGGAACGACTCGCGGAGGAATACCGACAGGAAACCCGCGCGCTCTGGGAAGAGTTCGGCCTCTTCACGCTTTCCGGGAAGGAAGCGCGCTACGGCGGGTGCAAGAAGGAGCTCGCGGCGTTGGTCGCGCACCTGTGCGTCGCGCGAGATCTCAAGCCCGACGGAGTCTTCGGCCTCGTCTTGCCGCGCCCACTCTTTCAGTCCGGCTCCTCTGGCGCTGGCTTTCGTCTCTTCGGAAAGGGGAAGGCGTGGGAGTTTGCGCCCCTCGAAATCGACGATCTTTCGAATTTCCGACTCTTCGAATACGTTACGACCAAGCCCGTCGTCTTCTTCGGCGCCCCGAACTCACCCGCGCAATACCCTTTCCCCGTGAGACGGTGGCGCGTTCCGACTCCCGGCGAGCGTCTCGACGCGGGCGACGCCCCGGAATGGGTGCGCTTCAGCCGCGCGTTCGACTCGGCGATCTTCGACGACGGATCCGCAGAACCGATCCGCGACGAGCCCGGCGCGCCTCTCCTCTTTCGCTTTGCTCCCCGCGCCGACGTCCTCGATGATCCTCTCGCGCAAGAGATCGATTCTCTCGTCGAATCGATCATGACGCCCGACCGCAAATGCGGATACCGCGCGCAGCTCGGCGCCAACGCCGCAGGGAGCGTCGGAGTCTTCTGGTTCGACGCGGCGACCGCGCGCTGCGAGGGAAACGTCGCGATCGCCAGAAATCTCGGCGCCCGCGGAAAGAGAAAGGTCGAGTCCGTCGAAGCTCGCCTCGAAGCCGAGCTCCTCTTTCCGATGCTCCACTGGCGCGACCTAGGCGCGTATCGTTACAACTCCCCCTCGACCCTTGCGCTCATTCCCCAAGACCCACAAAAGAGGCGCGGATACTCCCCCGAAACGATGCGCGAACGCTTTCCCCTCGCCCTCGCCTACCTCGAACGCTTCGAAGAAGAACTGCGCGGACGCGCCGCTTATCGCCGCTATCAAGCCTCCGCTCCATTCTGGTCCCTCTATAACGTCGACGCCGCAACCTTCGCTCCCTACAAGGTCGCGTGGCGACGCATGGACTACGAACTCACCGCCGCGCTCGTCGTCCCCGACCCTGATTCCGGGCGCCCGATCGTCCCACAAGAAACCCTCGTCTTCACCCCCGTCGCGTCCCTGGACGAAGGAGATTATCTCGCGGCGCTCCTCAACTCCGCCCCCGCGCGGCGCCTTGCCCTCGCCGTCTCCGTCCCCCAAACCCTCGGGTTCGGCTCCCCGAAACTCCTCGACTCCCTGAGACCGCCCCTCTTCGACCCGCGCAATCCCCTCTATGTCAGACTCGCCGCCCTCGGGAAAGAAAAGCGGCTCGCCGCGCTCCGGAAGGATTCGCTCCAATAACTGCGGAATCGCGCAAAGAAACGCCAAGAAATGAAAAAGGAACGCGCTCTTCACGCGTTCCTCATCTTTATGACATATTCGCTCTA
Source organism: Thermoguttaceae bacterium (assembly GCA_051885615.1). Classification (GTDB taxonomy): domain Bacteria; phylum Planctomycetota; class Planctomycetia; order Pirellulales; family Thermoguttaceae; genus RUG369. Next base: position 22,807 of record JBJEXI010000015.1, read on the forward strand.
TATTCGACGCGTCGGCGCGTCTTTACGCTCAGTTCGAACTTTTACCCGTCGCGGCCTCATAGACGTCGAGGAGTCGCGAGAGAACGCGCTGCGTTTGCACGTCTTCCGTCTCGCTCGCGTTATAGCGGTCGTACATCGCCACGACGTCGGGACCGCGCAGCAGCGATCCGTTCGCGCTAAGTTGACGTTCGAACGCGTCGACGATTCGACCTCGTTCTTCAACGCTCAAGCGAACGTCCCCCGCGAGACGCGCCAATTCCGTTTGCGCGTACGGCGACTTGATCGTCGACGCGAATTCGAGCGCTTCATTCAAAAGAGTCGGCGTCGCGAGAAGACGATCAAGAAGCGCGTTGGCGTTCTCCAACTCGTAGATTTCAGGATGCGTCGACGTCAGCAGAAGGATCGCGGCGATCGCCTGACGGCTTTGCGCGAGTCGGAGATCCGGCGCGACGACGTTGACGCCCGATTTGTCGTAGAGGCGTCCCAATGCGAACGCCGCGGCGTCATGCTGGCGAGGCGTCGCTAAAACGATCGCGTTCGGTTCGCGCCCTACTGCAAGATTCGCGCTGATTTCTTCGCGTTCGCCGTCCGCGCCTACAAGGAGCGGAACTTCCGCAGTGCGCCAATCGCCGCGCAGCGCTTGCGCCATCGTGCGTATATCAGGCTTCGAGACGGTCGAAAGAACGAAGATCGCCTCGACGTCTGCGGAACTCTGCGCCGCAAGGAGCGCTTCGCGCCCCGTCGTCGCCGGAATAACTCGAAGGCCTTGCGATCCGAAAGCGCGACCGATCAGCGTGGAGTCCGCAAACTTAGGAGACGCGACCACGACAAGACGCTCCCCGGAAGACGTCGCGAACCACTCGAGCGCGGAAAGAACCCGACTCGAACCGACGTAACGCTTCGACGGATTCCATCGAACGATCGCCGCAAGGGCTTCGTAGCGAACGCGCCTATCGGGACACGTCGCCCCCTGAACGATCGTCGAAGGCGTTCCGTCCCCGTAGCAAAGGGACTCGTCCCCGCGATCTTGCAGAAGGATCGTCGGAATGAGCGCGCCGTCCCAGCGCTGAGTTTCAAGCGCCAAACGAAGCGCGTCGACAAGCTCCTGCGCGGTAAGATTCGGGAACTCTTTCTCAAAGACCGGAATCGCCGACCGCGCCGCGTCGAGCCCCGCGATATTCGATTCGCGCGCCGCGACCGCGACGATCGCCAGCGCTTTCGCGCCCTGCGGAAGGACGCCGCGCGCTTCGCCGACGCGATACGCCGCCGTCGCCCAGTACGCCGCCTCGGCGCGAGAGAGCTCCTCGAGCGTTCGTTCTTCGCGCGTTACGCGTTTTGTCGAGGCGTCCCAGAACCACGCGGGCGCGGATCCGTCGACGGTATTGGCGAAGACGCGTTCGTTGCGATAGTATTCGCGCGCCTTCTGATAGGATTCTTTCACGAACTCTTCCGCGCTCGGGGTCTTGGAACTCTGCTTCGCGAGCGCTACGGCGAGGGATTCCGCGCCCTTGGAGTCGGACGAAATCAGGAAATAACGCGCGAGAAGTTCCGGCGCGACCTTTACGCTCTGGAACCCGGCGAGCGCGTCGGCGATCGGCGCGAGTTCGTCGTCGGAAACGGCGCGAAGCGCGGCGACAAGCGCGTCGACGGCGTCTGCCTCAAAGAAGGGAAGAAGTTCGAGCGCGGCGTTCTTGTCCGTTTCATTTCCGGAAAGGAGTTTGTCGACAAGCGCGGCAACGGCGACGTCACCCCCTTTACGCGCGTCGGTAATCGCGGCGGCGCGTTCAGAGACGGAGCCCGAAAGCGCACGGGAAAACGCCGCTTCCAGCGCCGCGTCGGAACGCCAATATTCTTGCGCGGTTCGCGTTACGCGTTCATACGCGGCGGAACCTTCAGGTTCGACCGTCGGATTCGCGACAAAATACGCGGCGCGTCCGGCGCCAAGGGATTCGAGAAGAGACGCCGTCTCTTCAGGGCTCGCGTCCGGCGCTTCCAACGACTTCTTCGCGAGAATCTTCGCAAAGTTCGGACGACCGACCCGCGCGACCCGCACCGCCGCGACAAACCATTCCGCGGCGTTCGTCGGCGTCTTCTGCAAGACCGCGCGTTCCGCTGGCGTCGCCGAATCGAAATAATCCTGCTCCGACTTGAGATCGTCAGGCACGTCTTCCGCTCTCAAATACTTTGCGCGCTCTTTCGCGCGTTCCTCTTCCTCCGGCGTCAACTCCTGCTCCTCGGCGGGATTCGACTTAGACGCCGACGCGACGGGTTTCGGCGCCGCAGACTCGGGAACGGGAGTCGGAAGCGCGGACGGCGCGAAAGGCGTGTTCGCGGAATCGTCGGAAGTCCCGAAGGGATCCGAATCGGAAGAGGCGGCAAAGGGATCCGATTCGTCGTCAATATCGGCGAAGGGATCGTCCTGAGCGAAGACGCGCGCCGCAGTCGTTCCTATGGCGTCGCACGGAAACGCGCCCAGCGCGCAAAGAAGCGTCGCCGCGACTGTCGATAACGCAAGTTTTTTCCGAATCGTAAATCGCTTCATCATGAATAACATCCCGCATATACCGGTGAGGAACGCCGCCCCAAAGCGGCAAAAGCACACGGGCGCAACCCGCCCATTCTTCTATTGTATATTATAAAGGAATCGCGCCCTATAAGGGGACGCGGCGAAGCTAAAAAGAGAAAAAATTTTCGCTTCACGTTCGTTATAGACGTCAATATTTCTCTAAAGAAAAGAAAACGCGCAATGAGAATAAGCCGAGTAATCGATTATGCGGCGCGAAGTTCAAGAGACCCCCCTTCCTCTCTATTAGAAGCGGCTTTCTCATAACGCTCTAATAACGCGGCGCGTTCCTCAATCGATTGCGCCAGAATCGCGCTTTCGTCGACTTTGGCGAACTCGGCGAGCTGACGCAAGCGGCACGTTGTAAACGGCGCTGGTATCTCACCGCACTGCGTCGCGTCTTCTCCCGCAAAAACAACCGCAAAAGTCTTCAAAAATATCTTCAAATCGAGCCAGAAACTGATGTGGTCGGCATAATAGACGTCGTATGCAAACCGACTCTCCCAAGAAGCGGAAGAACGCCCGTTGATCTGCGCAAGACCCGTCAGACCCGGCGTGACTTCGTGGCGTCGATTCTCAGTCGGCGTGTAATATTCGTAATTCGCCCTGAACATAGGGCGCGGACCGACGAAACTCATCTTACCCCTCAAGATGTTGAAAAGCTCCGGCAACTCGTCGAGCGACGAGTTGCGCATAAACCTGCCAAACTTCGTCAAACGCTCCTTGTCGGTAAGAAGATCGAGTTCCCTTCCGTCGCTTAGAGCGTCTTGAAACTCCTTGTCGGTGAGCTTCTTCCCGTCGCGCGTTTGAGGTTCCCGCATCGTCTTAAATTTATAAATGTGGAAGAATTTGCCGTCTTTGCCAACGCGTTCCTGAAGAAAAACGACCGGAGACCCAATCTTCACGCGAACAAGAAACGCTATGAACAAAAGCGCGGGGGTCAAACACACGATCATCATTAACGCGACGGTAAAATCGAAAGCTCGTTTAACATGCCTCTCATATGTACCGCTCGCTTTATGACGATGCGGAAAATTCAATTCACCCATAAAAACAACCCCTCGCCGCCGTTAGTCAAAACGCTTGAGAACCGTTAGCAGCGCAACTTAAACACAGTAGAGACCTCCGCCTCCCTTGGGTCGCGACGTCAATCCTATGCTCAGAAGGAGCAATGAAAGCCAAGAGGGGAGGCAAATCATTATGCATCTACTATTTTAGTCGTCCAGAGGGGGAACTTGTATCCCTAAAATTGTAGAAAATACAAAAAAAAGAACAAAAAAGGACAAAAAAGAAGCAAGCGAAAACACGCGATTTGCAAATGCGTTATAATAGGCAAACTTCGAAATACAAAACTATCCCCCACTGTCGCTTAGAGGAGTTCTGAGATGCGCTGCTTCTTCTCTTCCCACGCCCTTTCGCTTATGCTGGCGACGGCGGTCTCCTTCTTCGTTCCCGTCGGCTCCCAAGCCGCCGATCAAGGCTACCCCGTCGACGAAACCCCCTGGGAGCTCGACCCGCCAAAACTAGTTGACGCAACCTCGGTCGTCGTCTGCGATTTCACCGACCCCGCGACGAAGATCGACGGATGGCTCGGACGCTCCAACGTTACCCTGACGCGCCTTCCCGACGCTCTCGAAATGCGCTCCTCCGTCGACGATCCCTACTTCTTCTCCCCTGAAATCGACGGACTCCCCGCAGGAAAGTTCTTCGTAAAATTCCGCGCAAGTCGTCAAAACAAGGGAAACGGTCAAATCTTCTTCAACACCGCTCATTCCGATTTCTGCGAGGAGAATTCCGCTCGTTTTGAAATGCCTCTCGACGCCGAACCGCGCGATTACGTCGTCGAACTCAACTCGAAAGAACCGATTCGACGCCTCCGATTCGACCTCGGCGGTACCGCGGGCTCCGCAAAACTCTACCGCGCCGAAATTCTCGCCCCCGTCTACGAACCCCTACGCTTCCTCGACTCCGAATACCGCTCCAATAACGGCGGCGACGTCCTCGCGTTCACGATCGCCAACGAATCCGACGACCGGCAGAACGCGGAAACGCTCTGCTATCTCCCCAATAAAACGCTTCAAATTACGAAAAAGATCCCCCCTCGCTCTACCGAGAAAATCTCCTTCCCTCTCGACAAGTCGACCCTCTTTGGCGACTTCGACGTCATCCTCAAGCAAAAAAACGGCAAGACCGTCAATCGGCGTTTCTTCACGTATAACGAAAAAGCAAGCAAGCCGCTGAACGCTCAAACCGATGGCGCGGTTCTTCGAAGCGGCCCCCTCGCCGTCCGCTTCTCCCCCGCTCTCGACGGCGCCGAAATCTTCCGAAACGGCAAACACGTCGCCGTCGTCGCCCCCCTCTTCTGCGAGGAAGGGGACGGTTCCGACGTCGTCAACTGGAAAAAGACCGCCGAGCAAACGCTCGCCGAACTCAACGACTCCGCCTCGGTCGACGACGCCCCCGCGCGGCGCCTTGTCCCCGCGCTACGCTCCGTCTCAAACGACGGCAAAGAACTCGAACTGAGCGTTTGCGAAATCCCCCTAACCGAAGCGCGACGCTCCGCCGGAAAGAATATCGACCGCATCGAATACCTCGGCGCAAGCGTCGGATTCCTCAAATTCAAACTCGACGACGAATCCCTCGCCTTCGAATACAGCGCCCCTCGAAAGATTCACGCCCCCGTCCTGCGCGTCCTCGGCGCCATGGAACAAGCGGTTCTACCCGGTTCCGAATATCTCGAAAAAGGGGAGCATAGCTCTTCCTCCGCCGATATCGAGACGATCGAACGCATCCGCGTCGCGCCGCCCATTTCCTGGGTCGCCCAACCGTACGCCTCGATCGTCACCGAGCGCGTCAGCGCCACTCTCCTCTACGACGACCCCAAGACTCAGCCGATCTTCGCCGTTCCCGACTTCCTCGACGGTCTCCGTTCCGCCGACGACGCGTCGCGCATGAATCTCCTCTCCGAATACGCTTCCGGGCGCGTCCGTTTCGCAGATCCCGCGCCGATCGAAGACTCGATCCTCTGGGCCGTGCGCCAAATCGGACTCCCCGAGCTCCCCAAACGTCCCTGCTCGCAAGAGGAAGAAGACGCGCGGATCCTCGCGGCCTTTGCTCAGTCCTACATCAAGACGCCCGAAGGATGGATGCACGCGTGCCTCAACAACGATCCTCCCTATTCCTTCCGCCCCAGCTACGGCTCCGATTTCCTCTCGACAATCTGGGAAATCTCCGGCGAAGCGCCCGAAACGCCGCGCGTCGATTTCGGCGGCGGGCATATTCGCAACTACTCCTATTATCTCGCGACGTGCAAGGGCGAACTCCTCAAAAACGCTTTAGCAAGCGTTAAAGCCCCGGCGCTCTCTTCGCTCCAAGAAGACGGTTCATGGCGTTATAGCGGAAAATATCTGCGCGGCAGCGACGTCGATTACGCCTCGGGCCATAACGGAAACTTCACCTATAAACTCCTTGAAATTTGGCGTCTCACAGGCGACAAAGAAGCGCTCGACGCCGCCCTCAAAGGCCTTGAATTCGCCAACAAGGAACGAACGCCTCGCGGCGCCCAGGTCTGGGAACTCTCGATCCACACCCCCGACATTATGGGCTCCTCGCGCCTCGTCCTCTCAAACGTCCTCGCGTATGAGGCGACCGGCGAAGAAAAGTATCTCGACGCCGCGCGACGTTGGGCGATCACAGGATTACCCTTCGTCTACCTCTGGGAAGACCCCGACCTCAAACCCTGGCCGAGCGACAAGAATCCCGAGGGCGAGTACCAGCCGATGATGCGATACGCCACGATCGCCGTTTTCGGCGCCACCTCTTGGACCTCTCCCAACTGGATGGGACGCCCCGTCCAATGGTGCGGACTCGACTACGCTCACGCCCTCCTTCTCCTTTCGCGATACGACTCGACCCTCGACTGGCATAAGATCGGCGAGGGGATTATCGCGAGCGCGGAATGTCAGCTCTGCCTCGAAGACGAAAAGATCGGGCTCCTTCCCGACTCCTTCCAGCTCGACTCGCAAGAGCGCTATCCCTACTGGATCAACCCGACGGCGGTGCATCTCCTGCGTCGCATGGCGGACGGTCGCCATACAAGCCTCTGCGTCGTCGACGCGAATGGGCGCCGAATCGCGTCGCCGTATCCTGCGGTCGTCGACGGAAACAAGGTGAAGATTACGGCTCCGAAGGGCGCGCGTTATCAGATCCTCGTCGACGGCTCCGAGCTGCGCGAGATCGTCTCAAACGGCGAGGACGTCGTGACGCCATGACAAGATCGTCCCCGAAGGAAGATCGTTTCGAGAAATTTCTGCGCGACGCCCCGGCGCTCGTCCGAGGCTCGCGCCTTCTTCTCGTTCCCCTAAGACGCCGCGATTTCGCGCGGCTTCTCTGGAATCGTTCCTCCCTCGAAGCGCGTTTCGGCGCAGGACGAAAAATCGAGGCGCCCCCCGCGCCGATATGTCGCGCTCTCAAATGGCTCTACGACCAAGGCCCCGCAGCCCCTTCCGTCCCCCTCTTATGGCGAACCCCTTGGCTTGCGCTACTCCCTCGAGAACGCGCGTGCGCGGGATTCTTCTGCTTCAAAGGAGCTCCATTGGACGGAGTGGCGGAGATCGCCTATTTCATCGCCACTTCCTTTCGTAATCGCGGGCGCGCGACCGACGGGGTAATCGCAATGACTCGATGGGCGTTTGCCGAAGGAGTCTCGCGCATCCTTGCGGAAACCGAGCTTGACGCCCGAGCCTCGCAACGCGTCCTCCAGAAAGCGGGATTCGAGCGCTGCGCGGTTCCCCCTTATCCGGAAGAAGATTCTATTTTTTGGCGTCTTTAAGCCCCGGTTCTTACTTGATTAAGAAACAATCGTACTATATAATCAAACAGAAAGTTAACGCGGCGCGTCGCGACGAGCCTTCTAAGCAAGGGAATGACGCGCGTCGCCTATTACATAATCGATAGTGAGGAAACCAAAGTGGCGTCGAATTTAACGCAATCGCCCGCGTGGCAGAAGCTCGCGGCTCATCAGAAGCAACTCGAAACAACGACTATGCGCGAGCTCTTCGCGAAAGATCCCGAACGTTTCAACAAGTTCTCTATAGAGTTCGGCGGAATCCTGTACGATTTTTCCAAGAACCGCATTACCGAAGAAACGCTTGACCTCCTCGTCTCCCTCGCGGAACAGGCGAAAGTCAAGGAGATGGCCGAAGCGATGTTCACCGGCGAAAAGATTAACGTCACCGAACGCCGCGCCGTCTTGCACACCGCCCTCCGCAATCGTTCGAACAACCCCGTCTACGTCGACGGAAAAGACGTCATGCCCGACGTCAATCGCGTCCTCGCCAAAATGAAGGACTTCTGCGCCCGCGTCCGCTCCGGAGAATGGAAAGGATACACAGGCAAGGCGATCACCGACGTCGTCAATATCGGTATCGGCGGCTCCGATCTCGGTCCCTGCATGGTTTGCGAAGCGCTCGCCCCATATCAGTCGATCTTGACCCCGCACTTCGTTTCCAACGTCGACGGAACCCATATCGTCGAAACTGTCAAGAAACTCAACCCTGAGACGACCCTCTTCATCGTCGCGTCCAAAACCTTCACGACGCAAGAAACGATGACGAACGCTCATTCCGCCAAAAAATGGCTCCTCGACGCCCTCAAAGATGAAAAGGCCGTCGCTTCTCACTTCGTCGCTCTCTCCACCAACCGCGAAGAAGTCGAAAAATTCGGCATTGACCCGAACAACATGTTCGAATTCTGGAACTGGGTCGGCGGTCGCTATTCTCTTTGGTCAGCGATCGGGCTGAGCATCGCTCTTGCCGTCGGGTTCGAAAACTTTGAAGAACTCCTCTCCGGCGCACACGAAGCGGACGTCTACTTCAAAACGACTCCCTACAAGCAGAATATTCCGGTCGTCATGGCCCTCCTGGGCGTCTGGTACAACAACTTCTGGAACGCCGAAACGCAGGCGATCCTCCCCTACGACCAGTATATGCGCCGCTTCTCCGCCTACCTCCAGCAGGGCGATATGGAAAGCAACGGAAAAGGCGTCGATCGCGAAGGAAATCGCGTCGATTACTCCACCGGACAGATTGTCTGGGGAGAACCGGGAACCAACGGCCAGCACGCCTTCTACCAGCTCATTCACCAGGGCACGAAACTCATCCCTTGCGATTTCCTCATGCCCGTCCAGACCCACAATCCGATCGGCGATCATCACCAGAAACTCGTCGCCAACTTCATCGCGCAAACCGAAGCGCTCATGAAGGGAAAGACCGAAGAGGAAGCCTATCAAGAACTCCTCAAATCAGGTCTCGACGACGCCGAAGCGAAGCGTCTCGCTCCCTCTAAGGTCTTCACCGGCAACCGTCCGACGAGCTCCTTCTTCTTCACAAAGCTCACGCCCAGAATGCTCGGTAAGCTCATCTCCTTCTACGAGATGAAAATCTTCGTCCAGGGTATCGTCTGGAACGTTAACTCCTTCGATCAGATGGGCGTCGAACTCGGCAAGCAGCTCGCCAAAGCGGTTCTCCCCGAACTCGTCAGCTCCGCCCCGACGACTTCTCACGACGCGTCCACGAACGCTCTCGTCGAGTACTACAAGAAAAATCGTCAAGCTTGATCTCTCTCATGAAGCCGGACGACGCCCATTAGAGTTGCGTCGTCCGGTTCTTTTCTGCGGCGCTTATCCGACCACGCGCGCACAATCCTTAACGACGTCCATTCAGATTACTATGAAAAAGAGAATCTGGCTTATCCATCAACATTGTACTCGCGTTATTCTTGACGAGCGCGGACATCATTACTGGATTGTCAAAGAGCTCGTTCGACAAGGATATGAGCCCGTGGTTTTCTGTTGCAACTTTGATCACTATTCGCGAAACTTCGTCGACGAAAGCAATCCTCTTTGGTTTGAACGCACCCTCTCTTGCGGCGCCAAATGCGTCTTTATTCGCGGAAACGCTTACTACGACAACGGAAAAGATTACGTGCGTAATCTTATCGTCTTTTACCGCAACCTCATAAAAGCCGTAAAACTTTATACAAAACGCCTTGCCCCCCCCCCCGATATAATCCTTGCATCTTCACCCTCTCCGTTCGTCGTTGCCGTAGGCGAAAAACTCGCAAAGAGATTTCGCGTCCCCTGCGTCGCCGAAATCCGCGACCTCTGGCCCGAAAGCATCTTCGCCTACTTTCCCCCAAAGCGAAACAAGTGGTACGCGAAATTCCTCCAGAAATACGAACGCAAGATGTACGAACGCGCCGACTCGATCATCATGACGTGGCCCGGAGGCGCCGACTATATCGTCGAGCAAGGATGGGATTCAACGATCGACCTCAAAAAGGTTCATTACGTCGCTCACGGCGTCGATATCGAAGAGTTCGATCAACTCGTGAAAGAGCGTCCCTTCGCCGATCCCGATCTTGCCGACAAAACTCATTTCAACGCGGTCTATACCGGTTCCGTCCGTTTCGTCAACAATCTCGGAATGTGCGTCGACGCGGCGCGTATCTTGCGCGATCGCGGAAACGATCATATCCGTATTCTCGTCTGGGGACAGGGAACGGAGCTCGACGCCATGCGCGCCCGCGTCAAAGAGCTCGGACTGACGAATATCGTCTTCAAAGGGCTCGCCGATCGCAAGAATATTCCGTCCATTTTGGCGCAAAGCGACTGTACGCTCCTCCATAACACCAGCACCGTTCTCGACAAATATGGCCAGAGTCAGAACAAATTTTATGAATATCTAGCCGCCGCTAAGCCGATTCTTATGACGTATTGCGTAGGTCACAGCGTTATCAAGAATGAAGGTTGCGGAATCGAACTGGTTCAACAGACTCCGGAATCTATCGCAAACGCGCTTGAGAAACTCGAAAAGCTCCCGCGCGAAGAGTACGACGCAATGGCCGCCAATGCGAGGCGAGTCGCCGAAAGTCTTGATACTAGGCTCCAGATGGAAAAGCGTATCAAGATTATCGAAGACCTCTAATATCCACCCCTAAGGATAATAAAGCCCAGTTTTGGGAAACATGCTTTTATGACACGCAAGAGACTAATATACGTCGGTTCCGGCGGCGGCGGAGCGTTCCAAGACGCGTCCGGGATTTATACGCACTTCTCCACGGGTCTACTCCTCGATTACTTCGCTCAAGAATACGACGAAGTCTGTTGGTGCGCCCCAAAGGAGTCGGTTAAATCCCCGAATCTCGCGTTCAAACTACCGGAAAACGTCGTTCACGTCTCTATGCCCGCGTCCGCCTCGACCCTTGCCGCAACCCTAAACCTCAAGAAATATAGCCAGGCGTGGCGGAAGGCGCTCGAAGAGCCCGGCGACCTCTTCATTCGCGGAATGTTCCCCGGCGCCGCCGACCTCTACAAGCTCTGCGTCAAGAAAGGGTTTCACCCGTTGCACTGGCTTGTCGGCAACCCCGTCGCGCTCCTTCAATCGCATAAGCGCAACGGTTTTGTCATGGATCGCCTGGCGCTGTGCTACGCCAAGAACTGGGAACGCGTCGTCCAAAACGGCGTCGATCAAACCCAAGGCGCGTTCCTATGTTTCGGTCAAGAACTCTACGCGCGCATGGAGGGACATAAGCGCTACAACGTCGTCGCCGCTCCCGTCCTCGAGTCGCAGATCTACGAACGCGAGGATACCTGCCAAGGCGACGTGCTCCGCGTCCTCTTCGTCGGATTCATTCGACCGGAAAAGGGCGTCGAGTATCTCGTCGAGGCCCTTCCCCACCTGCGATGCCAGCGGCGCGTCGAACTCGTTTGCATCGGCTCGAAAAACGACCGATACGCCGACTACAACGCGCTACTTGACGCCAAGATCAAGGAGCTCGGACTTGAGGATCGCGTGTCTTTCCCCGGTTATATGGATCAGAGCCAAATCTTCGACGTGATGCGCTCCTGCGACGTCTTCGTCCTTCCGTCCCTCTCGGAAGGCGCCCCGTACGTCGTCGTCGAGTCGCGCTCCCAAGGTTTGCCCACGATCGCTACCGCCGTCGGCGGAATACCCACCTCGATTGACGACGGCGAAGACGGACTTCTCGTTCCTCCGAAAGATCCCGTCGCGATCGCCGACGCGATCGACTGCGTTATCGAAGACGAGTCGCTACGAAAGGGGCTTATCGAGAAGGGATACGCGAAGGTTCGAGAGTTGACCTTTGACAAGTTCGCCAAAAAGATTGTCGGAATCCTCGACGAGCTCAACGGACGCGGCCAACAGTAGGCGCGTTTGATTCCGGAGTCTTTGGGATGTTTCAGAAATTCGACGTTCTATGGGCGTGGTTTGTGCGCGTCCTCACCAATTGGCTTCCCGACGCGGCGTGTTGCTTGCGTCTTCGGGGCGCCCTTTACTCCCTCGCAATGAAAAAAGCGGGGAAGAACTTCCAGGTCGCCTCCGACGTGCGCTTCACCCACCTCCGATGGCTTTCCGTCGGCGACAACGTCTACATAGGTCCCAACAGCGTCCTGATTCTTGCCGACGACGTGACGATCGGAAACGACGTGCTCGTCGCCCACAAGGTCATGATTACATCGAGGAACCACGCCTACGAAAACGGCAAGTGGAACCAGGGGAGTCGACGCGCGCCGGTCGTCGTTAAAGACGGCGCCTGGATCGGAGCCAACGCCGCCGTGCTACCCGGCGTCACAATCGGACGCGGAACCGTCTTAGCCGCGTGTTCCTCCGCGCCGAAGTCACTCCCGGACTACGCCGTTTGCGCGGGCGTTCCCGCCGAGGTGAAGAAGATGTTGGAACCCCCAAAGAAAGATCAAGAGTAGGATTTAGCGCGATGGGATATAAAAAAACGCTCGCTTCGATCGCAGGATTTTACGGAGTTGCGCGTCTCGCGGAGCTACTGCCGCATCAGGCGCGCGTCGTCATGTGTCATGGGGTCGCGAAGGATCCGCTCGTCGATCCGCTCGTTCAGGCGAACCAGATCGACTTCGAACTCTTCCGGAGGAATATCGAATACCTCGCCAAGCGCGGACATTTCCTCACTCCCGACGAATTTTACGAGAAATTCCAAGCGAAAGCTTTCGACAAACGCGACATACTCCTCACCTTTGACGACGGCTACGTCAATAACGCGGAAGTCGTCGCCCCCTATTTGATTGAAAAACAGATCCCCTTTTTGGTCTTCGTTTCGCCGGGGCTCGTCGACTCCAACGAGCGCATACCGTCATACTATGCCTTTACCGCGGCGACGTGCGAAAAGCTCGACGCGCTTCGAATTCCGTCGATGAGCGCCGCTTTTCCCTTACGCAATCCTAAGGAACGCAGGCTCGTTGCCTTCAAACTCCTCGAATTCATCAGGTCTTTGAACGAATATGATCTGGCGAAACTCGTCATGGATCTCAAGACGGCAATCCCTGACGACGAAGCCGAGAAGAACGAAATTCGCTACGCCTCCGAGAAGCTCATGAACTGGGCGCAGATCGAAGCCCTCTCGAAATCGGGATTCGCCACAATCGGCTCTCACGGGTACGGACATGCCATCCTTCACGACGGCCAGCATGAAGGAGAAATCGCGCGGCAATTACGCCTCAGTCGCGACAAAATCATCGAACATTGCGGAAAATGCGACTATTTCGCTTACGCGAACGGCTCCGCAAACTACGTCTCGCATTTCGCTAGGGACAAAGCGAAAGAGTTATATAAGGCGGCTTTTGCCGTAAAGAAAACACAAGTTCATAAGAATGAGAAGGTGGAGATGATCTCGAGAATTTCCATGATTAACGAATTCTACGCCATGAAATTCGCATTCTCTGCCCTCTCGCTCTTGTAACAAGCATATTGCCAATCAAACCACCACATCAAAGAGGGCGCCGCGTTGCAAACTTTCGAAATCCAGAGATTTTACCGAATTTGGAAGACGCAGCTGATATTGTTCTTCTTTATGGCTTGCGTCCTGCAGGTTTTGGCTCTTCAGCTCAACGCCTTCTTCTTGTCCTACGCGCTTATTCCCATTTTTTACCTCCTCGCGAAGGGATTCGCCGAGCGTTACGCCGAGTCTGAAGCGCCGACGTCGCACATCCTTCGCGAACTCTTCGTCGTAAGTTTCATCATTCGACTCATAGAAGCGGTGGGGATCGTCGCCTGTTGTCAGTTCTTCTATCACTCGCCCTTTCCAAACCCTGCGGATGAATTCAAATACCATGAAGCAATGGTTGCAATCAGCAATTATTGGCGTGAATATGGAATCCAAACGATCGTGGGGAGTAAGATCGAATATTTAGGAACCGAATACTCCGGCTATCCCTATTTTGGCGCGCTGATGATGCAAATCTTCGGAGAGAACGTCTACGCCGTTCGTATCGGCAACGCCTTCCTTTCCTCGTTGACCGTCCTCTTCGCCTACGGGATCATGCGCTCCTATCTGGACAAGACGCGCGCTTATTTCGGCGCGGTCTTGATTGCGTTTGCGCCGATCTTTGTCGTTTTTTCGGCGTGCAACTTTAAGGACTCCACGCTGCTCCTAGCGATCGCCGCAACGCTTTGGGGGATGACGAATCTCATTATAAAAAAATACTGGTGGTTCTCATGCTTAGCCATGACCCTCGCACTCTCTCTCATCATCTTCAACAGGGTCGCGTGCGTCTTCATCCTCCTCGCCTCAGGGTGCGTCTTCTACTTATACCTCGTCGCGAAGCTGAAGGGCTCTCCCGCCTTTATCCTCTCTCTAATCCTAACCTTCTCCATCGTTTTGCTCCTATGGAATTATTTCGCTGAACTTGGTCTGTGCCGCGACGTCGGCCAAACCGTCGAACGCTTGCAAGCAGGCGCCGCGCGTACTCTTCAACACGACTCGCAAGTCGACCTCAACGAAACGATGACGAAGATTCTCGGCGCGCCCCTCTTCACCCTCTTCTCCCCCTTCCTTCCGCTGGGAGTCTACGTCAATACGGGACTAGACGCCAATCAGTTCTGGGGCGGAACGTATTATGTTTCGCACGCTATGCTGACAGTTATGTCGCTCCTACCCTGCGCCCTTCTGGGGATGGTGGAAGCGTGGCGCCGTCGGCGCGAATTTCCCACGCCGATTCTCCTGATCCTCTTCTTCCTCATTTACAAGTTCGTTCAGGCTCAGAACCTCCTCTCGATCTTCTCGCCGCGTCAATCGCTCCCCGCGATCTTCATTCTATACCTGCTGATTCCTCTGGGAATCTCGCGTCTTGGGGAGAGCAAGATAACCGTGTCGGTTATCAACGCCTGTGCGATCACGATGATCGTCGTTTACAATTTATACCGCGTCTACTCATGAAAAACGCCGCGACGCTGAAAGGAACACGCTATGGGATATGAAGGAGTCGTCTTTCCGGAATCGACCCGCGTCTTAGTGACGGGGGGCGCGGGTTTCATCGGATCGAATCTGGCGGAGGCGTTGTTGAAAAAGGGCGTCGCGGTGCGCGTCCTCGACGATCTCTCCACGGGCTTTATGGCGAATATCGAACCCTTCTTGTCGAACGAACGCTTTGAGTTCGTCGAGGGGGACGTGAAGGATCTGAGCGTCTGCGAGGAGGCGTGCAAGGGCGTCGATTACGTCATGCACGAGGCCGCGTGGGGAAGCGTTCCGCGATCGATTGAAAGGCCCCTATTCTACTGCGCGAACAACATTCAGGGAACGCTCAATATGTTTGAGGGGGCGCGGCGCGCGGGGACGGTCAAGACGTTCGTTTGCGCGTCGAGTTCCTCGGTGTATGGAGACGACGCGAACCTGCCTAAGCGCGAAGGATGCGAGGGGAAGCTCCTTTCTCCTTACGCGGTGACGAAAAAGGCGCTGGAGGATTGGGGGCGGCAATACGCGTTGCATTACGGGCTCAAAACGGTCATGTTGCGGTATTTCAACGTCTTCGGGAGGCGGCAGTCGCCAAACGGAGCGTACGCGGCGGTGATTCCGCGATTTATTAAGACGCTTTTGTCGGGGGAACGTCCGACGATTCACGGGGACGGTCTGCAAAGTCGGGATTTTACGTATGTAGAGAATGTGGTGGAAGCGAATCTGAAGGCGTGTTTCGCTCCTAACGAAGCGTCGGGGGAAGCGTTTAATATCGCGTTTGGGGAGTCGGCGCACCTGATCGACGTGTATTACGCGATCACAAAGGCGCTCGGTTTGGACGTCGAACCCCTCTTCGATCCGCCTCGCGCGGGGGATATTCGCCACAGCCTCGCCGACGTGGGAAAAGCGCGGCGCCTTCTGGGATACGCGCCCGATTATTCGCTCGAAAGGGGGCTTCAAGAAGCGCTCGAATGGTATCGCAAAGCGTTAAGCTAACGTAATTTTGTTCGTAAAATCGTATAAAGGCAAGACTCTATTTTCCAATCGAAGACGTTATAAAATACTTTCATAATAGACATGTTATATTAGAAAAGTATATCCATTGAATAGATTGAGGCTACTGCGCAGCTCATTATAATCTGACCATTTTTCTCTTTTTTTTCATCTCAAAATCGAAAAGATGGATTTTGGGGTATAAATCTAAATGCGTTCCTGTATAATAGGAGAGTATCGTCGTCATTTTGGAACGCTTTAGACTTTGGTTCGACGCGCTCCTCCTTATTAATAGTTAGGTAAGCCTATCATGGTCTCCTCGTCGTATCAAAGCAGGAAACTTGCATTGTTTCTTGTTGACTTCGCCATCTTTTCGGTGATCGCAACATTGGTTGGCGTTTTCCTGTCCAATCGTTATCATCTCGCCGCGCAGGGATTAGTTATTCAATTTGCGCTATCCTCATTTTGTTTGTTCACTATGCGGCTATTGTGCGGCGTATACCATAGCGTGCTACGTTACGGAGACGCCGAGTGTTTCGCAAAATTTCTGCTTGCGGACGGAATCGCGCTGATTCTAAACATTATTCTGGAAAAATTTCTGCCAATCCATCACGTTTCCTACGCGCATTTAGTCGTCTTTATCTGTCTCACATCGTACTGGTCTCAGGTCGTGAGACTGTTATATCAATATTCCTTCTCGAATCGCGATAACAAGTCGGTTCACGGCAAATTCCTCAATAAGGTGGCGTATATTTGCTCGGGGGACTCCAAGACGGAAAATAGAGTTCCAAAGACGCCGGTGGCGATTATCGGCGCGGGGCGCGTCGCGGTCTCGCTCGTGAATGAACTCCTAAACAATCCCTTCACGCCGTATGCGCCGGTATGTTTTATCGATCTGAAGACAAGCAAGGCGGGACGTCGAATCTTTGGACTCCCCGTCTTCCCGAACGAAGACGCCTCCTTCGCAAGAATTAAGGCGTTAAACGCCTACGAAGTGATCCTTGCGAAGGCTCAGCTCGAAGACGCGCAGCGCAAGGAGCTCTATCAGCGTTTCCTAAACGCGGGATTCAAACTCAAGACGTACAGCGCCCCCTTGATAGAAAACGTCGGAGATAAACCGGCGATCAAACAGGTGGCGGTCGAAGACGTACTCTTCAGAAAGCCGATCGAGATGAAGGATCAGAAGTCCGACGTCTATTATAAGGACAAGGTCGTGCTCATCACGGGGGGCGGCGGCTCTATCGGTTCGGAGTTATGCCGACAGTTGGCGAAGAAGGGGCCGAAACAGATTATCGTTTTGGACATATACGAAAACGGCGCGTACGACGTTCAGCAGGAACTGAGGTTCGCATACGGGAGCGCGTTGAATCTGCGCGTGGAGATTGCGTCGATCAATAACGAACGCAGTATGAGACGCGTCTTTGAGGAGTATCGTCCGCATATCGTGATCAACGCGGCGGCGCACAAGCACGTTCCGTTGATGGAGACGAACTGTATTGAGGCGATCGAGAACAACGTGCTGGGAACAAAGGTTCTGATCGAGCTGTGCGAAGAGTACGAAGTCGAACGCTTCATGATGGTCTCGACGGACAAGGCGGTGAATCCGACGAACGTGATGGGCGCGACAAAACGCATGTGCGAGTTGATGACCCTGAGCGCGAGCGCGTACGGAAAGGTAAAGTACAGCGTCACTCGATTCGGCAACGTCTTGGGATCTGCGGGCTCCGTCGTTCCGCTCTTTAAGAGACAGATCGAAAAGGGAGGCCCGATCACAATCACGGACAAGCGTATTATTCGCTATTTCATGACGATTCCGGAAGCGGCGCAACTAGTTCTACTCTCCGGCGCGCTGGCGAGCAACGGGGAGCTTTTCGTTCTGGATATGGGCCAGCCGGTCAAGATCTACGACTTAGCGCAGACGCTGATCCGACTCTCGGGCGCTACAGGGATCAAGATTGTCGAAACGGGCCTGCGTCCGGGCGAAAAACTCTACGAAGAGCTTTTGGTCAAGACGGAAGAGCTCGACAAGACGGAGAACGACTTGATCTTCATCGAACGCGACAAACCGCTCCCGCGAGAAGTCGTTGAAGAGAAGTTCAGGATCCTCCAAGAAGCCTGTCTCACAGAAAGCGACGAAGCCGCGCGCGAAGCCCTCCGCAGGGTAATTGACACCTTCAGAAGCCCCGAGAAGGTCAACCAAGACGCGGAGAAGAAACATATCCTCAGCGCCATGACTAGTTCAGACGAAGCGAAATCGTAGGATCTTCGAACTCGCGTTGACGATTTTCCCTGGGCGTTTCTTCGCCGTTTCGGCAGTGACGGGATTTTGTAAGAGGGCAAAGTTAAGTCGCGAAAGAGAGGACGCGAAATACGAGAATAAGAGATGTTTAATCCTAACAACAACTTTAAGAAATTTGAAAAGAAAATTTGGCTCTCTTCTCCGACGATGTATCCAGACTCCATGCAATATGTTCTGGAAGCGTACGAGACGAACTGGATGTCAACGGTGGGAGCTAATATCGACACGGTTGAAAAACAGATTTCGGAAAAGCTGGGTTGTAAATATGCTGTGGCGCTTTCGGCGGGAACGGCGGCGTTACACTTGGCAATGAAGTTGGCGGGGGAAGCGCTCTACGACAAGCCGAAACCAGGACAAGGCGCCCTTGTGGGACGTTACGTTGCCGCTAGCGATATGACCTTCGACGCGACGGTGAATCCGATCGTGTACGAGGGAGGAACTCCAGTCTTTGTCGACACGGAATACGACACGTGGAATATGGATCCGATCGCCCTCGAGAAAGCGTTCGAATTATATCCGGAGATCAAATTGGTCGTCTTTGCCCACCTGTATGGTACGCCGGGCAAGATCGACGAGATTCGGGAAATATGCATTCGAAACGGCGCGATCATGATCGAAGACGCTGCGGAATCCCTGGGCGCCGCCTACAAGGGGAGGCAAACAGGCTCCTTTGGTACGTTTAACGCGATTTCTTTCAATGGAAACAAGATCATCACGGGCTCTTCCGGAGGGATGTTGTTGACGGATAGTAAAGAGGCGGCGGAAAAAGTACGAAAGTGGTCGACGCAGTCGCGGGAACGCGCGGCATGGTATCAGCACGAAGAGTTAGGGTACAATTACCGCATGAGCAACGTGATCGCTGGAGTCGTGCGCAATCAGATTCCTCGCTTGGAAGAACACATCGCCCAGAAAAAGGCGATTTACTTGCGATACAAAGACGCCTTCAAGAGTCTTCCTGTGCAGATGAACCCGTACGACACGGTCAACAGCGAACCGAATTTCTGGTTGAGTTGCATGATTATCGATAAAGACGCGATGTGCAAACAAGTCAGGAGCGCACAAGAAGCGCTCTATATCGGCGAACATGGCAAGAGTTGCCCGACGGAAATACTAGAAGCGATTGCGAGCATCAACGCGGAGGGGCGCCCGATTTGGAAACCGATGCATATGCAGCCGATCTACAGAATGAATCCTTTCATTGTTCGCGACGGGAGCGGTCGAGCGCGAACAAACGCCTATATCGCCGGGGGATGCGAAGACGTCGGCAAGGACGTCTTTAACCGCGGACTGTGCCTGCCGAGCGACAACAAGATGACGGAAGAAGAACAAGATCGAATCATTGAAGTAATTAAGAGTTGTTTCGACTGAGGGGGGGGCGGATATGGTTCACAAAAAGGGATTCTATGAAAAGTACGTCAAGCGTCCGCAAGATTTCCTTTGCGCACTCCTTGCGTGCGTCGTCTTAAGCCCTGTTTTGCTTGTCATCGCGATTCTTGTCAGAATTAAGCTCGGCTCCCCCGTCCTATTCGCTCAAGAACGACCGGGTCTTAACGGCAAGATATTCAAACTCCACAAGTTTCGAACGATGACAAACGCCAAGGACGAGAACGGAGCCTTTCTTCCAGACGAAGTGCGCTTGACGTCCTTTGGCAAAGCCCTTCGTGCTACGTCATTAGACGAACTTCCTGAGATTTTCGCAATTCTCACAGGCAAAATGGCGGTATGCGGTCCCCGTCCCCTCCTGGTAAAGTACCTTTCCCTCTACAACGAACGACAAGCGAGACGCCATGAAGTACGACCAGGATTCACGGGCCTTGCGCAGGTCAACGGTCGAAACTCGATCACGTGGGAAGAAAAATTTGAGTTGGACGTCCAATACGTGGACAATATCACTTTCCTTGGCGACTGGAAAATCGTCTTCAAGACCCTCTTGACCGTAATAAGACGGGAAGGAATCAGCTCCACGACGTCGGAAACGATGGAGGAGTTTAAGGGTTCCAAAACTGCCGAAACCGATGAAAAAACTGAGGGGTGACAATGAAGCGATTGGCAATCATTGGCGCAAGCGGGCACGGAAAGGTTATTGCAGACGTCGCTGAAAGGAACGGATATGATGAGATCGTCTTTTTGGACGATAATCAAAATGTGCGCGAATGCTGGGGGCGTCTCGTGGTTGGCAAGACTTCGGACGTTAAAATTATCGACGCGGACGTCGTTGTTGCGATTGGGAACCCAGTCGTAAGGAAGCGAATCCAGGCAACAATTCCAAGCGAAAGACTGGCGACGCTGATTCATCCCGGCGCCGTCGTCGCAAAGGACGTTGTGCTCGGATCGGGGACGGTCGTAATGGCGGGCGCAGTAATCAATCCGGGTACTCGGCTCGGGAAGGGGTGCATTGTCAACACCTGCTCTTCGGTTGACCATGACTGCGACGTAAACGATTATGCGCATATTGCCGTAGGAGCGCATTTGTGTGGGACGGTAGCAATCGGAGAAGGAACGTGGATTGGCGCAGGGGCGACAGTCGTCAATAATGTATCGATCTGCTCGAACTGCATGATAGGCGCCGGGGCAGTCGTGGTAAAAAACATAGAGATATCGGGAACATATATTGGCGTTCCAGCCAAACGCATTAAGTGAATAGGAAGCGGAGTTAGATCGATGCCATTAACTCTTATGTACATCACCAATAATCCAATAACGGCTCAAATTGCCCAAGAGGCGGGTGTCGATCGCGTCTGGATTGATATGGAATACATCGGCAAAGACGAACGCCAAGGCGGGATGAACACCGTTAAGAATCACCATACGATCAACGACATTAAGAGGTTGCGTCCGGTCGTTACAAACGCGGAACTGATGGTGCGAGTCAATCCGTTGCACTCGGCGACGGCGAACTACTCAAGCTCGGAAGAAGAGATCAACCAAACGATAGACGCGGGCGCGGACGTCGTGATGCTTCCGATGTTCAGAACGGCGTACGAAGTGAAACGCTTCGTTGATTGCGTCGACGGAAGAGCCAAAGTTCAGCTTCTAGTGGAAACAGCGGAGGCGGCGGCGAATATCGACTCGATCTTGGCGGTTCCTGGAGTCGACGAAATCCATATAGGGCTGAACGATCTGCACCTCGCGTTACACAGAACATTCATGTTTGAACTGATCTGCGACGACACGGTCTCTATGCTGTGCCAAAAGATCAGAGCTAAGGGCGTCAAATACGGATTCGGCGGTATCGCGCGAGTCGGATACGGAATGCTTCCGGCGGAATACATCATTGCGGAACATTACCACCTTGGCTCCACAGCGGCGATCCTTTCAAGAGGTTTCTGCGACGCCAATATAGTGAAAGATCCTATAGAAATCGAGTCGATTTTTGTGGAGGGAGTCAAAAAGATCCGCTTGAAGGAAGCTGAAGTCGCTCAATATAGCGAAGAGCAGTATCAAGAAAACTTAGCTCTCATTCGCCAAAAAGTAGCCGCCATTGTCAAGAATAAAAAGGGTTAAGGAGCTTCATGAAAAAGGTCTGCATGATAACGACTGTTTCATTGACTCTAAAAGCTTTTGTCGTTGAGACAGCAAAGTATTTGCATGAGAAGTGCGGTTATGATGTAACCTTAATTTGCGACACAGATGAAGAATTTAAAAGTCAATTACCCGAGTTCATTCACTACATCCCAGCGCCTATGGGAAGGGGTATAGACTTTTCCGCTCTAAAATCGATTAAGGCCTTGTTCCAAATCTTCAGAAAAGAGCGATTTGATATGGTGCAGTACTCGACGCCCAACGCCGCGTGTTATGCGAGTATAGCCGCTAGGCTCGTTAGAGTCCCGATAAGACTCTACTGTCAGTGGGGAATACGTTACGTTGGGATGCAGGGTCTTTCGCGAAAAATTTTCAAAACTATCGAAAAAATGGTTTGTCGAAATTCGACGGATATTCGAGCGGTCAGTCCTCTGAATAAGGCGTTCGCTGTAACGGAAGGCTTGTATCCGGCAAACAAGGCGATCGTCGTAGGTCAAGGGGGAACGATCGGAGTCGACATGCGCCAATATGATATTTCACGAAAAGACGAAAACCGCGACAAAATTCGACGGCAATACGGAATTCCAGAGGACGCCTTTGTGTACGGCTTTGCCGGTCGCATTTCGGCGGATAAAGGGAGTTCGGAACTACTAACCGCGTTTCGAGCCGTCGCGGAATCTGAGCCTCAAGCCAAGCTACTTATAGTAGGACCGGTGGAAGACAATTGCGGCGTTCCGATTGAAACCTTACAATGGGCCCGGAATTCCGAACAAGTAGTGATGACCGGTATGATCGACGGCTCCAAGATGAACGAATACTATTCGGCGATGGACGTCCTAGTTCACCCTACTTATCGGGAAGGATTCGGAATGGTTCTTCAGGAGGCTGGAGCGCTTGGAATCGCGATAATTACAACAAAAATTCCCGGCGCTTCCGAAGTGATGGAAGAGAACGTCTCGTGCTTGCTAGTCGAACCGAAAAATGAGCGGGAATTGCAAAGGGCGATGGAGATGCTCATTACTAATAGGGAGTACGCGCAGAAGATTGGGCTGGCGGCGTATGAAAGAACCAAACGCTTTTACGATCGCCCGATCATGTTGGAAAATCAGCGCGTTGATTACCAAAGATTGCTCGAGGAGAAAGAATTAGGAGTAACATTATGAGGATTGTTTTAACGGACACAAGTTTGAATGATGAAAAGCTTCCTGCCGATGTTCAAGTTGAGAATGTCTCCCTGAAATCTATTGATTCTTTCGAACATAACAGCGACGTTGTCGTCATAGTCGGTTCTCGAGCGCTGGCGATCAAGGCGGAAAAAATGGATTTCCCCTCCTTAAAGCTAATTCAATTGACAAGCGCGGGATTTGACGGCGTTCCTGTTAAGGAATATGAAAGCAAAGGCGTCTCCGTCCAGAACGCCGGTGGCATTTATTCTGTTCCTATTGCTGAAACAGTCGTTCTTGGCATGTTGTTATTTTGCAAAAGAATTCGTGCCAATCCCAATAATCGTCACTCAAAACTCGACCGAAAATTCCCATATCTCTCGGAACTGGCAGGAAAACAAGTTCTTATCCTCGGTTCCGGCAGTATTGGAACGGAGGTTGCTAAGAGACTTGCGGGGTTTGACATGATCGTCGACGGATATGCTCAAAGCGCAAAGGCAAGACCATATTTTAATCATGTTTACTGCGGGCGTGAACAATTAGTTAAAATCATTGGGAATTATGATTACGTCGTCTCAACTCTTCCTGACACGGATTCAACGAGGGGGATTTTTGACAGATCATTGTTTGTTAAAATGAAACGCACTGCAGTACTTGTGAATGTTGGCCGAAGAAGCGTCTTTAATGAGAACGATTTCTTTACTGCGTTAAAGAATCATTTGATTGGAGGCGCATTTTTAGATATGTTTGAGTTGATTCCTAATCCCATAACCAATCGATTTAGACGCCTGAGTAACGTTATTGTATTTCCAGGAATCGCCGCAGTATCTCTTGAGATGAGAAAAAGATGTTGTAACTTCCTAACTTCAAGTGTTAGACGTACTCTTGAATCAAAATGAGGTTGTAGTATGCTCAGTTACAAATTTAGCGTAGTAGTTCCGGTTTATAATGTCGAAAAGTATCTTGATGAATGTGTGCAGAGCATTCTGGGTCAGTCTTATACAAATTTTGAGTTGATTTTAGTTAATGACGGTTCTGAGGACAGCAGTCCTAAAATTTGCGACAAATATGCTCAGCTTGATTCGCGCGTCCGTGTGTTTCACAAAAGAAACGGCGGACAAGCTGACGCTAGAAACGTTGGAACACAACATGCTAGCGGTGATTATATTGTTTATATCGATAGCGATGACTATCTTTGCGATCGGGAATTTCTCCAAAAAATCAATGAAAAAGCCAATACAAAAGTCGACGTCATATGTTACAAATTTAAGAAGTATTATGACGACCAAAAAAGAATGGGCGAATGTTCCTTCTCCTGTCCCGACATTGATTCTATAGCAACTCTTGCATCTCGTGTCAATGAAATGGTGCGTCGCGATGCCTTCTACTGCTCCCCTTGGTCAAAGGCAATTCGGTTAAGTATTATACGAGAAAATGGCATTCACTTTGAGAAAGGCCTTTTATCAGAAGACCAGGAGTGGTTCTATTGTATACTAATAAAGATTCGATCTATTGCTTATATTAACGAGACCTTTCTTGTCTATCGTCAAAGAGCAAATTCAATAACGTCCTCTTTTAAATTGAAAAACCTCATAGACTGTATTTATGTCGTTAATAAGTGGTTTCGTCAGATTCCTCAAGAAGAGATTGACGAAGAGTATAAAAGAGTGCTTTTGAATTCCGTAGCTAAGCTCTATTGTAATCTCCTAATCGCCTACACTCGCTTCCAAGACTCTAGAAAAAAAGAGTATTATTCCGTCATTTTGCAAATGAAAGATCTCCTTAGATTCCATGAAAACCCAAGAGTAAACGTATTTTATAAAGTATATCGCTTGGTAGGATTCCGTGGGTTGATTTTTGCGTTAAAAATTGTTTGCAAACTTCGATAGGACATAGCTTATGACACAAAGCCAATTCCCTAAAACATTAGTCGTTTCGACGAACGCATGGCGTGACAATACTGGAATCAACACGCTTATAGAGTTTTTTAAATGTTGGAATCCGGAACGTCTCGCGCAGATATACACAAGGTCAACGTTTCCCAAAACTTCTGTTTGCGAGAAATTTTTTAGTATTTCCGAAAATGCCATAATGAAGAGCATCTTACGCAGGGGGATTGTAACTGGTAGAGAAGTTCAAAATGAAACAGATGATTCCCCTATCGATAACCTTTCGCAGAACAAGAGAAAAAAAAGATATGCGTCGTACAAAGGAAAAATAAGGGATTTACTTTTTATTTGCAGAGAAATTGTTTGGAAAATTGGAAAATGGAGAACAGATTCTCTTGATCGCTTCATTGACGAATTCGACGCAGATGTCCTGTTCATTCCCATATACCCCACGATATATATGGGAAGAATTCAAAAATATATCATTGAACGAACGAAAAAACCGGTAGTGTCCTATTTGGCGGACGACAACTACACGTACAAAGCGATTTCGAAAGCTCCTCTATCCCTACTCCACCGCTTTTTTCTCCGAAAATACGTGAAGTATATTGTCGACCATAGTGCCAAACTCATGGTGATCGCTCCAAAACAAAAAGAAGAATACGATAAGATCTTCGGCGTTGATAGCATCATCATGACAAAGGGAATTGATTTTGTCCCCTTTGAATCCTATCCTGTCGGAATTCCGATTAAAATGGTTTACACGGGGAAACTGATTATTGGTCGCTGGAAATCTCTTGCGGCAATAGCTGAAGCCTTTGAAGAAATTAATAAAGATTCAACGAAAATCACGCTTGATATCTACACAACCGACTCGTTGTCCAAAGAGCAAACACAAGCGTTGAATCGTAATGGATGCAGGGTTAAGGGGGCACTTACTCTCGAAGAAGTAAAAGCGGTTCAGAAAGGAGCGGACGTTCTCGTTTTTGTCGAGAGTCTTGAGAAAAAGTTTCAAAACACGGCTAGACTCTCGTTCTCAACCAAAATTACCGACTACCTAAGAAGTGGAAAATGTATCTTTGCGATTGGGGACAAAGATATAGCGCCAATGGATTACTTCAAACGTAATGATTCCGCTATTACAGCTACGTCATATGAAGAGATTCCAATAACGTTGAGCCGATTATCGCAAAATCCCAACATGGTGTTGGAATATGCGAAGAAAGCGCATGACTGCGGAATAAAACATCATGATCGAAAACGTATGAACTCGGTTTTAATCAATACGATTGAAGCGGCTAAGTCTAAATAGAAAAGTATACGTCATGGAAAATCAGTCGTGAAACCCTCGTATCCAGGAATTGGCGTCGGAAAATTCATATGCACATTCCTATCCTTTTTGTCATTTCCATTGCGAAAATGCCTCGCAACCAGCTTATTAGAAGACGCTCTTTCTCTGTACGCTGTAGTGGAAGCCCTTTCATGACGTTCAGTGGATTTCTTCCCTACAACAAGCGGTTCCAAATCGAAAGACAAAATGGATACAATGTATGAGTATTTTGAATTTTATGAGTCCAAGACTTTATTTTGGCTCTTTTCTTCCCTTCTTGCCGGAGTATTGAGTCTTATAATTCAAAAGCAGTATTCGGATATGGGGGGCAATGATCGTTCTATTAGTGATCGTCTTATTCCATACGAACTATTTGTTTTCATAAGCAAAGAATAATTAGAACGCTATGATAGAGAGGAAAGACAGAAATGAAGATTTTATGGATTGTTAACGTTCTATTGCCCCAATTGGCACAAAAATTAGGGAAAAAGACGGGCTCTAGCGGCACATGGCTCATTGATTTATCTAAAGGTCTTAGCTCCAGCCAAGACTTCCAACTAGCTATTGCTTGCGTTAACGGAGATCAATTTCTTGACGTAGAAGTCGGAAATATTCGATACTTCTGCCTCCCAGGCAATGGAAAAACCATGCTCTTCTATCATCCGGAACTCGTAAGGTATTGGGAAGAAATAGAGCGGAGATTCAGTCCTGATATTGTCCACTTTCATGGTACGGAATATTCGCATGGCATATCCTATCTTCGAAGGTTTCCCGACAAAAAAAAGTTGCTGACGATTCAAGGAATCATCGAAAAAACCTCGCAGAACCATTGGGGTGGGTTGCCTCTTAAGACACTACTAAAATATCGCACGTTGAGGGAATACGCGCATTTCAACGGGATGATTGAGCGAAAAATAGTCGCTAGGCGGAATGTTAAGTATGAGAGAGAATTCATCCAATCGGTAAATTACGCAACGGGGAGAACGGACTGGGACAAGTTTTACATGCAATCTCTTAATCCGAATCTGAAGTACTACCGTTGCAATTACAATTTGCGAGACGAGTTTTATACGGCGCCTAAATGGAAAATCAACAATTGCGAGCGTCATATGGTTTATGCCTCGACGTCGACGCAAGTCCCCATGAAAGGCGGTCACTTCGTACTCCCAGCAGTAAAGCTTGTTAGCAAACGCTTCCCAGACGCTAGATTTGTATTTCTCGCTTCAAAGGTAAAGAATGGAATGCTCGTACCAACGAGCGGTTATACGAGATTTATCCTTGATGAAATCAAGAGGCTAGGAATCGAAAAAAACGTTGAGTTTGTCGGAAGTCAAAAAGCGGACGGCGTTATTAAATTGATGTTGCAGTCCAACGTTACGATCGTTCCGTCGGCGATTGAAAACGCCTCTGCTACGTTACGAGAATCGATGCATTTAGGAGTTCCAAGTATCGCCGCGTTTAGAGGCGGTATGTCTGAACTAATAAATGACGGAGAAACAGGCTATCTATACGACTACTCTGAATATGAATTTTTAGCGGGAAGAATCGTTGATGTTTTTTCAGATGACAAATTGGCGGAAAAGTTGTCTGTGAACGCTATGAAAATATCTAAGCAATGGCATAATCGGGAAAAAAACGTCGCCGACCTATTACATGTATACAGCAAGATCATAGAGGAACAACAATGATTGTTTGGGGAGGATTATTGCTATGGATTACCTTCATAAAACTGTGCTTAGGTAACCTACATCTATGCGGACGTAAAAAGTTATTCTTACTACTAAGCGGTCTAGGAATAGTGTTTGTAATGGGCGCTCGTTATGCAGATCCAGCCGGTGATGGAGACTTGAATAATTATGCGAGAGTCTATCAAATCGCACAGAAGGTTCCCTTGAACGACCTATTCTCAATCGTAAACATGGAACCCGGATATCTCGTTTTCAACAAGATGTTTTCCATGTTTTTTTCCTCATATCAAACCATTATATTTCTTGAAGCTATTATTTGTGTTTTTTTCATATCGAGATTTATTTACTTCTATTGTGACGAAGCCTATTTAGCGCTGTTAATGTTCTTCGCTCAAGGTTTGTTTATTTTTGAACTTACCGGCTTTCGACAAACAATTGCCATCAGTTTAGTTTTATACTCTATAGACTTTATTCTCAAAAGGAAATTTTTTCTTTTTTTAATCACGAGTGCAGTTGCATTTACCATCCATTCGTCCGTTGTTTGTTTTATTCCCTTTTACTTTCTTTCAGATTTTAAACCAAACCTCAAAACAAGTTTTATCTATTTTGTGAGTTATTTGGTAATGATAAATATGATTTCTATCCTCTTGTCCTGGGGGAGCAATATTGTGGACACCGACTATAGCGAGCTTACTCCGACACAAACAATTATTGGTCCCGCAATCAATATCACGTTTTATGTTGTTTCCATGTGGCTAATTCTCAGAGCCAAGACCAGAGGACGTGTGATTGAATCTTGGAAATGGAACATGTTAAATATTGGATTAATCACATACGTCTTGCGTTTTATTTCTTCGATATTTGAGAGGGTTTCGTTTTACTATTCGGTTGGTTCAGTCATTGTCTTTCCCGAAGAAATTATCTCAGTATTCTCTCCTAAAAGCAAACGAATTGCTTATATGTGCGTTGTTTTGATACTATCCTTCCTATTTCTATATAGGATACAAACCACTGCAGGTCTCGATTATCGTTTTTTTTGGGAAAAGTAGGAGATACGAAAATGGAAATTAATAAGAATAACGTTCCTGTAATGATATTATTCTTCACGAGACCCGACGTTCTAGAAAAGGTCTTCGCAAGCGTTCGACAAGCTAAGCCGTCCACTTTGTTTTTGTTTCAAGATGGAACCGAGAAATAGTAGAGACCGAGAAAAAATTGATGCATGTCGC
The DNA here is from genome assembly GCA_051885615.1 of Thermoguttaceae bacterium. GTDB lineage: Bacteria > Planctomycetota > Planctomycetia > Pirellulales > Thermoguttaceae > RUG369. The sequence continues at coordinate 51,762 of JBJEXI010000015.1, forward strand.
AGGATTGTAGAGAATATCGACTGGCAATGTGAGGTTAAAAGGTTTTATTCAGAGAAAAATCTTGGATGCAACAAAAGTCAGTTTGCCGCGTTTAACTGGGCCTTCCAGCCCACTGATCGATTGATCTTTTTAGAAAACGCCCACGTCCCACCACAAAGCAACTCCCATTTTGTGAACAGCTTCTTAAAAGCACAAAGACGATTCCCCGTTCACATATTTTGTGTTATGAACCACGAGGGAGATTTATCGGCAACGATACAAGAGGATTATTTCTTCGCCAGTACCCCCACCATTTTGGACTGGTCTACTTAGAAAAGAGCATGGTAAAACAGGGACACGAGCTTCGATTATCTTAACGATCCCACAACGATATAAAGAAATATAATGCCGTCTAAAAGGTCAGATGTCCAAATTGAAAGAGCGAAGAAAACTAGAGATTACTTAAAACTGACGGGAACCGTTTTTCCTTTGAACGCTTAGACGCAAAGGGCATGCACTTAAACAGCGCCTGCTCGATCATACTTATGAAGAACATAATTTATAGCGTGGGAATTCCTGCAGATAGCGATCATAACGTCTCTGGTATCAAGTATGTTCCCAAGGGTTGCGATAAATATTATGAAGACTCATAAAGTTGAAACAGATCTTAAACATTCTCAATATGTGTTGGTCAACCGTGCATATCAAAAAACGCTCTTCAAAGTCATGGGACGGGATAACGTGATTAAGGCGTCCATTTGGAGAATTGAAAGCAAATTAAGGCGAATGTTTCTGTAAATATTTTGCCCTCTAAACCAAACGAAAAAAGAATACCGTTACATTTATACAAATGATATATTAGTCAAGTATCGTAATCCCAACAATAGAAACATTTGCTGTATAGCCGGGAACGCTTCCTGCTTTTATGCAGAATCTAGGAGATAAGAATGCGTCTGAACAATAATGCACAGATAAAATCTGGCGCTATTATTTCGTATGCTGGCATCACCATTAGCATGATTGTCTCGTTGCTCTATACACCTTGGATGAAAGATCAGATTGGCAACGCCAATTATGGCTTATACACGTTAATAGGCACCCTCGTTTCTATTTTTATGATGGATTTTGGACTCGGCGCTTCTGTTACTCGATTTATCTCAAAATATCGAGCAGAAAACAACTATACGCAAATCAATGACGTAATGGGATATGTGTTCAAACTATACCTCTACATTGACGTTCTTATTTCCATCGTTCTATTCGTTATATATCTGCTAATAGACCACATATACGTCGGCTTAAACCTCCAAGAACGCGAAACGTTAAAGAAAATATTCCTCATCTTCGCAACCTATAGTGTTTTAGCTTTCCCATTTACACCATTGGCCGGCGTTTTGAATGCATATGAGAAGTTTGTCTGGCTAAAGATTTGCGAGTTATTTCAAAAGTTCTTTGCTATCTTCTTGACGGTGTTAGCGTTACTCACAGACCACGGAGTGGTCGCGTTGGTGTTAATGAACGCCATTTCCGGCGTCACGACCATTTTAATAAGATTATGGATCATCGGCAGAGGAAAAATGATTCGCCCAAATTTTCGAGTTCACAACAAGCAACTTTTAAAAGAGTTATTTGCTTTCTCTATTTGGGCTACCGTGCTCGCCCTGTCGCAACGGTTAATTTTCAATATTGCTCCTTCTATTCTCGGCATTACCTCTTCAAGTCTTGAAATCGCCAGATTTGCCCCTGCGTCTCAACTTGAAGGGTATTTTTTCACCTTTGCTTATGCCATCAACGGACTTTTCATGCCGATGATTGCTCGATTAGACTATAACACAGACAATCGAGGAATAGAAGGAATCATGATTAAAGTTGGCAAATATCAGATATGTCTTCTTGGATTGTTATTCGTAGGTATTTGTTCTATTGGAACGGAGTTTATGGAATTATGGATGGGAAAAGAATATCGGATTAGTGGAATATGTACAGTATTACTTGTAATCCCATGTCTTTTCTCATACCCTCAGCAAATAGCTAACACGCTTCTATCTGTTCGCAACAAGATAAAATACCAAGCCATTAGCGCCTTAATCATAGGAGTCATCAACGTCGCTTTATCATTCGTCCTGACGCCCAGTCTTGGCGCCCTTGGATCGTCTATTTCTATTTGTATTGCCTTCTTTATTAATCTTTTCATTCTAAATTTCGTCTATATTAAAGTACTGCATTTAAACCTGAAAGGTTTCTATACTTCAGTATACGCCCAATATGTTCCGCCCATACTACTAACAATTGTTATTATGCAGTATATTCTCCAGCACATGACTTATGGCAGTTGGTTATGGTTGTTTATCAAAATCGTATTGTGCACATTACTCTTTATTCCAACAATATATATTAACCAGAAGTTCATCTGGAAGCAGAAACTTCTTTCATCAGACTAAAATGAATAAGTTAGACGTCATTCAAGCAAATATTTAGAAAGAAATGAGCAGTCGTTTGCTTACATGTTAGATTCTGATATATTATATAATCACACCTTTCAGGGAAATCGTCCTTTTTTGATATATACGTCATGAACGTAAGATATGCCTTGACGATCGGGCTGTCGATGTGCTTTTAAAGCGCGTTCCTAAAAATTAACAGGTCTTCAGATATTTAGGAAAGAGGTTGGGGAGAATGTCGTTATTTGCAAGAAAAACATTGATGATTACCGGCGGAACCGGTTCCTTCGGCAACGCCGTACTAAACCGTTTCCTCAAGACGGATATCGGCGAGATTCGCATCTTCTCCCGCGACGAGAAGAAGCAGGACGACATGCGCCACGAGTATCAGGCGAAAATGCCCGAGGTCGCGGACAAGATCAAGTTCTACATCGGCGACGTGCGCGACTTGCAGTCCGTTCGCGGAGCCATGCCCGGCGTCGACTACATCTTCCATGCCGCCGCGCTCAAGCAGGTCCCCTCGTGCGAATTCTTCCCCATGGAAGCGGTGCGTACGAACGTTATCGGCACCGACAACGTTCTGACCGCCGCGATCGAAGAGGGCGTCGAGTGCGTCATCTGTCTATCCACCGACAAGGCCGCGTATCCTATCAACTCCATGGGCATGAGCAAGGCGATCGAGGAGAAGGTCGCTATCGCCAAGTCGCGTATGTCCGGCAAGACCAAGATTTGCTGCACGCGATACGGCAACGTCATGTGTTCGCGCGGCTCCGTCATCCCCCTTTGGATCGATCAGATCAAAGCCGGAAATCCGATAACCGTCACCGAACCGACGATGACGCGTTTCATCATGAGTCTCGAAGAAGCCGTCGATCTCGTTCTCTTCGCATTCGAACATGGACAGAACGGCGATCTCCTCATTAAGAAAGCGCCCGCGTGTACGATTCAGACCCAAGCCGAAGCGGTCTGCGAGCTCTTCGGCGGCAAGAAGGAAGAGATCAAAGTCATCGGTATCCGTCACGGCGAGAAGATGTACGAAACCCTCCTGACAAATGAGGAGTGCGCCAAGGCTGTCGATATGGGCGACTTCTACCGCGTCCCCGCCGACAACCGCGGCTTGAATTACGACAAGTTCTTCAAAGAAGGGGACGAGGCGAGAAACACCCTCACCGAGTTCAATAGCAACAATACCCGTCGTCTCAATCTCCAAGAAACGATCGACACAATCGCGGCGCTAACCTACATCCAAGAACGTCTGGCGGAGGATAAGTGAAATGTTCGACTGCTCATGGAAAAACAACGGCAAGCTCAAGCTCCTTATCATCGTCGGCACGCGTCCTGAAATCATTCGTCTCGCGGCGGTCATCAAAAAGTGCCGCGTCTATTTCGACACGATCCTCGCGCACACCGGCCAGAACTACGACTATAACCTCAACGGCGTCTTCTTCCACGACCTGGAACTCGACGACCCCGAAGCCTATCTGAACGCCGTCGGCGCCGACCTGGGCGAAACGATGGGTAATATCATCGCGAAATCTTACCAGCTCATGGTCGAGATTAAGCCCGACGCCGTCTTAGTCCTCGGCGACACCAACTCCTGTCTCTCCGTCATCGGCGCCAAGAGACTGCACATTCCAATCTTCCACATGGAAGCCGGAAACCGTTGCAAAGACGAATGTCTCCCCGAAGAGACGAATCGCCGCATCGTCGATATCATCTCCGACGTCAATATGGCGTACTCCGAACACGCGCGACGATACCTCGCCGATTGCGGACTCCCCAAAGAGCGCACCTATGTCACCGGCTCCCCGATGGCCGAGGTTCTCCATACCAATCTCGCGAAAATCGAAGCTTCCGACGTTCATCAGCGTCTCGGACTCGAAAAGGGCAAATATATCCTCCTCTCCGCTCACCGCGAAGAGAATATCGACACGGAGAAGAACTTCCTCTCACTCTTCAACGCGATCAACAAGATGGCGCAGAAATACGACATGTCGATCCTCTACTCTTGCCACCCGCGCTCGCGCAAGAGGATCGAAGCGTCCGGATTCCAGCTCGACCCCCGCGTCATCCGTCACGACCCCCTCGGATTCCACGACTACAACTGTCTCCAGATGAACGCCTTCGCCGTCGTCTCCGACTCCGGAACCCTCCCCGAGGAGAGCAGCTTCTTCACCAGCGTGGGACGTCCCTTCCCCGCTGTCTGCATCCGCACGAGCACGGAACGCCCCGAAGCGCTCGACAAAGCGTGTTTCATCCTCTCCGGAATCGACGAAAAAGGACTCCTGCAAGCGGTCGACGTCGCCGTCGAGATGAACAAAAACCGCGACCTCGGAATCCCCGTCCCTGACTATGTCGACGAAAACGTCAGCGACAAGGTCGTCAAGATCATCCAGAGCTATACCGGCGTCGTCAATAAAATGGTATGGCGAAAAGACGTCTGAAACGCGCGTAAAAGAAGAGAAAGGCTGTTATGAAGATCTTAGTCACCGGCGCTAAGGGGATGGTCGGAACCGCCCTTTGCAACAATCTCAAGAATATTCGAGACAACAAGAATCGCACGCGGCCCAATATCTGCGTCGAGGAGATTTACGAGTACGATCTCAACTCTACTCCCGAGGAGCTCGACGCGTATTGTCGGAAGGCGGACTTCGTCTTCAATCTCGCGGGCGTGAATCGACCTGAGAACCCCGAGGATTTCATGAAGGGGAACTTCGGGTTCGCTTCCGAGTTGCTCAATCTTCTCAAGAAGCATGGCAACAAGGCTCCGATCATGCTCTCTTCCTCCATCCAGGCGACCCTCGCCGGAAGATTCGGGAATAGCGAGTATGGACGCAGCAAGAAGGCGGGAGAAGAGCTCTTCTTCGACTATGCGAAGGAAACGGGCGCGAAGGTCGCCGTCTATCGCTTCCCGAATCTGATGGGGCATAGCAGACCGAAGTATAATTCTTTCGTATCCACGCTTTGTTATTGCGTCGCGAACGACGAGCCCTTTACCGTCAACGACCGAACTACGGAGCTCGAACTCCTCTACATCGACGATCTTGTCGAAGGGATGTTTGATCTTCTCGAGGGGAAGGAGAAGCGCTGCGAATTCGACGGGGTCGACGCCGTCGCCAAGGAAGACGGAAGATATTGTTACGTCCCAACGACGCACAAGGTTACTCTCGGCGAGATCGTCGATCTTCTCCAGGAGTTCAAGACCCTCCCGCAAACCCTTCTTCTCCCCAAAACGCCCGAGGGTTCCTTCGCCAAGAAGCTACACTCCCTCTATCTAACGTACCTTCCCAAGGAACAGTTCAAATATCCCCTCAAGATGAACTGCGACGATCGCGGGAGCTTCACCGAGCTCGTCCACACCCTCGACTGCGGGCAAGTCTCCATCAATATCAGCAAGCCTGGTATTACGAAGGGGCAACACTGGCACAACTCGAAGTGGGAGCTCTTCATCGTCGTCCATGGTCGCGGACTGATTCAGGAGCGCAATATCAACACCGGCGAGATCGTCGAGTTTGAGGTCAGCGGCGACAAGATCGAAGCGGTCTATATGATCCCCGGCTGGACGCATAACATCATTAATCTCTCCGAAACCGAAGACTTGGTCACCGTGATGACGTGCAACGAGATCTTCAATCCGAACCGTCCCGACACGTTCTTCGAGAAAGTCTGACCCCCCGCGCCCTCCGCGACGCGACGCCGACTCTCTCTTCGCAAATACAAAACCGCGACGCCCAACCGACGCTGCGGTTTTTCTTTTCTCCTCTCCCTCTCCGTTTCAACGGAGAAAGCGCTGCGACTCTCCCCATTCGGTTCCTCGAATCGTCCGCAATCTGGAGAATTACCGCGTCTTAGCGCGAGTTGAGATCGCGGATGAACTTCACAAACTGACGACCGAAGACGTCCGGATCGCCGAAGGACGCGACAAATTCCTCCATGCGCTCCTCCGCCGACATTCCCCGGCGTCCCTCGCGCTTCTTGATCCGCTCCAGATAATCGCGCAGTTCCTTCGGCTTTTTACGCAGCGCGAAGTAGAAGAGCGCCCACGCCGTCGCGTACCCTTCGTCGCGAAGTTCCTCTTCGAAAGAGTCCGACGTCACCACCTCCTTGATCGACGAGAGGGAGAAATCGTCGTTGAAATACTCCACGAAAGCGCGCAGACGGGATTCGTTGACGGGGAACGAACCTCGGAAACGCCACCCGAGCGCCGCGTCTTCATTCGGCGTCTCGAACGTCGTCGCCAGCCCTTCCACAACCCAGTCCGGCGCCCCAAAATTGAAGAGGCCCGTCCGATACGAAAGTTGATGCGCGATCTCGTGCACAATCGTGCTCACGTTGTCCCCCGCGTTGAGGCGCGACTTCATCGCCCGCGCCTCCTTCGCCGCGCGCACCCGCGAGCTGCCGCGATCCGCTCCCACTACCGTGTTCGCGCTCACGCTTTTACTCTCGTTCTTACTTGCGTTCCGACTCCCCGACGTCTCCCGCGTCGCCTCGAAGGACGTCATATCGTAAATCACCGACCCGTCGAACTTCGAACTTTGATGATAGAACCCGACCGGCTTGTTCTCCTGTTCGAGAAAGCCCGGCCCCTGCAACTGCGTCGCGAACGCGTCGAATCCCTCGCGCGTCGCGAAAACGACGACCGTAAGCGCATAGACCGGCAGAGTCGTCTCGACGCCGAGCTTCTCGCAAAAACGCTCGTACGCCTTCGTCACTTCCCCCAAAAGCGAACTGAGCCACCCCGCGTATTCGTCGGAGACGTCGTAACAGATGATAAAGGGCGCGCAAATCTTCGACTTAAATAGCCGCGGACGACCGGCGCTGTCGTGAATATTGTTCTCTTTATTGACCGCGTTAAACCGCTCGACAAGCTCGTCGCACTTCTTTTGCGCAAGACGGAACCACTCATCCGTCTCGTACGTCTGCAAATCGAATCCGAACGCCGCGCTTAACGGCGCCAACGCCAAGGCGCAAAGAAAAGCGCGACGCGTCGTCTCTCCTTCAATCATGCGTTAACCCTCCTCGTCCCAACCGTTAAGCCAATCCTCCTGCTTTGCGTCGGGCGTCTTCTTCTCCTTCGACGGCTTCGCGTCGGGCGTAAGTTTGCGTCCCGTCGACCTTTCCGCCTCCTGCGCCTTCCGCTCGGCCTTCGCCGCGCGTTCTTCGCTCGACTGCGCCTTCTTTTCCGCGTCCTTCGCCGCCCGCGACGCTTCCTTCTCGCGACGCGCAGCCTCCGCTTCAAGACGCTTCGCTTCTCGCTCCGCTCGCGCCTGACGCTTCTGTTCCTCCGCCGTCAACTCCTTCGGAAGATTATACTTCTCCCGCGCGACAGCTTCCGCCTCTTTGGGATCCATTCCCCCCTCCTCGAGTTCCAGCGCGTCGACGTGCGCCTTCAATTCGAGGAAAAGTTTGCTCCAATCATACACGAAACATAGTTCGAACTCACGCGTTCGCTGATACGTCGCGTATCCCATCCGCGGCTGTTGCATCACATTATAAAGAAGATACTCCTTCAGATAACGGGGATACTTCTTATAGAGGAAAGAAAAGAGCGCCCAGCTGATCGGATACGCGTCGTCGCGATCAGGATCGATCTGTTCGAGTCCCACGACGTCCCTTACCGGAAGGGGCGATTCGATCGTTCCCGACGCGTAATGCTTGAACTCGGCGACGCGAAGCATATTCGTCGCGAAGCTCAATCTGCCCCTCTTGTCGAAAGGATACCATCCCCCGTCCTTCGCTTCCCCGCACGGCGCCTCGAAGAGCATTGCGAGCCCCTCCACCGCCCATTGCGGGTTCTCCCCCTGACGACTGAAGAGTCCGTAGTTGTACGAGACCAAATGCGTCCCTTCGTGCACGATCGTCGAGAGATTCTCCCGACCTTTCGGCGCGGCGAGAACTTCCGTCGCGACCTCTTCGATCGTGCGGCTCTCCGTCTTGTCGAGACGATTCCGCTCCTGCTCCGTCAAGTCGTAGAAAACGGCACGGTTATTCTTCGACGAATAGAACCCCAGCGGCTTCACCTTCGAGCGTTGGAGAGCCGACGGCGCGTACTTGTTGAAATAATCCTCGTAACGTTCCTTCTCCGCGTAGATAAAGACGACCATCGGATCCTCGAGCCCGGACGAAAAATCGAGTCCCGAGACGAAACGCTCGTACGCGAACGCGACCGTTTCGAGAACGCGCGCGCACCAGTTCGCGTACGCGTCCGTCGTATCGTACACGACGACGAAACGCCGCGAGAAACCAATTCGCGCGTCCGGGCCAAACTCTTCGAAGAGCTTAGCGAGGAACTCCTCGATCTTCTTCTCCTGCTCCGCCGCTTCTTTTTCACGCTTGCGCAACTCTTTGAGCATCTCCTCGTACATCTTCGCGCGCGCTTTCGTCACGGGGTCGGTCGGCGTTTTCGGATTGAGGGGTACGAAGGGGACGGAAGGGGGAACGAGGGGTTTCGGGGGCTGAGGAATCGGCACGGGGCTAAACTGCGCGCGCGACGTTCCCGAGAAGAAGAGCGTTAGGCAGAAGGTTGTCAGTAGTAAAAATCGATCAAAGCGTCTCACAGGATCCTCCTTCCTTCGCGCGGCGCGCAATTCAAAGACGTTTCAAGTAACGCGCGACGTCGCCGGTCAACCGATCCCAATCGTCGCCAAAGATCGCCGTAAAATCGTCGAGTCTTTCCTGTGCGGCGTAGACCGCGCACGGGGACTTTTGGGAGACGGCGTTCAAGTAGTCGGCCAGTTCGCGCTCGCGTCGTTTACTCAAATAGTAGAAGAGGGCCCACGACGCGGCGTAAGAGGCCTCTATATTCTCATAAAACCCCTCCTGCGCGACGAGTTTCCGATACGGATCCTTCATCCGCGGCGCGTACGCGCGATAGAGGGACAACATGCGTTCGTTTTTCACAAAGGCGCCGCGGAATCCCCAGCCCCCTTGCGTCGCCATACCGTTAGGCGTCTCGAAGCAGAGCGCCATCCCCTCCGCGGCCCACAGCGGCGAGGGCCCGGTTCGGAGAAAGACGCCGCGATTGAAGCAGAGCTGATGCGTCGCTTCATGAACGATCGTCGCGACGTTAAACGCCGCGTTGGGGCGCGACAGAATCTCGCGCGTCTCGACGAGTCGCGATCGACGCCGCTCATTCTCCGACCCGACGCCTTGCGGATTCGACAGGTCGTAGAGCGCCACGCGATTCGTCTCCATATTGTAGTATGCGGCCAACTTCTCCGCCGACGGCGTTTCCGCCGACGCATAGCGAATAAATTCAGATTGCCGCGCAAAAACAATCGCGACAAGGGGCGTTTCGCGACGCGTCGTCTTCAAACCCGTCTTCTCCGCGTAAAGATCGAACCCCTTCTCAAGACGCTCAAAGAGACGCGCGCACCATTCGACGTACCCGTCGAAGGCGTTCGACACGAAGAGGAACGACCCGACGTCGAGCGCGTTGAATTCCCGCCCCATCCGCGCCAAGAGCCGCTCTTTCATACCGTCGCGCGCTTCTTGAGGGGAAATCGCAGGCGCGGCGCTCTTCTCGACGATCTGTTCCGCCGCGATGAAGCGCAGCGCTCCGTCTTCGTCCTCCATGAGGTATTGTCGAACTGCGGGGTCGTCTCGGTAGTCGGCGATTTCGTAGCCGACGAGCTCGGTTTTAGCGGCGGGATCGGCGGGCGGTTTGAGTTTCACGACGACGCGTTCGCGAGGCGCGGGGGGCTCGGCTTGTTCGGAGGCGGCGGAGTTCGACGCGCTCTTGGCGGGAGTCGCTTCGAGGGGCGCGTCGGCAAACGCGGGCGTCGCGCCCAACGTCGTCGCGACGAGACTTCCCGCCGCCAATCGCAGCGCGTCGCGTCGCGTGATCTTTTTCGTCATGATTCTTCGCTCCTGGGCTCAATGCGCGGCAAATCGCCGCCGATACTCTTATTATAGAAGGGTTCTTCTATTGTACAGAAAAAAGGGACGAAAAGCCAACCTCATTATAAAATGATTGAAAAATCGAGGAATTCGTTACACTATTGTACAAAATAATGTAATTTTTCATAAAGTAAAACATACGTATTAGATAGACGCCGCGATGCGTCGCGCGTCGGGAGGACAATCAACGCATGTGTGGAATTTGCGGAGCGATTTGGAAGACGCCGCGTGGCGGCGTGTCCCAGGAGACTCTTGACGCGGCGACGGACGCCCTCGTTCATCGTGGTCCGGATGATCGAGGAACATGTCGTCTACCGCTGACGCCCGACGCGCCCCTAGAAGAGAAAGGCTTCGCAATCGGCCATCGTCGACTCGCGATCGTCGATCTTTCCCGCGCCGGGCGTCAACCCTTCGCGAACGCCGACAAAACGGTGTGGTTGACCTTCAACGGCGAGATATACAACTACGTCGAACTTCGTCGCGAACTCGAGAAGCGCGGACGCGTCTTCCGCACGCAAACCGACGTCGAAGTTCTCCTTCAGGCGTACGAAGAGTATGGGATCGACGCGCTGCGACGATTCAACGGGATGTTCGCCTTCGCGATCTGGGATTCGCGCAAGAGGCGGTTCCTTCTCGCGCGCGACCGTCTCGGAAAGAAGCCCCTCGTCTACCGCTACGACGGGGATCGCCTCCTCTTCGCGAGCGAACTCAAGGCGCTTAAACGCTTCCCCGGCGTTCCTTTCGAACTCGATCTCGTCGCCTTGCGGCAATATTTGACGTACCAGTACGTGCCGCATCCGCGAACGATCTATAAAGGAATCGCCAAACTTCCCCCCGCGTCCTTCCTTTTATGGAACGAAGGGGACGAACCGCGCGTCGAAAGATATTGGAAGCTCGAAAAAGTCGCTAATTTCAATACAAATTCCGGGGTGACGACCCAGGATATCGAACGCCTTCGCGCCGAGGGATCCATCGACGCGGGGGCGTTCGACGACGGATCTGCCAGTCTTAACATGACGACCGCGACGTACGAAGAGGCGACGCGCGAGTTGCGCCGACGTCTCGAAAACGCCGTGCGCATTAGAATGAGATGCGACGTTCCGTTCGGAGCCTTCCTCTCCGCGGGGGTCGACTCCACGATCGTCACGGGGCTCATGCGCCAGTTTAGCGTGAAGAAGGTGCGCACGTTTTCGATCGGCTTCGCGCAGAAGGAATACGACGAAACGAATTACGCGCGTCAGACCGCGAAGCTCTTTGGGACGGATCATACGGAGTTCTTCGTGGAGCCGTGCGCGAACGACTTTTTGACGAAGATCGTCGCGCAATACGACGAGCCCTTCGCCGACTCCTCCGCGATCCCAACCTTGTGCCTTTGCGAAACGACGCGTCGCGAGGTGACCGTCGCCCTTGGCGGAGACGGCGGCGACGAGCTTTTCGCGGGCTACGACCGATATAAGGCGTTCCGAATCGCGCAGGCGATGCGTTACGCGCCGCAGAGCGTGAGGAACTTCGTCGCGGGGCCGCTGCGCTCCCTCATTCCGCGCGGATCGCGGCAACGCTCTCCACTTACGCGCGCGCGGCGCCTTCTCGAAACCCTTGGGATGGAGCCCCTCGAGGAATATTTGCAGTGGATCGCGATCTTCAACCGCAGTCGACTGCATGGGCTGCTGAGCGAAGAGTATTGGAGAGATTGCGCGAAGGAGTCGAATCAACCTTTTACGGGGGTTCCGAGCGCGGAGGAGCTCGACGTACTCGATTTTCTCGGGGACGCGTGGAAAAGATTCCAGAAGCGCGATCCGGTGAGCGCGATCAGCTTTACCGATATTATGACGTACCTTCCGTGCGACATTCTCACGAAGGTCGACGTCGCGTCGATGTGCTACGCGCTCGAGACGCGGGCCCCCCTTCTGGATCCGAACGTTCTCGAACTCGCGTTGCAACTGCCGTTAGAATACAAGCTTAAGGGCGTCACGGGAAAGCGAATTCTCCGCGACGCGTGCCGGGAATTCCTTCCCGCCGAGATCGACAAGCGTCCCAAAACAGGGTTTGGAGCGCCCGTCGACGAATGGTTCCGCAAGGAGCTCAACTCAACCCTGAAAGAAGTTCTCTTTGATCCTTCGACGCGCCGCAGTCCCTACTTCAATCAAAGTTGGGTTGAGGAGCTGGTGAAGGAGCATGAAAGTCGTCGTTATAATCACGGGGCGCGTCTGTGGTCGCTCTTAGTTTTCCGACTATGGGAAGCGCAACAAGATTAACAGTTATGTCAATTAAGCATATTTTTCATAAAAATCTAAATATTTTAGAGAAGGACGCCGATACTGTCGATAGGGTAGTTCTCGAAAGGAGAGTCGGGGCGAGTCCCTAACAAAGATGAACAAGCGTCGTTGGAGCGACGACGTATACAGCTAAAGGATGGTGACATGACGGAATATCGCGAAAATCAAGATATAAGACGGGCGTTTTTAACGAGCCCTGACGAACGCGCGTACTTTCCGGCCTCAATTATAGAAAAGGCGCGGCGAGACGCGGAGCGCTGTCTGAAACGCGGCGAGGGCGTCGCGCTTATTCTTGGAGACGCGGGGGTCGGCAAGACTCTATTGACGCGCGTCATCGCGTCGAAATTCACCGACGACGATCTTGTCGCCGTCGTCTGCGCGTCGAGAAAATTCTCCGTCAAGGCATTTTTCCAACAGCTCCTTTTCTCTCTTCACCAGACCTTTGTCGGCGGAGACGAAACCGAGTTGCGTCTCATGACACTAGACTATCTGGAACGCGCGCCTCAAAGGCGACGCGTCATTCTCATTGACGACGCGCAGAATCTCTCCCTGCGCGTCTTCGACGAACTCCGCGCCCTCATCGACCATATCCAACCCCCCGCGCAACTATCCGTCGCCCTCTTCGGTTCCCACGAACTCGAAGAACGCCTCAATCTTCCGCAACTCTATCCCTTTGCGCAACGCGTCGTCTCCCGTTCCTGGCTCGACGTTTTCACGAACGAAGAGACCGGGCAGTTCATCTCCAAAGAGCTCAAGCGCGCCCAGATGAACGCGAAATTCACCAAAGAAGCGAAAAAAGCGGTCGCGGAACTCGCCGAAGGCGCCCCGCGCGTCGTCGTTCAGCTATGCGATCGCGCGCTCTGGATGGCCGAACAAAACGCCCCCGCCAAGTCCGAGAAAGAAGGAAAAAAGCCGCGACCGATCGAGGTCGACGAAGAGGGCGTACGCTCCGCGTGGCGCGATCTGCAAAGCATCCCGGAGGACTCCGTCTCATCATCCCCCGTCGACGAAAAAGAAAATAGCGTCGTCGAATTCGGCGAACTTGACGACGAACCCGCCGACGAAGATAATGGTACCGTCAACGTTGCGTCCGCCCCCCTCGTCCCTTCCGAGACGCCCCAAAAGACCGCGACGCCCGCCCCCGTCGTCGCGCCAACTGCGGCGCAAACCGCCGCCATGTCGACATTCGCCGCAGGATTCAACCAAGGTGCGTCGACTCAAGAGACCGTCGAGGAAGAAGAGGACGTCGAAGAGCCCGCGCCCGCAAACCTCGCCGTCCCTGAAGCGCGCGAATACGACGAAAGCGCCTACGACGCCGCGATGAAGTCGGCGAACGCAGCGCAAAAGGAGCCCGTCGCGGATCCCCTCGCCAGAGACGTCGACGAGATCGACCAGGGGATCGAAGCAAGGCTTCTTGAAAAGCTCAACGCCCCCAAAAGCGCGGAAAACGGAATCGCCAACGAAGATCGCCTTCCCCCGCGCTCGATGAACTTCGAACTCGTCACGGAACAGGGGGATTCGTATAAAACGACGAGCATGGGGTTTGACGACGCGCATTTCGTCCCGAATCAAGACGTTGAAAAAGAAACGCCCTCCCCTAACAGAAGTTCCCTATGGGACGAAGGCGGCTCCTTTGACGAAGCGCTTGAATTCAGTTCCGTCGTTCCCCCCGTCTACAAGACGCGCAAGAGCGTCACGCGTCGTCCCCTCGCCAAAGGAGAAGACGGCGACAAGCGCTTCCGCGAAGCGAACGGGTATTCTGCGGACGAATACGCGCAGAAGTACGCGCAATACCCCGACTTTGTTCCCGATTACATGGAGCCGCGCGGCAACGCCAAGAAACCGGACGGCGATTTGCCCCCGGAAGATCGCGCCTACCGCAGTCTCGTTTCGTCCTGCTACGACGCGTCGAACTCCCTCAAGGCGAGCGATCAATACCTCCATGAACTTCGTCTTTTGGAACAAGAAATCGCGGAAGAGGCGAACCTCATCCGCAGAATACGCAATATTCACTTGCAACTTCGCGCCGCGCGCGATCCTTTCGCCGACGACGCGAACGCCAACGGGGGCTCCCACATTACGCCGGGCTCCTGTCCTTCCAAATAACGGCGACGCTCCATACGCTGGGGACGACGCCCTGCCCTATGGAGTAGATTGCTAATGATCGAAGTCGTAACGTGTTTTCTTCTCGCTCTAGGCGCGTGGACGGTTCAATTCAACGAAAAGAGTCAAATCCTCTCGCTCGTCAATAATCATGGGGACGTCCTCCTTGAAGGCGTCCTCTCTTTCGAAACGCAAGACGGCGAAAAATGGCGAGTCGTCGCGCCGCGCGACGGCGTCAAAGAGCGCCTCGGAATCGCCGACGCCCGCGACGAAATTCAAGGCTATATCGTCTTCGACGCGCAAGGCGAGCGCCTCGAAGCGACCGTCTATCACCGGACGCGTCAGTTCTATCGCGGCGTCTTGACCTTCGAAGGGAAGACGACCTTCCGCGACGACGCGTTCCCGTGCCGTACGCGCCCTCAAGTCGGCGAACGCGTCCTCTCCCTCTCGACCGGCGCTACGCGTTCCCTCTCCTACGACTCCCTCTTCTCTCCGAAAGACGACGTCGCTCTGCGCTTTGACGCCGCCTCCATTTCCGTCGACAAAGACGCGTTCCGCATCGCCGGAAGAATCGACGAACCCGCCGAGGCGACATGGAGCGCGACCCTCGACCGCGACTATTTCAAAAAGCGGTGGGTTCCCTACTACGCGCCTATCAATCGCGAACGTTTGCCACGCGCCCTTTCCGGATGGATGTCCTGGAACGTCTACTTCGACAAAGCGACGGCAGAGGACAACCTTGCGCAAGCGCGCGTCGCAAAAGAGTATCTCCAGCCCTTCGGACTCGACGTCTGGCTTATCGAAAGCTGGCAAGGGAACTCCGATTCT
>JBJEXI010000016.1:0-21545 GCA_051885615.1 Thermoguttaceae bacterium
ATAAAGAAGCAGCTGTCCCCGATTCCGCGGAAGACCCCGCAGAGGTTCAGCATCCAGACGCTCTTCGCTTTAATCATCAAAAAAAAGGAAAGCGCGCACATCGTCGCCCCGAAACACACGATCCGTTTAACAGGAAACCGATCCGTTAATCTCACCATTAAAGGCCCCAAGAGACCGGTCAGAAGTCCGCTAATCGTCGCGTGAAACGTCACCGCCGCCCGACCAACCCCAAGCGCCTCGCTCAGAGGCGTATAGAATACCCCGTAAGGATTCGTGCACAGCCCCACCGACGTGGCGACAAGCCCGCAACAGGCGATGAAAATTAACGCGCGTTGACGTTGCGCTTTCTTAGATTCCAACATTCCTTCTCCTTCGCGTCAAATAGAAAAATAAAAAAGGTTCGTCGCGACGGCCTGCGCGGCAAACCTTTCCGTATATGCTCCGCGTCTTGTCTCTTGTCTCAGAAGACGCGCTATTCTCCCGTTCTCAACGGGCGTCGAAAACTTCCGGCTTCAAAAGCGGGAAGAGAATGACTTCGCGAATACTCGTCGTGTTCGTGAGCATCATGACGAGACGATCGATACCGATTCCCAGACCGCCGGTCGGGGGCATCGCGTAACGAAGCGCGCGGATGAAGTCGTGATCCATCTTCGCCATCGAATCCTCTTCCGCCTGCCCCTTGAGCTGATTTCGGAAAAGTTGATCTTGAAGATCGGGATCGTTGAGTTCCGTGTAAGCGTTCGCGAGTTCGCAACCGCGAACGAAGAGTTCGAAACGTTCCGCGATCGCGGGATTCGAGCGCTTACGCTTCGTCAACGGGCAGATGCTCGCCGGGTAGTCGATAATGAAGACGGGACCGACAAGAGAATCTTCAACCTTCTCTTCGAAAATGTCGTTGCGCAAGACGTCGACGTCCTTGCCGTCGACGTTTTCGATTCCGATCTCCTTCGCGTACTTGATCACCGCCGCGTCGTCGTACGGATCGATTCCAGTGTGTTCCGCAAGCGCTTCAAAGTACGGCAAACGCTTGAACGGGGGAGTAAAGTCGATATCCTGTCCGCCCCACGGAATGACGAAGTTCTGACCGGTCGCTTTGATCGCGTTGCAGATGATCTTTTCCGTCAAATCCATCATGGAGTTGTAATCGCCGTACGCCTGATAGAGTTCCATGAGCGTGAACTCGGGGTTGTGCGTCTGGTCGATTCCTTCGTTGCGGTAGACGCGGCCAATTTCAAAGACGCGTTCCATACCGCCGACAAGGAGGCGCTTCAGGTGAAGTTCGAGAGCGATGCGCATGTAGAGGTCGATATCAAGCGCGTTGTGATGCGTCACAAAGGGACGCGCCGCCGCGCCGCCCGCCACCGCGTGAAGCGTCGGACCTTCGACTTCAACGAAACCTTCGCCCGCGAGCGTCTGACGCACGGACGCGACGATCTTCGTTCGGTTAAGCATACGCGTCATCGCTTCGTCGTTGTGCGCGAGGTCGACGTAACGCAAGCGCGAACGAAGTTCGGGATCGCCCAAGCCCTTGAACTTGTCGGGGGGAGTCTCGAGGGACTTGCTCATGAAGTGAAGTTTGGACGCAAAGATCGTCAATTCGCCCGTCTGCGTTCTCTTGAATTCGCCGTCGACGCCGATAAGATCGCCAAGGTCGAAGCAGAGCGCAAGTTCCCACGCCGCGTCGCCAACCTGATTCTTGCCGATGAAAATCTGGATTTCGCCCGTCCAGTCCTTGATCGTCAAGAAGATGAGCTTACCCTGTTTGCGCTGGAGGACGATACGTCCCGCGACGCGAACTTGAGGACCGCTTGTAGGAATCTCGACGCGTTCCGGCGCGCCTTCCCACTTCGGCGGAAGTTTGATCGGTTCGCCCGTCACGATTTCATTTTCTCGAGCGCGAACGTCCCCAATATAGGAACGATCGTCAAATCGCGAACCCCAGGGATCGATTCCCATGGCCTCTATCTTCTGTAGCTTGTCTCGGCGAGCCGCCTCTAACGCGGCCCCCGTTCCCTCTGTTTCGTTCTTCGCCATTTTACTAGTTCCAACGATATCTCATAATCATACATTCGGCGCGCGCAGCGTCTCTCGCAAAGAGCGCAACCTATCAATCTATCGCATTATATCGCGCTTCGCTTTCTTTACTAGCCATATGACGGCGCCCTTGTTATTTCCTATCGCATGAGTAGAATATGAAAAAGGTTGTTCATTCTTAGCGCGTCAAGGTTTGACCGTTAAAACGAACTTTATCCACGTGGAATCATAATGACAGATACTAAAGACGCTCCCCTTGAGGCGGAAACGCCCGACGTCGATCTCTCGGCGTTACAGAATGCATCCGACGACAAACGAGACGAAATCGCCAAGGAAATCGTCGAAAAGATGTTCGAAATTCACCGTGCGCGCCTTCTCAGAATGATCGAAGTACGGCTTCAGCCGGAGTTGCGCGCCCGCGTCGAGGCAAACGACGTCTTACAAGAGGCCTTCATCGAAGCGTATCGACAGTTGCGCACAGGGGTCTCCGCGCCAAAGGGATCGTCTTTTGTGTGGCTACGCCTCATCGTTAATCAGCAACTCGTCGCCGTCTATCGTCGATACTGTCAAACGCAAAAACGAAACGTCGCGCGCGAATTCTCAATTTCAGAAAAACGCGTCCAACCCGACGCCTCGGCGACCTCCCTCTTCCTCGTCGGCGATTATACGTCCCCCTCGGTGGCGGCGCAAAGGATCGAACTCGCTCAAAAGGTCGAGGCCTGCCTTAACGAACTCTCCGATCAAGATCGCGAAGTCCTCGTTCTGCGCCATTTTGAACGAGTTAGCAATCGCGAAGTTGCGGAAGAGCTTAACGTCTCCCCGAACGCCGCAAGCGTCATGTACATGCGCGCTCTAAAGAAGTTTAAGGTTATCTTAAAAAGAGCCAAAATTGACGAGTTGATTTAACGCCTTCTCTTTTCCCTATTCCCTATTCCCATGGTTCAAGAGAACTCACAGAACAAAAACGGCGCCCCCGCCGCAAACAACTACTCCGCGACGGGAATTGAAATCGATCTTGAAGAGCTCGCCGACGCCTTTGTCGAGGAATTTCGTCAGGGGAAAAACCCCGACGTACAGGGATACGCCCGACGCTATCCCGAGTACGCTGAACACATTCTCGATCTCTTCCCCACTCTGCTCCTACTAGAAAAAGGCGGCGCCTCAACCTCTTTATCCGGAGTGTCGAGTAAGAGTCGCTCCCTGGGCGAAGCGCCCGACAACCTCGATCAAATCAAAAACTTCACGATCCGTCGCGAAATCGCGCGCGGCGGAATGGGCGTCGTTTACGAGGCTTGGGACAACGTCCTCGAACGCGTCGTCGCGCTCAAGGTCATGAAGATTTTTCCGGGAGAACGCGAACAGACGATCAAACGCTTCCAACGTGAAGCGCGGATCGCCGCTGGGTTACACCATACGAATATCGTTCCGATATACGGATACGATACGGTCGACCAACTCAGCCTTTTCTATTACGCAATGCAACTTATCGACGGCATGAGTCTCGAACAGTTTCTGCGTTTACGCGAAAGAGACGCCACGCAAACGATCGACGCCAGTCGCCGTCGGCTGAGAAAATCGTCCCTCGTCAATCGCCAACACACGACGACGGCCCCGATAGAACCGTCCGTAAAAGACGCGCCTAAACCTGAGCAAGAAGACCCCCGCGCTAATTCGGTGGACGAAACGGAATTTCTTGACGAAGTTCCTCATTCAGGAGAGACGACGTTATTTCTTACTAATCCCGCGCAGGATAAAGAAGAAACGACGGAAAAACAATATAAGGAAACGGAGAAGAAGGAATCAAAGGCCAAGAAAAACGCCTTCCTTTCTCCCTCTACCCTCGCCATCACTCCGACGTCCGAGCTTCTCACCGTCAACATCGCCAGCGCCAACTACTATCAGAAAGTTGCCGACTTGGGCCTGCAATGCGCCATGGCGCTCGCCTACGCGCATCGTCACAATATTCTGCACCGCGACATTAAGCCGTCAAATCTTATCGTCGACGCCGGGGGCCAATTATGGATCACAGATTTCGGACTCGCGCGAACGATCGACAATTCGAATAATTTGACGACGGCGGGACAGCTCGTCGGAACGCTGCGTTACCTTGCGCCGGAAGCCCTGGACGGGGTCTTCTCGCAAAAAAGCGACGTCTACTCCCTAGGATTAACGCTCTACGAACTGTTGACGTTCACTCCCGCGTACGCCGATTCCAACTATTCCAAGCTCGTCGCGCGCGTTTCCGAAGGATCCCCCGAGCGGTTGCGAAAGATCAACCCGAACATTCCGCGCGACCTCGAAAATATCGTTCTCAAAGCGATCAGCAAAGATCCGGAAAAACGCTATACGGCGCAAGAGATCGCCGATGAATTGCGGCGTTTCCTCGAAGGGAGGCCCGTGCAAGCGCGGCGCATCTCGGCGCTTGAGAGCATGTGGCGTTGGGCGAAGCGAAATAAAATTGTCGCGTCGCTAAGCGCTCTTGTCACGTTCCTCTTCCTCGCCTTTTTCCTCTTTGTAAGCGTCGCAAACGTCAGTATGAAGCTCCTTGTCTTGGAGAAGGAAGCGGAGTCGGCGCGCGCGCAGAAGAATCTGAATCTTGCGCTCACCGCATTTGACAGACTCTTCAAGAAATTGGTTCAAAACGCAACCACAAATGAATCCCTCAATTTTGATCTTATTACAGAATCCGCCTCAGGGTTCAATCCTGTAATCGACCTCTCCCTCTCAGAAAGCGAAGCGAACGCCTTAGACGAAATGCTCAAGTTCTACGGCGAATTCGCTAAAGTCAACCAGGACTCGGAGAAGTCGCAGCTTTTATGTCTGCGCTGCGCTCAGGCGTTCTTTAGAACGGGTCTCATCCGAGTCATGCAAGGGAATTTCGGCTATTTCAGCATGTTCTACAACGCCTTCGAGTTCTACGACGAAGCGATTGCTTGCGCGACGTCGGAGCCTGCGCGAGAAGAAGTCGCCTTCGAGATGGCGCAACTCGTTCTCGTTATGTACGACGTAACCTTCGACGTCCAGCAGGATCTCGAAAAATATAGTTCTCGCGCCCTGGAAGTCTTGCATCAGCTCCAGAATCCGACGGATCCGTCGCGTCGAGAACGCCTCGTCGCTCGCCTTCATCTAGCGCGCGCGTCGCATCTCATCATTGCGCTGCGTCGCAATCGCGAACTAGGACAAGCCTTTATCGGTTCCGCCGTCAATAGAATTCCGATTCCTCCCGACAACGTCCGCGCGACAATACAGCGTGAAATCGATTTTGCGCGAAACTTCGCCGACTCCTTACAAGCGACGACGATAGCAGACTACGAGCTTAAAACGAATTATCACGCCGTTGTCGTCCTTTGGCTAGCGACATTACGACAAACGGAAAAAGTTAGCTTGGAATCGGAAAAGGGAGTCCAGATCGCCATGCGCTTCTGCGAAGTCTATCCAGATTCCCTACGCGCCTACACAGCCTCCGCAAAGCTCGCCTATACGATGATGCGCGTTCTCCATGAAGAATGGCTTAACGCGCAAGAGCCTAGCGTCAAAGAGGACGCGTTGAAGCGTTACCGCGCGCTGGAAAGCATCGTCATGACGGAAACGCAAAAGATTCGAGAAAAGTTCCCCAACGAGGGACTCGTTAAGCTGTACCACGTTTTCGAAGCGACGAATAGAGCCAAAGCGGAAGCGGCCTTCGGCAACCTTGAACAGGCCGAAGAGCTCCTCAAGGTCGCCCAAACCGAGATCGAAGCCTTCGCTCAAGAGCGTCCGAGTTTTGAATCTGCGCCGATTCTTCTTCGAATACGGCGTTACCAAGCGGAACTCGCGACAAGGTTGGGAAAAATCGACGAGGCGGAAGAACATCTCAAACAGCTTGACCTCGTCTACGATTCGTGGCGCAAGCAAGTCGAAAGCCGCATTAGCAAGCTTGAATCGCAAGAAGTCGATCCGGAAACGCGAATTCGCGAGTCGGAATTCCTCGAGCGGCAACGAGAAAATATCTACAAGGCGCGCGAGGATCTCCTTAAAACCAAGGCCGCGCTTGAGTCGTCGTTAAAAGAGAAAAGTCATTGAACGAAGAGGAGCCGCGCCGCTCCTCTTTCTTTATCTAAAGAGCCTGGTTTTGCGCTATACACAGGTAATAACAGGTATGAAGAATCTGTGAATTTCTCTAAAAAATCCCCCTTTTTTCTTATACGCCGTAACGTTTCTACCGATAAAGCAGAGTAACAGGAGGATTAAAACGTGTAAAAAGGCCTACATTGCGTCAATTAAGATCAATTAGTGAGTTCGTTTTAGACGTTACCCTGTAAAAATTCCGAAAAAGCGCGTAAAAACGCAATTTTTTGGCTAATTATATATCGTATGAAATACGATTATAGTTATTAGGAAAAAGTGGGTGTTCCGCATCCTTTCGGTATTGACGAAAGGGACGAGAATACCGAAGATTCGGGAGTGTCTCGAATCGTGTCGCCCAAGGGCGAGAGCCTTTGAGCGGCTTTGGGAATCATCAGTTTTTCGATGGAGCAAGTCGCCAGCAATTCGAAGTCAAGCGCGAGGGATAACCGCCGAAGGATCGACGCCTCAAGCAAAACGACGAAAGACGATTTTTTTCACTGATTTTTTTCTTCCGGAGAATCTGGGAGGTCAGGGATGACTATTGGCGCCACTCGTAACACTATGCGTAAATCTACGAGTCTCGAAAGGAGTATCGTGTTGGAACCAACCAAAAAGATTCAGACTGGTTTGTTGGCGGTTGCGTTGGGCTTTGGCTCGGCGGCTTTTGCGCTCGGCATTTCGCCCAGCGCCTACGCGCAAACCCCGGACGCCGGTTCCGTTGTTGTCAACGGCACGGCTGACTCCGCTATCTATCCTACGCTCGTGCGCAGTCAAGAGCTTCTGCTCAAGGCGCGTCGGTCTCTCATGAGTCGCGACGTCGTCTCTGCCACGCGATTTGTCAATGAGGCGAAAGCGCTTAACGCCGCTTACACCCCGGCAAGCGATAGACCGGAATATGTAACGCCGCTTATCGAACAATTTAAGAAAATTAGCGACGCGGCAAGCTCGCAAGGCATGACGGAAACCGTAAAGCGCGAACTTGCCAAAAATTACCTCGAACAAGCTGAAGCGCTACGTCGTTGTCAGGATCTCGATTCCGCCGAAGCGCTCGTCGCCGAAGCAAGCAAGCTCAACGTCACCCTCGACGTCGCCACCCTCAATCGTAAGATGGACGTCGACTCCGTTCTCGCTCGCATCAACGACGACCGTCTCGCCTCGACTCCCGTCGCGACTCAGTCCGCTCCTTTGACCGGACTCTCCGAAGCGACAAAACGTCAGGTCGCCTCCATCCAGGCCAAGCTTCAGGAAGCGCGCTCATTAGCCGCCAAAGGTCAGGTCGAACGCGCTGAAGCGATCGCTCGACAGATGCAAAGCCTCGGCGTTCCCGAGAGCGCTTTTGCCGGCGGCGATTCCCCCGCGACCTTCCTTCGCGAAGTCGCCTCCACGCGCTCCAACGCCGTTCGTCAGGTGCAGGCCACCGTCCCTGGTATCTCCCAGGGTGAAAGCGCCGGTTACCTCTACGTTCAGGAAGCCGACGAAGCCGCCGCTAAGGGAAATAACGCCCTCGCTCTCACCAACTATCGCGACGCGCTCCGTTACTCCGCCGAACTCGATCAAGCGACGATCCGACACATCAACGACTCGATCGCCAAACTCAACAATCCCGTCGCGAGCATGCCCGAAGTCGCCGTCTCTCAGACCGGCATTGACTTGACCCAGCAGCCCGACGCGATCCAAAACGAGATCGCCGCCTTCATCGCGAAGCAGAACGAGGCGCGCGAAACCGAACCGAAGGAAGCCCTCGCCGACCTCAAGCAGCTTCGAACGGAAATCGAATCGTCCCAGCTTGACGCCGCCCTCAAGGCTCACTTCTCCTACACCGTCGATATGGCGATCGCCGACACGGAAAAATTCATCGACGTCAACGGCGCCCGTATTGCTAACGCCACGAAGAATCGCGACGTTGAAGAATATATGCGCGAAAAGCGTCAGAACGAGCTCGATATTCAGAATCGTCTCGCCGAGGACACGGAGAAGTTCAACGACCTCATCGAAGAAGGACGCTACGAAGAAGCGCTCATCCTCGCTAAGAAGTGCCGCGATTACTCTCATAACAACGTCGTCGCGATCCAAATGATCCAGAAGGCTCAGTTGGGCGGTCAAGTCGCTTTCAACGAAAGTCTAAAGGAAACGAAGAACGAACGCGTCCTCAAGTCCTTCAACGACGTCGAGAATTCCGCTTACTCCCTCGTGGACGACGCGAATCCCCTCGTCTTCGACCAGAAGGTTTGGAACCGCGCCAAGCAGCGTCAGAGCGTCAATCCTGGTTCAAGCCGCTCCGAAGCCGATATGGAGATCCTCCGCAAGCTCGATATGCAGATCTCCCTCCCCTTCGATCAGCCGACCCCTCTTGACGTCGTCGTCGACTTCATCCGCTCCAACACCGGTATCAACATCATGCTCGACGAAGCCGCGCTCTTAGAAATGGGCGTCACTTCCGACATGAACATCGTTACAAATCTCCAGAACATCTCGCTCAAGAACTACCTCAAGCACGTTCTCGCGCCTTACAACCTCACCTACATCGTTGAAGACGAAGTCCTCACGATCACGGCGACCAACAAGCGCTCGAGCAAGACTGTCGTCAAATACTATCCCGTCGCCGACCTCGTCATCGGAGTTCCCGACTTTAACAATACGGTCGCTCCTCTGTCGATGGAATCGAGTTACTCTCGCGCCTACCAGCAAGCCGCCAATCGCGGTCTGCACGGCTCGAGCTCGACGATCTCCGGACTCAACAACACGGTCTTCGGCGGATCCTCGACTCTCCTCTCGCCCAACATCACCGCTCAGATCCAGGCGAGCGGCGCCAACGCGCCCATCTCCACCGGTCAAGGCGGCAGCATGAACGACCCGAGCGAACTCATCAACCTCATCACCTCCGTCGTCGATCCCGAAAGCTGGGAAACCCTCCAATCGGAACCTCAGTTCTTCGGACTCAACAACACGCTGGCGATTCGTCAAACGGAAGAAAACCACGAAGAGATTCGCGAGCTCCTCGAAAAGCTCCGCGCCCTTAACGACCTACAGGTCGCCGTCGAAGTTCGATTCATCACGATCAGCGACGAATACTTCGAAAGAATCGGCGTCAACATGAACCTCTCCTTCAAGCCTTCCGACGCTGCGAGCGCCTCTGTCGACGACGACTACGACACCCTCACTCCTTCTAAGAAGGGAGTCTACGGCATCTACGACGGTAGCGCCACCGGTAAGCCCTTCACGGACAACCTGAACGTCAACTTCTCCCAGAACAGCTACGGCCTCGCCGTTCCGCAGTTCGGAAACTACGACCCGTCGGTCGGCGCTCAGTTAGGTTTCGCAATCTTGAGCGACATTGAATCCTACTTCTTTGTCTCCGCCGCGGAATCCGACTCCCGCACCAACGTCCTTCAGGCTCCGAAAGTCACGATGTTCAACGGTCAAACCGCGAGCATCAGCGACACCACGAGCGTGCCTTACGTCAGCACGGTTATCCCCGTCGTCGGAGACTTCGCCGTCGCTCAGCAACCCGTCATCACGATCATCAACGAAGGTCAGTTCATGACGGTTCAGGCGACCGCTTCTCCCGATCGTAAGTACGTCAGAATGACCGTCGTCCCCTTCTTCAGCAAGATCACCGACAACGACCGTACCTATAAGTTCGAAGGAACCGACTCCGTCTCCACGAGCAACACCTCCGCCAGCAAGGGCAGCAGCTTGCTCGAAAGCATCACGGACGAAAGAACCGAAAACAAGGGTTCGGAAATCGTCAGCCAGGGTACCACGATTCAGGAACCGATCACCTCGTCCTTCTCCGTCTACACCACGGTCAACGTGCCTGACGGCGGAACCGCTCTCCTCGGCGGTATCAAGCGACTCAGCGAAGGTCGTAATGAAGGCGGCGTCCCGATCCTCAGCAAGATTCCTTACCTCAAGAGACTCTTCTCCAACAGTGCTATCGGACGTGAAACAACGAGCATGCTCATGACCGTTACCCCGCGCATCATCATCCAGGAAGAAGAAGAAGCCTTCGCAACCGGCCAGAACGCCGCTAAATGAGATTGAAAAAATCTTAGTCTAGAGCGAAAACTTAAAAAGACGATCGACTAACAAGTCGGTCGTCTTTTTTTACGCCTTCCTCCGATCGCTCGACCTTGCGCCCGCGCTTCCTTTACTCTATACTCCCGCCAGGAGGAAGGTTGTTTGATGAAACGTTATTTTTTCACCCTGTTGTTCGTCCCATGCGCGATCTTCGCCGCGCTCCTTAGCTGCGCCTTCGGAGCCGTCGACAAGCCAACGGGATTCTCAGGGTATCTTCTCGACAATCGAGGATTCGAGAAAAAAAATCCCGATTCGATTTGGCGCGAAGATTTTGAGTCCGACGGCGTTAGTTGGCGTTATCTCTATCAAGACGGAGACGTCAAGTTGCGAACGCACCGCCGCGTCCAAAATTACGCCTACGAAGGATCGCGTTCCGAATTCATCTCGTACGAGGTCAAAGATCCCGGCGTCGTCGTCCTCGCCCATTACGTCGACTATCCTTCCGTTTACAACGACGTCGAACCGTCACTCTGGATCCGCTCCGATCGCCCTGGCGTCGCGCTCGCCGCGCTCGTCGTTTTCCCAAAGACTCTCCGCCCCGACGACGGAAAGCCTCTCGTCGCGATGATCCCTGGTTCCGCATATAAAAAGCCAGGAGAATGGCAACGCCTCGACTTTCCCGCAGGATTAGCGGAAACCCTAGAAAGCACGGCCCAGTCCCTCCGCGGAGAGTATAAACTCCCCGTCAATACGGAATGCGCGTACGTCAGACAAATCCTTCTCGTCTCTGAAGCGCGCATAGGAAGATACTCCCTCTGGATCGACGATCTTCAAATCGCCAACCCCCTTCCTCCCTCTATCGATTCTCTGAAAGTCTGGGAAAAAGACGCCGCCTTCACGCCCCTTAACCTCCAGGGATGTCGTTTAAAACTTTCCAACACTCCTGTCTTTGGATCGCAGGACTTCTCAGAAAACGATCTCTACGAGCGGGAACCGTTCGCAATCGACGTCGAAAAAGTCAACGAAAAGAAGAAGCGCAAATTATCCTTTGCTTCAGACGTGCGCGCGCCAAAAGCCGCGCCGTCTCCCGCGGAACTCGACCTTCCCTCCGAGCGCGCCGACGCGGAGCCGACTTTCTACGCCGCGTCGCGATTCCTCAATCGGAACGGCGCTTTTTCCATAAGACCTACGGAAGAACTCTTCGCGCTCAGTCCGTCGCGTGAAACCCGGTTGCCCGACCGCGTCGAACAGACCAATTTTGCAGACGCGACGAATAAGAATCAGGTCGTCTCCGTTGCCTTCGACGAATCCGCCCAATCCCAGAACGAACTCCCCGACCCTCCCGTCCAACAATCCCTGGTCGTCGGGAGCGGAACTTTGGAACGACCTGAGGACGCGATCGTCGACTCCTTCCGACGTCCGTCGGAAAGGCTTGTCGCCGACGTCGAGTTCCATGACGGACAGCTCGAAACCCGTTCCGATCAAAAAGTTTATTCTATACGCGCCGTCGAGTATCAAGGAGAATCCTTCCAGTTTCTCAAAGGACTCGGATTCAACGCGATATGGCTCCACGAAGCTCCGACCGCGCGACAGCTCAGCGACGCCCAAGAGGTTGGCGTATGGCTAATCGCCGCTCCTCCCGTCGGTTCGCAGCTCGTCTCCAACGAAGACGTCGCAAGGATTGACGCGTTAAAGAAAAACTCTGCGGATCAAAACGCCGCGGCTCTCGTTACTCCAAAACAGAACATGACGCAGGAAGCCGCCAACGCCTTCTTTGCAGGAAAGGAAGTTCCGAGCGCCTATAATCCCGTTCTTGTCTGGTACATCGGCGCGGAGCTTCGAGAAAACGACGCCGAGAACGTTCGAAACGACCTCATGCTTGTGCGACGCCTCGACCCTCTGCGTCGACCTATCGTCGGTTCCGTCAAAACGGGAATCGATCGCTTTTCCCAGGAAGGCTCTTTAGACGCCCTCCTTCTCAATCGCGAACCTCTCCTCTCCTCCCTCGATCTCAATGATTACGCGAACTGGCTCGTCAGAATTCAAAACCTCGCGACGAATACCCGCGCCGTCTTCTGGAATATCGTGCAAACTCAGCCGACTATCTCCGCCACTCTACAGAGGCAATTCTGCGGAATGGCGGACGAAACCCCCGGCGTCGTTTCCTATGAACAGATACGACAACTCGTTAGGCTCTCGATGTTCGCCAAATGCCGCGGGCTGTTCTTCGCTTCGAACTCTCCTCTCGACGCGAAGGATCACAAAACTCAGTACCGCGCCGCCGCGCTTGAATCGATTAATCTCGAATTGCTCCTCGTCGAACCATGGTTCGCGCTCGGAGATCCTGACCCTGAGTTGCTCAAGACGTCGTATCCGAATATCAAGGGAATCGTCTCACAAACAAAACGTTCCCTCCTCTTCGTCCCCGTTTCGACCGACAAGGACAATCAATACGTCATGGGGCAAGACGCCGTCAACAATCTCACCGCCACCGTTCCCACGCGCGAAGGATACTCCCCCGACCTGCTCACCCCCGGCGCGCTGAGAAAGATCGTCTCTCGACGACGCGCAGGAGGATGTTATTTCACCCTCGACGAAGGATCCATGAATTCGCTCCTCTTCTTCACGCAGTCCGATTCGATGAGCCAAAAACTCTCGGAACGCGCTCCCGTCTTTGGCGAACGACTCGCGACCCTCGCCGTAGGACTAGCGCGAAAGAGGCTCGACCTTTACGAACAAACCGTCTACGCGCTCAGATATGTCGAAGAACACGGATACTTCCCGAAATCGGCGCCACATGCGCCGGCGCTCGGCGAGGTGGTTCAACGCGTCGGGGATCAGATCGACTCCGCTCAAATCTATCTAAAACGCGGCGATTTTTCTCAAGCGTATCTCGTCGCGGAACGCGCGACGCGCGAAATCAGAAATATCGAACGGCGATTTTGGAGCGAAGCGACGCGAAACGAAGTGACAAAGCCCGTCACTCCTCTTTCCGCCTCGTTTTACGATATGCCCGCGTATCTTGAGCTGTACGACAAGCTCCTCTCGGGAAAATTGCGCGCGAGTGACGAAAACCTCATTCGCGGGGGGGATATGGAGCGCGCGCAGAGTCTGGCCGACAACGGGTGGACGCTACAATCGCGCCAGACGAACGTCCTTCGGGGACGCGCTTCATCCTACTCGTACGTCGCGAATCAAGATCCTTCGGGGGGCGGAAGAAAGGAATCGAGCTCGGTGCTCAAGCTCGTTGTCGAGCCGATCGACGACGCCGCCGCGCAAAGAATCCCTCAGCAAATCGAAGGCAATATCGTCGAGGTCGAGACGGAGTTTCCCTCAAAGGTCGGCCAGTTAATTTGCGTTCAGGGCTGGATACGTATTCCGAAAAACCTGACGAACTCGGTCGACGGATTCGAAATCTACGACAATCAAGGAGGGCGCGCGCTAGCGCTGCGTTTCCAAGAGGCGACGGAGTGGAAACGATTCGCCTTCTATCGTCATTCAACAAGCGACGGCCTCATGCGGGTGCGTTTCGCCATGTCGGGAGTTGGCGAAGTATGGCTTGACGACGTCGCCGCCTACGTCGTGGATCCGCTCGATCCCGCCGACGCAGAAAGAACGTCCATCCCCAACGTTCTGGAATGATTCTACCCAAAGACGCCAATTCTTCTTGGCGTCTTTTTCTTTAGAGTTCTAATACTCAAAGAGATAAGATAAACAAGCTTTTCCGTTTCTATCAATTTCAACAAAAATTTCACTTTTTCTAATCTCAAAAAATTTAATCTCCGATAAAGGGACTAGCGACGAAAAAGGGAGCAAGAAAAGCCCCTGAAATGAGAATCGTTCACCATATTGCGTCGCATTAAGCGTGGAAATAAAACATCCGTTCGAGATATAAATTTTTTGCGAGGTCTAAAATGAAGTCGTCTGCAAAGATTTCGTTATTGGCGGCGGTCGCAGCCGTTCTTTTAACCGGCGCCTCGGCGTCCTATGCGCAATACGGCGCGTGCGCTCCCGCTTGCGACGTTCCCTCTCTTCCTGCCTGCGCGCCTTCCTGCGAAGTTCCGACTTGCGCTCCTACATGCGAAACCCCGACGTGCGACATACCTACTTGCGATATTCCAACCTACGGCTCATTGTACGGATGCGAATCCGCTTGCTATACGGGTTGCGATTTCGCCAGAAGCGTTTCGGAACTTGCGGCGGCTCCGTTCAAGTGGATTATTTGCGAACTGACCTCGGGAATTTATCCTGATTGCGGGTGCGCCCCCCGTCCTCCAAAGTCGAACTGCAATCCCTGCACGATTTGCGGCGACTATGTCGGCGGATGCAACGATTCGGGATGCTACGCGACAGGCGGCTACACTTCTCTGCAATGCTCCCCGTGCGATCAAAATTACTCCTTCCCGTCATATTCGAATCAATCGTCGTATCAAAGCGCGCCTACGAGCGGTTTGAACTTTTACGACGTCGAAGCGTACGACGCGTCTCCTAGCAAGATGAGCGCGAAGCTCCCGACGTATAATTCTCGCGTCGCCGGCGCTCCCAAGAACGATTTCACGACAAACGTCGCAATGTCCCTCCAGAGAGCGTTCGGCACGACGCGTCCCGCCGCGCAGTTCCGCCCCGTTGAAGAAACGATCGAACGATCGCGCGAAATCGTCCGCGAAGTCGAACCTCAGCAGTATGCCGCGGCCCCGCGTCGCGAAACGACCGTCCCTCAGCGCCGAACTGTCGCTCAAACCGCTCCTCAAGCCCGCGCCGCCAACTCCGTTCGTTCCGTGAGTTACGAACAGGACGAAGTCAGCGCTCAGCGTCAAGCGATCCGTCAGGCTCAGCGCGTCGAAGCGAACAACGCCGCTCAGATTAACGCGCAGAACTTGCGCGAAATCCAGTCGAAGTCCAACGTTCGCATCGTCGCCACGCAGGAACAGAAGAGCGTTCCCGCGTCGAAAAAACAATTTGGCACGACCCGCGCCATTAAGTGAAAACGTGAAGTTCTAAAGATTTAGAGGACGCGACCTTAAACGCGCCGCGTCGCTCTTGTCACGCGCGATTATTTTGATTACCCTCTGCCGTAGCGCGGAGGAACTAGCCAAGGAGCCCGAGGTTCGCCGCCTCGGGCTTTTTATTTTCCGCGCGATTTACCGTGCAAATTACGTTAGTCTTTCGAATAGACGGCTACCATTACTAAAAGGAGTTAGCTAATGCTTTTCACAGGATCCCTTTACTCGCGCGTTTCAAAAATCGCGAGTTGCGTCGCGATCATCGGAGCGATCGCTGTCGGCGGGTCGGCTTTCGCGCAAAAACCTGAACAAATTCTAGGGCGAGCCCCCGTGCAGCCCGACGTCGACGTCGACTATCCCGCCGCCGGCGAGGAAGAAAAATGCGTCGTTAAGCAATACAGGGAGCAAGGCTACACGGGCGTCGCTCTATATGCGCCCGACGGTACGACGATTTTGCGCGTTTGGGCCGCTCCGACTCCGAAACCTGGACAAAAGGCCCAGGTCGATCAAATTCGATTCTTCAAGCACGGGGTCGAAGTGTATCGCGACGTTTTGGGAAAGGAATCGCGCTGGCTTAACAACGGCGGCATGCGTCGGGGAACACTCGGCGCGGATAAGAAAACGATCGCGTCGTGGAGCGTTATTTCTCCGCAGGAAACCGCGCAGGAAGTCGTTGCCGCGCTCAAGACGAACGACTTTGCGCGTTATCAGCGCGTCGCTCTTTCCGCTCAAGATTTAACGACTTTAGGCGTCGGAGACGGCCCCGTCGCTAAGGAGTTGCAGAATCAGGTCAAAGGCGTCGCTGAGAACGCGTTTACTCAGCTCGCTCAGACTCTTGCGATCCCCGAAGACGCAAAATGGGGCGCGCTCAACGCCGGGCTGCCCGCCGCCATCCCTGCAGGGGAAAACTTCTCTCAGGATCTCGAAGCGTACTATAACGTCGCGATCATCGTCATGGACGGCTCCGACGCGTCGAAGAGTCAAGAACTTTACGTCGGCGATATGATTAAGGTCGGCTCCGCGTGGAAAGTCGTCGGACTCCCCGTAGGCGAACCCTTCGGACAAGCGACCGGTTCCGTCGCGGCAAACTCAATTTTACTCCCGACTGAAGGAAGCGCCGCCGCGTCCGCCGTTTCCGGAGACGTTGGCGAAATGGGCGCCGTCTTAACCGAAGCCTACAACAAACTCGAATCCGCTTCGCCTGCGGAATATCCCGCGCTTTGCGATTCCACCGTCGATCTTCTTCTCCAACTTGCCGAGTCCACCCCTCAGGAAAGCGACAACCTTCTCTCTCAAGCGATCGACGTGATCTTCTCCGGCGTACAGTCGGGCCTCTATCCTGGCGGAGCCGCTAAGCTCGACGCCTTGGAAGAAAAACTCGGGAACGCGGGAGACGAAGTGAAAGCGCGTTTGCGTCAGCGCCAGATCACCGCCGCGTTTTACGCCGTCGCGCAGAGTAATCCGCAACCTAAGCCGAGCGAACTCGCGAAAGCTCAGGAAAAATATACGGAAGATCTCACAACGTTCGTCGAAGAATATCCCACGACTGCCGCCGCTGCGGAAGCCGCAATGAGCCTCGCGCTTGATCAGGAATATCTCCTGGAGAACGACGAAGCCATGAAGTATTACCAGCAAGCCGCGCAGAACGCGTCGGGAACCCTCGTCGGACGTAAGGCTGCGGGCGCGTTAGCTCGCCTTAAGTCTGAAGGCGGCGCGTTCAATATGCCGAAACTCAAGTACTCCGACGGAACGCCCTGCGAGTTTAAGTCCGGAGATAAGCCAACCGTCGTCTTCTTCTGGGGAAGCTGGGATAGCGACGGCGTCGCGAGTCTGAAAGCGCTCGCTTCTCAGATCAACGTGATCGGCGTCAACGTGGACTCCACTCCAGATCCGGCAAACGCCGACGCTTACTTCGCTCAGATTACCAAAGGCCTTCCGTGGAAGAACGTCTGCGATCCCGCCGGTCTTGACGGCGAAGCCGCCGTTGCCTTCGGCGTCCAGACCGCTCCATGGATCATCCTCGTCGACAAGGACGGCAAGGTCGTTCGCTCTAACATCGCGAACGTTGAGGAACTCGCCAACGTTCTCAAAGAAATGAAATGACGCTAGGGCTCTTTGCCCAATAACAAAAGACCCGGAACGCTATGCGGCGCGTCCGGGTCTTTTTTGTTTGAAGTCAGAAACTGATTATTTCGACGTTAAATCAAAATCGAAGGTATTAGCGCCAGGCACAACCTCAACTTCAACGCCGGAAGTTCTTTCGTCGCACCACTTGTCTTCAATCGCGCGAACGCTGTCGTACGTCGGCTTTTCCTCACCGTCCACAATCATCGTGCCATTTTGAACGGCAATACGATAATCAAACTTCACGAGATACTTGCCGGGCGTCGTTCCAGCATTCCCCGCGCCGGCAAGGGTTTGAAGCTGATAAACGCCGTTTTCGTCAGTTTTCGCATATCCGCTCGAGCCTGTAGAGTCCGCAGGAATGAAGTAAACGTTGACGTCCGCCGTCGGCTCGCCGTCGATCGAGATAGTCCCCGTGACCCCTTCCGTTTTGATCGCTTTTTCGCCGCATCCGACAAACGTTCCCAAAAGGCAGAACGCCAAGAGTGAATAAAAAAGATTCTTCATTGTGACTGAACCTCATTGTAAAAAAAGGCGCCTGCGCCGCGGGTTTCAAAACGATTCGCTACGCAGACGCGATGAAAAGTGAAATTAAATCGCCAAATTACATCGACACTGTTTCTGCGCCTTGAGGGGTCGCCATGGAGCCCCAAACGCCTTGCGTAGAGGGACCGGTCCACTGGTGACCTTCGCCGTTCCAGTTCGGATAACCAAGAACGTGGTTGACGTCGCCGCAGTCGATCGTTTCGGAGATGAAGCGCACCGAACCGTCCGCCATGCACGCGTTCACGCCGCCGCTATGATTACTCGACGCGGAAACGCACATTGCCGTCGTCCATTCGTTGCGACCGTAGTTCGAACCGTAGCAACTCGGGCTGTTAGGCGGAACGCACGCGTGGAAGTTCGTGTAGCCCGCGCGGCAGTCCGCCCAGCGGCGGCCTTTGCTATTCCAGTTGTCGTTGCCGTTCATCATCCCGTCGGTCCCGCGCATCGCCAAACACGCAGAAACAGGCTGACCGTGAATCGCCGCTCCCGCAATCGTCGACTTCACCATGTTGTCGCCAGTAGGTTTGGACGCAAGAATCTCGGCAAAGAGGAGCGTGTTCGACGTCCCGTCCGTAATACCTTCAAGACCCATGCGACCGCCCACGTCAAACGAGAAGAAAACGCCGCGGCGATTGCGGTTCTCCCCCCACTTGCCGCCGATCATGAAATCGCCGCGGTTGCAACCGTAGTTCGTGCAGCCTTGATAACCATCCGACTTCGACGTCACGCTATTCCCGTCCGAAGGACACAAGAAAGAAGGAATCATCGTTTCGGTGGGATTGCGTTGACCGTCGTACATGTCGTTACTATTCCACGGAAGAGGAATATTCGACGTTCCAGCGCCCGCATCCCAGACGTAAGGATTCGTATT
This sequence comes from Thermoguttaceae bacterium, assembly GCA_051885615.1. GTDB lineage: Bacteria > Planctomycetota > Planctomycetia > Pirellulales > Thermoguttaceae > RUG369. The sequence continues at coordinate 18,706 of JBJEXI010000016.1, forward strand.
CGCCGCTTTCTGGCAGTATCCGGTGATCTGCTGGAAAAGCGCGTTCTGTTCGATGAAAGGAAGAAGAAGCATGTGCGCGGAGTAGACGTCGACAACGTCGATTCGTTCGCTCGTTCCATTGCGCTTGTACGCGCCGGACCAGAACTCATCCTCCCCTTGGTTCGGGATGCGGTTATTTTGATCCACAAAGTTGTGAACCGCAAGCCCAAACTGCTTTAAGTTATTCGTGCACTGCATACGTCGCGCTGCTTCGCGCGCCGCCTGTACTGCTGGCAAAAGCAATCCGATAAGAATACCAATGATCGCGATGACGACCAAAAGTTCTACGAGAGTAAAACCTTTTAAACGCAGACGTCTCATAATACGCTCCAGATAAAACTAAGATGAACCCTGAAAAAAATATTAAAACCAGGGCAAAATCAAATAAGGATAATATCCTTTTGTTATTATTATCTTAGAGCGTTAGACTTTCAAGTTGCAAGAGGCTTAAAAACATACAATTAATCAAATTTTTTAATTGTGTTCTCCTTTACTTCACAAAGTGATTTTGGGATATCCATTAAAATAAGCCTAATTTCGAAAAATTATCAAATGGCAATTTTTCAAAACAGAAAAAGACGAAACTTTTCAAGATTCTTAGAGGAGAAGGACGCGCAAGTATAAAGATCACTAAATTGGGGAGCGTTCAGAGACGCTTCACGACTATCTCGTTCGCATAAAAAATGCCTGCGCGCACTTTAAAAATTTGTTCGCGCAGGCGAAACCTGTATTTAGGAGACTAGCTTAGCCTATCAAAGGGTAGTGGTCTCGCCGCCTTGCGGGGTCGCCATGCATCCCCAAACGCCTTGCGTGGAGGGACCGGTCCACTGATGACCTTCGCCGGTCCAGTTCGGATAACCGAGAACATGGTTGACGTCGCCGCAGTCGATCGTTTCGGAGATAAAACGAACCGAACCGTCCGCCATGCACGCGTTCACGCCGCCGCTATGATTACTCGACGCGGAAACGCATAACGCCGTGTTATTATCGTTACGACCTTTATTCGAACCGTAGCAGCTCGGGCTGTTAGGCGGAACGCACGCGTGGAAGTTCGAGTAGCCCGCGCGGGCGTCGCACCAACGGCGGCCTTTGCTACTCCAGTTGTCGTTGCCGTTCATCATCCCGTTGGTTCCACGCATCGCCAAGCACGCAGAAACGGGCTGACCGTGAATCGCCGCAGCCGCGATCGTCGACTTCACCATGTTGTCGCCGGAAGCTCTGGACGCAAGGATCTCCGCAAAGAGGAGCGTGTTCGACGTGCCGTCCGTGATTCCTTCGAGTCCCATGCGACCGCCCTTGAGGTAATTGAAGAAGACGCCGCGCTTGTTGCGGTTTTCGCCCCAGTCCCAACCGATCATGAAATCGCCGCGATTGCAACCGTAGTTCGTACAACCCTGGTAACTGTCGGACTTCGAAGTCACGCTATTCCCGTCCGAAGGACAAAGGAACGGCGAAACCGAAGTCGTCGTCGGATTCTTCACGCCGTCATACATTGTATAACCATTGCTGGTGGATGGAATATTCATCGTTCCATTCCCCTGATCCCAAACGTAAGGCGTCGTATTCGCCGCGTTTTGACAATACCCGGTAATCTGCTGGAAAAGCGCGTTTTGTTCAATAAAGGGAAGAAGAAGCATGTGGGCGGAATAAACGTCTACAACGTCGATACGTTCGCTCGTTCCATTACGCTTGTACGCGCCGGACCAAAACAGATCCTCCCCTTGGTTCGGAATGCGGTTGTTTTGATCCGCAAAGTTGTGAACAGCAAGACCAAGTTGCTTTAGGTTATTCGTGCATTGCATACGACGCGCCGCTTCACGCGCTGCTTGAACCGCAGGTAAAAGCAATCCAATAAGAATACCGATGATCGCGATGACGACCAAAAGTTCTACCAGGGTAAAACCCTTTTGAAATTTTAATTTCATCTTTCGAATCCTGAATAGTGTGTGAATTGTATTATTGTTACAAATATGTGGTCTTTTTAGCACGATTCTCAAAGATTGCAAGTAGAAAAATTCCAAAAAAAGCCATACACATCAATAAGTTCTAAAAACACTGGAGTTTAATAATCATAAAAGCCTAGAGACTCTTTATAATTTTATAATCTAAAGGTTCCTTCAGACAATAAAAAAACCGACGCCATTAACAACGACGTCGGTAAAAACAGAAAAGGCGCGTTTCAGCGCGAAGTCAAATCAAAATCAAAGGTGTTTGAGCCGGGTACGACCTCGACCTCAACGCCGGACGTCCGTTCATCGCACCACTTATCTTCAATCGCGCGGACGCTGTCAAACGTCGGTTTCTCTTCGCCGTCCACAATCATCGTGCCGTTCTGAACCGCGATACGATAATCGAATTTCACGAGATACTTGCCAGGCGTCGTCCCCGCGTTACCCGCGCCGGCAAGAGTCTGGAGCTTGTAAACCCCATTCTCGTCCGTCTTCGCGTACCCGCTCGATCCTGCCGAATCCGCCGGGATGAAATAGACGTTCACGTCAGCCGTCGGTTCGCCGTCGATCGAAATTGTGCCCGAGACGCCTTCCGTCTTGATCGCTTTATCGCCGCAACCGAAAAACGTTCCTAGGAGACAAAGACTTAATAGAGTATAAACGAGAGTCTTCATTTGTCAAAACCTTCGCATAAAAAAAGCCTGCGGCGCGCGTTTGGAAACGCTCTATATCGCGCAGGCGAAATCAGTTGTTTGAGAATTAATTTGAGAATTAAACTTTCAGCCAATCAGAGTGTCGTGGTCTCGCCGCCTTGCGGGGTCGCCATGCATCCCCAAACGCCTTGCGTGGAGG
>JBJEXI010000017.1:0-21470 GCA_051885615.1 Thermoguttaceae bacterium
CCCTTCGGCCCGCCGAACTTGTGCGCGGACATCGAGACGAGGTCTGCGTCGGCCGCGAGCATGGCGACGTCGAGCCACGAGAACGCCTGCACGGCATCGGTGTGGACGAGCGCGTCCGGGGCGCGATCGCGGACGACGGCGACCACGTCGCGCAGCGGCTGGATCGTGCCCACCTCGTTGTTCGCGAGCATCACCGACACGAGCGTGACGTCGGGGTCGAGCGCGTCCGCGAGAGCATCGAGGTCGATCTCGAAATCGCCAACCTTCGCGCCTGTCTTGTCAAGTATATTTAAATTTGCCATCTTTTATCCATAAGCCTTATTATTTTTTTGTGGTTAAGCGCCGCGCATACGCGTAATAATTAGGCAAGTCGCCACTTATTGTGCTTCGGAGCCGGCAATTTATTCGTTGGACGAATCGAGACGTAAGCGCCAGTCGGGCCGGGAACGGCGCCGCGGATCACTAACAGGTTGTTTTCTTTATCGACAACGACGACCTTCTGATTACGAACGGTGCAACGCGCGTTTCCGTAATGACCAGCCATTCGCTTACCCTTAAGAACACGGCTAGGATAGGAGCTGCACCCCGTACCGCCAAGGTGACGATGGCACTTCTTAACGCCGTGCGTCATTCTTTGCCCGCTGAAGTTATGACGCTTCATAACGCCAGCGTAGCCGCGACCCTTGCTATTAGCGGTTACGTCGACGGCGATAACGTCGTTGAAGACTTCGACGTTAAACTGCTGACCAACCTCGACGCCCTCAACAGAAACGCGGAATTCACGAATAAAGGACTTAGGATTGCACCCAGCTTTAGGAGCGAGAGCAAGACCTTTCGCTTGGCGCTTGCTGTCGATTTTCGCAACATGTCCTCTTTCGCACTTGCCAGCGAGCGAAGCGCGCTTATCTTTAAAACCAAGCTGAACAGCCTCGTATCCGTCACGTTCAACGGTTTTAACCTGCAAAACGTCGCACGGTCCCGCTTTAATTACGGTAACAGGAATCACTTCTCCCTGTTCTGTGTAGAGCTGACTCATACCGAGTTTCTGACCAAGTAAACCGATACTCATGTCTATTTTTCCTTCGTCTTTTCAGACAGTTTTCCCCGCATTGCGGCCCGATTTATTTTCGTGAAGGCCGATACGGTATTCAAATCACCTTGTCAACGAGTTCCATTCGAGGCTTTGATACGAATATCAACGCCAGCGGGCAGACTAAGTTTATTAAGAGCTTCAATAGTCTTAGCTGTCGCTTGAACAAGGTCAATAATGCGCTTATGAGTTCTGATCTCGAATTGCTGACGAGCTTTCTTATCGACATGAGGACTGGACAGAACAGTGTATCTTTCAATTCGAGTTGGAACCGGAATCGGACCATGAACCATAGAGCCGGTTCGCTTAGCAGTTTCAACAATTTCCATAGCGCTTTGATCCAACGCGACGTGATCATACGCTTCCATTCTAATACGAATAACATTTTCTGGAGTTGACACTTTACTCTCCGTTACCTCAGTTGACAAATATCTTATCTGACGCCCCGCACATTCCAGGGATTTACCGTCAGATCACTAGCTCTAAGCATTTTATGTGACACAAACGCCGCAGTCGCCGACTTTGCATCTACCCAAGAAGGGGAATTATTTAACCAAGTATCCAGATGCATTCACTTTGCTGCGCATAACTTTTAAGAGAAGTTAGCGGCGCGATCCAGACACTTCGTTGTCGGTAATTTGCAACGTCCAACCAATTATACAGGCTCTGCAAAATGACGCAAGACAGATTTGAAAAAATTTAGAAAGTTTTCAAAATAGAAAAAAAAACTATGCCCTATCCAATTCGGACATTATCGTCTCGAAAATCTTCTCGGCCTCAACCATTCTTCCTAGGCCAGATTCTCCGCAACTAAGCCTCCCTGTCGTCGGCCCAACAAGGATTACGCCGTCTTCGAGGAGTTGTTTGCAATTTCGCTGAACGCTTGGTTTCGACCACATCACCGAATTCATTGCGGGCGCAATAATTATTTTACCGGAGAAAGCCAAGTAAACAGACGTAAGAAGATCGTCGGCTATTCCATTGGCGACTTTGCCTATTACGTTCGCCGTCGCTGGGGCTATGCAGAATAGGTTCGCATGGCGGGAAAGTTCTATATGGGGGTGAATAAATCTCGGATCCCACATCGAGGTAAAAACGGGGTATCCGCTCAACGCCTCAAACGTTTTAGGGGCGACTAACTGAGTCGCGGCTTCAGTCATAACTACGGAAACCTCAACTCCAGCTTTGACAAGAAGGCTCGTGAGGGTCGCCGCTTTAAAAGCCGCTATCCCGCCGCTAACCCCTAGCAAAACGCTTTTCTCTTTACCCATTTCCGTCAGTCGTCCCTAAATAGTTATCACCGTTTTTTTAGAATTTGCAAAAAAACGTCGACATTTTTTTGAACTCAGATCGAATTGGAAGACCACCCAGTCGTACCGTTATCAGAAGAGATAAGGTTCTCAAAGGATGCGGAGTCGCCCGTTCCCGCCTTAGTCTGAGAGTTAATCGCCAGGTTTCCATCTAAATCCAAACTAATCTTGTCTTCCAAGATCTCACGAACAACTATTTGAAGCTTGTCCTCCTTACCAGTAGGATCTTCTGCAAAGGGGACGGCGCCGCGGTTGAGATGCGCGAGTCTTTTCTGAATCAACGAAGTAAGTCGGAAACGCCCTCCGGCCTTTTTAATCAGATTTTCATCTTTAAGTTCTTCTATCATCTATAACTCCTCTGACCCGATCTTTACAAGATCAGATTTCACATCTTTAGTTGTAAGAAGCAAGCGCTTCGACCAACTCTCCAAAAGCCTTGTCGAGGTTGTCGTTAACTATGCATTCTTTATAAAATTTTTTATAGGATATTTCTTTCTCGGCCTGTTCAAGTCTTATTGCTAAATCCTCGCCGTTCTCGGTTCCTCGATTGAGAAGCCTTTCTTTTAACGCCCCAATGCTCGGCGGCAGGATAAAAAATGACAACGACTCAGGCAACTCTTTCATCACGCTAAGAGCGCCTTTGACGTCAATTTCAAGCAAGACCCATTTTCCTTGACGAATTTGAGACTCCACAGTCTCGCGCAGAGTTCCGTAGAGAGCCCCTCCTTCATAGACTTCGAAAGACTCAAGGAATTCACCATTAGCGCGTTTTTCCAGAAATTCTTCCCTTGAAATAAACCAATATTCGCGACCGTTCACTTCCCCGGGTCTAGGAGTTCGAGTCGTCGCTGAAACGCTCAAAACAATCGGAAAGGGAGATTCGTTAAGAAGTTTTTTAACGAGCGTCCCCTTCCCCACGCCAGAAGGTCCGGAAATTATTATGACTTTTCCCCTCTTCTGACCGTCGACATTGTTAGAAGATTCCTCAAGAGCCACTCTTAATCCACTCTATTCTACGTTTTGAACCATTTCTCGAACGCGTTCGATGACAGATTTCATCTCGACGACCAAACGAAGAACTTTTTGCGAATTCGCCTTCGAACCAATTGTATTCGTCTCGCGAAACATCTCTTGGGTGAGAAAATCTAGCTTCTTACCGCACACTTTTTCGCATTCCATCGTATTGCTAAACTGAGACAAATGCGAAATGAATCGCGCGATTTCTTCCGAAATATCTACACGGTCGGCATAAATCGCCACTTCTCTTATCAAAGCGGAAGGATCAAGATCCACCGAAGCGCCCTCCAAGGCGCTAGCAACGCGTTCGGTCAATTTAACGCGATAATTTTCAACTACAGAAGGTGCAATCCGCTTAATTTCTTCAATCATCACCCTCAACTCGGAAATATTTTGAGCCAAATATTTCTGAGTGGACGCGCCTTCGACTTCGCGCATTGTCTGTAATTCTTTCAACGACGTCCGAACATTCTCGGCAATTCTATTCCACAAAAGTTCGGATAGATTTGCGTCGTCTGAACGCGCTTTATCCTGAATAACTCCAGGGAGACGCAAGAAATCCGTCACGGAACTCTGTCCTCTTAACGAGGGCAAATCCTGATTTTCTCGCTCAAACCGAAATACTTCCGAAATATATCTTCGCAAAGTCGGAAAATTGATTTCAAAATCAAGCGAGTCTGATTGACGAATCACTTTAAGATTAAAATTAACGGAGCCTCTAGCTATCTTATCGTGAAGCAATTCGTCAATCTTCGCCTCTAGCCCGCTAAAGCCTTCCGGCAACTTAATAGAAGTCTTCAGAAAGCGGTTATTGACGGCCTTGATTTCCGTGGAGATTACGTAATCATCCCCTTGGGTCGTACACGACCCAAATCCTGTCATACTTACTAACATAGCGTTGTCTTGTGATGAATTCGTCTAGTAAGCGCGCAAGGAGACTATTCCGCGTCTTTTGTTTCTGTATCGGGAGCGGCTTGTTCGGTTCCTTCAGCGGCAGGAGCGTCGCCTCCGGTCGAAGAAGGCTCGGCGTTCGGAAGAGCCGGGAGATCGCTTCCTGTTGTCGGCGCTGGCGTCGTTAAAGCGTTTTCAGACGCGCGATCGGCGAGAGAATTTCCGCTCTTCATGCTCAAAATATAGCGACCGCCGAAACACGTCACAAACCAAACGACAGTCGTCCAGATAGTAATCTTGAGAAAAACGTCGCTAGTTTTAGTTCCAAACATGCTGCTACCCCCCATGCCGCCAAAGGCGCCCACGAGTCCGCCTCCCTTGCCCCTTTGAAGTAAAATAATGAGGATCAGGAAGAGGGAGAGGATGACCATGAAGATGAAAAGGAGCGACTGGAGGATGGCGCTTAACATATTTCAAAACTCCGTACCTCGGAAATTACGTCCGAGAGCTGATGACCCGCAGCTCAGTTTGCGGATTAAATGAAACAGTAAATATTTAAACGAGCGACGCCTGTAAAGACGTCGCGCGTCAAAACCTTTGTCGTTCTCAACGAACGTTGTTGATGATTTCCATGAAGGCGTCGACTTTCAGAGAAGCGCCGCCAACGAGAGCGCCGTCAACGTCAGGCTTGCTAAGGATTTCCTTAGCGTTGGATCCCTTGACGCTTCCGCCGTACTGAATACGAACGACGTCGGCGACTTCCTTGCCATAGCGTTCGGTAATCCACGCGCGAACGTCGGCGTGAACTTCCTGCGCCTGATCAGGGGTGGCGACTTTACCAGTGCCGATCGCCCAAACCGGTTCGTACGCGATAACGCACTTCTTCATATCTTCAGCGGAGACGCCGGAGAAGGAGCCGTCGAGCTGACGACGGTTGACTTCGTTCGTGACGCCCGCTTCACGTTCTTTGAGGAGTTCGCCGATGCAGACGATGGGGATGAGACCGGCGGCGAGAGCGGCGCGAACTTTAAGATTGATCAGTTCGCTGGATTCGCCGATGATGTGGCGGCGTTCGCTATGACCAAGGATAACGTATTGGCAACCGACGTCGGTGAGCATCGCCATTTCAATTTCGCCGGTGAAAGCGCCAGCCTTTTCAAAATAAGCGTTCTGAGCGCCAACGCCAATGTTCGAACCCTTGAGGATTTCAGCGACAGGCTGAACATAAAGGGGAGAGGGGCAAACAGCGATATCAACTTCGCTAACGCCAGCGGCGGCTTCCTTGAGACCCTGAGCGAGAGCTTTCGCGGAGTCGAGCTTCAAATTCATCTTCCAATTGCCGGCAATTAAGAGACGACGCATTTTCATCCTCACTATGTTTTTACATACATGAATCCAATGTCTGGCGATTATGAGCCTCGACATGGATATTGATCCATTGAATTATTAATATTACTTTGTTTTCCCTTGTTTTCAAGGGGTTCATTTACAAAAATCACAACCCCCAAGATTCATTCAACGCTCTTAATCTGAACTTTCACTACGCCTCCGTTTCGCTGACGAAATCGGGAAGGTGAATTTACCCTGAGAAAAAGCTCTCCGCCAACCTCCGCCTCCAACGTCAGACTCTTCAAGAAAAAATCTTCATGGCGATTCCATGGATAGCAAGCGTCATACACAGTAAACCTTGCGGCCCCTCCTTGGTTGCGGTCTTGATTCGCCTTTGCGCGACTATCTTCCGCTACTTGACGATTCGTCCCCTTTTCCAATCCTTCCGTCTCGAATCGCGTTCTCCTCTTTCTGTCCAACATGTAAAAAGGCGTCTTTGACTCTTCTCCGATCTTCGCAAAGCCATACGTTTCCTCAAACGTTTTATTCTGGGGCGTTGGAACAACAACCGCTTGAACTCGACCAACCGGACAGTCGTTGTAATATTGAACCGAGGCGCCGGTTCCTTCGAATTTCATAACTCGATCGGCAATTGGTAGATAAAAATCAAAGCGTCCGCCGACCGTCAGTTTATAATTCTTTCCCTTCTCTAGCTCAATGGCCGTCCCTTGCCATCCCTTCGTAGGATCGACTTCGACAACGACGCCTTTTTCAAAATCTAGAGATTCGCCGCTCTGTATTTCCCCCGACGTGACGATCGTTGAACTTTCGAAGTCATAGCCGTAATCTAGGTCGTATAAAAAAGCAGCCCAGTCGTTCTCAAATTCCTCCCAACGTTCGCCAATGGCGTCGACAAAAAGACGATTTGGATCTGCCGTTATCATCCAATATGGAAGGAGTTCCGCTATTGCCGAATACTTTGGCGAGTTGTAGAGGAACATAACCAGAGCCCAGCTCCAAGCGTACGTCGTATCGTTTACGAAATCGCGCGGCTCAAATCTCAATATATCGAGAAGCGTCGGAGCTTGATTCTTTTGAATCGCTTCTTTCACGATTCGTAAACGCGCAAATCCCGGCGTATCCTCCTCCGCCTCTGGAATTAGCGCAATCTGCAAATTTCCATTCGATGCAAACTTATGCAACGCTAAGTATTCCGCCGCCCCCTCCGAAAACCACCGCGGTCTCAAATCTCCAAATAAATCATGCATGAACGTATGAACCAATTCATGCGCCAACAAAAAGCGGTTATAGTATGATTCCCCGTGATCTTTCGCAAAAATTCTATCTCGATCGGAATAGCCATGCAGAAAAAGCGGCGGCCCGTCTAAAACGCCAAGTCGAATGAACGCGTTGAAATCGTGCATAAGGAACGCCTGAACGCGCCAATCTTCGTACGCTGAAGCGTCGACGTGGAAAAAATCGCATAAAAGCGGGATCATAGAGTCGAGAGCCTTGGGTAATACGTCGACGTCGGTCGATTTAGGCATATCGGTATACAACGAAACGCGTCCCGATTCGATCTTTCTAATTCCCAGACTCTTCATTTTAGTTTCGTCAACGGGAGAAAACTTTGGCCAGTTTGCTCGCCTCTCTTTCGCGATTTGGAGAGCCAATTTTTTGATTTCGGGACCGAGAGACTCGTCTAACCAATTTTCGGCGCTCTTGGAGCGTTCGTTTAACGTCGCGGGCTCATATTCGGATGGCGGTAAAGAGCCGTCGTTGCTTTCAGTAGAAGCGACCGAAAGATTTGTCTGGACTGCGCTGTTACTCCCTTTTTGGAAAGGCGCGTTTTCTTTCAATTTGATGTTGGAGGCGTAGGCGTTTTCCGTCTCCAAGTCCCCCCAACCATTCCACGCGCCAACTAGAAAAAAAGTCGTCAAGAGAAAATTGCGAAATATTTTATCAAACATAACGTCCGTCACTCTCATTTGTATAATGCAACTTCACGGTTCCGGTTGGGCTCGCCATCGTCCGCTATAAACGTCGTTCATTATACAGAAGAACTCGGAAGAAGAGGAGTCCCTTGCGATTAAAGGAGCTTTGCATAGAAACGCGCTTGCAATAAATTTCAGAATAATTTAACATGCGAAAGCCGGGTACGTGGAGTAAGAGTCGTCGGTTCAACGAGACCGATTCAAAGACCGACAATCCCGTCGGAAGCGTCGAAAGGAATTGGCGCGCGGGATGGGTAGACTCAGGCAATTCCGCAATTTATAAAGGTTCAATTGCTCGTAACAGTTAAAAGGATTTAACGATGTCTTTCCAAATTGCGTTCCTTTCGAGCGCGAAGGGCAAGGCCCGAACAGATAGAGCGGTCTCTTCTCCGTCATGGAAAGTCGGCGCGGCGATTATAGCGCTTGCTTCAGCCGCAGTCGTCTCGGGAGCAGGTTGCGCTTCAAGCGGGAGTTCCGCCTCCGTGCGAAACGCTCAAGGCGTCCAATCCTTCACAGCGGGGCGTTACGACGACGCCATAGCGTACTTTCAAGAATCTCTCAATGAAAATCCGGAATCAGCCGAGACCTATTACAATCTTGCCTCTGCCTACCAGCGAAAAGCAGCGGCAACGGGGGATACGACCTACCTCGCTCAAGCGGAAGATTCATACTGGACGGCTCTTGAGCATAATCCCAAACCGGAAACGATCGTTTGTTGTTATCGCGGACTAGCGACGTCTGCGGAGGCGCGCGGCGATTCTGAAGGCGCATTGAGAACGCTAGAGGCTTGGCGCGATAGGAATCCTACGTCGATAGAACCTCAACTTGAAATCGCCTATCTGCTGGAAGCGCAACAAAAAGACTCCGAAGCCTACGACGTCCTCAAACAGGTCGCAAGCGCGGCTCCTGACGATTATCGCGCTTTTTACAAACTCGGAACGCTCTCCGAACGCGCGGGGGATCTCGCGGACGCGAAAGAACAAATAGAGACGGCGCGCAAATTAAATCCAACGGACGCCCTTGTCGCGCGCCGAGCGAGTTCTGTCGAAGCGCAAATAGCGGCGCAAGCGCAGAAAAAATCTCAATCTCCGTCGGAATCAGACGAGTTCTTACAGGCGTCGAACGCACCTTCGCAGACGAATGATACGGCGACGTCGCAAAACTCCAACGCCCTACAAACGACGCCTGTTCAAACCACTGCGGCGCAGTCGACAATCAACTCCCCCGAAGAGGAAGACGGAACGATCTACCTCCCAAACGACGCAACGGAGAACGAGAAAGAACCTTCGACTCCTCCCGCCGCTCCAACGTCGACGGATTCTAACTCAAATCTTGGTTTCGGATCCGCCGCCACGTTTAGAAACGGTTCGACTTCTGCCGAGCAACAGAAAGTTGCAAAGGACGATTTAAACTGGATTACGCCTCCCGCCGTTGAAAAAGTTCGTCAAAGCGCCATAGAGGGGAACCAAAGCGAAAACTCACAGATCGCCGCAGTCGGTTATGAAAGCGCTGCGACAAGCGCGTCAAGGCAGGACTGGAAAGGTTCCGGAGTTACCTCGGCTCAATTTGAAGTTCCGGCGTTTGCGAGAAACCAACAACCGTCTCAAGCTTCAATTCCCCAATCGCAAGGCGTCCAGCAGGCGCAGAACGCGACGTCTGCACAGAACAAAGCGTCGGCGCTATCCTCTTCAAGGACAGACGTCAACGTCCGTCAGGAAAGCTCTATCGCAACGTCGACGCAGAAACCGCGAGCGGAATTGCGCTCCGGTCCGCCTCGACTCCGAGCCGGCTCCTTCTTCTGATCGTGAAAAGACGGAAGCCAAAAGAAGTATTAAGAATGAAAATCGACGCCCTCGCGCGTCGTTTTTTTGTCCTAAGAGAGTTTTCCTCGTTATTATTTTCCACGTTATTAAATGAAAAACTAAGTCCAACCGACCAACGACAAAAAAAAAGGCGCCTTTAAAAGACGCCTTTTATTACGTCAAAAGTTTACGTGTCTCATGACGCTTTGCGCATTTCCAAACTGTCTTTGAAACGCCACGACATGCGATAAGCGTCCTCCTCCGCTTCGGCGTAATATCCGCGTTTGATCCACTGGGCGCGAAAACCGACGTTGCGCAGGAAGAGTTGAGCCGCGACGTTTCTTTCGCGCACAAGACAGATGATTTCATCGCGAACGGTTCCACAACGGTCGGCGAGTTCTTCTAGGAGAAAGGCGCCGACGCCGGATCGACGTTCCGATTTCGCTACGGCGCAATTCAGCAAGCGTATCGACGTCTTTCGCAATTCATACACTAGATATCCAACCACACGACCTCCACGAAGCGCCACAATAGCCCCGCAACGATCCAATTTAAGAAGAAATTCAAATTCTCGACGAGACCAGGGAAATTCAAAAGCTTCGCGTTCAATATTGAGGACGTCTTCATAATCGCGCTCGTCAGCCCAACGACAGACGAGCTCCTCCTCCTCTTGAACGTAGGAGGAATCGAAAGATAAAAGGTCGTAATGATTCAAAATGGCGCTCCAGATGTAATAATGGACATTTCGCATGTGTAGGCGCAAACGTCAAAGCCGCGTCTTATGGGAGAAAATTAACCAAAAAGGAACTTTGACGCAACGTCAATTCAGTGCGAGACGCCATATAACGCAGATTCGTGAAAAAGTTAAAAACGAAGATTTGTTCAAAACTAAATCGAAAAAAAACCTTATATATTAAGAAAAACGGGCATAATTGCCCCTTGGGCCCTTGAATCTAAAGCGTTTTAATAGTATGATTATGGTTTAAGTTCGAGAAAAAGCGGATTCTAGGCGTCTGCTGACGCCGCCTATGATCGAAGTATGGCGTCGCGAAAGATTTAACGCTCGTTTCGACGTCTGTTTGCAGAAAGGGAGACTATGAACGTCTTGTTGTTGAACGCCGTTGCGGCGTCGCTCTTCATGGATGCGGAGCCAACGGCTGCGCCTGCCGGAAGCGGGCCCTTCCAGGCGGTTCTTATGATTTTTGTCGTTTTGATTGCGCTTTTCTTCATCTTCATTTTGCCGGCAAAATCGCGCGACAAACAGATGCAGAAGCTTCTCGATTCGATAAAGGTCAACGATCGCGTCCTCACGACGGGCGGCGTTATCGGGACGGTTTATTCGGTCGATCGTCAAGCGGGAGAGGTCGTTTTGAGAGTCGACGATAGCAATAACGTTAAGGTTCACTTCGCGATTTCTTCAGTTTATTACGTTTTCAATAAGGAAGCGGCTAAAAAAGACAAGGAAAAGGACAAATCGAAAAAATAATTCTTTTCGATCAGTCGTAACAGATATTCACAACCAATACGCCGAGCCGGACTCGGCGCGTTGCAATTTTTTAACCCGATTGACGCGGTTTTCCCGCGTCCGTTCGCACGCGGATCGGTCGCACAAGAACGCGTCGGGAAAACACGTGTAACTCATAGCTATTTTGACCCAAATGACTAACGAAAAACTTTCGCTGAGGTCTATGTTCTTAGGCCTTGTCACGTTGTTAGCGCTCGGCGTCGGCTTATCGTCGACGGCGACTTACGCGCAAGACGAACCAGTTGCAGAAGCAGCCGCCGTCGCGACCGATAACGCTGCCGTCCCCGAAGCGGACGCCGTCGAAGAATCGGCGCCTTCCGATGTTTCATCCGTCGACGACGCCGTTCAACCGCAAGAAGAAGTCGCGTCCGAATCGGAACCTGCGCAAGTCCCCGTCGCTTCCGAAACAACGGTTGCTGAAGTTAAAGACGGCGCTATGACGCAGCGAATTATGGTTTTCGGCTTGTTCGTGCTCCTCTGCGTCGTCTCCTTCTTCTTTTCGCGCGCTTGCTCCGCAAAATTCCGTATGCCCGAAAACGCTTTTGGGTATTTCGTTATCTGCTTCTGCCTGCTAGGCGCCACGATCTCCTCCGTTAAGGGACTCCTTGAACACCGAGTCAACCTTGGCGTCGATCTGCGCGGCGGCTCTATCCTCGTTTACTCGGTTTCTCCTAACAAAGAATCAGGGCACGACGTCGTTACCAACGAGGACATGAACGGGCTCAAGGAAGCGATTATGAAGCGCATCAACCCCAGCGGCGTGCGTGAAATCGCGATTCAAGAGCTTGGCGCCAATACCGAAATCAAAATCACGATCCCTGAGGCGGACGACGCTGAAGTCGCTCGTCTGGAACGCGTCATCAACGACACGGGTCAATTGAAGTTCCGTATTCTCGCTTCGACCGCTTCCACCGACGCAGGCGAAAAGAGAATCATCGAAGAGGCTCGTCGTCCCGAATATGAACACGAACAAAGCTTAAAGCTTGACGACGTTTCTCTAGGAGACGGCGTCGTGGTCGGGGCTACGTGGCTTCCTGTCGATCCGACTCAAACGAACGTCATTCGTCAAGATTGCGTCGTCCGTCCGAGCCAGTATAAGCCGAGGGAAGACGAAATCGGCACGGATTCCGTCCCCCTCTACGACGTTCTCGTTCTTGAACTTGCCGAAGGTTACGACGTCAACGGTAATCATATTGAATACGTCCAGCAAAGCTTTGGCTCAATGGGTGAGCCTGAAGTCGTTTTCTCGATGCGTCCCGAAGGCGCCAAGAATATGCAGCGTCTCACCGAACGTTACAAGGCCGGTTCCGGTCGCAACCAGGGGCGTCAACTTGGAGTCGTCTTCAACAACAGACTTTTCAACGCTCCTAACATTCAGAGCACAATTAGCGATCGCGGACAAATCACCTTCGGCGACGACCTCTCCCCCGAGTCTCGTAAGCGTATCGAAGGAGAAGTCAGCGACTTGATCGCCGTCATGCACGCCGGCGTTCTGCCTGCGACGTTATCCTCCAAGCCTGTCACGAAGATGGTCACAGGTCCGACGCTCGGCGCCGACACGATCGCCAAGGGTAAGAACGCGCTTCTTTGGGGCGGCGTCCTAGTCCTCCTCTTCATGATCGCTTACTATGGTTATGGCGGTCTCGTCGCCGCTTTCGCGGTCTTCCTTAACCTCGTGCTCATCCTCGCCTCGATGATCGCGATTCGCGCCGCGTTCACGCTTCCCGGTCTTGCCGGTCTCGTCTTAACCGTCGGTATGGCCGTCGACGCCAACATCCTTATTTTCGAGCGTATTCGTGAAGAACTTCAGGGCGGCGCGACTCTCCGCATGGCGATTCGCAACGGTTATCAGCGCGCGTTGTCGGCTATTGTCGACTCGAACGTCACGACAATGCTCACCGCCGGCATCCTTTACCTCGTCGGTTCCGAACAGATCAGGAGCTTCGCCGTCACCCTTTTCCTCGGCGTTCTTTTCAGCATGTTCACGGCGACGTACGTCTGCCGCATCATCTTCCAGTCCTGCGAAAAGGCGGGTTGGCTCACCAAGAACTGCGTCAATCCCATCATTCCAGGTTTGAAGCCCTTTAAAGCTCCGAATTTCGACTTCTTCACCTATGCTAAGAAGTTCTACAAGATTTCGATCGCGATTATTGTCATTGGCCTCGTCGCCGTCTGCGCGCGCGGTAAAGGAATCTTTGACGTCGACTTTGTCGGCGGCGTGGAAATCCAGACCGTCTTCACCGAGCCCGTCCAGATTTCCGAGATCCGTTCCAACCTCAGCGAACTTCCCGACCTCTCCGTCAGCGAACTCTCTTTGACGAAGGATCGCGACGGCAATGAAGTCAAGCCCGAGACGTGCTATACGATCAGCGCTTCGTGCCCGACCGATATGCAGGCTGACGAGTTCCGTCTTCAAGTCGAACAGATGCTCAAGGAAAAATTCACGGACAAGCTTCGTCGTTACACTATGGAGTACACGGTCGGCGAAGTTGCCGAGGTCATTCCTACCGGCGCGACGACTCCTGAATCTCAGATCTCCGTCGCCGTCAAAACGAATCCTGCTCTTGGTCGCGAAGTCGTCGACGGTTACTTCTCCGACGTTCTTGGAGAAGATTCCGATTTGACCTTCGACGTTACCAATGAAGCGTATCAGTCAGGTTCGGACGCCGCGTCGACCGACTGGAACGTGATTTTTCACTCCTCCGACGTCGCCGCTGTCACGGAAGCTGCTCAGAAGGCTCAGGCGGCTGTCTCCGAACAATCCGTTTTTGAAGCGTCCAACACCGTCGGTTCTTCCGTCGCGGGTTACGCGCGCGTTCAAGGTATTCTCGCGATCTTGGGAAGCCTTGTTGGAATCATCGCTTACCTCTGGTTCAGATTCCGTCGCGCGGTCTTCGGTCTCTCCGCAGTCGTCGGTTTGATACACGATGTTTGCTTCACTCTGGGTCTGGTTGCGTTGAGCTACTGGCTTGCCTCCTTCCTCGCCTTCCTTGGAATCATCCAGTTTAAGATTGGTCTTTCCACCGTCGCGGCGTTCCTCACGCTCATCGGTTACTCCTTGAACGACACGATCGTTCTCTTCGACCGTATGCGCGAAGTTCGCGGCAAATCAGAAGCGTTGACGAAGGAGATCATCAACAAAGCGACGAATCAATGCTTGACTCGTACGCTGCTCACCTCGTGCACGACCCTCTTCTCCGTCCTCGTTCTGTACTGCTTCGGCGGCGCGGGAATTCATACCTTCGCCTTCGCAATGCTCGTCGGCGTGATCGTCGGTACTTACAGCTCCATCTTCATTTGCGCGCCGTTCCTCTACTGGCTCCTTCAGCGTCAGCAGTCGAAGACGCCTTCCCTTCGCACCAAAAACTAAGTGAAGTATAGATAAGGAATTGTCTTTCCTTTAAACAAGCCGCGCGCACATTTCGCGCGGCTTGTTTTTTCTTGACGTCTGTTTCTAAATCTTGATAATCAAGTCAATGACCATCCTTCCATTCCCCTATTCTAGAAGAAAAACAAATGGAAAAGAATCTCCCAATCAACTCGCGACGCAACTTCCTCCGAGGCATAGCCTCGTTGGGTCTCTTAACCGCGCTCCCTTCTGTTAAGATCCCCTCCTCCGCGCTATTAGCCGCAGAAAACGACAATCCGCTCGAGGCGGATCTCTCAACGCCTTCCGACGTGACCGACGATGAAATGAAGGCGATCTACGAAGAGATTAAAACCCCGTATAAATACGGAATCGTTCTTCCCCAAGAAGACGGCGATCCAGTCGACTCTCCCAATATTTTCCGCGTCAGCGACGTCTGGTATATGATATACCTTCGTTTTCTTCGCGGCACGGGCTACGTCGCGCGACTTGCGAAAAGTCCAGATCTTCTTCACTGGACCACTTGCGGAACGGTCGCGCCATTTCGAGAAAAAGGCTGGGACGCCTGGCAATGTTCGCCTTCGGCGGCGCTTGTCGATCATGAATGGGGTGGGAGTTACGAAATTCGTCCCTTCGAGGGAAAATATTGGTTTACGTATATTGGCGGCGCAGGAAAAGGTTATGAACCGGATCCCTTAAAAATAGGGCTCGCCTACACGTCTGATCCTACCTCCGCCAAAGAGTGGACCCGTCTTGAAGATCCGATCATGACGCCCGACGATCCCGACGCTCGCGACTTTGAAAAAACGACGATGTACAAGACGTCCGTCATTTGGGATCGCAACGAAACGCTCGGTTATCCCTTTGTCTGCTTCTACAACGGAAAGTCGATTGCAACGGGAAGTTCGATCGAGAGAATCGGAATCGCCGTTTCTCGCGACATGAAACATTGGAAACGTTATGGAACGCAACCGGTGATCGACAATCATTCGGGAATTTCTGGAGATCCGCAAGTTGTCAAAATCGGCGATCTTTGGGTGATGTTTTATTTTGGCGCCTTCTGGAAGCCGAACGCATTTGAGACCTTTGCGGTATCGCGCGATCTCAAAAGCTGGCGAAAATGGGAAGGACCGCACCTTGTCGAGCCCTCGGAGCCTTTCGATCAAACCTTTGCGCATAAGCCGTGGGTCGTTAAGCACAACGGCGTCGTTTACCATTTTTACAACGCAGTAGGAACGGAGGGACGCTGCATCGCCCTCGCCACTTCGAAAAAGATCAACCCTAGCGACTAAATCAACAAGATAATGAAACAACTAAGAATCATTTCTCTCCCAAAGAGACGGCGGCGTTTAGCGCTCTTCTTTCTCCTCATGACGGGAGCCTTATTGGCGGCAAACGTCGTATCCGTTGCGGCGGAACTGACGAAACCTCTAAATCGACGGGAGATCGTGGCGCGTCACGTCGTTAAGACGGAAGACCCAACGCTCCTTCTGCCCGTGGGAAACGGCAATCTTTGTTTTAACGTTGACGGAACAGGGCTCCAGACCTTTAAAGGGGACGTCCTTTCCCATTGGGGCTGGTACTCAACTCCCCTTCCGAGCGCTCGAACGTGGAAAGACGTTACGCTTACCGGAACGTATTGGCAAGGACGACTAAAAGGGAAGGATTCCTGGCCGAGCGACAAGATGGATCTCTACGAGTGGCATCGTCAGACGCCGAGTCAGATGAATCTTGCGCGAGTTCAATTCGTAGGTTCGGATGGAAAAGCGCTTGACGCTAACTCCGCGTCGCAGTACGAACGAACGCTCGATCCATGGACGGGAATTCACCAAACGTCCTTCGTCGTCAATGGAGAAAAAGTCGAAGTTACGACATGTATCGGCGACGACGTAGAACTCGATTCGACCGTCGCGATTAAAGTGAATTCCACGCTTCTTGCCTCGGGGGATCTGTCGATCGCGATTTCAGTCCCCTATCCAGATCTTACGAACGGGCCATGGATCGGCAATTTTAGCGACTCCGCGCCTCAGACGCCTTATTCGTTCACAACCCCGTCAAATCTTCCGGAAAACGTTTCGTCCGTTATTTTAAAACGGGATCTCAAAAACGAATATAACGAAGGCGTCGTCGGCGATTATTCATACGCGATCCGCGTGGACGCCGTTGGAGGAAAGGTCGCGACGTCCGAAGAAAACTCGTCGATTCATGTCGACGCCGCCGGTAACGATTCTCTCGAGTTGACAATCTCCTTTGACGGCGGAGATTATTCGGAAAGACCTTGCGACGACTCCCTCGTATCCTCTCCTCACGCCGCTTTCTCCGATATTGAATCACAATCACGCGCGCGATGGGAAAAATATTGGAACTCCGGCGCGGCGATCGATCTTTCTGAAAGTTCCGATCCGCGCTGGTTCGAGCTGGAACGTCGCATCGTTCTCTCGCAATTTCTCATGGGCGTCAACGCGACAGGAAGCTGGCCATGTTCGGAGTCCGGACTCCTCGCCATTTGTCCTTGGAGCGGTCGTTTCCACATGGAAATGGTCTGGTGGCACATGATTCACTGGTGGAGTTGGAATCGCGTCGAATATGCGCAAAAGTCGGTTCGAATCTTCGATAAAATCAAAGACGGCGCTAAGTTATTAGCCGAACAACTCGATTACCAAGGGTATAAATGGCAAAAAGAGGTCGCGCCCGACGGACGCACCGCCCCTTGGGACGGCAATCTTGCGCTTCTGTGGAAACAGCCTCATCCGATCTATTTTGCCGAGATGGATTACCTGCGTTCCCCCACGCGCGAAACTCTCGATAAGTGGGCGGATATCGTCGAAGGCTCCGCCGTCCACATGGCTGATTTCGCTACCAAAGACGACCAAGGCGTCTACCACCTTGACCCCGCAATGCCGCCAAGCGAAGTCGGATACACTCGCGACGACCTTTACGACCTGGAGTATTGGCGCTGGGGACTCGACAAGGCGAATCAATGGCGAGAACGCCTCGGTAAAGACCTCAACCCTCTATGGGCGGAAATCGTCGAAGATCTCGCGCCGCTCCCTCAACAAGACGGCGTCTATGTTCGTTCTCCCGAGTGGCTTGACACGTTTGAAAACTGGAATTGGGAACATCCCGACCTTGTTGGTATTTACGGAGTCGTCCCCCCGACGAAATTTGTCGACAAAGCGACAGCGGAGCGAACCCTAGAACGCGTCCTTAAAGAATGGCAATGGGATCGCACGTGGGGGTGGGATTACCCCATGGCGGCGATGGAAGGCGCAAGATTAGGACGTCCCGACCTCGCGATTGAGGCGCTCTTTACTAACTCAAGCAAGAACGTCTTTAACGAGCTCGGCGTAAATCTTGGCGGCCCTGGGAGAAACGGAGGCCCCGGCCCCTATCTTCCAGGAAACGGCGGACTTCTCCATGCCGTCGCTGGAATGTGCGTTGGATTTGCTGAAACGGAAGGAGGCGCTCCCCTTCCTAAATCCGGAGATTCTGCGCCAGGATTCCCCGAAGGATGGAACGTTAAATGGGAAGGATTCAGCCGTCCTCTATGACGCTCTCCCCGACGGCCTTCGTCTGGGATTACGTCTCGCCCCTGGGAGTTATTCGAATAGCTGCTGACGATTTCGGATTAGTCGGTCTATGGTTTGAAGGCGAAAGATTTTATGCGCATTCTCTGCCGGAAAACTATGCGAAACGCAAAACGCCGATTCTCTCCGAAACCATCCGCTGGCTCGACGTCTACTTCAAAGGCGAGAAACCAGACTTCACCCCTCCCCTGCGCCCGCAAGGCTCCGTTTTTCAACTCGCCGTTTGGAAACTTCTCCTGCGCATTCCCTACGGAGAGACAACGACGTACGGCGAAATCGCGCGTCGGTTAAAAACGGAGCTAGGCGTCGATCGGACGTCGGCGCAAGCGGTCGGCGGAGCGATAGGACATAACGAGATTTCGATCATTATTCCCTGCCACCGAGTCGTAGGCGCAAACGGCTCTTTAACAGGATACGCGGGAGGACTAGACAAGAAAATTCGCTTGCTAGCGCTGGAAAAAGTCGACTTCGCTCGCTTCTTCATGCCGCAAGAGCGTTGACGTCGGCGGTCAACCGACGCGTTCTTCGACATGGCTAATAATACGACTCAATTAGTTTAAAACTCTTTGTATCAACGACATGGCATAAAAAAAGCGTTCTCCGCAAGAGGACGCTTTTATTTTTTCTCATGGGACGCGCCTTTATGCGTCGTCATTCCTTCGCAGACGCCTCCTTCTCCTTAGAAGGAAGATCATGCAGTTTCAAGACGACAAATTGCGGATTGGAGTAAACGCAACAACTGTCGATAAAAATTTGCCATCGACGCGCGGCCTCGGGAACCGAAAAGATCGTATAGGGCGGCGTCTCGACGACGGCGTACTGGTAGCCGTAGCGTTCGCTTTCTTTGAGAACCCGTTCCAACCCTTTGTTAAT
Source organism: Thermoguttaceae bacterium (assembly GCA_051885615.1). Taxonomy (GTDB): domain Bacteria; phylum Planctomycetota; class Planctomycetia; order Pirellulales; family Thermoguttaceae; genus RUG369. The sequence continues at coordinate 18,786 of JBJEXI010000017.1, forward strand.
GAAAACGACGTTCAGCGCCTGATTCCACCTCGTCGGCGAATCCTTGGCCTCGCCGGGGTTGGCGTAGAAATGTTCCATCTTTCGATTCCATTTGACGATCGACTTTGCGTCTTGCGGAATTTCCTTCCAATTTCCCGCCTCGGCGCGATGCGCGTGCCATTTGAAAGACTCGCATCCTCTAGGAACTAGAAAGACCGCTTCTTGAGGCGTATTGTCGCGCGCCCACTCGCACGCGTCGATCCAACCGTCGGCGATCGATTCTTTCGGCGGCGCGCTACGCGGTATTACCTTGACGCCGCGCATGTCGACATAATAGGCCAGTCTCCACATAGGACCGACGAACCCGATAATCGCGATCCAAAGAATGAAAGCGGTTAGGAGAGGCGTCGACGGAACGCGTTGAGCGTTAGCGTCGTTTTTTGCTAAAAGCCGCGCTTTGAAAATCCAGCGCCCGATCAGAACTAGAAGTAAAAACGCGCCGAGAAAAACGACGGTCGCGATAAAAGAGAGTCCCTCCGTCGGTTTAGGAAGCGGCAGGAGCGCGTCCACCGCAGTCGCCTTCGCTACGGCGACCGCATGACGATAAAAGACGAACCGGAATCCCCAATACGCCGCGAGAACGCCTAATAGCGTTAAAGCGCCGCTAGCGGTCGCGTCGTAAAGAAGACGCGTTCCGTCTCCCGCACGACGCTTCTCGTCGATCTTCTTCAAAAGAACGTCGAAAAAGAACTTAGCAAGACGCGCGACGCCGAAGACCAAACCAAAAGGAACGGCCCAGTCGGAGAGTCTATACCAATAATATCTCAAAATACCGGCGGCTACATGATAATCGGCGATTCTCCCCGATTCGGCGAGCCATTTTGATCCCCAGTCGACGGTTGCGCCAAACGCGGCAAAGAGGCACGCGGCGCATACGAAAGCGTTGAGTCTGAAAAAACGTTCTCTTTCGACGGAAGTCGCCGCCAACGCCTCGGCGTCATGATCGGCGCGCCAACTTCTCGTAAGGAGCGCCCCCAATACCGCGACGAGCGCGAACGCCAAAACGAGACACGAAAAACGACCAAGAAAGGTCCATGGAAGGGACGACGCCACAAGATGGTGCGACAATCGTTCGTAAACGTAAATCCGACGCGACTCGGCGATGATTTCACGGGTCGCCCCCTGATCTAAACGAAGAGCGGGAACGACGCCTAGAAGCGAAACGAGTCCCCCGATCACGAGACCGGGAACCATCCGCGTCAAGTTCTTAAAAAAGGTCTTCGTTCCGCGTAAACGACGATTGAAAAGTTGTTCCAACGCCCACGATAGAAGGCACGCCAAAACAGCCCAACCGCCAACAAGCGCGTGAAACGCCGCCCCCATTCCCATCAGAATCCAACCGCGATTGTACTTTCCCTCAAAAAAGTACGACGCCCCCCAAAAAACCAGAGGGAACGCAAAACTCTTCCCCTCGACTCCCCCTATTATCCATTCCCCCGCAAGGTGAAAAGACTCCAAATAAAACGCAAATCCGATAGCGGTTAAAACGGAGAAGAAGGGAATCGGCGCCAGAACGCGACTGAGACGACGCCACGCGCAGGCCGTCGCCAACCAAACGAGAACGCGTCCCACCCAAACCATGACGTTTTGAGAGAAGAGAAAGGAAAAAAGACCGAACGTCGCATAAAAGAGCCAGTGCGAATCAGGCGTATTAAGGAAAGGATCGTTTCCGAGCCAATCGTGATTCCAAAAGTGGATCGCCTTACCGACGTAATACTGCTCGTTGACGTCGGGTGTTGGCCAAGCTCCATACGCGACAAAAACGGCGAAAATCAACGCGACCTCTAAAAATGGCGTTAATCGCGTCATTATTCCCTGTCGAGCGCGCAATTCGGCAAATTTCGAGTCGTATCCCTCGTCAGAAACGTTCGTCATAAAGAACCTCTTTTCCCGTCGTTATGGCGTTCTGCTTCCCTTACGGAAGCATATAGAATCCTAGACCAAAAATCCCCGCGTCAATAAGAGCATGACTCAACCACGCGCCATAGATCGAATCGGTCTTCTTATAAATAAGCTGCCATACGAATCCGCCGAAGCCGATACTCAACGAGAATAACCAGGTCACGAAGGAATCGTATCCAAAATAGACGCCAAGAATAACGACGTGATGAAAAACGAAAGCGATATTCGCCGTCAACGCAGACGTAAGCCAATTAAACCTCTTTTCGAGACTCCTAAACGCAAACCATCGCCAGTAATACTCCTCTAAACCTGAATGACAGAAAGAATAGAAGAGAAAAACGACCGTAAAAAGAGCGTTTGATTCAAGTCCAAAACTTGTCAGTCGTTCCTGAAACTCAACGCCGGTTCTTTCCACAAGGTCCGCGAAGACGCCGGGAGACGTCATGAAATGACGCCCCCCTAAAAAGATGACGAGTCCGACCGCAACGCCGAATAAGCCGCCGACGAAGAGCCCGCGCGTATTGAAGCGCCGAATAAACCAACGTTCTTTGAGCGCGAAAGCGACATAGAGCGCGGGGAAAGCGAATTGCAACGTTTTCCCTGCGGTATAGCAGAGTCGCGATGTTGAAGGATCGAGCCCTTTGCCTAAAACAAAGTACCCCCATGTTAAGAGCGTTGGATAGACGAGAGTATAAAGAAGAGCTAGAAGATCGCGACGCCGTTTTGAAGCGACGACGGAAGGCG
>JBJEXI010000018.1:0-3413 GCA_051885615.1 Thermoguttaceae bacterium
TTTTATTTTTTTTTACTTCATACTTGTAAAAAAGAAACCGCGCTATATCATGTTTAGGACTGAGATTAAAAATTTTAATCTCAAAGCTAGCTAGAATAAGCTGCGCCCCACACACATTCCAATGAAGGAGATTTATTATGGTAGCGGAACGTAATCCCTTTGCCATCGCGAAAGCTCGTATCGCTAAAGCTGCTGAAGCTCTTAATCTTGACGCCGCCACGACTGCTCTCTTGAGCGCCCCTCAGCGTGAAGTTTGGGTCACCCTGCCCGTGAAGATGGACGATGGAACGACGAAAGTTTTCCAGGGTTTCCGCGTTCAATACAATACCGCTCGCGGTCCTGCAAAGGGCGGTATTCGTTGGTTCCCGACGGAAACTATCGACACAGTTCGCGCTCTTGCCTGCTGGATGACCTGGAAGACCTCTGTTGTTGATATTCCTCTCGGCGGCGGCAAAGGCGGTATCATTTGTGATCCTAAATCTCTTTCCGACACAGAGAAGGAACGTTTGGCTCGCGCTTATATCCGCGCTATCGCTCCTGTCATCGGCATCACCAAAGACGTTCCGGCTCCGGACGTTTACACCAACGGCCAGATTATGGCTTGGATGATGGACGAATTCGAAAAGATTCAGCAAGAGTGTCATCCCGGCGTCATCACCGGTAAACCGCTTTGCATCGGCGGATCTCAGGGCCGCGGCGACGCGACCGCTCGCGGCGGCGTCTACACCACTCGCGAATGTGCAAAGGCTTATGGAATCGACCTCAAGGGCAAGACTTGCGCGATCCAGGGCTTTGGTAACGCCGGTCAGTTCGCCGCTACTCTCTCCGAAGAGCTCCTCGGCATGAAAGTCGTTGCCGCGACAGATTCTAAGAGCGGAGCTTACAATCCTAACGGAATCGACGCGAAAGAACTCGTCGAATACAAAATCAAGAATGGTTCCTTGGCTGGTTTCCCCGGCGCTCAGCCCATTACCAACGAAGAACTTCTTGCTCTCGACGTCACCGTCCTCTTCCCCGCAGCCCTCGAAAACACGATCACCGAAGAGAATGCCGGCAATATCAAGGCGCAGATCGTTTGCGAACTCGCTAATGGTCCTACCACCCCCGAAGCTGACAAGATTCTTGACGCTAATGGAGTTCACGTCATTCCCGACTACCTCGCCAACGCCGGCGGCGTCACCGTTTCGTACTTCGAACAGTGCCAGAACGCTCAGAACTACTACTGGGAACTTGACGAAGTTCAAAAGCGTCTTGACCAGAAAATGACGAACGCGTTCAAAGCCGTTTACGAAATGAGCGTTGAGAAGAAAACCAGTCTTCGTGAGGCCGCTTATCTCGTCGCGATTAAGCGCGTTGCCGACGCTATGAAAGTTCGCGGTTGGTGCTGATTCTTGTAAAACTCAATTCAGCCTATAGCGACGCAAATTCTAGGATTTGCGTCGTTTTTTATTGATAAAGCGCCTCGTTGTAGAGTAATCGTTTTAGATTATAATCGAATTGACGACGTTTTATTGGTCGCGTCGCTAAGCTCACACAACAGATTTAACAAAGAAGACAATGAGTTATTGGCAAGATAAAGTCGTTTTAGTAACAGGTGGTTCAAACGGACTTGGACGCGTCGTCGCCGAAACCTTCGCCGCTGCTGGCGCAAAACTCGCCATCGTTGGCTTGGAGGCCGCCGACGTTGAAAAAACTGCTCAAGAAATGAAAGCCCGGAACCACGAAGTCCTTCCCCTCGTCGCCGACGTCACCAACGCTACTGACGCGCAAAGAATCGTCGATGAAACTGTAAATCACTACGGGGGACTCGACGTTCTTGTCAACGCCGCAGGTCGAACTCATCGGGGTTATCTTATGAAAACCCCTTTAAAAGAATTCCAAGATTTGTGGAATCTCAACGTAATGGGAACGATCGCCTGCACGCAGGCGGCTTACACTCACTTAGTAGAACGCAAAGGGCATGTGGTTAATATTGGCTCTCTCGCAGCGAAAAGCGCGGCGCGCTGGGTTGGAGCTTATCCAGTAACGAAACATGCGGTAGCCGCGTTTTCGCAGCAATTGCGTTTAGAAGCCAAGCCTGACGGCGTTCACGTGTTGCTCGTGTGTCCTGGTCCCGTTAAACGCGACAATCCTCGACTATATCCCCTTAAAAACGCCGACGGTATTCCTGATTCGGCGCTCATGCCGGGCGGCGGAGTCAAAGTTGGTAAGATTGATCCTAAGTATCTTGCCCAAAAGATTCTCAAAAAGTGTGAAAAGAGGGAGCCTGAGCTAGTTATCCCGCGCAAGGCTCGGCTTCTTTTTACCATCGCCCAAATCTGTCCAAAGCTTGGAGATTGGATCGTTCTAAAATCCACCTGACTCGGTAACGCTAATTGGCGACGTCGTGTTCGTGAATGACGTCCGCCAACCATCTAGCAAAGTAAATACTTCTCGGCCCCGGACAACTCGCATAGTCGTCCCAAATCGGATAGACTTGATTCAACCGAACCGCGTCGACTCCAGTCTTTAAAGAATCCCAGTCGGCGCGCGTTTCTTTTTCTTTAAGTCCATAATCGGTAGCGATCTTCTCCGGCGGACGCATGTCAATAATGACCTCAGGATTCAATTCAATCACGCCTTCAGCCGTAACAATAGGAGCTATTCCTTCCAATTCTTGAGCGACATTCACCCCGCCTGCAATCTCCAATAACTCGTTAAAGTAGGGATTATCGCCTGCAACATATATTTCTCCCAGCCCTTCCTTATGAAGTTCGCGAAAAATAGAAATTAGAGTTCTTCTCTTCTCCATATTCGCCGTTTTTTCTCGAATAAACTCAAATTCTTCCAACATATGGTTTCGTTGCGTCTGAGCGCGTTCCAATATTCCGTCATCCTTCTCAAAGTCGCTCGCTTTTTTTCCAAGAATGATAAAAGAGTCTAAAACCCCTTTCAATGACGAATGCTCGACACATACATAAGGAATTCCCAACTCGCTCAAACTTTTTGCCAAAATCTCGTTCTCAGCTAAGAGAACGACGCAATCCGGTTTCAGTTCGATTATCCTCTCTGTATCGAATTCATAGAGACTGCCTATTCGCGGCAAGTCCTCAATTTCAGGGGGATAATGGCAGTAATTGGAAATACCGACAATCCGCTCAGTTAATCCCAATGCACAGAGAATTTCCGTAATACTAGGCGCCGTCGATACAAGCCTTAATTCATCATGCGCGCCGTTAGAGGAAGAACTATCGTCTCCGCTGTCTGTTCCCCAAAAGAGGTAGCCGATAAGAACCAAAAGAAGAACGCCTGTTGTCCAACTTAAAAAACGTTTTATCCAAGACGACACCGGTTCCCTCCAGAAAGTAAGGAGCAAGAAAAAAATAAACCCTCGCATAAGGAGGGTAAGCGCCCCAACAAGGACTCGAACCTTG
>JBJEXI010000018.1:3513-153546 GCA_051885615.1 Thermoguttaceae bacterium
GACCCAGCGGTTAACAGCCGCTTGCTCTACCAACTGAGCTATCAGGGCAAAAAAACTAAAAGCGCCCCAACAAGGACTCGAACCTTGGACCCAGCGGTTAACAGCCGCTTGCTCTACCAACTGAGCTATCAGGGCAAAAAAAGCTAAAAGCGCCCCAACAAGGACTCGAACCTTGAACCCAGCGGTTAACAGCCGCTTGCTCTACCAACTGAGCTATCAGGGCATGGCGAGAACAACCTTCTCGCAACACATTAAATCTACTATAAAAGGGTAAACTCGCAAGAGGATTTTTTAGATTTTTCTCGATTTCTCATTCAATGAGTTAAGACCCAGTCGGGCGCAAATTTCTTACCGTAGGTCTTCCAACGATTATGCAACCACCAGTATTGATCCGGGGCAAGTCTAACTTGTTCTTCAAGCTTTGAAACATGCCACTGAGTTATTTGTTGAACCGTTTGTATCTCCGGTGGGAGCGCTCGAGGATCAAGCGCTTCCACCATGCGCATCGTAAAATTCAACGGCTTATTATCTCTTCGCGTCGCATAGCACACGAAGATGGGGGCGTCATACTGTAAGCTCATCAGCGCCATCGCCTTATACGCAGACGCAGGTCTACCGAAAAATTTCACCCATGCGCCCTTCTTCCCTGCCGATTGATCAGCCAGAAAAGCCATAATCCCCCTTTGCTCCATTACTGACACAACGTCCTCGTACCCCGTGTTCTTATCTATAATAAATTGACCCGTTCTTCCACGAAAATCGCTGATAAAACGATCCAAATAGGGATTATCAAGTTTACGCGCGACAGAAAAGGTCGGATACCCCAATAAACCGAGCAAGAATCCGCCTATTTCAAAATTTCCAAAATGTCCGGTAATCAGAATGATGGGACGATCTTCCTGAAGGGCTTTGAAAAAAGATCGCCCATTCTCGATAGTCACGTGCCGAAACCAATTAATCCCATGAAGTTCCCGAGGCGCGTGCGCGACCTCCGCAACCATAAGAAATAGGTGCGCCCACATTTTTCTAGCAAGCGCGCGTCGTTCACGCTTGGTTTTCTCGGGGAATGCATGGCGTAAATTATCGTCCACTAAGCGTTTTCGAACGCATAGTACGTCGTTAAATAGAAAAGCCATACACTCTGACGCTTGCTGGCACGCGTCCAGCGAAAAGCATTGAACGACGCAAACGACGACTCGAACGATAAGATACACAACGTAATCGCCTATTTTATGTAAAAACCCACGCATCGGAACCTCAATGGGTAAAAACTCTTTTTCTTTCGCAAACGCTAAAAAGCGTATAAACACGCCAACGTATATTATCAAACAAAAGAAAAGACTGCAAGAGCCGACTTTAAACGAAACAAGCGCGCCTAACCGAGAGTTAAACGCGCTTGTTTTCCATCAGCGACTTAATCAAGATTCAAATCTTCGCGGGCCCCTTTCGCCCCGAAACGAGCGACGAGGGGCATGAGATTCGGTCGACCGCGCCTGATTAACGTGCAAAACGCGTCGATCGAGTTCCGTATTATCGAGTTCGTTGATCGCTTTTTCCGCTTCGGCGTCGTTAGGCATCGTGACGAAGCCAAATCCTTTGGAACGATTCGTTTCCCGATCAACAACGATTTTGGCGTCCGAAACGACTCCAAACGTTTCAAAAGTCTTACGCAACGTCTCTTCCGACGTGCTGTAAGCCAAGTTTCCGACATAAATTTTCATAGACGTCTTCTTTCTTCACCCATAACGCAAAGCCGCCTCTTTAAAGAATCAAGGCGCATTTGAACCGATGAAATCAACATAAAAGGGATCCAACTTACAAAAAAGTTCTGACCCGCTCAAAGAACAAAAAGCTCAAAAGAAAAGCAGCATAGCTAAAGAGCGAAGAAAAGGACAAAACAAATCTGCCCAAGAACGCTAACTCAACAAAGCGCAATCCCTTAGAGTAAACAAGACTAAAACCAAATAAAGGGAAAAAGTGGAGGCGGCGGGAATTGAACCCGCGTCCCGCGACGTCTCTACGAGAACGTCTACGCGTGTAGTCGATTCTTTGGTATTTAATCCCTTTGAACCCTTATCGACGACGGTTTCTCAAGGACGATTCGAAAGCTTTATTTAGTTCGCCGCGTGTTCGACGCGACGGCAAACGATCCGAATTTAGCGACCGAATACTTCATCTCTTCGGCTAAGAATCATATTCGGGGTTGCCTAATCTCAGGCAGCCAAAGCCATTTTGTTATTGGCAATTGAAATTTTTAATCGGCTTTTAACGAGGCCCACCGATCAACCTCGACGCGCAATTCACGCTTCGCCCGCCCGGTCGAACCCAGTTCGCCCCCGGTCACGCTACAACGCTCTTCATTCTACTCTTTACCCGAAAGCTTGCAAGCCCTCGACTTTTTTCTTCACGGGAATTATGAGTCTTGCAAGCCGCCAGTATTTCCTATAACATGGTGGAAACTCCTTTTCGTGAGTATTAGACAGCGGAGAAGCTATCGATGAAATTAGCGGTTGCCTTGCAGGAAAGAGCCGACGCCAATCGGAAAATAGAAGAATTAAAAAAACGTCTCAAAAGCAACGTTCTTATACAAGAAGGCGAATCTCCGGAAGAAGAACCTAATTCTTTAAAAAGCGAATTAGATTCTACTATCGCGAGACTAGGCGTTCTTATCGCCCGAATCAACCTCACCAACAGTCAAACCGTCGTCGACGGGAAGACGCTCACGGAACTTATCGCCCAAAAAGACGCCCTGCAACTTTCAATTTACTCCTACAAAGAAATCGTCGACGTCGCAAATCAAAAGACATATCGTTCGCGAAACTCTGAAATAAAAATTATGACGGCGATTTCAGTCGTCGATTGGCAAAAACGTATCGACTCCTTGTCAAAGGAGCTCCGTCTTCTTGATATTAAGATACAGGAAGCCAACTGGAAGATAGATTTGATCGAATAGAGTAGCTGGAGTAGTGGCCAACGGGGTGAATGTCGCGCGACGACTGCGTAAGTCGCACAAACTTTTATGGAAAGTTTAAAGCCGTAGAGCAAAGGCAGGAGACAGAGTCTCTTTTATTGTTACGCTCCGACAGTGTACAAACGCATCGTTTACGTTTATTGTTATTACCAGACATTAACCGTTTGGTTGGGTGGGATCGGGGATTTTTTCAGCCTTAAATTGGCGAAAAGTTTGCTTTCTATTACGATAGACGCCGTCTTTGTAGATCATTTGACGAATTAAACGCCGTTTTAAATAAAACGCCTAACGTCACGAAAAATCGCTGCGCTAGGCGTTGAAATTTTCTCTCGGGAGATCCTTTTCTCTATTCTCTCAAGAGCCTTCTTACTTCTTCGCCGACCGAAATGATTCGGTGTTCGTCTTCGTCAAAATCAAGGCGAAAACCCGACTTTTTGACGATCCGAAAAGAAGGCGCTTGGACGCTAGTTCAGGAAACAGCCCTTCCTTATTGGAGGAGGTTAAAAAGCGATTTTATTTTTTAACACGGGAGAGATAAAAATCAAAGATTGACGCGGCGGCAAATCTGCGCCAATTTTATCTGATGCGTTGAAGGTCTCAATACGACCGGTATGAGGATTGACGGAGACCCATTCGTCCGATTCAAAGGCAACATTGTCGAATCCGTTCATTATTAAGTCGCCCTGCCAAGGATCACCATATGAATTGGAAACGAGAAAAATAAGCCGCCCTTCTCTTTCAAAGACGCCTTCGACGATAGCAGAAAAATCAGGCGTTGGATTTAGACGCGGGCCAGTGGAACTCCCAAGCGTCTTAACAATATCCTGCCACGTTGCAAGAGGCGCTTCCTCAGTCGCTCGAAATTCCTTGAAATTAGGATCTGCCCATTCATATTCCACAACCTCGGAAGCAATCGGATAGATTATTCCAGAGAACTTGCCTTTAAGTCTCTCAGATTCTTCTGGATTTTCAGGATTTGTCGTCAGACTATTGAGCGTTTTACGATCGATCACGGTAAAACTGACTTGCGCGCGCGCAAGAGCCGCTCCGATATCGTAAAAAGACTGCGAAAGTTGACGCGCTCGCTCGCTCTGCGTTTCAATTGTGCATTTCTGAGCGACGGGCCTATACTCCTCTTGAAGCTCTTCGATGGGATAATACAAAAGGACAGGACGCACAGGCTGCGCGTCGCGTAAAACGCTATTTAAACGTCCAACAAAGCGGCAAAAATTACGGTGACACTCCTGACCGCGATACGGGGCGTTGCCGATTGCATAGTAGAGAGTAAATTCAGTCACGCCAAAGGCCGCCTGCCATGCCGCAGTCCCTTCCATAAAGCTTAGATCGACAGGTTTGCGTTCTCCTGAGTAAAGTTGCCCAAAATCGCTCACTTCAGTCATGACGCGACGCGATCCGATAAAAGTAGCGGCGGAGCAAGGAAAGGCGGTCGCCATCCAGCATCCGTAAAAATATGCGTGAGGATCGGAATTTAAAAGATCTAGGCCAGGTAGGTCAAACTTTTTGAGAACCTCTATTTTATTACCGTCAAGAGGAACATGCATCAGAGGAAATTCTTCGTGAAGCGTGTGTCCAGACGCAACAGAACCATTGGGATCCTCATGACAATACGCCTGGATTTGTCCATAATAACGATCGCTATCAAGCTCTCCAAGTAAGCTCCAGAACTGACGACGGACGCGCTTATCCTCAGAGGAATCGCCAGAGAATAAGGAGGAGAAGGAGTTTGAAAGCTTTTCGCCGTATTTTTCGAAATACTTTTCTTCAACGTCGTCCGCCCACGATACGGTCGGAAGGGGCTTCTTGTTCGGATCGATCGGATCCGCAACGCGTGATTTCAGCTCCCCTTCGATTTCTCCAAGATTCGCCGCCATCATCGACGGTTCGTCTGTAAAATACGCCTCGACGTAATCATAGAGATTCTCTTTACCAAGCTCTGTACGATAACGGCGGTGCGTTACGTCGATAAAACGTTTCGTCGCCTCCGGATTCAGAGGATTCGGATAGCGTCTTGAAAGAAAAACGTTATTGCTCGAATGAGTATGCTCGTAACAATCTCGCACATAGTACGGAGGATCATGTTCGGGATCGTATGCAAGTTCTAGAGCCATAAGATCAGGGCGGCCTTCCAGAACAACTCCCCCCGCGCTCAAGCTTGGATACCCGTATTCGTCGTATATCCAGCATCGCATCTGGGCGTCCTTTAGATTTTTTACACCTTGAACAAAACGCCTCCAGTTTTCGTCGCTACGAATATATTCGGGACTTCCCCCAACGTTTACCACCAAACCGCCCAAGCCGCAATTGTCGCGATAATCATAGACTCTTGCAATGTCGGTTAAATCACAATCATGCACGATCTGCAACGGACGCCAAACTCGCGGCGGAGTTATAAAATCCTCCACCCACTCTTTGGAGAGCAAAGCGCCGCATTGAGAATCATAACGAATCTCCTCTCCGACGGGCGCGCTTTGAGTTGAGCCCGGCGAAATAATCTCTCCCCCATAAACATAGCTTCCTGTCGTTAAGGCGAACAACGATAGCAACGACGAATAAATCAGCCTCTTCATCTCGACTCCATTGTAGCAAACGCGTAACAACGACGCTGTCGACCAATATTTCCATAAGATAAAATCACGACCTCGGCAGATACGTCTGAGACTCGCGATATAAACAACGCGCGATCTGCCTTTCACGTAGCCGATTATAACAAATGGCGACGACTTTTTTAAGCATTACTGAGAAGAAAGCGAGAAATGCGCAAGGACGTTGCCAACTATCTCATAAGCATAGTTTTTGTTGCAAGTTAAAAGATTCGACTAACGGAAAAGATCGCCGACAGCAGAGGACACGCTAGCTAACTCCAAACTTGAGAACGAAATATCGGATAAGATGAAAGAAACGACTTCGGTAAAAAAAGATTAAGTTCTACAACAACGCCTCAGCATTGAGAATCACAACGAACAAGAAAGAAAAATGCTTCAAGATATCGAGAAAAACGATCCGACGATTTAATCGACCGACGACAAAAAGTCAAAATAAAAACCGCCGTAGAAATAACAACACCTTTAGCCTCTGCAACGGATATCTGCATTCCTGTTGGGTGACGACCTGTGAAGCTTAGGAGCGCAACTGTTAATCTACGGCGGCTAGCGCAAGCCCAAATATTCGTAAAAACCGAATTTTTTGAAGTCAAAAATATACTTTTAAACCAAAAATCCTTCTTTAACTATTCTAGCGATTGAGAAGATTCTTTCAAGTAGCTGAACGATTTTTTCTGAAAATAATACTTCGTCATTAAACAAGACAATTTCTCGTATGACGAGAGTCGTCTTCAGTGAAGCAGTATTTTAACAAGGGCGCGTTTTCTGTCAAATTGAAGTCTTACAAAGAGAGCGTCGTTCTTGATCAATACACTACGCCGCTTAATAAGTTGACCTCAAAATATCCCTCGACAATATCGCTTTCCGCACAACCGCAACAATAATCCAATTCGACATGTCGCGTCATGTTGCTAAGTACGCTCGATTAGGGCAGGAATTTATTGAAAAAGGCTAAAATAAACGAATAGCAAAAACGCCAAAAAAAAGGTCGTTAATTAGAGAAAATTAGTATTATCCCCCCTTGTCGATATTTTCACAGAGACAATAATGGATAGAGTTTTTTGCATATAAAAGAAGGCTGCTTGGAGTACGAGGGGCGCAGTGTCTCTTTATGGCGAGTAGCACAACTTTAATTCCGTCAAAGGAACATAAATGGTCGAATTGTTAACATTGTCGGTCGAGAGTCGCGAAACGGTCGGAAAACGTCGTAATCGTCGACTTCGTGAAAGCGGTAAAACTCCAGCTGTCCTTTATGGACACAAGAAGGAAGTCGTCAACCTGGCGGTCGCGACTGAAGTTATTGAAGCGGCTCTGCGTCACGGTAGCCGTTTCGTGAACCTTGCCGGAGCCGTTAATGAACGCGCTTTCATCAAGGAAGTCCAGTGGAACGTTTGGGGCGACGTCGTTCTTCACGTCGATTTCACACGCGTCAGCGAACACGAACATGTTCGTCTTTCCATCCCGGTCGTTCTTCGCGGCGAAGCTCCCGGCCTCAAAGAAGGCGGCGTCGTCAAGCAGCACCTTCACAAGGTTGAAATCGAAACTGAACCTTCGATGGCTCCTGAATCCTTCGTCGTCCACATCAACGAGCTTGGTTTCAATCAACAAATCAAACTTGCCGACGTTAAGGCTCCTGAAGGCGTGACCATTCTTGCCGATCTGGAAACCCTTGTCGTTGAATGCTCCGAACAGGTCGAAGTCGAAGAAGAAACCGCCGAAGCGGTCGAAGGCGAAGAACCCGAAGTCATTGGACGCAAAAAGGCTGATGAAGAAGAGGAATGACGAATCCTCGCTAACGCTGAATGAGTTTCAATCAAACCTTCCGCGTTAGAAATTTGATCATATATTTCGGAAGATAGTTATGTTAAAGACATTGGCGGCTTCAGTCTGCGAGTTTTTAACTCGTAACGCGAAGAAGTTATCAGTCCAAGGCGTCTTTAACAGAATGCCGAAAGCAGAGATGAAACCGGACAAAATCATTGTAGGTCTGGGAAATCCAGGCAGTAAGTACCGCGACACTCGCCATAATATTGGTTGCATGGTTCTTTCAGAACTTGTCAAACGCGTAACTCTTGACAAGCCGCGAAATCAGTTCCATGCCGAAGTCTGGGAAGTTCGATTGGAAAATCAGAACGTGCTCCTACTCTTCCCAACCACTTTTATGAACCTGAGCGGAACGTCGGTCGCCGAGGCCGTTCGTTTTTATAAGTTAAACCCTGCTAGCGACTTAATGGTTGTTTGCGACGACCTCGATTTACCCCTTGGGCGACTCCGTATACGCGAATCTGCCGGGTGCGGCGGACAAAAGGGTCTCAAAGACATAGTCGCAAAGTTAGGAACTCAGAATTTCCCGCGTATCCGCGTGGGAATTGGGCGACCTGCCTCGCAAGACCAAGTCGTTGACTTCGTTTTAACTACTTTCCGGTCAGACGAACGCCCCGAGGTTGACCTAGCGATACAACGAGCGGCTGACGCCTTGACCCTTTGGGTAAAGCGCGATATTCAGACTTGCATGAACCAATATAACGTCGCGGCGAAGTAATTTGACTTTAAACGTTTTTGGTTCTACCCTCTATTGAATGTTCGATTTCATTGTCGTGACCTTTCGACGGCGTTTTATAGTCGATTCCAGAGAGACGCCGATCGATACCGGATCCAAGGTTTCGGCCGCGTGTGATCCGCCTCATCGAAACACACTCGTCCATGTCGACGAAAACGGTTTTTGACGTTACAAAAACCGCCAAATTTTAGGAGCAATACCTTGAATAAAGAAAACTTCTACGAAGGCTTGTTCATTTTGAATTCCGACGCCTATGCCCGTAATCCAGAGGACGTCTCTAGCCTTATCGCTAAAACCATCGAACAACTCGGCGGCGTAGTTCGCGTTAGCCGTTTGTGGGATGATCGCAAACTCGCTTATCCTATCAAGCACCATCGTCGCGGCGTCTATTGGCTTTCTTACTTCCGTCTTTCCACGGATAAGCTTGCCGAGCTCAATCGCCTCTTCCGTCTTAACGAAAACATCCTTCGTTTCCTCATCATCGCTCACGATCCTCGTCTCGAAGAAGCGCTCGTTCAGCACGCTTTGACCGGCCCCGTTCAGGCTAAGGAAGAAGGCGCTGAATCCGCCGATCAGGAAGTCTACGACGAAGAAGAAGACGAAGCGGAAGCCGAAGAAAATAACGCCGCCGAGGAAGAGGCTGAAAACGCCTGAGTTCCTCTTGTTTAGGAATCGATTTATCCGTCCTTTTTACACGGATAGCGCTCCAGTAAATTTGATTCGCATCTTTAACTTCTTTTGTCGGACGTTTTAGTATGGCCAGCTATAATCGTGTTGTCCTAGTTGGAAATCTCACTCGAGATCCCGAGCTTCGTTCTACCCCTAGCGGAGCCTCTGTTGCTACCGTCGGATTGGCTGTCAACGAAAGACGTAAAGATCAAGGGGGAAATTGGATCGAAGAGACGAGCTTCTTCGACGTCGACGTCTGGAACCGTAGCGCTGAAGTTTTACGCGACTACACCACCAAAGGAAGTTCTATTCTTGTTGAAGGACGTCTGAAACAGGACGTCTGGGAACAAGACGGTCAAAAGCGCTCGAAAGTTAAGATCATTGCCGATCGAATCGTCTTGCTTGGTTCGCGCGACAATGCTAACGGCGGCGTCAGTCAGCAGCAAGGAGGTTATCAACAGCCTCAAGGCGGATACAGACGTCAGCCTCAACCGCAGCGACAGGCGCACTCTTCTCAGGGGTATGGCGGAGGCGATTCCGGCTATCCTCAAGAAGGAGCCGACGACATTCCCTTCTGATGATTAGAGTCGGATAAATCGAATTCATTTGGAAAACTGATATACTCATAAAAAATAAGGTATAACAATGCAAGTTAGAAATAAACAAGCTCGCAACGCTAATCGTACCGGCAAGCGTCTGCCCAAGGGACCCAACGGTGGAATCCAGCTCCTTCTCATTCAATCTGTCGATTCCCTCGGCAAGCAGGGCGACGTGGTTGAGGTGAAACCCGGTTACGCTCATAACTATCTCATTCCCCAGGGGCTTGCGACTTTTGCGACCGATCACCATCGTCGTATGGTTGAAAAGCATAAGGCTCAGCTCGCTGAACTTCAGCGTCAACAGCTCGCCGCTCTTCACGATCTCGCCGACGTCATTTCTAAGGCTCAGATCACCATCGAAGCCAACGCCAATGCCGACGGTCACCTCTATGGCTCTATCGGCGCAGACGAAATCGTACATGCTCTCAAAAACGAGGGAATCTCGGTTTCTACCGACCAGGTTCGTCTCGAAGGTCCTTTGAAGGAACTCGCTCAGTACAAAGTTCGTATCTACCTCGGTCATGAGATTGAGTCCAATCTTGACGTTTGGGTAGTGCCCCAGACTCATGAAGAATGATCCCTCTGCAAGACTAAGACCTTAATTTGATAAAAGGTTGAGGTAAATGAAAGTTAAAACCCGTATGTTTCATCAAACATACGGGTTTTTGTTTGTTGAACAAAGACGCAGGGCAACCGATCCCAGTCTCTAAATCGAAAAGATCACTCGACGCCCTTTAAAATATCGACTCCGGCAAAGAAATTATGGAATTTCTGGACTTGTTGTTTGTCGGATAGCTTCGTACTCCCACTCTCCTCAAATTCAATAGTGACAAAACCATTGTATTCAAGATCCTCTAAAATCCCTCGAATTTTAATCCAGTCGTTCGAGCCGTGACCAACGGGAACAAATGTCCCAGAGTTGGGAAGAGAATGATCGACGAGAAAATCTTTGAAATGCAATTTGTAAATAATCCCCTTCCCTAGAGCGGTAAGCCAGTTCTCAGTAGGTTGATATTTAACAAAATTCCCGAGATCGAAATAGGAACCAACCCAAGGAGATCCAAAAGAACGAATAAACGCGTTTAGCAGAGCCGGATCACACCAAAGGTTATTCCAGACATTCTCAAGGCAAATTCTAACCCCTTCGTAGGCGGCGGCGTCCAAAACTTTTGGCAATCCCTCTTGAGCGCAGCGCGTCGCATGATTTTGAGCCGCGATATACTCTGCATGCGGAGTATTATCCCCTTCGCAGACGCTAGTAACTTCAAGCGTTTCAGGATTGAAGGAAATTCGAAAATTTTCGGGTTTCAAATTCGGCGCAGGCGCCGATCCAGGAACGCAAAGAACCGTAGAAGCGCCATAAGCGGCCGCAACACGAATCGCGTTTCGTAAAGCTTCCGTATCTGCCTCTACCCTTTCGGCGTTATTAAACTGCGCTCCGCGCATCACAGAATGAATTCGAATCCCGTTAAGTTCGCAGATTCGACGCGCTTCTCTCGCTTCGGCGAGAGATAGGCTCGTATCGGTGCATTCGACTCCGTCGTATCCGGCTTCGGCAATTTGCTCTATGATCTTTGGTTCGATTTTTGAGACAATTTTAGCGCATCGCAGTTGCGTCTTATAAATTCTTCCTGTAGACGTCATCATTTTCCCTCTCAAAAAGAAACGCGGAGAGGGCGCGCGTTCCACGCACTATCCGCGTTTGTAAATCACTAGATCGCGTTAAACCAATCAGACCCCTTCGAGAATATCTTTCCCGGCAAAGAAATTCTCGAAAATTTTCGCATGTTCCGCGTCGGAGAAACCGCCGCTCTCGACGGTAACGAAACCGTTGTATTCGACTTCTTCGATAACATTGCGAACCGACTTCCAGTCAATCGAGCCTTTCCCAATCGGAACGAAGTCGCCGCCATTGGGCTTGCTCTTATCAAAGAGGAAATCTTTGATGTGCAATTTGCAGGTGATTCCCTTAAGAGCGCGAAGCCAATCTTCAGTCTTCGCATACTTCACATGGTTGCCCAAATCGAGATAGGCTTTAACCCAAACGTTATCGAACGATCGAACGAAAGCGCCGAAGAATTCGGGGGTGCACCAGAGGTTATTCCACACGTTTTCAAGACCGATCGTAACCCCTTCGTAAGCCGCGACGGGAATCGCTTCTTTTACGTATTTAATGGACGCGATCGTCGCTTCATTCTGCGCCTTAATATAGTCGGCAAACGGCGCGTTGTCTCCCTCGCAGACGCTTTTAACTTCGCAAGTTTCAGGATTGTAATCAATCTTAAAATCCCAAGGAGCGGGAGTCTTAACGCCGGTGCGGCACGGAACCAGAAGGATGGAGGAAGCGCCGTAAGCGGCTGCGGCGCGTAACGCGCGAATCATCGAGTCGACGTCTGCGGCGGCTTGCCCTTCAACGTTCACATTCGTCCAAGCGCGCATTACCGAGTGAATCTTCATACCAAAAGATTCGCAAATCTTACGCGCTTCGATCGCTTTCTCAGGATCGATATCCCACAACGTCGTCTCAACGCCTTCATAACCGAGTTTCGCAAGGCCCTCGATACGCTCGGGGGTAATCGCGCCGACGATTTGGGCGCAATGAAGCTTCGTCTGGAAGGGCTGCTCCACATCTGCGGGGGAAGCTTGAAGACTATCGATATTCAGAGAAAGCGCCGCGGCGCCGGCGGCAAGAGCGCTTGTACGCACAAAATCACGACGGGTCAATTTACTTAACATTCTTTATTCCTTTCAAGGGGAGATGAAAACAACGCCAAAAACGAAGTCGTCGTTCCAATCAACATTCTCAGACCAACAGACCTGATTTTCCGTAATTATAGCAAAACGACGCCTCGCTTTCAAGAAAGAGAACGCTATCTATTAAACGGTCATGCCAAAAAAAGAATTAAAAACTTATCGATAGTCAATATCGCCGATAACAGGAAGTTCGTCTAAAGAACTGAGATTAAATAATTTCAAAAAGCGCGCGGTCGTACGGTAAACGGGGACTTTTTTCTTATCTGCCACATGTTTTTCGATGGAAATGAGATCGCGCCTCACAAGCTGAGTTATGACGCTAGAGGCGTTAGGGCGCGCGTCAAGAATATCCGCGAGCGTAATCGGTTGTCGGTAAGCGACGAGAGCCAAAACGTCTATCGCGGTTTGCGATAGGCGAAACTCTTTGGTTTTTCCTGAAAAGCGTTCGAGGAGTCGATCATATTTGTTCAAAAGGACAAGGCGGTAGCCCCCCTGCTCTGGAACAATTTTGTAAGGAGCTCCATTGCGATAATACCGTTCGTTTAAATCAGCCAAAATTTCGACGGCTTCCATTTCGGAGACGTTACGAATGAATTCGCATGCATTCTTCAAAAATAACGGCTTATTTTCTCGATCGCCGACAAAGAGCAACGCTTCCAAAATAGACTCGGGACTTACCCTTGGTCCAGACCAACACCGCGATTCTAAAGGTAACGACGAAGTGTTAAATATGGGTGCGCAATCTTTGGAATCATATTTCTCCCCCGCCTCAAATAGAAAATCGGCGTCGTTCTGCAATATCGATGAATCGAGAGACTCGCGTCGTTCCAACTCAAGGTCGTGTTGGAACTTCTCCTCGTCGGAGAGCTCGGAAGTCTCGGTTTCACGCTCCCTCCCCGGCTCCTCTTCAACTTCACAAAGCGCGCGAAGTCCCCTGGCAAAAGCGGAGTCAATCGCGCTTGTTTCCTCGCTTTTGGCATTGAGAGAAAAGCTTTTAGAAAAGAATTCTTCGTCGTCAAAATCAGATTCAGATTCAGATTCAGATTCAGAAAAATTCTCATCTTCGTTCTCTAAATTGGAAACAGCTTCCTCTCCTTTCTCCACCTTCTCTTGAACCTCGTTATTCAGAGTAGTATTCAAAACAAGGGGCGTTGAAACAACGCTCAACTTTAGGGAGCCTTTCTCCTGGGAATCGTTTTCTTCCCTCTCTATAGTCATTATTACCTCCTCAAAGACCGTCGGTTGGGGAATCATAACAATTATCTTCAAATGACGCAAGCTCTTAACGCTATCCGCCGACTACTAGATTCCTACCTTGAATAGTCGCCCCTTTTTCAAACCGTAATCTGGAATCAAATCTCAAAGCACCGACGCCACGTCTCGTCCAGCCCGCTTCCAATCCTCCAAAAGATCTTTTCCCAAAACAGTCGTCTCAAAACCAATCTCCGACGAAAGACGCACAAGACTAAAAGACCTCAAGACGTTCAAAGAGAGGAATAGAAAACCAAGAAATATTTCTGTGCGTCTGAAGAACTCAAAAGACCGAAAATAAAAAAAGCTAACGTCTCGTCAACGTTAGCTTTAGTGGCTGAAACTGGACTTGAACCTGTGACCTACGGCTTATGAAGCCGTCGCTCTAACCGACTGAGCTATTCAGCCAACACCTGCAACATTTGAGTTGCTTAGGATGTAAATATATTACACCCTGTCTGCGCTTTGTAAAGGGTCTTTTCTCGAAAATTAAAGATTTCAATCCTTACCCTGTACGCCTCCTCCGAGAATCTCCTTAACCTGCACGGCGGGAGTTCCTTGAAACAATCCCGCTTTAACCAAGAACGCGACTTTCCCATCGACTATCGCTTCGAAAAGCTTATCCGCAGGCGCGTCTGTCGTCAAAACGTCCCCTGGTTTAAGATTTCGCAGAACGTCTTCTGAAACTCGCCCTTCGGCAATACGAATGCAGACCTTTGTTTTGCAGTCTTTCTTGATTTCATTCAAATCTTGAAAAGTTCGGGCGCCCTGTCCCTTTCCATCGCCGTTAGCGACGCCGTTGGAAGTCAAGAAAGGGGATATTAAGGCAAAATGAAAAGTTCGTCCCCTCAATTGGAAGGAATAGATTGACCACCGTGCGATATCGCCGTTGAGGAGCCCCGCCACGTTCGCCAAATCATTCTCTGTAAAGGTCGTCTTCCATCCCCCATTCTTCCCGTCTAAGCGATTTTCTTCCCCTTTTCCCCAGGAGGAGTTAAGAATACCAAGACTTGGAGCGGCGACTTCAAACGCCGTGCGTTCCTCTTCCGTCATCGCCGCGCGAGCGCTCAATTCTTGCGAAAATTCGCTCCACAAAGATTCATTCGAACAGAGTTCCTCAATATCCAACCCCAAGTAAGCGTCCAAATACAAGAGGAACGTCGTCGTGGGGGCAACGAGAATAAACAAATCCTTTTCGTCTTTTTGAAAAACTAAGGTTTCTTCAACTCCCAAGATTTCAAAAGGAACGACGTTCATCCACTCTTTTGCAAAATCTTGGATCGTTGACTTGAAATCAAAACGTTCCAGCTCAACGTCAACATGAGCGCCGAGAAGACGTTCTAAAGCTCCTGCAAGAAATTCTTCTTCCTGGCTCTCTATTTCATGTTTCTCGGAAGTTGAGTTCTTCTTTTTGTTCACACAGTCCTTCGAAGGCGACATATGTCAAAAAAACATTAAAAGAATTTCATGTAACAAAACGGAATAACGCCCGTCATTTAACCGTAATAATCGATCAAAGCTACATTAAATCAGGAAAACAAACAAGATCGGTTGCCACGGAAATTCTCCGAAACGGCGATCCTTTTCAGAAATCAAACCTAAATCTATCACTCACTCTAAAACGAAATATCATGGAGGTCTTTCGCACGGATTACCGCGAGGGACAGGTCAATCTTTTCACAGGAGAAAACGAATGAGTTTCAACCTTTCATTACAAAAGAGAGTAGCGTCGGCGCTCATGGCGGCGCTCTTGACGACGTGTTGCTTCCTTCTTAACGCAACGACGACGCGCGCGGACGAATCGACGCCCAAAATCGTGGCGTCCGTCGTCTGCCCGAGCGTCGACTCCGTCTTTATGGGAGCAGGCAGGATCGCCAACGCGATGAAGTGCAACGGATTCGTCGAAACCGCCCGTTTATTAGCAAAGTCGCGCGGTTGCTTTGACGTTCTCGACCCGTCGCGCCCCTTCGGCTACGTCCTGGCTACAGACGACAACACTGTCTTCCCCTTCTTCTTCTTCCCCGTCAAAGACGTCGAAAAAAATAACGAAGAAGCCTTGAACACAGCGATTGCGTCCCTTGTCGAAAAGATTGCGAACGACAAACTTCCCAATGAACTGATTCCAAACGCTGGATTTCTTGTCGGCGACTTCTTCGTTGTCACTCAACAGGATTTTAAGGAAAGAACCCAAGCGATTCCTCAAAACGAATACCTCGATTCGATTCAGAAAGATAACGGCGTCTTGTTGACGGTCAACGTTAATCTTAGCGTCCTTCCGAAAGAACTTATTGAAGCAGTCTCCTCGCTCGCTCGTCAGAAATTAGCGGAAAGCATCCCCGACGACGATGAAAACAAACTCAAGTCCGTCGAAGATTCTCTCGCGAACCTTTCCGATCTTCTAAATTCGATTCAGGCTTTGCAATACAACCTCGAGGTTTCCTCCGAATCCGCGCTTGTCTCCACGTTCAAATGCGCTTTCGTTCCTGATTCTAAAATCGCCGAACACCTTCAGAAGACGGCGGACGCATCGACTCGCTGGAACGCTATCTCCGCGACGCCAAATACGATCCTCGTCAGCGTTGAAGCAGGCGAAGAATACAGAGCGACGGGATTCGATTTCAACAATGTGGCGTCTATCATTCACGAAAATATCAAACAAGGTCTTGACGCATTGGCCGATAAGCCTGCCGAACATGAAGTAGCCGTTAAAGTCGCCGCTCTATTTGAACAGGCCCTTCTCGCCCAAATCAAGACTCCTTCTTATGATAGAGCGTTCGCTATTACGAACGACCCTCTAACGATCGTCTGCGGTTCGAACTGCGCGGATCCTGAAAACGTAAAAGAAGGCGTGAAGCGCCTTGTCGAAGAGGTCGGCAAAAAAGACGAAAAAATTTCCAAGTGTTTATCGAGCGAAGAAGTCGAAGGATTCCAAGTTACCTCTTTCAAACTCTCTCTTGCCGACATTGTTAAGACGCCCCAATTCCCTCTTCCTACGGACAAAGACCTTGTTGCCAAAATTGGCGTTAGTTCAGACTCCGCGCTCCTCCTCCTAGGGATTGATTCGGACAACGCCGACGCTCAATTCAAGCGAATCGCCGAAGCTTCCAAGACGAGAGAAAAGAGTCAATACGCCTTAACGATCGATTACGTCCAAATCGCAAAGCTTGCGAAGATCTTCATAAAAGACAACCAGAATGTCGTTCCGATTGTCAAACAAATCGTAGATGAACTTGCGAACGCCGAGAATGTTCGTACGCTCGTCTCCAAGACCTACCAAGACAACGCGCTTACCTGCCAATCGACCCTCACGAAAGAATTCTTCGCCGTTTGCGGCGACGTCGTTCGAACCCAGCTCAATAAGAGCAACGCCTCTGGAGACGAAGGAAAAGATCTGGACGAACTCTTTGAAGAAGAATAATTTCTCAAAACATCGAGAATAAAATAAAAAAGACGTCCGTTTTCTCGACGGACGTCTTTTCTTATACTAATCTTATACTAACGCTGTTCGCAACGATGAAGGTCAACGTTTCCCAGCGGGATCATGAACGGCAGGACCGACTTCGAACGTCGCCTTACATTCTTTGCTATCGACGGTGATTTCGAGATCCGTGGTATCCACCGAACCGTATTTGGCGTCGACAACGTAGAAGTCGGAGCCCATCGAGCCCTCTTCGTCGTCGGTCGCTTCAACCAAACCTTCGGTGACCATCTTAGTAACAACGACTTTAGCGGTTCCAATCTGGGCGCCGCCATAACCGTAAGTGCACATCTGCGCGACGCCCTTCGCGTCGGTAACGCCGCTTGTCGTATACTTCACGGGAGTCGTGTACTCGAAATTAACGGAAGCGCCCTCAAGGGGCTTCCCTTCCTGAGTAATCGTGACGAAGCAAGGACTCATATCTTCAGGAAGATCAGCTGGACGAGATTTATCTTTGCAACCCAAGCTTGCGACAGACGCCAATACGCACGCAACTAAAAGGAGGAATTTTTTCATTTTTATACTTTCTTCTGATTGAACTAAACGCCCTCAAGCGGACAAGAGAACGAAAGAAAGAGAGCGCGACGCCACACTTTTTTGTTTCGCCGCGCTCCCAGAATCATCGAATGATTTTAACGCCCGATGGCGGGAAACTAACACGTTTCAGATGAATCAAAGGGAAACCGTTTCGCCGCCGTTCGGAGAACCCATCGCGCCCCAGACTCCAATCGGACTCTTACCAGTGAGATTAATACCAGTGCTGATATCGGGTAGGCCGTTGGTGTCGACCGTATCGGAAACGAACCTGACGGAACCGTCAAGCATACCGCAGTTGACGCCGCCGCTGTGGAAGCTCGAAGGAGGCAGGAGCATAACTTGGCCCTTTTCCCGGTTATACTTATAGCAGGTCGGGGAGTTAGGCGGCATAACCGTCGTGAAAGCGCTGTTGCCGGGGAGGCAGTCAAGCCAGTTGCCCATACGAGGATGCTGAACGAGCGTCGCGCCGTCCTGATAGGAGTTAGGATTGCTGGAGTTGCGCATGTTCATGCAGAGACTCGGTTTCGAAATCCAGTTTCCTGCGTCAAAACCGGCGTAGTAAACCTGAGAACCGCGAATATTGGTATTGCTGTATTCGCCGGCGACGACTTCCGAACAGACAATCGTATTGCTCGTACCGTCGGTCACAAACGCCATATTTTTGTTGTCATAATAGAAGAAAATCGAACGATGAGAGCAGTCGCCAGTTCCCCGCGTATTAGCAACCCGTTTAAGTCCGCTTGAGTCTAGCGAAGCCTTGTAAGGGCTGTCGTTTTGGTTATCGAGGCGCGCGACGCAGTCCGCCATGCAGTACGCAATATTGTGCGGACGACCGTCATGATTGTGAGCGCCGCCAAGATGAACAAGCTCGCCCCCCTGGGGATCCGACGGGCAAAGAAGCGTGTCAATTTTCGCAGTGCGAATTTCCCACGCTTCTTGTCCTCCAGAACTTGTAGAAGGGAGCCACGTGGCGGTAGGACCGGAAGGAGAGTCAATTTGAGACTTCAACGCGGCCTGTTCGAAATAAGGAAGAAGCTGATACGTGACGCTCAAACGATCCATACGGACGCCGCCGCCCCACGCGATTTGAGAAGGAAGATTATTATGCACGTCATGATGATTTTGCATCGCCAACACATACTGTTTCATGTTGTTGGTGCATTGCATACGACGAGCGGCTTCGCGCGCCGCTTGAACTGCTGGAAGAAGCAAACCGATTAAGATACCGATAATCGCAATTACAACCAACAACTCGACAAGCGTAAAGCCGCTCTTGTGAACATTGCGTTTCATAAATTAAACACCCACTCTATGGAAAATAAGTTACCGATCCTGCGATAAGCAAGATCAAAAAAACGAACTATTTGTAACGATATTCTCCTTAATCATATCTTCAAGGAGCTTTTTTACCATCATGCGGCAAAAATTTTACGGGGTTGTTTGAAAAAATCTTGTGTTAGCGTACCGGAGAAAGTTTCAAGCGCCGGTCCCGTCATGTAGACGGAGTCGTTACCATTCCACTCTATCTGTAGGTCGCCCCCTAACAAATGGATCAACACGTTCGATTTGGTACGCCCGCTCAGAACGCATGAGACTCCAACCGCGCAGGCGCCGGTGCCGCAAGCCAACGTTTCGCCCGTGCCGCGCTCCCATACGCGCATCCTGACTTCGTCCTCGGAAAGAACCTGAACAAAGTGCACGTTCGTTTTACGCGGGAAGTTTTCAAGAGAACGCTCAATTTTCGGGCCGCATCCCAAGACGAGAGCGTCGGAAAGAGGTTGGTCGACAAAAATCACGCAGTGAGGATTCCCCATAGACACGCAAGTCAAAGGTGAATTGAGAAAAGACTCGAGCTCTTTGGAGCCCGCGCCTAATTCGGAGGAAAAATCCAAACCGAGCTCCCTGACGGGTCTGTCGACGATCGGGGCGGTTTCAGAGGTTGAGGCTCGCAAAGTCGTGGGGACAAGCGCGGGTTCTAGAATCGGCGCGCCCATATCGACGCGAACACGCGTCACGAGATCGCCTTCATACTCGCATTGGAGGGTCAAGACGCCCTTTCCTGTCGCAATACGCAACTGAGAAGGATGCGATAAGCTTCGTTCCGCCACGTATTTCGCAACGCACCGCACCGCGTTTCCACACATTTCGCTCTCGGAACCGTCTGGGTTGAACATACGCATCTGCGCGTCGGCGACGTCTGAAGGACAAATCAACACAAGACCGTCGCTCCCGATTCCAAAGTGTCGATTCGACACAAGCGGAGCCAACTCTTCCGGAGCCATCGGCAACTTTTCGCGAAACGTGTCGACATAGACGTAGTCGTTTCCAGCGCCGTGCATTTTAGTAAATTTCATCGTAAAACACCTAATTTTAATTCCACGAAGTGAAGACTCTTCGTTGTCGTCCCCCTATTGGAAAAACAAGGAACGACGACTTCTTATCAATAATATTATGTAAAAGAAGTTTGTCTTCACAGGCGAAAATCCTCGCCCCTCTTATTATACGCCAGTTAGTTCAAAAAACATTCTAAAAGATTCCGTTTCTCGGGCAAGCGCATAAAAGTGAATATTACGCAGATTGTACAAACCCTTGACGCCGATTCTAAATTCCGTCGCCTAATCTTTGAAAACGCCCTGCCAGGGAAATTTTCGACCGCGTATATACCTGATAAAGAGCCGCCGGTCTTGATAAAAACGTTGAAAAGCATAGAATAAGGGGAAATCTCAGATAATAAATGTTTCGTTTAAGCAAAGTTTAGAGAGCGCTCTCATGGCCAAAGACAAGACGGCTCCCGTTCAAGGAAAACTGAGAAATATCGGCGTGATTGCTCATATTGACGCCGGTAAGACGACCGTTACAGAAAAGATGCTGTATTATTCGCAGTCGGTTCACAAAGTCGGCATGGTTGACGCCGGCACGACGGTGACGGATTACGATCCCGAAGAGCGAGAGCGCGGCATTACAATCAACGCCGCGTGCGTGACTTTTGAATGGAACGGACATGTCGTCAATCTGATCGACACCCCTGGCCACGTTGATTTCACTGCGGAAGTGGAACGCTCCCTGCGAATTCTAGACGGCGGGGTTGTCGTTTTCAGCGCGCGAGAGGGAGTCGAGGCGCAAAGTGAAACAGTATGGCGTCAAGCGGACAAATACCACGTCCCTCGCATCGCGTTCATCAATAAGATGGACAGAGAAGGCGCCGATTTCTATGCCGTTGTTGAAGATATTGAGAAGAGATTGGACGCGAAGCCGGTGATCGTCGCCATTCCCGTGGGAGCTGGTCCATCCCATATTCCCGGCGCGTTTCGCGGAATCGTCGATCTTGTCGCGATGAAACAGATCTCGTACGATCCTAAAACTCAAGGGAAGGACTTCGAGATTACAGAAATCGAAGAAGGTATGCGCGATCAAGCCGAGCTCTATCGCGAAAAGCTCCTCGACGATCTCTCAATGTTTAGCGACGAGCTCACCGAACTTATCCTCTCCGGAGAAGAGATTCCTGCAGAACTTATCCAAAAAGTTCTACGAAACGCCACCCTTTCCGATATGTGCGTCCCCGTCTTCTGCGGCTCGGCGCTCGACGGAATCGGCGTCCAGCCTGTTATGGACGGCGTCTGCCTTTATTTGCCCGCGCCTGACGATCTGCCTCCTATCGAAGGCGTCAATCCCGATGATCCAGAGAAGAAGGAAACCCGAAAGCTTAGCGTCGACGAACCGTTCAGCGCCCTCATCTTTAAAATTGTCGCCCATCCGCACGGCGATATGTTCTTTATTCGCGTTTACTCCGGAAAGCTCGCCGCCAACAGCCGCGTTTTCAATCCGCGCGAAAAGCAAAAGGAAAATATTCCCCAATTGTGGAGAATCCAAGCAGATCACAACACGCTCGTCGATTCTGTTTCCGCAGGCGATATTTGCGGCGTTATCGGTCTGCGAAATAGCGTTACGGGCGACACCTTGTGCGACGTCAAACACCCGATTCTCCTTGAATCGATCACCTTCCCCCAAACAGTTATGTCGATGGCGATCGAACCGGAGTCTTCGGACGAGTATAAGAAACTGACTCAGGCCCTCGAATCGATGCGCCGACAAGACCCGACGTTCCAAGCGACGACGAACAGCGAAACGGGTCAAACCCTTGTTTCGGGAATGGGCGAGCTCCACCTCGAAGTTGTAAAACATCGCTTGTTAAGAGACTTTAAACTTAACGTAAAAGTTCGCGAACCGCGCGTAAGTTATCGCGAAACCTTGCAGAATCCAGTCGACGTGGTTGGCGGCGGCGAGAGAACTCTTGGAGGCGCGCGTCATTTTGCCGAGATTAAGTTGCACGCCGAACCTTTGCCCGATTCGCAGGACGTCGTTGTCGACGTCCTGTCCGACGACGAAGCCTTCAGGCCCGAATGGAGAGAAATTGTCCGCGACGCGCTTCATGAGGAATCCCTCGGCGGCGGAGTTATTGGATTCCCGGTCGTGGGAGTCAAGCTTGTTGCGACAGGTGGAGTCTTTGACGAAGCGACCGACGAACCGGCGTTGCGATATGCTGTCGGCGTCGCGTACCGCAACGCGTTTGACGTTGGCAAATCGGTTCTTCTGGAACCGATTATGCACCTGGAAATTCAATCTCCCGACGAATATGTCGGCGACGTTGTGGGCGACATTAACCAGCGACGCGGGATTGTCCTTCAGACTCACGTGCGCGGGGTGACGTCCGTCATTGAAGCGGAAGCGCCTTTATCCAACCTCTTTGGATATTCCTCCGCGCTCCTTGGGCTGTCGAAGGGACGCGCGTCCTGCTCAATGACCCTTGCTAAATACGGACCTGCGCCTGCTGAAGTCGTCAAGGAATTCTGTCTGGATTAAAACGCATTGCTAAGAGCCGACCTTCGAAAAGATTGAGTCGGCTCTTTCTTTTTTTCCGCGCGTCGCTTGATTTAGCCCTTCAAAACGTTAAACTTACGAATACGCGTTCGACTCCTTACTTGAGACGGGGTTTTAAAGTCCTTTACTTTTTACTATCTGAAAGAGTCCCTATGGAAACTTCTTTTGAACGTTCGGGTTCTCCCGTTGAAAAAGCGGATGATTTCATCAAAAATGAAACGCAATTTCATCTCGGCATGCTTACGACGGAACAATCTCATCCTAAAACCCGCAACCTTTCGCAAACGCTCCAAAGCGACGTTCAAGAAGGCATGCGGATGCTCTATCGCGTCGACGACGATATTCCTCCGGTCTTAGAAAAAACCGTCGCGTCCTCCGAATATCGTCAGTTGGAATCGACGATATATCAAACGCTTTCAAGGGGCGGTCGCGTCTCCTTCAGCGGCTGCGGCGCCACGGGACGTCTTTCTATTTTACTTGACGCCGCGAACAAAAAGTTTTGTCGCCCGTCCGCTGAAAAACTACCTTCGAAGAAATCATTCTTTGAAAAGCTTGCCGCTCAGACGAACGCAATCATGACGGGAGGCGACTTCGCTCTAATTCGTTCCGTCGAAAGTTTTGAAGACTATATTTCTTTCGGGTACAACCAATATAAAGAAGCGGGGATTTCTCCAGAAGACGCGCTCGTGGCCATTAGCGAAGGAGGCGAAACGTCGTCGGTTATCGGCACGATTCACGCGGCCCTAGACGCGGGTATTCCCACCTTCTTCCTCTTTAACAACCCGTCCAAGCTTATGGCGGAACGCGTTGAACGTTCTAGAAAAGTGATCGAAGATCCGCGCGTCACCGTCGTCAATCTAACGACAGGTCCAATGGCAATCGCGGGCTCGACTCGAATGCAAGCGACGACGATCGAGCTTCTCGTCGCCGGATTCGCGTTTGAAACGGCCCTCTTGCAGTACCTCAAAGAAAATCTGACGTCCGTCGAATTAGAAGCGCTCGGAGTCTTCGATCAAACGTTGCAAGAAAAAGTCGAAAGTTTCAAGAGGATGCTCGAAGAGATTCGATCCCCGGAGAACGTCGCAACCGCCGCAGCCTACGTTGATTTCGAGTGCGATCTCTATAAAAAAGGCGGGCGCGTCACGTATTTCACACGAGACTACACCCTCGACGTCTTCACCGACACAACCGAACGGTCGCCTACGTTTAAACTTCCTCCTTTCCGTTCCCTCGACGAAACGGAACTCCCGCCGCCAATGGCGTTCGTAAAAGATCCTCTTCGAAACGCCAAGGAAGCTTGGATTTGGCTGCTCGGGGGCGTCGAACCTCGATGTCTTGAATGGACGCCTGAAAATTACCGCGCCATGGGGGGCTCCTCCGCTCAAATCAACGATCCTCCCAAGATTGACCGTCAGACCGTTTATCGCTTCCCGATCGGGAACGAAGAGGATCCGTCGCGTTACGACGTTCATCCCAACGCTGCGGTAGCAGTTCTGGCCGACGCGGAAACGGGCCTTTGGGGCGTCGAAGGCGTCGACTGGTTTGACGCGTATGAAAAATGCGCTAGCCCGTTTGAGCAAAAAATAGCTTACCTCGTCAATAACACCCTCGTCCGCTCTTCTAAACCGGCAGATCCGAATTACGGTCGTATTTTTGCCTTTAACCTCGCAATCCCCGCCACCCCGTTGGATATTTTCTCCCATATCGCCTTAAAGCTTACGCTAAACAATATCTCGACGGCGACGATGGGGAAATACGGACGTCTCAACGGCAACTGGATGGCTCACGTCGACGCGACGAATAAGAAGCTGGTCGACAGAAGCGTTCGCCTTGTTTCCGAAATCGCGAACGTCGATTACCGAACGGCCTGCGTCACGCTATTCGAAGCGTTGGAAGAGATGGAAACATGGTCAATGGAGAAGAAAAAGACGATTTCTCCCGCCGCTTATGCCGTGGAAATCCTCGCCAAACGTTCTAAGGAAAATTAACGTATTTCTAGACGCTTACGGCAGTTGCTCCCATTGTCTAAAGAAGTACGCGCGCTATAATATGAGTATGTGGGGGGAAACTTTTTTCTCCCCACGTATGTAATGGGGGCGCTTTGTGAAGTCAAGGCTGAGAAGAACCCCTTGAACCTGCACCGGATAATGCCGGCGAAGGAAATTACGTACGAATCTTTTTGCGGTTTTCTCCTACGATAAGAGCGTTTAACGTAAGAGTGGTCATCTTTCTCTGCGTTATGCGCGGGAGGCAAAATTCGAGTAGTGATTTCTTTCTGCCTCGCTCGAAAGGATCTGTAATGGCACATAAACTGGAAAATATTGTTTCCGCCGCGATTGTTTCCAACTTCAGTCAAAAGTTACTCGATAACCTACAAGTCGACGTAGCGATCGTCGGAGCCGGTCCGTCGGGTCTCGTCGCTGCGAAAACCCTTGCCGAAAGGGGACGCAAGGTCGCCGTATTTGAACGCAAGCTCGCGCCAGGCGGCGGCGTCTGGGGCGGCGGCATGCTCTTCAACGAGGTCGTCGTCCAAGAAGAGGCCAAGCAAATTGTCGACGAATACGGTATTCGCACCAAAGTTATCGACAACGCGCCCGGCTACTATGCCATCGATTCCGTCGAACTCGCCAGCGGTTTGATTTACGGCGCCGTTCACGCAGGCGCTAAAATATTTAACTCTGTGAGCGTTGAAGACGTCGCGTTCACCGGAGAACGCGTCAGCGGCCTCGTCATCAACTGGACGCCCGTCGAACGCCTTGGCATGCACGTCGATCCGTTGGTTGTTTTGACGAAAGCGGTTCTTGACGGAACCGGTCATCCATGCGAGGTTCTGAATTTGGTTCAGCGAAAGGCTCGCGTCAAACTCGACACGCCCACGGGCGAAATCCTCGGCGAGCGTCCAATGCAGGCGGCGACGGGTGAAATCACTACCGTTGAAAATACTCACGAATATTATCCGGGTATTTGGGCTTGCGGCATGAGCGCCAACAACGTCATGGGCGGTTACCGTATGGGACCGATCTTCGGCGGAATGCTCCTTTCCGGGAAGAAGGCCGCGCGTTTGATTGAAGAATCGATCGCAAAACTCTAATCTCGTGGCGATTCTACACTCGCCTTTTTGTTATAACTCGTCTTCCGTCTTATCCTCCGTGCGCTATAATCGGAGGGAACGGGGGACGTTTTTTGTTCACCGTGCGGCTCTTCCTCTTTACCTATAGGATCGAACCATGCAAGACGAAACGTCTACTCGCCTCCCCGTCGCTTCTTCAAATGAAGACCATGATAGTCGGCTCTTGTCAATCTTAATGCCCGTATACAACGAGCAAGCTTACTTAGAACGCGTCGTAGAGAGGGTTCTGAACGCACCGCTTCCTGATAACGTCAAACGCGAACTTGTCCTTGTCGACGACTACTCCACAGATCGTACGCCCGAAGTCATTCGCTCCATTGTCGAACGCAATCCAAACACGGTTCGGGCGTTTCGACAATCCAAGAATCAGGGGAAAGGCGCCGCGATTAGGCGCGCGATCCAGGAAATGCAAGGGGACTTTGCGATTATTCAAGACGCCGATCTCGAATACAATCCAAACGAGTACCCCCTGATCTTAGCGCCCCTGCTCGACGGACGAGCGGACGTCGTTTACGGTTCCCGTTTTGCCACGCGCGAAACGAGAAAGATCCTGCAATATCACCACAAGCTCGGAAATCTGTTTTTAACGCACCTATCAAACTTCACGACAGGTCTGGATCTCACCGATATGGAGACCTGCTACAAGGCGTTTAGAGCCGACGCGCTGAAATCGATTCCGCTACGCTCCAACCGTTTTGGAATGGAGCCCGAGATTACGGCAAAGGTTGCCAAACGCGGATGGACGGTTTACGAAGTCCCGATCAGTTACAATGGGCGCAAATACAGCGAAGGGAAAAAGATCGGTTGGAAAGACGGCGTCAACGCCGTCTGCGTCATCCTAAAGTACTGGTTCTTTGACGACAGTTTTTACGATATCGACTCCTCTTCGGAATCTTCGCAACGCCTTGAATATTCTCGAAACTACTTGAAGACGCTTGTCCGTCGTTGCGCTCCTTACTTAGGTTCTACGACGTTGGAAATCGGTTCCGGAATGGGGAACCTTTCCAAATTTCTCCCCCAAAGGGAACGACTCACCCTAACCGAGGTCGACGACAGACGAAGGAAATATCTCAAAGCTTCTTACGAGGGAAACGCCGTCGTCGACGTTCAATTTCTTGATTTGATTTCAGGAAAAACGTCACTACAAGAAAAGGACGTCGAGTCCTATGACTCCGTCGTCTGCCTTAACCGAACCGGTTCGCTTCCGTTAAATAACGCGGACGCTCTCGTAGAACTGAAGCGATATCTCAAACCGTCGGGAAAACTTCTCTTCGTCGCGTCGGCAAAGAGTCGTTTCTCCTGTTGTCTTTGCGGGCGCAAACGCTCAGATTCTACCCTTACGTTCACGCCTAAGGAGCTTGTAAAACTTCTAACGGAGTCGGGGTACGACGTCGACAGCGTTAAGCCGGTAGCTTCCGTCGAACGATTATTTCGAAGTAGCGATCCCAACACAGCTCCGTCCTTCTTTGGCTTCAAACTCTTTGATCTTCTTGTCTCCAAAACCTCTTGGTTGGACAGGATTCTGAAGCCTACGAAATACCTGGTTGTCGCGACTAAGGTCGATAAGAAATAAAAAACCGAGCAGGCGTTTGCGCGCCGCTCGGTTTGACTCCCCTTAGTCCATGAAGTAAAACCTGCAGTGAGGGCAGATTTTGAATCCCTGGTCGATTTCCCAGTCGCATTGGGGACAAACCTTTTTCGATTTCTTGAGAGGAGGTAGCGATCTGTCGCCAAATTCTCGACGACGACGTTCCTCTTCCTCCCGCGCTTCTTGTTCCGCGTCATACTCCGCCATGTTGCGTCTGAGTTCTTCGCCAACGCCAAGGATGCGCATAATTGACGACTCTGTCGGAGCCTTATTCAATTTAGGAATGGTCACATTGGCCCCGCAAGCTGGACAACGACCTGTTGTTCCCGCTCGACTATCTGGCGCTCTTAGTTGATGACCATTATCGCATGTCACAGTGATACTCATCTTTACCTCCTTCAACATATGAAGAATCTGTTTTTTGATCTCAAGATTTGAGGGAGGATCACAATCGCGTCAACGCAACCTATACGCGTAACCCTCCCCTAAAGACAGGTCTCCACTTCATACCTCCCAAAGGGCTCTAAATAGTAGTTTTCAACCTCTTGAACAACTACGTCTATTTCAATTATACCACGCTTAAATCCGCAAGTGTTGTTCTGCGGAAAGAATTACAAAAATTTTAAGAATTTTTCGTTATTTATTACACTCAAAGAGATAATTTCACGAAAATATTGTTGTACAGAAATATCGTTTCCTTTTGATTGAAGAACGAAGCCTCCCGCCACTCCAATGTGGAAAAATATTAGCGTCTCCATATAATAAAAGCAAAGCAGATTTGATTGTCTTCACAAATAGACGAAACAACGGACATTTTTTACATAGAGGAAATATCAGTGAGTCTAACAAACTATTCCTTTTCCATTGAAATCCTCCAAAGCCGCGCGCAAGAAAAACCAATTCGCGCGGCGTTATTCGATTTTGACGGAACGCTAAGTCTAATTCGCGAGGGGTGGCAAAACGTCATGGTTCCATATTTTTGCGAAGTATTGCAACGCGTCTCCGATCCCGAAAAAGAAACGCCTCAAGATATTGAAAGAATTACGCGTGATTTTGTAGATAAGATCACTGGAAAGCAAACTATTTATCAGTGCATTCGTTTGGCAGAAGAAGTAAAAAGTCGGGGAGGAATTCCGGAAGACCCTCTCGTTTATAAAAAAGAATATCTACGAAGACTTCAGCTGAGAATTTCAAGCAGGATCGAACTTCTCCAGACCGGCGGCGTCAAGCCTGACGAATTCGTTGTTTCTGGAGGACGGAAGTTCCTAGAACTATTGCGGGACAAGGGGGTCAAACTTTACCTGGCTAGCGGAACGGACGAGTGTTACGTAAAGCAGGAAGTCGCTTTGTTAAAACTTGAAGACTATTTTGACGGGGGCGTCTACGGCGCTCAAGATAACTATAAAACCTTTTCCAAGGCAATGGTTATAAGTCGGCTCATTCAAAGCAACCAAATAGAGGGAGAAGAGCTTGTTGGCTTTGGCGACGGTTACGTTGAAATAGAAAACGTTCGCGCAGTCGGGGGCTTTGCGGTGGGCGTTGCGACGAACGAAGCGAATCCTGGCGCAGGCGTCGATCAGTGGAAGCGCGATCGCCTCATAAACGCTGGCGCTAACGTCGTGATTCCTGATTTTAGCGACGCTGAAAAAATCTTCCGATTCCTTTTCCCCTGCTAAGAGCAAACGCCCATGCCTTGCATCCCAATACATAAAGCGCATATCGAACGTTCCAAACTCATTGAACGTCTAGAAAGCTATCTTCAAAGTCGAGAGGCAAGGAAGCCGCCAAGGATCGCCGTTTTTGGCGATTATTGCCTCGACAAGTATCTCTATCATTACCCTAACCTTGACGAAAAATCCGTCGAAACCGGTTTGGTCGCTCGTCAGATTCGCGCGACGCGTTTATCAGCGGGGGTTGGGGGAACGATCGCCAACAATCTTTGCGCTCTCGGCGCTCAGACATTTTGCTTCGGCGCTATAGGGGAAGACGGAGAAGGTTTCGATCTATTGCGTTCGTTGAAAAAAATGGGAGCGAATGTTGAAGGAATGGCGATTCTTCCCGAGATGCTCACGGGAACCTATATGAAACCCATGCGTCCAGAGAGGTTAGACGTTTCCCCTCTCTCGAATCGGACGGCGTCCGATTGGACTGAAGAAAACCGGTTCGACATTCGCAATCCGGCGCCTATATCCAACGCATCGTTAGAAACCTTAAAGCAAACCTTTCTCTCAAAGCTTGACGAACTGGACGCCGCAATCATTACGGATCAATTTCAAATAGGTTCGGAAGTCGTTTTTTCGCCTCAACTTCGCGCGTTCGTTTCTGAAGTGGCGCAAAGTCGCCCCAATCTTTTCGTTTTCTGCGACTCGCGATTCTTCGTCGACTCATATGTCGACATTTTCGTCAAATGCAACGCCAATGAAGCGCTCGACGCTTACGACGCCGCCCACAATGGAAAAGAACGCTTGGAAACGACGGTCAATAGCGATTCAGAACTCGATCTGGATCAGATCCTGCGCGCTGGAGAATGGCTCGTTCAGAAGAATAAACGCTCGGCGCTTATTACCCGCAGTAGCAACGGTTCTCTCCTTTTTGAGCTCAACTCAAAAGAGGAGCTCAAAGTAAAAGAGATTCCCCCTATTCCAGTGACGCCGCCAATCGACGTCTGCGGAGCTGGCGACGCGACCAACGCGGCCTTCACCTTTGCCAGAACCATTGGATTTTCATTAGAAGAAAGCGCTTTTCTCGCGGGCGTGGCGTCGTCGATTACAATTAAGCGCATCGGAGAGACGGGAGTCGCCTCATTAGAAGAAATCCTCGACGTCTTACGGAATCTATGAGCGACGCCAACTAGCGATCAATAGGATACAGAGATGAATAAATTATTTGATAGAGACAATTTAAAAATTCTTCCCCTTTCTTCCAGGGTCAACAAGCTCAACATTGAGCAAGACGTTGTCGATCCGTCAACCTGGATCCTCGACCTATCGGATGAAGCGATGGAAGACGTGGAAAAAACGGCGAACGATCTCCGGCGCGCGAAACGCGATGGCGCCGCACGGATTCTTACGTATGGCGCTCATTCGATAAAGAACGGGTTGGGAAAGGTTCTTGCGCGTCTAGCGGAAAAGGGGTGGCTGACTCATTTGGTCACCAATGGCGCGGGGGTCATTCATGACTGGGAATTTGCGTATCAGGGTCGTTCGGGAGAGGACGTTCAGAGATATACGACGGAGGGGCAGTTCGGTATATGGGACGAAACAGGCCGATATATCAACTTAGCGATCGTGGTTGG
Source organism: Thermoguttaceae bacterium (assembly GCA_051885615.1). Taxonomy (GTDB): domain Bacteria; phylum Planctomycetota; class Planctomycetia; order Pirellulales; family Thermoguttaceae; genus RUG369. The sequence goes on from JBJEXI010000018.1 coordinate 33,845, forward strand.
CGCTTATAACGGTCTAGGCTATGGCGAATCCGTCGGAGAAATGATTCTCAAGGAAGGCTTAGAGATTCCGTCGGACGAAGAATTGAAGTATGCGATGTTGTCCGGAGTCGAATGCGCGAACTTTCCCCCTGCTCCCCGTGAAGTCTTAGACGCAGATCAGGACTCGCAAGCCGAAATCTTAGACCACGCCGCAGCAGCCGCCGATTTACTCCGCGCAAAGCGACGTTTCAACCTATCCGACGGGTGGAATAGAATTCCGCATCCATATCAAGACTACTCGGTTGCGTACCATTTGAGACGCAATAAGATTCTCTTCGGATGCTGTCCGATGATCGGATGCGATATCATCTACACCCATCCGGCGAACAGGTGTTCCGCGATCGGTCGAGCGGCTGAACGCGATTTTCTTTCATTTGCGAATTCCGTTTCCCAACTCGAAGGGGGCGTCTATTTGTCGGTCGGGTCAGCGGTTCTCTCGCCGATGATTTTTGAAAAATCTCTCTCGATGTCCAGAAATATCGCCCGACAAAAGCGCGCTCAAATCGACGATTTCGACATTCACGTCGTAGACCTCGCCAAGAGCGCTTGGGATTGGACGCGTCAAGGAGAACCGCCGATGAGCGATCCTGCCTACTATCTGCGATATTGCAAAACCTTCAGTAGGATGGGCGCCAGAATGTCCTATTGTAGCGCCGATAATCGCTCCTGGTTTGCCGCCCTCTTGTCGACGCTCGAAAAAAATCCGGAATAACAAATTTGTTTAATTAGTTTTCGATTTACTTGAAAATAAGATTGAGAAGCGTTATAATTAAAAATGTACGAAAAAATAGATTCACGTTGAATCAATTGGTTCGTATTCGCATAAAACATATCAGTAAATTTTTTCCTACAAATAATGGAGGAGCTCATGCTGATTAATCGTCGTCAATTTTTGAAAACTTCCGCCGTATCAGCCGCTTTATTTGCCGCTCCTGGTATTCTTAGAGCTCAAAACGTAAACTCCAAAGTCAAGCTAGCCGTCGTTGGTATTAGCGGACGCGGAGACGGAAACATTCACGAAATCTTGAACGACTCGGGCGACCTCATCGAAATGGTTGGTCTTTGCGACATCGACGACAACAACCTTGCGCGACAAGGCGAGAGATTCCCGAACGCCAAGCGTTTCTTCGACTACCGCACTATGTTTGACGAGCTCGACTCTCTTGACGCCGTCCTCGTCAGCACCCCGGATCATACGCATTCCGTCGTTTCTTTGGCCGCCATGAAACGCGGTATTCCCTGTTTCTGCGAAAAGCCGCTCGCGCATGACGTCGCTGAAATTCGCGACATGCAACGCGTCGCCAAAGAAAAGAACCTTGCCACCCAGATGGGTACGATTATTCACGCTACCTCCAACTATCGTCGCGTCGTTGAATTGATCCAAGCGGGCGCCGTCGGCGAAGTCAAAGAAGTCCACTGCTGGTGCGGTAAGGGTTGGGGCGGATACGACGAACCTTCCAAAGAAAAATTTGAAATTCCTTCCAATCTCCACTGGGACGAATGGCTCGGCCCCGCGCAGTGGCTTGAGTATAATCCTTGCTATCTCCCCGGTCGTTGGCGAGGATATTGGCCCTTCGGAACGGGCACCTTCGGCGACATGGCCTGCCACGTGATGGATCTCCCCTTCTGGGCCCTCGGACTCAAATATCCCAAAACGATCCATGCGACGTGCGATACCGAAATCAGCAAAATGTGCTGTCCTCTCGACGTCGAATGTCATTACGAATTCGAACACAACGGCAAGATTTTACCGCTAACTTGGTACGACGGCGATCGCCGCCCCGCCGTCATTAAGGAACGCAATCTTGATCCCCAAGCGATGGGAACCCTCTTCGTCGGCGACGAAGGCATTCTCTTCGCAGACTATGGTTCAATCAAGCTCTACCCGCGCGAAAAATATGAAAACTATCAACGTCCGGCGCAAACGATTCCCGCGTCTCCTGGACATCATCGCGAATGGATCAACTCGATCATCGACGGCGGCAAGTCGACGCCTCTGTGCAACTTTGAATATGCCGGTCGTTTGGCCGAAGCAGTTCAGCTGGGAGCTGTCTCCTTGAGAGCCGGCAAAATCAAGCTCGAATGGGACGCCGACAAGATGCGCGTCACGAACGACGAAGCGGCCAACGCTTTCGTCAAGACGGAACATCGCCCCGGTTGGGACGTCTGATTCCTAAAATCGCAAAATTAATTCCCAAACAGAAAAGGCGACGCTCCGAAAGAACGTCGCCTTTTTAAATTCGATTTGAAAAAAAGAACGCGCCCAATTCAGAGAATCGGAACGCGTTTTTTGTTATGCGAAGTAATATTTAAAGATCACTCAGCGGCCTTCTTAGCTTCGCGACGAGCCTGAGCGGCTTTCTTACCGCGCTTCTTGGTCTTGACGACCTTGGCTTCAGCTTCGTTGCGTTCAACGCGAAGTTCTTCAAGACGAGTCTTCTTACCAACGCGGTCGCGGAGATAATAAAGCTTCGCGCGACGAACGACGGAGGAACGAAGAACTTCGATGAGAGCGATTCTGGGGCTGTGGAGAGGGAACTTACGTTCAACGCCTTGACCGGCGACAATACGACGAACGGTGAACGTTTCGCAAACGCCGGAACCACTACGGGCAATGACGTCGCCGTTAAATACCTGGATGCGCTCTTTGTCGCCTTCAAGAATCTTGCAATGCACGTTGACGCGATCGCCGATTTCAAATTGGGAAACGTTCTCTTTCTTGGCGCGAGCTTCCACCAGACGAATAAGTTCTTGACTCACGGATATATTCCTTATATTTTCTTAATGTTCTACAGTAAGGAGCGCGTTAAAAACTTCCGACGTCACAAATCGGACTAAAAAGAAGGTCAAAAGTATTGTTTAACTCTCGCGACGAAGGTATTTCGCCGCTTCTTTCAACCAACCCGTCTCCTTCTCCGTCAGGCGCTTGACCTCGACATACGCTCACGGCGCGACGTCAACGCGTTAATAATCTGACGGTTCGTCGTCTAACAAATCAGGACGACGTAAAAACGTTTTATCTAGGCGATTGGCTTCACGCCATTTTTCAATTAGACCATGATCGCCGCTGAGTAAAATCTCAGGGACAGTCAAACCTCGATACTCGCGAGGTCGCGTATACTGGTCCTCTTCCAAAAGACGATTGCCTGAAGAAAAAGAATCAACCACCGCTGAATTCTCATCCCCCAGAACGCCAGGGATCAAACGCATAACAGAATCGATAATGACCGCCGCCGCAACTTCTCCGCCATTTAAGACATAGTCCCCGATTGATATCTCGTCAGGCTGAAGAATGTCGACGACGCGTTGATCAAAACCTTCGTATCGACCGCAAAGAAGAAGCAAACGTTCTTCCTGAGCAAGCTCCTCAACGACGTGTTGAGTAAGCGGACGACCTTGAGGGGTCATCATAAGAACCCTTCCCGGTCGAGGCGCGAAACTTTGAACAGCCTCAACGCAAGGCACGACCCTGTCGACTTTTAACACCATGCCCGGACCGCCGCCAAAAGGACGGTCGTCCATCGTGTTGTGCTTGTCGTTAGCCCAATCGCGCATGTTGTAAAGATTCACTTCAATTAACCCACGATCCATCGCGTCCTTCAAAAGGCTTTCAGCAAGATACCCTTCAAAAATGCCTGGAAAGAGCGTGAGAACGTCAAAGCGCATCTGGTTTACTTTCGCGTCTGGGTTCGACGCTTAATTTAGTAGGTTAAATATTGTTGTAACCGCCAAGTTTATCACTCGGCGACCGGAGCGGCCTCAGCGGCGGGAGCCGCAGGACGGCGACGAAGCGCGGCAAGACGATCGAGAGCGGCTTTCTGCTCTTCGAGCTTCTTACCATTGGCGCCGTACTTCTTAATCAAGACGGCAACCTTGTCGCTGGGCTGAGCGCCAACGCCAAGCCAATACTGAATGCGTTCGCCATTGAGGATCGCTCGCGCGTCCGTTTCAGGAACGAGCGGATCATAGGTGCCAAGTTCTTCAAGGACGCGACCGTCGCGAGGACGACGAGCGTCAACGGCAACAACGCGGAAAAACGGTCGATGCTTACGACCAAATTTCTTCATACGAATTCTTACAGCCACTATATTACTCCTAATAACAATGATGTTTTCCGACTCGCGTCGGATTAAAATCGAACGGCGTCAAACTCCAAAAGGGGGACGCGTTTTCGAGATTACTCTCGATCACGCCGAGTCTATCGCTTCGTTCTATTTATGGGCGTTTCCCAAATGTTCTCTTTTAAATATGCTGGATCGGGGTTATCTATGCAACTACATAAAGGACGCCACGCGCGATCACTTCTTGCGTTTCTTGTCGCGACGCGCCTTTTCCAAACGTTTCCGCTGGGCTTCGCGTTCCTTTGGCGTCAAGCGTTTTCCAGTCGAACCCTTCTTCGCTGGCCCTAACATGCCAAAGGGATTCGCCGAGGCTTGATTGGTCAACTGATTAAGCGCGCGCATTCGATCTCCCATTCCGAGAGACGAGAAGCTCTTGACCATTCCCGCCATGCGCTGGTGCATCTGAAGAAGCTCGTTGACGCGAGAAACCTCGACGCCCGCGCCTGCGGCAATCCTCTTCTTACGTCGGGAATCAATAATCTCAGGATGACGTCGTTCTTCAGGCGTCATTGAATCAATAAGTCCGCCGATGCGACGCAACTCGCGATCCGGGTCGACGTTCATCTCGCCAAGAATTCCGCTCAAACGTCCCATGCCAGGGATGAAACTCATAATTTTACTCATGGAGCCAAGACGGGACGCTTGAGACATCTGCTTACGGAAATCGTCAAGAGTAAAGACGCCCTTCTCAAGCTGCTGTTGTTGTCGCTCCAGTTCCTTTTCGTCAAACTTCGCCTGGACAGACTCAATAAGAGTCAAGACGTCGCCCATTCCCAGCATACGGCTCGCCATACGGTCGGGATGGAACTCTTCCAAGGCGTCAAGAGCTTCGCCGACGCCTATAAACTTAATCGGAACGCCGGTAATCGCCTTAACGGAAAGAGCCACGCCGCCGCGCGCGTCGCCGTCGAGCTTCGTCAAAACAACGCCGTCGAGTTCAAGGGCGTCGTTAAAGGCCTTGGCGCTATTCACCGCGTCTTGACCGACCATCGAGTCAACGACAAAGTATACTTGATCAGGATTGACCTTACGCTCAATCTCAACGAGCTGTTTCATCAGGTCGTCGTCGACATGAAGACGACCGGCGGTATCGAGAATGACGACGCTGACGTCTAGCTCCTTCGCCTGTTTTAGCGCGCGTTTGCAAACGTCAACAGGATCTTTACATTCGCGATCGACAAAGACCGGGACGCCGAGTTGTTCTCCAAGGATTTCCAGCTGATCGATAGCCGCAGGCCTCTGAAGGTCGGCGGCGACAAACATCGGCTTGCGCCCCGCGTCGAGCAATCTCTTTCCCAGCTTACCGCACGTCGTGGTCTTACCGGAACCTTGCAAACCGGACAGCATAATCGTCGTGAAAGGAGAGCCTTCGGGAATCGTCGAATCGACGGGCCCCATCAAATTAATCAACTCTTCGTTGACGATCTGTAAAATCTGTTGAGTAGGATTGAGAGCCTTCGAAACTTCCGTTCCAAGAAACTTCTGCTCCACAGTCTCGACAAATTGCCGAGCGACTTCGACGCTCGCGTCCGCTTCGAGAAGAGCCTGCCGCACCATCTCGAGCCCTTCACGAACATTCGATTCCGTAAGACGTCCTCGTCCCGAAATAGAACGAAACGCGTCGCTAAGCTTAGAGGTAAGCGATTCAAACATGGAACTAACTCGTCTCTATCACGCGGTTAATACTACCACCCCGTCGCCTCGATGGATTCCAGGAAAGGAACGCTCTCGAAACGCAAAAACAGTACCAAAATTTTACTGATTATATAATAAAGATTGCGAGGCGCAAGGCGTGGGACAAGTTTTTTCGGACAGAATCAACGCAAACCTGCTTCACTTTTCGGAAGTGAGCGATTCCATCGCGTAAAACAGGATATTCGTCGCCAGACTGAACGCGCTCTTCGTCGTCAATCCTTCGCAATTCGACGCGGCGGCGTCTTCCAATGCGCAACTCACGTCGTAGGGAGAATAAAGGATAACCCACCGACCGTCGCGCATAATTCCTTTTAAAAGAGGCTCGCGCGCTACAACTTGCGCGTCGGGAGTCTTCGCGTCCGATCTCGTCCGATACTGAAGCTTTTCGATTTTAAAACCGCCATACTTGCCCGTGAAGAGCGAATCGTCCGCCGGAACGTCCGTCAACTCCTCGTCGGGAAACGTCTCTCGAATCTCTGAAAAGAAGGACGTCTCAAACTTCTGCGACGCGCATATCGCATTAACAAACAGGAACCCACCGCGTTCGATAAAAAGACGCAGTCGCTCCCGTTCGTCGTCTGTAAACGAAAATTCGTTGCGCCCGTGCATAAAGAGCGTCGGATAATCGAAAACGTCGTCGTTTTTTAACGACGTATGAGGAACGTAAAGCTGCGTCGGAGCGCCTAGTTTCGCGCGAATTTGTCTCATTAGATTAGGAATGGCGCGAGGAGCGCAAGACGCCCCCGCTCCGCAATCCAAAATCCCGGCAAAAAGACTATTGCGCTCTTCTTTGCGCTTCTCCAACTCGCTCGCGACGTCCGCAGGTATCTCGTCTTTAAACTTGACTTGACGATTCGTCACGTAGGCGCAAATATTTAACCCTAAAGTGAAAGCCGCCTCTTGTTCCTGCAACGCGCGCGTCGACGGTAAATTCTGACCGGAAGTCGTCCGTTGACGTTTAACCGCCGCCTCCCACAAGCATGACAACGAAGGCCTGTCGCCAAAGACGCTGGGCGGAGCGCCGTCGGAACCGCGTTCTGGCTTATACGCTGGAACAAGAATTATGCTCGTGCGGCATCCAAAATCAACCCCATATACCGGACGCAAAAATTCCGCCGGAACAAGCGATTCGGCAAACCAGATCGGATGCGTTGAATCAAGGAGGGTAAATTCCGCGTTCTCTCCCTGCAAAACCTCTTCAATTAACGATCGGAATCCTGTTTCAAAAGACAAGTCGCCGTCGAGCGCCTCCGCCAATATAAAACCGCCCTGCTCTAAATATGCGCGTAAAGTCGAAACGAAAGCCTGTTTTCCCTTCGGATCCTTAGGCGTCGGATCCAACGTTCCGTTAATGAGCAAAATGGGGGATTGTAAAAGATCGTCAGGCGTGGCTTTCGTGGCGTCAATCGTCTGCCATACCATCTTTTGCTTCCACGCCTCCTCAACTCGTTCCGTTAGATGAGCTAAATCATTCGGATGCTCGTTCCAAAAATTCTCTTCCCCATAACGTAACTTAGAGGCCAAAGTCGGCCATCGTCCCTTGGACAAGAATAAAAGCGCAAAAGAAGTCGAAACGCTACTGTTATTGTCGAAATCTTTCTGAGCGCTCCAGAAGTTCGACAAGACGCCTTTGCGTCGTAAAAGAGCTTCAGCGCCTTCGCGGTACCAGTCGCTCTGTCCGACAAAACGGTTGGCGGTCAATCTACCAACGCGTTCAAGCCCATAGAGATAGTAATAAAAATACGATTCGCTTCCCGCCGCGCGGCCAGGATTCGTGCGCGCGCTAAAATGTTTTCCCAACCAATTCAAACCGCGCGAGATACGCGTCGCGATTTCGTCGTCGACGTCTTGGCAACAGAACGCGCGTTCCCCTTCAATTCTAGCGCGCGCCGCCTCGCGTACACCAGAACAGATCGCCAACGCGGAAATGCCCGCGCACGTCATACTTCCCGTGCCGTAGCCGCTAGGAAAACCTTCGGCGTTGAGCGCGGATGCTCGATACCCCCACGACCCGTCGTCATTTTGCATTCTCAGCCAATAATCTTCCGCGCTGAGCCAAACGGATTCGTCGACGGTCACACCCGCGAGTTCCGCTTCAAAAAGCGCCAAAAGCGCAAATTGCGAATTCGAATTATCCGACCGCTCCGCAGATTGATTTGAACCAATATAGGACCATCCTCCGCGATGTTCGTTACTCGTTTTCATCTGACGTTCCACGAGCCACGCCACGTTAGCCTCAATTTCTGACCGGTATTCGTCAGGATCGGCGAGACAAAAGACCATCGTTTGAAGGGAAATAGGATACGTCAAATTCTGCTTCATCGGCGAAAAACCGCGAAGGTACTCTAGCGCCTTTGCAACCGTCGGATCCTCTTTGTCTAAACCTGCGGTTAATAAGGCCAACGCGCATAAAGCAGTCGTACCGGGTTCATAACCGGGGTATTCTTTCCAGGATCCGTGCGCCGATTGTTGTTTGCGAAGAAACTCGACCCCTCCTTCGATAGAATCGCGCACGGCCTCGGGGGTAAGCTCGGTTCCGGCTTCTCGTTCTTCGTCGGGGTCGCTTTGAGCGTATAGTTTTCCTGTTGCGCAAGGAGCGGCGATGAAGACGAGCGAAAGAAACAAGAATAGAAATCGCGTAGTTAGAAAGATAAAATTCATTCTTTTTATGCGCAGTTGCGTTGAATCGTCAGATTCGGCGCTCGTCGATAACGTTGCCAACCATCTAGTCATTTTTTCCCCGGTTTGTCATTCAATCGCTCTATTCGGCGTCCTACAAGATTCCCTTTATCATATCGCGCTACGATAAAAAGGCGAGCGAGAAAAGAGAAAAGTCTATTAGCCAAGGGGAAAGCCAAGCAGAGCTTAAATGAGGCTCAAGATTCCTCGGGGGCGTTCTTCTCGCTTGAAATCGCGACGACGTCGGACGTCTCTTCGGAAGTAGGAGCGCGTAAATCCCAGAGAGATTTCTTCCAAACCTCGCTTCGAAACACGGGCACGTCTTTAGGGGCTTCGACGCCCAATTGCACTTTATCGCCTCGAATATCGACGACGACAATACGTATATTGCCGTTGACAACGATACTTTCATTTTTCCTTCGTGAAAGAACTAACATGAAATTCCCTCCTGAAAAATCCATGTAGAATCGGCAAAAAACCTATTAGGATCCTCTCCCTTTATTACACACGCTATCTATGGAGGGCGTCAAGGGGCCGAAACCGTTGGATCTAAAAAATTTAAAATAATTCGAAAATATCTAATATGAAGTCGACGGGGCATGAGAGTCAACGTGAATAAAGGTTCAAGAAAGCTCGCCGTTCTGCCTGGCTTTTCGGCGCAACATATTGCGTTATCATAGAAGTAGAGGTCGCACAATAATCTACATAATAAGAAGGTAAGCTGAAATGAACGCTTCTCCGGAGAATGAAAACAAAGAACCAAGCCTACGTCTCAATCACGTATACTGTCCGTTGGTTGACACGCATGCGCACATCAATCTTGACGAATTTCAAGACGATCTCGGCGACCTGATAACGCGTTCGCGGCAAGGCGTCTTTCCTCCTGTCCGGGGCAAACAAGTGGCGAACGGCACAATCCATCCTTTCATGTCGGGCCTGATTTGCCCTGCGGTCGATTTACAAACGTCTAAACGCGCCGTTGAGTTAGCGCGTCGTTATTCGTTCATTTTTGCGGCCCTTGGAGTTCATCCCAATCATACGTCTCAAATCCAAGAGAGAGAATGGGATGAAATCGTAAGGCTCGTTGACGAAGAGACTCTAGCAGCCAACCAGTCCAAGCCGATCGTCGTAGCGCTGGGAGAAACAGGCCTTGACCGTTACTGGGACGACGCTCCTTTTGAACTCCAACTCCAATATTTCCTAAAAACGCTCGAGCTCAGTAAAGAGAAAAAGCTCCCCGTAATTATTCATTCGCGCGAAGCCAACGAGGATCTCGATTCAATTCTACATGATTTTTACGGAAATTGCCCAAGCGATAGGCCCGTTGGAGTCGTTCACTCCTTTAGCGGAACTCCGGAGCAAGCGCAGCGCTTGATTGATCTAGGATTTTATCTGGGATTCGGCGGATTTGTCACTTATACCAGCAAGAAATTCGCCGATCTTTGGAACGTCGCTAGATCGATTCCCCTTGATCGAATCCTCCTCGAAACAGATTCTCCATTCTTAACGCCTCATCCTCTCAGGGGCAAGATCGACCGTAACGAACCGTTGCTAACGGCTTTTGTCGCCCGGAGAATCGCCGAACTACGCGACCTTTCCACTGCTGAAATTGCGCGCGCAACGCGTCAAAACGCCATAAATCTCTTCCGTCTTCCTCCTCTCTCGGACTATCCGGAAAAGGAGTGATCTCAGGCGTTCTCCTCTCACGCTCCTCCCTTAGTAAAAGACGCGTCGCGATTTTGTGGAACAATGTCGCGATTACGTCTTGATTTACTAGAAATAAATTTCTATCGTTCTTGTATTTCAAAGATAATATACAGGGAAACGGCGGGCGCCTACGCGCTCTTTACATTTAGGGTCAGAGGAAAACAATGAAAATCTCTTCTTTGCTCACACGCCATAACGCGTCGGCTCTATCGGCCTGGCTTACACTAGCGCTTTTAATCTTTCCCGTAGCGACGCAAGGACAACAAGCCCCAACCTCGCTTGGAAATCGGATGAGCGTGAAGGGAAACAACTCCGCGCCCCAATTGCGTCAAGGAACTAAGACGCCCACCGTAAAAACAGCGGCCCCTGGCGCCCCTCAACAAGAAACCTGTCTCTTAGCGTCCTCTCATCAAAAAGGATCCACCGACGTCGTCGAAGTCTCTCTAGAGGCGTCTGGAGAAGTCGTGCAGACAACCTCCACCGGTAAGGAAGAACGATCGTTAATGGAAGTTGTGGCGGGGTTCAAATACGAAGAGCGGTACGACTCCTATTCGACAAACGGGTTGATCCGGACAATCCGACGTTACGAGCAAGCCGGCATGAAACGTAAGCTTGGCGCTAACGTCGTTCGACCTCTCCTCGACAGTTCCAGAAAATTCATTATTTCGGAATTCGACGGCAAATCGACGCGCGTCTTTTCCGTCGGCGGTCCAATGAAAGACGAGCAATACGCTCTTATCAACGAGTTGCCGTTCAATACGACGTTGTTGGATCGTCTTTTACCCAACCGCGAAGTGAAGTTAGGCGAAGACTGGCAACTTCCGAAAGAAGTCGTCGTCGCGCTCCTTGGAGTCGACGCGATTGAAAACAATACGATCCATTTGACGTTGACGTCGATCGCCGACAATTTCGCTGAAGTTGAGCTGTACCAAATCGGCGCGAAAAACGCGAAGAACGAAGAAGCGCCGAGCACGCTTGTCTGCGCGTCGGAAGGCGCCAGCATCGGTCTCGATCTCGAAGGCAAGTTCCAGTTTGATATTAAAACGCGACGCATCACGTGGTTTGGATTGCGCATTGACGAACGTCGAACAGAAAGCGTTGCGACCCCTGGTCTTGAATGGTCGGCGACGTTAAAGATCAACATTGCGCCGCTGGAAAAACCCGAAAAACTCGCCGACGACGTTGTCGCGTCCCTCAAAACCGAACCGACTCCCGAACTACTCTCCCTCTACTATAACGCCCAAAAGGGGCCTTGGCGATTCCAACACTCTCGTAAGTGGAAGCTGATCGAAGACGGAGACAAAATCACCTCGTTGTGTTATCTACAGGGCGGAGAGGCGATCGCCCAGTGCAACCTTCTTTACAACGGAAAGATTGATCTCTCGACAAAACCTTCTCTGGACGGGTACAAGAACGAAATTAAAAAGAGTCTTGGCGACCGCTTTGTCGAGTTTAAACAAGAAGCCGCTTACGACGGGCCTGGCGACGTTTCCATCTACTACGTTGTCGCCGACGGATATTACGAAGAACTTCCTTTTAGATGGATCTACTACCTCGTTACGGATCCCGACGGCAACCAGGCGACCATCATGTTCGAATTACGCGCGGAAATGCTCGACTCATACGACGATTCAGGGAACGAGATCGTCGAAACGTTCCGCATTATCCCGCGTTCGAGCGCCGGCCTAAGGGAATCCCTTCAGAGCGCTGAAGACTCCAAAGACGCAGCCAACGCTAAGCGCTGACAATCAACCTTAACGTAAGATAACGATGACTACTGAAAGAAAGACGAAAGGCGCCAAGACCGGTTGTCGGAAAAGCGCGACTTCTTGCGCCAAAGAAAAGCCGAAAAGAGTTTCTATGGCGTCGCGAAAAAAGCTTGCCTCTTTAACGCTCGAGGCGTTAAAGGAAGCGTATCCTTCCCCGGCTTGCGCGTTGCATTACGACACGCCTTTTCAGTTGCTCGTCGCCGTCGTCTTATCGGCGCAGTGCACCGACGCGCGCGTTAATCTCACGACGCCGACGCTCTTTGCCAAGTTTCCCACGCCAAAGGAATTCGCGCAAGCGCCTCTCGAGGAAATCGAAGAACTCGTTAAGTCCTGCGGATTCTATCGCACCAAGGCCGAAAACCTTTCAAAGACCGCCAAAATACTCGTCGAAAAATACGACGGCGAAGTTCCCAATACGATGGAAGAGTTAGTAAAGCTTCCTGGAGTCGGGAGAAAAACCGCGAACTGTATCCTTGGAAACGCGTTCCGTATTGCGTCGGGATTTGTCGTCGACACGCATGTGTTGCGCCTCAGTCGAAAAATCGGCTTCACTGACGAAACGACGCCCGAACAAGTCGAGAAGGCGCTGATTCTCCTTTTCCCCAAGGACGAGTGGATCGACATGAGTCACCGCCTTATCTATTTAGGGAGAGAACATTGCGTCGCGCGTCGTCCGCGCTGCGAGTCTTGTCCCATTTCCTCATTCTGTTTGAAACGACAATGATCGTTCACCAGATAATAGAACAAAAATGAAAGTTTTACTCACCGTTCTGGGTTTAATCTGTTCCAACACCTTTATGACCTTCGCATGGTACGGCCTTCTCGGTCCGATGAAAAACAAGGTGTGGATACTTGCCGTTCTAGCGAGCTGGGGAATCGCGTTTTTTGAATATATGCTCATGGTTCCCGCAAATCGCCTTGGCTCGACGGTTCTGTCGTTGCCTCAGCTCAAAATAATGCAAGAGGCGATCTCCCTTTCTGTCTTTGTTCCTTTCGCGATTTTTGTCGCCAAGGAACATTTAGGATGGAATTATCTCTGGGCTGGACTATGCATCACGGGGGCGGTATATTTTATTTTTAAAGGTTAGCGAAGCGTATTGGCGTTAAGAAGAGACACAACGCCGCGCGTCACCGACGAAGAAAGGATTGAAATGACGATGGAAGCAGAATATTCGGCGCGAGCGTTACGCGCAAAAGCGTTCTTTGAACAGGGTTACAATTGCTGTCAGGCCGTATTGTTGGCTTTTGACGACATGACGGGACTCGACCATGAAACGGCGACGAAATTGGCGTCGGGGTTCGGCGGAGGAATTGGACGTTTGCGCGAGGTATGCGGAACCTTTACGGGCGCATGCATGGCGCTTGATCTAATTTCGGGGAGCGCGGATCCCAACGAGAAGGAATCGAAGGCGCAATTGTACGCCAGAATACAAGAAATGGCGCGTCAATTCGCCCAAGACAACGGTTCTTATATCTGCCGCGACTTACTTAATCTTACTGAGAAAAAATCAGCGCCCACTCCGGCGGATCGAACTCCAGAATACTATAAAAAGCGTCCTTGTTCCGAAATGTGCGCCTATTCGGCTCAACTTCTAGAAAACCTGCTCTTAGAACAGAAATAAAACTCTTTAAACGACAAAAGGCGCCCTCAAACAGAGAGCGCCTTTTTTATCGATTCAAGGTTTCGTTTAGACTTCGTTCATTCAGCCTTTTCAGATTCCTTAAGCTCCGCGCTCTTTTTCGCCAAGTAGTCAAACGCTTCGTCCATCTGGGGAGACTCGATAGACTCAATATCCCCGGAGTCGCACGCGGCGGCGGCCTGAGGATCGATTGGAAGACGAAAAACGCGTTCGATTCCGTGTTCTTTAGCGATCGCGTCGAGGTTGCTCTTACCAAAAACGGAGAGTTCCTCGCCGCAATGCGGACACTTGTAGTACGACATATTTTCGACGAGTGCGAGAACGGGAACGTTCATCATCTCCGCCATGCGGATCGCTTTGACGACGATCATCGACACTAAGTCTTGCGGCGTCGCGACAACAACGATCCCTTTAATAGGAATCGACTGGAAGACGGTGAGCGGAACGTCGCCAGTCCCTGGAGGCATGTCGACAAACATGAAATCAACGTCGCTCCAAATGACGTCTTTCCAGAATTGTTTCACGGCGCCCGCGATAACGGGGCCGCGCCAAATGACTGGCTGAGAAGGATCGTCCATTAGCAGGTTGATCGACGCGGCGGAAATTCCGGTCTTAGTCTTCACGGGGACAATGCCGAATTCGCTTCCCTGCATACGCTCGTTCAATCCGAAGGCCTTGGGGATGGACGGACCGGTAATATCGGCGTCAAGAGTAGCGACCTCAAAGCCTCGACGGCGCGCCGCGCACGACAGAAGAGCGGAAACGAGAGATTTTCCAACGCCTCCTTTTCCGCTCACAACACCGATGACATTGTCAATACGACTCATCTCATGAGGTTTTTCAAGCAAGGATTCAGGAGCCTGACGCGAAGAGCAATTCTCTCCGCAGGAACTACAATTATGCGAACACTCACCCATATGTATCCTTCCGTTCGATAAGTATTTATCACAAAATAAACGCTTCGATACACGACAAATGTTAATGAGTCGCAGCGAAACGCTGAATTTCTTCAATAAGTCGACGCGCAACCGTCAGTTTCTCGCCGTGAATTTTAGCCAACGACGCGCCGAGAGGGTCAAGAATCTCGACGTTCGACAACGCTCCGTTAATCGACGTTGGATCGTTGACCACGATCAAGTCGCACTTCTTCTGATGCAACTTCTGGAGAGCACGAACATGATGATCGGAAGTTTCAAGCGCAAAAGCGACCAACCATTGCCCTCCCCGAGGATCGTTCTTTTCCCTCTTCATCGCCCCCAAAGCCGCCATGACGTCGGGAGTTTCCTGTAGGCGCAGAAGCAACTCGCCGCGCGCTTCAGGAACGCGCGTAAAATCGGCTTTGGACATTTTATCCTTGAAGATATGCAACGGCTTGTAATCGCAGGGGGCCGCCGCCCCGATCGCTCCTTCGCACTCTTCATACGCCTGCATCGCCGCAATATGCATTTCGTCGGTCGATACCACATGCACGACCTCCGCCTCACGAGGATATTTCACGTCAACCGGGCCGGAAACGACAACTACCTCGTACCCCGCTTCCACGCATGCTTGCGCCAACGCCGCTCCCATTCGTCCGCTAGACGCATTCGTCAAATAACGAATCGGATCAAGATACTGTCTTGTAGGACCTGAGGTTATCAAAATCTTGGACATTTTTACATACTAAGGAAAGGGATAGGAAAATGTTGACGTACAATCGCTCGGTTAAATCCATCGTCTCAATATACTTTCTTCCCATTACCCGTCAAGGTGATTCAATCAATTGTAAAACGGTTCTCAACCTCGTATAATGAGCTGATTCTACATCTGTGACGTCATGAATTCGTTCCTCAATCAAGCGACCTCTCACAAGCGCAATTTGGAGTTCGAATATGAAAGGTCAATTATCCAAACGTTTGTATTTCAATGTCGTCCTCCTGCTTCTCGTCTCCCTTTTGACGACATGCTTCCTCACAAAACTCAACGCTCAAGAAAAAGTCTCCCCGTCAGGTCACGCAAAGAATTCTCGCGAGATGAAAGTCGAGACTTCGATCAAACCCTCCATTCCGCTCAAAAAAAACGTCCCCCAAGCCTCAAACGACAAATCCGGCGCTGTGGAAAGAACGCCTAAATCCGTCGACGTCCTCATCGACATGAGACACGCTCATGATTTTTCCGATTATCCCCTAACGCTCGACGACGTCTTTTATCACCGGATATATTCTTTCCATAGAGCTTTTGAGTCTCTAAAAACATTGGGATTGCACGTCGAAAAATCGGACTCGGAACGCCCTTTGAACTCTGAAATTCTCTCGAACGTCAAAGTTCTCTTCCTGAATCTTCCCTCTGCGGACAAAGAACCTTTCTTGAGCGAAGAAATCATCGCAATTCGCGATTTTCTGCATGAAGGCGGATCCGCGTTCTTTATCACAGACCATACGAACTGCTATTTTCATCAGACCTGTTTAACGCCGTTGTTCCATGAACTTGATATTCTTCCCCAAAAATATGGCGTCTGCGATAAAGATCAAATCTTAGGACAAGGAGAAGGATGGATTTTTATCGACAACTTCGATAAAGATCACCCCGTCGTTCAAGGCTTACGCGAAATCGCATTTCAGACCGGAGGGGGCGTCGACCCGCGATACGCGATCGCATGGTCGGGGCCGAACTCTTGGCAAGACGCGCCGGGACTACCCATTTATGGCGAGGCGGATCTCGCTTATTTTGGAAATTTCACCCCCGACCCTGATGAAAAACAAGGAAGATCCGGCGTCGTTCTCGCTAAGGAAATAGGAAAGGGAAAAATCGTAATTGTCGGCGATCAGAATCTCTTTTCCCCCTTCTTTTTTCAGTATCTCGACGTCTACCGTCTATGGTTAAACGCTTTTGCTTGGCTACTCAACTCCCCCGAGATCGCCGACTTTAAAGCGTATTGTCATTCGGAATCGCCTTCTTCTCTCATCGTCTGCTGGGAAGACCTGGCAAAAGGATTTGATCGTTTCGGCAATCCCGACTCTAAAGGCTACTACCATATCTACACGCAATTATGCCGTCGGTACAACGCCTTTTGCATCGCTCATGACGATCATGACTTAACAAGCCAACTTCTCCTCCTTCTCCATGGGGAAAAGTACACGGAAGAAGGATTCGCTTACGCGCTCCGTCAGCTAAAAGAGGGACGCGCAATCCTTGTCCTCGATCCCCCCGTCGACGTCTGGAAAAACGCGCAAAACGAACTTCCGACTCTGCTTCAGAAGTTAAAAGAGGAAGGCGTGGAACTTATTGAGGATAGCGAACAGCCTCTCAACTATAAAAAGGAACGCTACGAATTCTCCAATGGAGCGAAAATCGCCCTACTGCGCGGCTCTAACTCGTTCAACAACATTGACGTCCCGAAACCCGAAAAAGCACCGCTTATGCTCGAAGGGATGAATATAAGAGCGCTCGTGCAGGAAATAGAAGAGCTTCTAGCGAAAAATTAGAATCTCAAAGCTTGGGAATAGGATATAAAAACTTTGGAAAGTGAGTTTATCGGAGAGTAAGAGGTATCGTTTCAACGTCCCTGCATAATGACGGGATAGCCGTCGTTTTCCATCGACGACGCCCCGTCCGCTCCCACGTCAAATTCTACCGCCTCGTACCTTGGAAAAAGAATTTGTTCCGAAATGAGAGGGATGACGTCAAGTTCTGAATCGACGGAGGAGAAAGTCACATTTCCGTCAATTTTACGAACTTTGCTTTCAATTACTGTCGTAAAGATTTCTTCTACGACATACTTGAGAGCTGGAAAAACAACGCACACGGCAAGAGCAATCCCTGCGACCATCGGGACGGCGACGTCGATTGCCTTGTGTTGCGTTTTCACTTCGCTTGAACCACGCGTCGCTTTAAGCGAATCTGATCTGGACACGTCGACCAAAAAAAGCTTTTGGAACGCATGAATTGCCAACCGTCCGACAAACACGGGCGGAACGCTCATATCGTAGAATAAGCGGGAAAGTATCGAGGGGTCGTTTGAAGGCGCCGCGTCTTTTTCCGACTCATTCACGGGCTCCCAGTAGTATTCGCTTAGTTCAAACGCGTTGGGAAGCCGTCCCAAGAGTTCGGCAAGGCGCAGATCCTCCGCCGAAAGAGCGGGCGAGACTTCTTCATCATCCGAACCGTCGACGGCAAGATACGTATTGGAAACAAGGAGGAGAATGCGTTCGTTCTGACCATAGACTGCGGAGATTTCCTCTAGAACTTCGTCTCGCGTCAAGGCGCGCGGGGCGTTCGACGCACCAAGAACCGCAGTCGCAGTCGGGAGAATTCCGGCGTTCTCATTTTCGCCGAGTTCAGCGAAGGGATACGGGACAAGGCTTCTGGACGCGCCGCGATAATATTCGTACGGTCGTAGTGAAAGAGCAGAAGCTCCGACGGGCAAAGCGCCTGCCACGAAATAGCAGAAGGAGCTAGCCAAAGACAATTCGCAAGCGCCGGTCGACGCGTTTAAACAAAGATTATCGAGCGTCCCTCTCGCAAGAGAAAAAACTTTAGACTTCGACTTTTGAGCCTGGAAAGAGGGCGTGTCGAACGATAAATCGCAAACCTCTCTCACGTCGCCCCACGCTGAAACGCGGGAAGATTCCTGATAAAAATCAACGTCCCACTCGCCGCGATCCGTCGCGGAACAACATACGACGGAGTCCTTGAGAGTCGGCGAGGTTGACGAAAGACTAAATACTAGCTGAGGGAAGGAGTCGAGGAGCTGATAACCGATTCCAGGCGTTGCGATAAGCGATTGCAGTCCGATCTTTTCAGAAATCTTCGATTTTGAGATCGCGTTAGAGTCTCTGCTCTTTTCACGAAAGATCGCGCGTTTGAGAATCAGACCCTCGTCGACTCGACTTCGGGGCGCTCGGACAAACTTGGGAATAAAGCGCAGTGTTCTTTTGGGCAGACTTTTCTCCGCTCGTCTGACGTCCGAATCCACAACGTCTGATACGACCGAACGATTCTCCTCCAAATCTTCCTCGGAGAGATTCTCGTTCTGATCGCTAGAATCAAGATTAGAAGTCCGACGCGTTTCGAGACTGTCGAGTCCTTCGCTATTTAAGAGCTCGTCGGAGCGATCACCCTTGTTTTCACAGTCGAAATTCTTCACGCCTAACCCTTCCGCGTCGTCTTCCATGCACTTTCCGTAAACAAAGCGAGTCGCGCCTCGTTTGTACGATAAAGGTTCGGCTTAATCGCAACGTCCACGCCGCGACTAGGAGTTCAAAACAGAACGACTCGTTCAACAAGCCGAGTCCAACCTTCCAGAAAGCAAAGAAGCTCTCATCAACTCCAATGCGCGGCAAACGCGACGCGAAACTGTCGCAGCGGCAAGATTTAAGGTCTTTGCAACGCTCTGACACGTCATCCCCTGGTAAAAAACCATTTCGATAACGTCGCGGTAGCGGGCAGGCAAAGAACGCGCTACGTGTCGCACGGCCTTCGCGTAATCCCGTTCTTCGATCATATAAGCGGGATCGCCGCAATCGCTTTCAAGCTCATTCACGAGCGCGGGGGCGTCTTCAGACGCTCCGCGAGGAGCGTCGAGGGAAACGCCGCCACTATGGCGACTCGTCGAACGCAACAAATCGACCGCCTGGGAATTCGCAATTCTGTAAATCCAAGGACGGAAAGGGCGCGTAGCGTCATATTGAAGTCGTCGCGTCCATACCCGACAAAAAGTCGCTTGCAACACGTCCTCAAGCTGATCGGAGTCGAGAGACAGACGCTTACGCAGGTGGATCGCAAGACACGGTCGAAAACGACGAACTATCTCGTCGAAGCATCTGGCGTTTTCCTCTCTCTGGCACGCGACCATGAGTTCGCTATCCGACAACTCTTCAGGATTCTCAAAACGGAGGACTGTATCAAATTGGGCGTTCATTTTAACCTGCTAGGAGGCTGGACGGCTTTGGACGTCAATCGTCAAAGACGAAGGCCGACAAAAAACCGAACCATCCAAGTATACAAAGGAAACGACGTTGAGGAAAAGGGCAATTTAAAGATTTCTCTTTAATCTTTGCTTTCCATTTAGCTAAGGACTTTCTCTACCGCATTGGATTGAAAAAACGCGACGTTAAAAAAGTTCTATTTCAGAATGTCATCAGAGGGGGGCGATGCATTCCTCCAGTAGAACGAACGTTCCCAGGCAGGCGCGCCGGAGAGGTCGAAACGGAGAAACGAAAAAACTCGCGTCTCAACCGTCAACTTCTATTACGTGTTTGGAGAAAAAAAATTGCAGAAAATTTCAAAATTTGTCATTTTTCTCTAATGTTTTTCAAAAAGTGTCGCGAGCCGGAATATTTTAACACCAAAATATTTATCACATCCTTGCTATATCATCCATTTTGTCATGTCCAACAAAAATCTGTACTGGACGCGTCTCCCAATAATCGTTATACTGCCAAAGGGATAGCGCTTATACGTTTTCGAGAGATACGAAATGCAGGGATATAACAAGAGAAGAACGCAGGAGAATGAAAGACCAGACGTCGTTACACGCACAGCGTTTCAGCGTTTGGCGGCGCGCGTCGTCCTCGCTGGCGTTATTATCTCTATTTTGACGGGTTGCAACGGCGTGCGGCGACGATTGACGATAACCTCGGAACCCTCGGGAGCCATCGTCTACCTCAATAATAAGGAAATAGGGAAAACGCCGATTTCTCGCAATTTTGTTTATTCTGGCGTCTACAATATCAAGTGCTATAAAGAGGGATACGAAATGAAGGAAACGTACTATAAGGCAGGACGACCTTGGTATCTGTATCCTGGAATCGATTTTTTTGCGGAAAACTTCACGCCGGGAGAATTGCGCGACGAACAAACGTGTCACATTACTCTGGAGCAAAAAAGAGAGATTCCGCGCAACGAGCTCTACGAGAACGCTTGCAAACTTAGGGACGAAGCCCACAATGGCGCTGTCGAAACGAATAACAAATAGTTTCTAATTAAAAGCGAATAAAATCATTCTTCTAGAAAATTACCTCTTGTCATCTTCTCTAATTAAGTTAAGATGGTTCTTCAAACCTTGAATGGAAAAGTTTCAGTAGGCTCAAGCGTTATGAACCTTCTCCTTGTCGGCATTTACAGCCGAGGTCGTTGTGAGAAACGGCTTTTCAAGACGACAATTCGCTAGTTCGACTCTTTCGAACCTGGCCGATAGGTTGGCTCTTATTTCAACCTGTTCGTAAAAGGGAGACGTTTTCTCCTTGCGTTTTTGTCGTTATATTCGTTTATATCAAGAGGAAACGGCAAAGCGGTTTCTTCTTTTAAACGAATTTCGAGTTCCCTGTCGTCTGGCTCGATCGTATGGTCGGGGCCTTTCGAGTAAAGAAAATAAATTATTAAAGGTTTCATGATGGAAAAAAAATTGACAAAGACGCACAAGACGTTCATGGCCAAACCCGGCGACGTTGAACAGAAATGGTACGTCGTCGACGCGACCGACAAAGTTGTTGGTCGTCTTGCTAGCGATATCGCCATGATCCTCATGGGAAAACATCGTCCCACCTATACGCCTCACGTTGATACCGGCGATTACGTCATCGTCCTCAACGCCGACAAAGTCAAATTCACTGGTCGTAAATGGGACAACAAGCGTTACACTTGGACGACCGGTTATCCTGGACTCCGCAGCGAAACGGCTGCGGAACGCCTCGAACGCCGTCCTGAGCTCATTATTCACGAAGCTGTTCGTCGTATGTTGCCAAAGAATAAGCTTGCCGTTAAGATGCTCGCGAAAATGAAGATCTACACTTCTGATCAGCAACACACCCATCAGGCGCAGCAGCCTGAAGCCATCGAATTGGCCAAAAAGTGATCAGATTCAAGTCAAGCTTACTTTGAAGGGATATATATACAATGATTAAACGTGGCAACTACGTTATTGAAGGTAACGGAAAGAATGACAAACTTGGCACGGGTCGTCGTAAGACGGCTGTCGCGCGTGTTCGCATCCGTCCCGGCCAGGGTCGTATTAGCGTCAACAACCGTGAGTTCGAAGAATTCTTTCGCTCCGTCCAGCAACGAAATTCCGTTTTAGCGCCTCTTCTCGCGACTGAAAAGCGAGAGACTGTCGACGTCGTTATTACCGTCTACGGCGGCGGCGTCACCGGACAGGCAGACGCTTGCAAAATGGGTATCGCTCGCGCCCTTAAAGAATTCGACCCCGAATGTGAATCCGTTCTCCGCGAAAAGAGCTTGCTCACCCGTGACTCTCGTAAGGTTGAACGTAAAAAGTACGGTCGCCGCAAGGCTCGTCGTAGCACCCAGTTCTCCAAGCGTTGATCGATTGGCGCTCTTCTTGCGAGAATTGCTATCTCTCAAGCTTTGTCTTTCATAGTATTAACGGGCTTCTATTGGAGCCCGTTTTTTATTGGCGAAATTTTGACGAGATCGAGCCTTATCTCGACGGATCCACTTTTTCCGCACCTTGTTCTCGTCGCAAGATAAAACTGAAAAACTACGGTTGCCGAAAGGCTCGGCGATCAAGTCGATATTTAAATTTTCAAACCTCTGAATTGTTTTGGAAAAATCCTTCGAGCCGTGTGTATTTGTTTCCTTAAAAAACGGCTGTATTTTCGTACACTATTCTCATGAAATCTTGAAAAATACCTAGAAATAAAAAGATAGTGTTTGAAAACCCGCGTCCTTTGGTATAGAATGGACGTTGAGTTTTTATCAAAGTCTGTCGTCCAGCGCGTCGGCGGATTCAGATCATAGGAGCCCTCCAACATGCCTTATCAATGCAAAGGAAACGAAACGTTAAGACGCGGCCAAGTCGACGGCTGCTCATATACGATTGTTGACCAAAACGGAGTCGATTATTTTTACGGCCTCGCAACGCCGACTGTTTCCGGAGATACGCGCGCTCAGATATTTTCAGCGTTTGAGAATCTTCAAAATCTTCTTGTCGAGCAGGATATTGACTGCGTCGTTCAATTAGAGATTTTTCTTCGCGAAATTGGGGATAAAGAGTTGGTTCGCGCCATCATGAACAAAGTCTGGGAAGACTCCCTCACTCCTGCGACGACTTATATACCGCAAAAACCTTGCGACGACCAGTACGACATACTCGTCTTGGCAACGGCAGTCAACTCCTCCCCAACGTCTGAAAACTCTATGCCTATCAGCGTCTACGAAGGGGGAGAACGCGCCTCCCTGCTCGAATATGACGGCGTAGAGATTGGCTTTTTTGGAGGATTAACTCCTGGCGACTCGCCAATTGGCGCATACGAGCGTTCTTTTGACGCTTTCACTAAAATGCGCGCGGAAGTTGAAGGAAACGGCTTCCTTCTTCCGCATGTCTTTAGAACCTGGATATACCAAGGGCACATCGTCCTCGAGGAGGGAGAAACGCAGCGTTATAAAGAGCTGAACCGTGCGCGTTCCGACTTCTTTTACGGCGTTCGCTTTTTGGAAGAAAGACTTCCCAAACCTCTAAGGGGAAGAATCGCCTACCCCGCGAGCACGGGAATTGGGGGCGACGGCGTCGACATAACAATGAGCTGTATCGCTCTCAAAACGGATCGCGACGACGTCCGTCTCATCCCTTTAGAGAATCCCAATCAAACCTCGGCGTTTGATTACGCTTCCTTCTACAGTCCTAAGAGTCCGAAATTTGCTCGCGCCATGGCGGTAAGTTTTAACGAAAGAACCGCTATCTATGTTTCCGGAACCGCTAGCATTGTCGATCAGGAGACGGTCTTCTTGGGAGATCCCGCCGCGCAAACAAATCAAACCCTGGACAATATCGCCGCTTTAATCTCCGAGACCAACCTTCAGAATCATGGTCTAGAAGGCTTTGCCGCCGATCTCGCCGACCTTGCCGTCGCCAGAGTCTACGTTAAAAATCCCAAAGACTTGAGCGTCGTTCGCTCGATATGCGAACAAAGACTTCCCGAAGTTCCGATTCTCTACACCTTCGCGGACGTCTGTCGCGACGACCTGCTCGTTGAAATTGAAGGAATCGTTTCATGCCGACTTACTGAAAAGTAATCGTCAATCTAAAGTTCTCAGTCATTCTCTCTTAGAAGAGTCGATGTAACAACGTCGGCTCTTTTTCCCCTTTCCACTCTCTGTGTCTCGATTTTCTGGAGTCTCTTATGAAATTTCAAGATCCTAAATTTGTTGCATTTTATCAGAAACTCCACGCTTTCATTCCAAGCGACCGTCTTTTCACCGATCCAATGAAAACGCTTGCTTGGGGAGCTGACGCGAGTTTTTATCATCAAACGCCGCAAATCGTCGTCTTCCCCGAAAATGAAGATGAAATCTCAAGACTCCTCAAAATAGCGGACGAAAATTCAATCTCCGTCACGTTTCGCGCAAGTGGAACGAGTCTTTCGGGGCAAGCGTCGACAACCTCAGTTTTGGTCGTCGTTGGACAAAAATGGGAACAATATCAAGTCCTTGAAAACGGACGACGAATTCGCCTTCAGCCGGGCGTCCTTGGAGGACGGGTCAATCAAATATTAGGCAAATACGGGTATAAGTTTCCACCAGATCCGGCGTCAATCAACGCCGCTCGCGTCGGCGGCATTGTCGCTAACAACGCCTCGGGAATGAACTGCGGCGTGCATGCGAATAGCGAGCGCGTCATGGAATCGGCAAGGATCGTTTTTGCCAACGGAGACGTTCTCGACGTCGGAGACGAAATTTCGAAGAAAGATTTTCTTGCCAAACGCCCAGAATTCGTCAAAGGAATAGAAAAACTTCGCGACGAAGTCCGTTCAGATCCGGAACTGGTGGAGCTTCTGGAGCGAAAGTATCGAATCAAGAACGTTACGGGACTAAATATTCGCCCATTGATCGCGTATGACGATCCTTTCGAGATAATCTCGAGGTTGATCGTCGGTTCGGAGGGCACGTTAGCGTTCCTTTCAGAAATCACCACGCGCAACGAAAAAATACCGCGACGTTGCGCAAGCGCCATGCTTTATGTCAACTCGCTCTACGATGCTTGCAGAGCGGTTCAAATTCTCAAAAAACAACCGGTTGTCAGCGCGGAAATTCTCGACAGGGTCGCGTTGCGTTCGGTGGAAAACGCCGAAGGAACGCCTGAATTTGTTAAAACGCTTGGCGACGACGCGGCGTCAATTCTTCTAGAAACAAAATCGGATTCGGAGGAAGAACTCGCCGCTCAGATCCAACAGATAACAGCGTCTCTTGAAGGATTTCCACTACTCTTTCCTATTGAATTCACGGAAGATTCCAAAATCTACAGCGCATGGTGGGCGATGCGTTCAGGCGTCTTCCCCACGGTCGGAGCGCTGCGCGAACCGGGGTCGACGTCTCTCATCGAAGACGTCGCGTTCCCTCTAGAGTCTTTGCCAGACGCGACGGTCGAACTTCAAAAAATCATTGCCAAACACGGATATACGGACGGCGTTATCTATGGGCATGCGCTTGAAGGCAACTTCCATTTTGTCTTGAATCAACGTTTTGATTCGAAAGAACAAGTCGAACGCTATCGAAATCTCATGGAAGACGTGGTCTCTCTGGTTGTTGACAAATATCATGGTTCCTTGAAGGCGGAACATGGCACGGGGCGGAACATGGCGCCTTTTGTCGAAAGGGAATGGGGCGCAAAGGCGTTCGAAATCATGCGGCGAATCAAAAAGCTTTATGATCCCAACAATATTCTCAATCCTGGAGTCATTTTTAATCCAGATCCAGAATGTTACATCAAGGATTTTAAAGAGCTGACGAAAACCAATCCGCTCGTGGATAAATGTATCGAATGCGGTTTTTGCGAACCGAATTGCCTTACCTATGGACACGCTCTTTCCTCCCGTCAACGCATCGTTATCCGTCGAGAAATAGCGCGACTGCAAAACTCCGGCGCGAACCGGCGTCTCTTAAAGGAGCTGTTGGACGCGTATCGGATCCCCGGCGAAGAGACGTGCGCGGGGGACGGGCTCTGTTCAACCTCATGCCCCATGGGGATCAACGTAGGGGATTTGACCCATGTTTTGCGTGAAGAAAAGGCGCCGACAGGAAGCCTTGTATGGAATATCGGCGATTTTTCAGCAAGACGTCTCTCCCTTATGAAAGCGGCGTTGCGCCCTGTCCTCTCCCTTGCGCGTTTGGGACGAGCTGTTCTCGGTTCAAAGGGAACGACGCTCATCGGAAAAATATTACATTCTTGCGGGCTCCCTCTATGGACGCCTTCCCTTCCTCGCGCATACAAAATTAACCCGAAAAAATTCCCTAACGCCTCCTTTATACCTGTTGAAGAGCTTATCGCGACCGCTAAGACGCTTCAAACTTCGCAGACTTCATCCTCCGACGTCCCGAAGGTCGTTAATAAAGTCGTTTATCTCCCCAGTTGCATAAATCAAACGATGGGCGCGTCTGAAGGCGAAGAACCTCTCGTCGACGTAATGGTGCGACTTCTTGAGAAATCCGGCTACGAGGTCGTTTTCCCGCCGCAATATGAAAACCTGTGTTGCGGTACGATATGGGAAAGTAAGGGTATGCCCTATATTGCGGAAAAGAAAATTCGAGAACTCGAAAAAGCTCTGCAAATCGCCTCTAATAACGGAGAGTACCCTATTCTGTGCGATCAATCGCCGTGTTTGTATCGTATGCGCTGCAATATCGCTTCTCTAAAGCTGTACGAGCCGATTGAATTCATTGAAACATATCTCGTCGACAAGCTGGATTTTCATCCTATTGACGAGCAGATCGCCATTCATTCCACATGTTCGACGCGCAAGCTCAAGTTGCATTCCCTCTTCGTTCAGCTGGCGAAACGCTGCGTCTCGGAGGTACTCGTTCCCGAGGAAGTCGGATGTTGCGGTTTTGCCGGAGACAAAGGCTTCACACATCCGGAAGTAAACGCGTTCGCGTTAAGGAAATTACGCCCTCAAATCGAGGAAAATGGAGTCGTTGAAGGTTTCTCGACGAGTAGAACGTGTGAAATCGGACTCGCAACCAATAGCGGCGTCCCTTACAAATCAATCGTCTATTTAGTTGATCGTTGCACAACCCCTAAATCGCAATCCCGATAATCCTCAAAGGAGAGACCTCATGATAAGCGCGGCTTTTCGTTCCATCGTCGTTATTCTGTTGAGTCTGGCGACGGTTGCTCAAGCATTGGGGCAACCCACGAATGAACCTCTATACGCCTCCCTTGAAGGGGAGACGTACTATGAGTTTGGCGCGGATCCTATGCGCTACATAGAAAACGATCGCCTCAAGGTCGGATTTAACTTAGCGATAGGCGGCGCAGTCGTTTATCTCGAGGATAAAAAACACAATTCCGGGAATATGATCAATAGCTACGATTGGGGACGTCAAATTCAACTCTCCTACTATTCAGGGCCTATTCCCTTTATAGGCCCCAACGGAGAAAAACCTTCCTCCAACTGGGCAGGTCTGGGATGGAATCCTATTCAGGCGGGGGATTGCGGAGGCTATGGCTCGCGCGTTCTTTGCTATGAACAAAGGGGATCAGATTCGGCCTTTTTAAGAGCGCGTCCCATGCTCTGGCCCAATATCGGTCTGTTAGCGGAATGTGTTTTCGAATGTGAATACAAACTCACCTCGAATGGATTTGAGCTAACGGCGACCATTGTCAACGATCGAAGCGATAAAACTCAGTATCAGGGTCGAAATCAAGAAACTCCGGCTCTCTACACGAACGCGCCCTGGTACAAACTCGTCTCCTATACGGGAGATAAACCTTTCGAAAACGCCCCCGTCACGGTTTTAGTCGACAAAAACGACGGTAAGGGATGGCCGTGGCTGACCTATAACACGACGGAACGCTGGAGCGCTCTCCTCAACGAACAGAACGTTGGAATCGGAGTTTATCAACCATGTTCGTTAGGTTCGTCAGCGGGATTTCACGGAGGCGACGCGGCGAAGGGACAAGATTTAGGCGCGAAAAGTAGCGCAACAGGTTATATCGCCCCCAGAGAAGTCACGATTCTCGACTGGAACATTAAGCGCACATATCAAACAACTTTCATCGTCGGCTCATTAGACGAAATACGCGCTACGGTTTATGAACTGGCGAAGCGCGATCTTAAATCTACCCCTGAATGGATCTTCGAAACCGATCGACAAAACTGGATCTATCTCAATACCACCGACGAAGGTTTTCCGATCCAGGGAGCGCTAAAAATCAACCTTCTTCCTAACCTCAAAACCGTCGCCTGCTCGCCGGATACTTTTTGGAAAACCCAAGACGCGTCGATCCTGGAAATCACGGGCTCCTTTGTCGATTTCTCGAAGAAGAATCCTGTTGACGACGTTTTGACGGTAAAAATCATTCCCTTCTCCCCTGCCGACACTATCGACTACCTCCAATGGTCGGAAGGTCCAAAAGATTCGAACGAAGCTCGTCGTCAAAAGGAAAAAGAACACCCGCGTTTGCCCGAAATATCAATAGACGCGCCCATTCGCTTTGACGGACAAAAAGCCGTTCTGCGCGTCGACCTGAGTAAAATTGAAACATACGCAGGGGCCATGAAATCGCTCCAATTAATCTTCCCAGCCCGAGAAGGAAAAGCGCTGATCGAGAGTGTTCGTTTTATTAAGCAAGACGCAACACAACAGTAAGACCTAGATTTTTAAATTGTTAGTTGAATTAAACATTTTGAAGGCTATAATGTCTCACAGGGTTTGAAAAAATCAAACCATAGATAGCCTTCATCTATCTAGTATTCTAAGGGTGGGCGGTCGCGCCCCTTATTTTTTGATTTCGTTTTCATCATAAAATCGGGGCTCATCATGTTAAGAGCACACAAGGCGTTTATTTTTTTATTTATTCTCGGAATTAGCGGTCTTGCTGTTTGCGGTTGTTCCAATCAGGGGAAAACTAGTCTTCAGGGAAAAGTGACGTACGGAGGCGAACCAATCGCTCTGGGCGTAGTAACCTTTACGCCAGTTGCCGACGGCTTCCGCGCAATCCAAACCGTTAAGAACGGCGTATTCGAAGTTGAAGCGAAAAACGGCGTGCAACCGGGAGATTATAACGTTCTCGTCGAAGGATACGCGGAAGTTCCTGAAGACGATCCGGATCAAGTCGCAGAAAAAATCTTTCCAGATTTCGCGACGACTATTACTGTAAAGGCAGGAGAGCCAATAGAAATCGACGTTCCTCTCGCCGAGTAGTATTCCGTGTCGACTAATATCATTCGATATAATTTTCAAAGGTTTTATTATGCAAAGATACAAATTTAAAAACACGGTAAAATCCATGAGAGGATTTACCCTAGTGGAATTGCTGGTTGTTATCGCAATCATTGGCATACTCATCGGGCTTCTGTTACCAGCGGTTCAGGCGGCGCGCGAAGCGGCGAGAAGAATGCAGTGTACGAATAATCTCAAACAGCTTTCTCTTGCCATGCATAATTATCACGACGTCAACAACAACCTGCCCAACGACGGCTATTTCATCACGGCGAAATCAGGCGCTCACTGGATGGGGATCTTGGCTAAAGGCTTGCCTTTCTTCGAGGGCGCCAGCATTTATAGCAATTTAGACTGGAATAAAAACTACAATCAAGGTCAAAACGCCGAAATGGCGAAAACCAAAATCGACGCCTTGTTCTGTCCTTCTAGTACTCAGCTAAATTCCGTTGGCGGGGGCGAAGAGTCCTGGTATACGGCGCACTACTATGGCAACTGTGGAGCGACAGGGCTCAAACCGGACTCAACAACGGAGGAATATGGTTTAATCACGACGCAAAGATCGATTGGCGAAATCTCAAACAACGGGCTCTTTACCGTCGGGTACCATCGTAATTTTTCTTTTGCGACAGACGGTACGTCAAACACGGTTTTCTTCTATGAATCCTCATGGAACGAATACAAGGGCTATCGTGGTTGGCATCGCGGAACCTACGTCATGTCGAAGGGCTCGGGCTATCAATCCCCCAATAACGGATACTGGAACATGTGTTCAGTAAAAAGCGCCAAAACGGCCTTCTATATCAACGCGGGAATTCAAGCTAAAGCGAGAGGCGACGAATCCACAACGAGCGGAACCGGTCGTTTTTCTCCATTCCGAAACGCTGCCCTCTGGACAAGTCATCATCCTGGCGGTTTAAATGTTTCAATGGCCGACGGCTCGGTGCGTTTTGTTTCAGAAACGATCTCCGACAACGTTATGGTTTCTATTTCTTCCGCGAATTGCGGGGAAAAATATTCATTGAGCGGAAACTAATTACCTTATTTAACTCGGAAGAAGGTGGATTTTTTGAGCTTGAGAATTCCATTTCTTCCATAACCATCGAGAAAAGACATGAAAAAAACGCTTCAAACTCTATGTCTAGCGCTATTCACAGTCTGCGCGTCTTGGTTTGGAACTCAGCAAGCGATCGCCGAATTCGTCGTCGGTTCCTATGACGTTGTTGTTTATGGAGGAACCAGCGCCGCGATTACCGCCGCCGTACAAGCAGCTAAAATGGGTAAACACGTCGTTCTTGTTTCGCCCGACAAACATCTTGGCGGGCTGTCAAGCGGCGGACTTGGCGCTACCGACTCGGGAAATCGAACTGTCGTCGGCGGACTGTCGAGAGAATTTTATCATCGTTTATGGCAGTACTATCAGCGCGACGAAGCCTGGACCTTCCAAAAAATGCCGCGCGAAAACGGCATTCCCGGCCAAGGCGGACGCGGTATCGACAACGCGACCGAAACGATGTGGGTCTTCGAACCGAGCGTTGCCGAAAAGATCTTTGAGGAATTCGTCAGCGAATATAACATCACCGTGTATAAGTCGGAGCTCCTCGATCGCGAAAAGGGAGTCGTAAAAAACGGCGCTTCGATCGCGTCTATCACAACCCTTTCCGGCATAACCTTCGAAGGAAAATATTTCATCGACGCCACCTATGAAGGCGATCTGATGGCGGCGGCTAACGTGACTTACGTTACAGGACGAGAAGCGAACGCGCAGTACGGCGAAAGCCTCAACGGCGTGCAGGTTGGACATGCCGTCTCGCATCAATTCACGGGCTTTGTCGATCCCTATGTCGAAAAGGGAAAGCCGGAAAGCGGACTCCTTCCCTTCGTCCATGAAAAAATCAACGCGAAGGACGGCGAAGCGGACGATTTCATTCAAGCCTACTGCTTGCGTATGTGCCTGACCAACGATCCTAAGAACATGGTACCGATCGAAAAGCCGGAGAATTATAACGAACTCGATTATGAGCTTCTTCTCCGTTCTATCGAAGCCGGTCAAAAAATCTTTATGACCTTCTCGCCGATGCCGAACTACAAGACGGACTCCAATAACAATCAAGCGGTTTCCACAGACTACATTGGCGGCAACTATAACTATCCGGACGGCTCTTATGAAGAACGCGAGGCTGTCTACGAAGCGCATCGCAATTGGCAACAGGGACTCCTTTGGACGCTTCAGCACAACGAACGCGTTCCGGAAAACATCCGCAAACAGCACTTGGCGTGGGGTCTCGCCAAAGACGAATTCGTCGATAACGGGAACTGGCCCAAACAACTTTATGTTCGCGAAGCCAGAAGAATGAAAAGCGATTTCGTCGTCTCCGAGCGTCATCTTCGCTATCTCGAAGACACGCTGCGTCCTATCGGCATGGGATCCTACAACATGGATTCGCATAACATTCAACGCTATGTGGCGATTGATTCCGAGGGACGCGCGACTGTCCGCAATGAAGGCGACGTTCAAGTTAATCCCGGCGGCCCGTACCCCATCGATTACGGCGCAATCATACCGCCTAAAAAGGAATGCGACAACCTTCTCGTACCCGTTTGCGTCAGTTGCACCCACATTGCGTTCGGTTCGATACGAATGGAACCCGTCTTCATGATCCTCGGCCAGAGCGCCGCGACCGCCGCATGCCTTTCTATCGACGCCAACGTCGCTCCACAGGATCTCGATTACGAACTCCTTCGTCAACGGTTGCTCGACGACGGTCAAGTTTTGGAATATAACGATCCTAATTCGTCAAGAATTCTTTCTAAAAAGCTCCCCGGAATCGTCGTCGACAATTCAAAGGCTCGCGTCAACGGCGCCTGGATTAGCGGCAATTCAATCCCCAAATACGTAGATATGGATTACCTTCACGACGATAACAAAGATAAAGACGGAAAATACGTCCTTTTTGAATTTGAGGGATTAAAACCGGGAGCCGTCTACGATTGCAGAATTTCCTATTCCACCCATCCCAATCGCGCGACCAATGTTCCAGTCGAAGCGAACAGCGACGTCATGAAGATCGAAGCGGTCGTCAACGAACAAAAAGAACCGGACATTGACGGACTCTTTGTCTCCGTCGGCTTGCTCCGCGTTGGCGACGATGGAAAAGCGAACGTTAAAATTAGCGCGGAGAACACCAACGGGTACGTTATCGTCGACGCGGTGCAACTCCTCCCGCAAAACTAACATTTTCTAAGAGCCAAGTCGATCGTCCTACAGCGGCGATCGACTTTTTTCAATTTCTTGTCCATCATATGCGGATACTATTTGCAAAATCTTTTTCCTTCCGCTCTAATTGAACCAACGACTCGTTATTTTGCCTTAATCTCGCGTTGGCCTCGCGCCAAAGGAGTTCCTTATGAGTAAGCTCTCTCTTTGTTCGCTTCTCTTCGGAGTTCTCTGCTCCGTCGCCGTTCAGTCTCAGTCATGGGCGCAACCTGTGGAAAACGATTCCTTCCTTCTTCCCGCGTTAGAAGAAATCGCTCATAAAGACGGCGATAAAATTTTTTCAATTTGTGAAATATACAATGGAGAGTCCCGAACGGCGATCATTCGCCCCAATATCAGATGCCATAACGCATATTCAGTCGCCAAGCTCTTCACAGTTATTGCGCTGGGAATCATGGAAGATAAAGGGATCATTGACATAGACGAACCGATCTTCCCAATCTTGAAAAGTCATTTTCCCCAAAAGTATGACCCGAAATGGGAAAAAGTGAAAATATCGGACGTCATACGCCATCGAGTTGGTTTTTCCCAAGCCGGACTTTTAGATATCGACGCGGACGACTCGTCGACATGGCCGCGTAACTTCCTCTTGTCGGTCTTGAGTGAAAAACTCGAATATGAGCCTGGTGAAAAATACATCTACACCGACGCGGCGTTTTATATCGCTTCATACGTCGTCTATGAGAAAACAGGGCAAAAGCTCAACGAGTTCTTAATCAAAGAACTCTTCGAGCCCTTAATGTACAAAGAGTACGCTTTCTCGACGGATCCCGACGGTATTCCAATCGGCGCGACAGGTCTCTATATCAGCGTGGACGACATGGCCAAACTTGGGGAAATGCTCGTCAACGACGGTCAATACAAAGGACGCCGCATCCTTTCCGAACGCTTTGTGAACGAGGCTTTTAGTCGAACTTTTGAGCTCTATCCCCTCGATTCTGAAGGAAACGCCTTCGGCAAGGGAGGAATGAACGGACAATTCCTCTACCTAAACCGTCGCACGAAACGCGTCGTCGCTATTTTTTCTTACCTAGGAGACGTCGACTCCATCCGAAAATACTTGCTAGAAAACGACAAATGAATCCTCTCCGCATATCGTTATCCAACTCGTCATAAGCAAAGGCACGAGCATGACTTCCTTATTTCTCCGTTCTCTCTTCCTTAGCGTTCTGTCCTTCCTGTTGGTAGGGCAAATAGACGGAAAGCTCCATGCGCAAACTTCCTCTCAAGAATATCGAGAAGCGATCGTCAAGGACTGGCTTGAACAGGAGCGCGTTCTAGGACGCAACGTCGCCTCCATTCAGGCGTTAAAAGATCTCGCAACGCGCGCCCAAGAAACTCTCGACGCGTTTGAAGACGAAACGTGGGCCTCCCCCGCGTTAGTGGAAAATCTCGAACAAGAATTGGCGAAAACCCGTCAAACCTTGGACGACTTAAACACGCCAAAGGACGTTCCTCTCGCAAGTTCTATCTCTCAATACCTCGCGTTAAGGGAAAAGCTCAGAGACTTCCTACTCGGTAATCCCCAAGTCACAGGTTCTCCAATAGTTTTTCTCAAAGAAGAACGATTCACCTGGCAGATGCTTCATGAATACTTGTCTTATTTTTACGACGTCTGCGGATACCATGGCGGCGGAATCTACGTATTAAAAGAGCCGGGAAAAAGCTTCGTGACAGAATCGCTAACAGAAGGACTCTTTCCGCGCGGCGTTTTTCAAACGCTCTCCCTCTCCTATGACGCGCAGACAATCTATTTCTCTTTCGCCGATTTTTCGCAAACGCAAAGCGAAGACGTTCCCAAACGGGATATTACCGACCTGATGAAGGAGCCTTACATAGAAGATTTCGATTCCAACCATATGGTAAAAAAGGAGGGAAAATTTAACCTCTATAAAATGTCTTTGAAAGGGCGGAAAGTCGAACGTCTCACCAACGAGTCGGAGGATGACTTCGATCCAGTGGAAGCGCCCGACGGGTCTCTGCTCTTCATCTCCACAAGACGCGGCGGATACGGTCGTTGCCATGGACATTACGAACCTCTTAACGTACACACTCTTCACCGTCTGAACCTCGATTCAACAATCGACTGTCTATCCTGGCATGAGACGAATGAATGGCAGCCAACCTTTCTCAACGACGGACGCGTCGTCTATACGCGATGGGATTACGTCGATCGAAACGCGGCCAAACACCACGGACTATGGACGACAAATCCGGACGGGACAAATGCGTCGATTCTCTTTGGGAACTATACCTACGCCATCAACGCCTGCTACCAGCCGAAAGCAATTCCGGGCTCTAACAAAATCCTCTTTGTAGGGGGAGCTCACCACCTAGACGTCGGCGGTTCCCTTCTATCCTTTGATCCCTCAAAGAGAGCGTACGACCCGCAAACAGGCGAAGACGACCTA
The DNA here is from genome assembly GCA_051885615.1 of Thermoguttaceae bacterium. Classification (GTDB taxonomy): domain Bacteria; phylum Planctomycetota; class Planctomycetia; order Pirellulales; family Thermoguttaceae; genus RUG369. The sequence continues at coordinate 68,339 of JBJEXI010000018.1, forward strand.
TCCTCCATCGAGAGATTGACGCCTAACATTCCGCTCCCAGAGGTTGAGGAAGAAGGGAATCGGACGTGCGATCAATACTACTTCAGCCCCTTTCCTCTTTCAGAAGACGAGTGGATTACGTCCTACAGTCATGAGCCGTTAGGCGGGCTCCTTGCGCAAACGACGACTTCAGGAAAGTTGGGGATTTACTATGGAGATCGCTACGGAAATCTCGAGCTTCTCTATCAAAACCTTGACTCCAACGAGTCATGCCTCTACCCTACGCCTTTGACCCCGCGTGAAAAACCGGATATTATTCCTTCGACGCTACAAAAGGACGGAGATGAACAGACAGGAGTCTTTTTCTTATCCAACGTTTATGAAAGTCTCTTTCCATTTCCTTCCGACCGGCGAATCAAAGAGCTAAGAGTAATCCAACTCCTTCCTAAGGGCCCCGACTATCTCTCGGCTCATCCGCGAATCGGAATTCCATGGGCGGCAAACGCGCGCGTTTACCTCGGAACGGTTCCTGTCGAAGAAGACGGGAGCGCTCTTTTCAAAGCTCCGGCGGGAGTTCCTCTTTACTTCCAGGCGGTCGACGAGTCGGGGCGCGCGGTTCAGTCAATGCGCAGCGCCGTTTACTTACAACCTGGGGAAAATCGAGGATGCGTCGGTTGTCATGAACAAACGCAGACGACGATTGGTCAAACCGTACCTCAACGTACCGTCGCCTCGTTGCGCGCTCCGTCGTCCATTGAACCAGGGGATAAAGCGTTGCGTCCTATATCGTTTCTTCGATTTATTCAGCCGATTTTAGACGCAAAGTGCGTTCGTTGTCACGACGGCGGCGAAGAAAGCGTTCCGCCGATTCTAATCGGCGAAATCGACGAACCTTTCACGAAAAGCTATAAAGAACTGACTCAATACGTGAAATGGTATGAATGGGGCGCGAAGAACTATCGCGAGATAGTAACCAAACCGGGCGAATGTGGCGCGGATATTTCCCCCCTTACAGAGATCATAAGGACGGGGGCGCACAAAGATGTTGGGCTCACGGATGAAGAATACCGCAAAATTCTCCTATGGTGCGATTTGAACGTTCCTTTTTACGGAGTCTATGATCCCGAGGCTCAAGCAAGGCAACTTCAAGGAGAGGACGTTCCCCTTCCGGAACTTCAATAGCTAAAGTGGAAGATACTTGATATCGAGGTCTTTATCCGTTCCAACTTCGAACGATTAGAATTCACCTCGTACATTTTAAAAGGCAAGAAAAAAGAAGGCCGCGGCAAATCCTATCGTCGCAGCCTTCTTTTTCAGTTCGAGCGTTTCGTCTTTTCGGAAGTAATTCCCTTTTTAAACTCGGGGAACGTTTTTTCCGCCGAACGTTGATCGAGATTGAAGATAATAAAACCTTCCGTTCCAAGACGCTGGGCGATATTAGCCTGGAGAAGAGCTTCGTCGGGGCGCATGTTATTCCCTGTCGAAGAATAGCCGATCCCTGGATAGAGAGGAACTTTCCCTTGCGTTATCGGAAGTTGTTTTTTGATAAGCTGTTCAAAGTAAAAGGGGTCTTCCGTGTAATTCATCGGACACACGAAATCAAGATATCCTTTTTCTACCCATAGTCCCCAATCTTGTCCAACGGAGTTCTTCACCTGCGGATAACCCTGGAATACGGCGGCGGAGATTTGAATATTCGGTTTTTTCGCCCGAACAGCCTCGTTTACTTCGCGGACAAGCGCAGTGATCTGATCGCACCGCCACTGTCGCCACGCGGAGTCGACAGCCTTGTCTTTCTTGATCGCTTCAACGAGGTCACCCTCGATTCGTTGACCTGTCAATTCGTAATAACTCTCGGCAAAACGTTCGCGGCAACCGTCGCAGAAGCATGAATTTTCGTCGGGATATCGGATATAATCGAAGTGGATCCCATCGACGTCATAATTGAACGTAACTTCCTTGAGCGCGTCAAGTTGGAGTTGGCGATTCAGCGGCGAGGATGGGCAAAGCCACGGTTGTTCTTCACCGTTTTTCGTATGCTGCAACCGGCCTTCGCGACGCATTTGTTCAAGGAATTCCTTAGAGGAATTGGACGCGTTAAAGCAGACCATCCAAACATGAACCTCGACGCCATACTTTTTACCAGCCGCAACCGCCTGTTCGATCTGATCCCCAAATTCCTGCGCTTTAGAATCGTTCGGAAGAACCTTGCTCTTATAGCTAGCTTGTCCCCCCCACAACATATTCGACACGATTCCATTGAATCCCGCGTCGGAGAGTTCTTTCATCGTGCGATCCCAGTCTCCTCGCCAAATGCCGCACCCGGAGTGTTCCCACCAAAAACGAGCTTCATTTTGGCGCGGAGAGAGCGACCTGGCAAAATCGTCGATCTTGGCAGCGCGAATCTCCGCTAAAAGCTTAACAAGCGAGGTCAAAGCCTTTAAAGATCCAGGAGCGTTGGATTTGTCCAAGTATTTTAAGACGTCGGAAAGGGCTATATTGCGTTTCTCAAGTTCTTTTTTCACAAAACTCAGCGTCTTTTCCCGCGCCTCGAATCGATCGTCCTCGGGATAAACGCCGACGTCAAAGATTGAAATCCATTCGGCTTGCGCGACGTTTCGCAAATATTCGGGGGAAATGTCGGCGACGATTGAGGCGACGAGTCCCTTCTTATTCGCGACGTCAATATGGTCAAAAACATGAGAGCAGTAGAGTCCGGAACCGCTCAAAATAAGGGAAGGATAGCTTGTCGCCTTTCCCTCTTCGCTCCAATAAGCCAGAACGTGCGCTTTATTATCGCCGTAAATTACGCTAGTTTTCGACGATTTAAACTTGTCGTTGCAACTGACGACGTAATAATTCCAAGAATCTTGAGAACATCGACTCGGTATCGATAAACCGCGTTCCTTCGCCAAACGAATGGAGCCTTCGTCAAAACGCATCCCGTCAATCGCGAGCCCCTGCTGAGACGGTCGGCAAAACCCCTCGTTGACGACCCCTAATTTCGCTAATAGTTTAGGATGACTGTCATAAAAAACAAAGAGAAAACCGCCGGCGTCAACGTACTCGCATAAACAGTCGATCGTTTCGTCCGAAAGGTCGCCGCCAACAGGAAGGACTACGGCTCGATATTGCTTCAATTTATCGAACGTAACATGTTTCACGTCGACTCGTTCGCAAAAAACGCCGCTCTTCTCAAAAAGATCCGCCGTCGACGCGATATAGCTCGGACTATCGGTCGGGTACCCGTCTAGAATCGCAAAATCACTTCGAATCGCCTTAAAAGAAATGAATTCCAGGGTTGCGTCAACAGACGCTCCATGCCAGAAGGCGAGTCTCACGGAGTCCACCTCCGCCAGAGCTCCAGGAGATCCTTCTGGACGGACTTCCCCAATATTAAAACGCACGACCAGGCGACCGTCGGAGTAACGTTTGGAGTCGCCCGTCATACCATACCATCCGTCGCCGCTATGAAAATACAACGTGGTATAGCCGATCGCCTCCATTTTATCGACTTTTACGATCAATTCGTAGGACGCGTAAGGCGAGCAGTCCAGTTTGATCGGAACGTCAAGACACGCTCGATTTGCTTCTTCGTTGGAAGCGAAGGGGAGCTCCAAAAACTTCGTCTTGTCGTCAAACGTAAGGAATTGATCGTAGTCATACGAATAAGACGTCTCCATAAACTCGTCGGAAATAAGACGTCGTTCGACGTCGTTTAACGCGTAGGCTCGTTGTCCTTGCTCCCCTGATAAAAAGCAAAGCGCGGCGAACGCGACGCACAGGCAAGAAAGAAATCTAGTCATTCAAGTTCCTCCAACACTCGGGGGAAAAGTTTTGCGTCTAAGTTGAAACGTGAAAATAATCGACTTTGAGTCAGGCCGACGTCATCCTTCGCGCCGTTCTTGCTCGTCAAATTCGATTCGACGTTGACGATCCCCTTTGAAAGTCCCGAACGCGGCGCATCCAACGGCGGCGGCGCCAATGATCCACGCGACGCCGAGAACGGCGAAGGCGTAGCGATACCCTTTCTCAACGCCGAAAGAGTCGCAAAACGCGCCGACCATCTGACTCGACCAAGCGCCGATGATGAACGCAAAGAAAATCATAAAACCAACCGTCGTCGAACGATATTTCACAGGCACTGTTTCGAAGACGGACGCGTGCGTGTTGCACTCATAGAACCCGCGGCAGATCCCCATCGCAAAGAAGAGAGCGTATAAGATGGTCAATGAGTTGACAGAACCGATGAACGCAATGATCGGAGCGCCGAGCGCCATAGCGAAAAACTGCTGTTTCGGTCGATAACAGGGGGACTTTTTCGCCATCTTATCGGAGAGCCATCCCCCCAAATAGATGCAGCCGAACGCGGCGATATGATGCCAAAACATCCCATTCCATCCCGCAGCCGTTTGACTCAGTTCGTATTTTTCTTGCAAAAACTTAGGTACGACGTTGAGATACGCGTTGTTGACAAAAACGATAGCGGTAAAACCGACCGTTAAAAGCAATGCGGAACGATTTCGAAAGATCATCGATAGAAATTCGCGAACCGAGGGTTTTTCAACGGACGTCTCGGTTTGACTACCTTCGGCAAACCGCACGCGCGCGGGGTCTTTCAAACGGAAAATTAAGAGAAGTCCCACGACTATGCTTGCGCCGCCAAAAGTCCAGAAGGAGCCGCGCCAACCGAATCTTTCGCAAACCCACGCGGCTAAAAACCCGCTGACAATAACGCTAAGATAAACCGCTGTTTGATGCACGGAGAGAGCGATGGCGCGAGTTTCTTTGTGATATGAAGCGATAAGGCTCGTAGACGCCGGACCGTAAAAAGCCTCCGCCACTACAAGACCAACGCTATTGAAAACAATCATCCCTAAAATACTGGTCACGCACCCGGTGCAAATAGTCGCGATACTCCAGCAAAAGAGGCATGTTATGAGCAATTTGCGCTTATTGAATCGATCGCCAAAATAACCGGCGATCGGCACGATGAGAGCCATGAGAGTAAACATGACCGTTCGCGTCACATACAGCGTATTATTGTTGAGATCAAAGGCGTCTTGAATCGACGTCGCTACGATCCCGTATATCGCTCGATCGGACTGATGAAAGAAATACGCCAGGAAAAGAAGCGCGAGAAGTTCCCAGCGATAGAAAGGCGAAACCGTCTTCAACGGTTGAGACGAAGCGTTGACGCTATTCATAACAAGCCTCTTGAAAAATTGAATAGGATACGCGGCGCTCAGGAACGCGCCGCATAAAAACCAAGAGGCTTATCGTCGCCTCATGGCAATAAATTAACGAACGCGTCGCGCAAATAAGCGGCCGCTGTTTCTGGCGCTATTGGATTGATATCAATTCCGCTGCCGTGTTCGTAACCGGCTTTCTTCACAAGACTGGGGAGTATTGTTAGGCGAGGTCGAAAAACCGCGAGCGCCTCAGTCATATCCGATTCCACACGGTAAGGTTGATTCGTCATGACTACATTATAATCAAGAGGCGTCAAATCCAACGGTCGATAGCGCCGTTTCGTTACCTGCAACGCGCGAAGAGCGTTGCGCGCAAGCTTAGCAACCTCGCTAAGAGTCGACTCGTCATAATCTTCAAACGCCCCGTCGAATAAGGGACAAATTTCAACCTGCAAAGGAAAACGACTCGCATAAGGGCAGTAGAGCGCAAAGGAATCCGTTTTCGCGACGATTCGCAAGCCCGCCTCGATCTCCATCGCCATCAACGCCTCCCAAAAAGAGGCGCTCTCTCCATGTTCTCGACGAACGCGTTCATACCGCGCGACGCGCTTCACTTGCGCGTCGACGTCGTCGGGAATAACGACGTTGCCCGTAAGTTGACAATGCGTATGCGGCTGCGACGCGCCCGCGTTTACGCCGACATTCTTAAAGAAAAACGCATAATCATATAATCCGGAAGCTCTAAACTCCTGCAAACGGCTTTGCAACAACCGAAATGCCAGGACGATCTCCTCCTCGGACATTTCAGCCCATCCGCGAAGGTGACGTCTTGCGTCGATCGCAACTTCGTGACGCCCCACCGCGTCTATCTTCTGAAAAAATCGTTCCTTGAGAGATAATTTACCGTCGTAGAAAAGGCGTCGAAGCTCGTCAAACCCCTGGGGATGAGTAAAGTGCGCTGGATCGATTCTAAAGGCCGGAAATTTATTTTCGATAACGCGCCCAAGCCAATGAACCCCTTCCAGATTCCCATCCCGTTCGAGCGTTTTAACCGAATATTTTTCCCCCTTCGCGTTTGAGTTCTCGACTATCGCTGCGACAGTTTCCGTCGTAATTTGCTCATTACCGGGACAGAAAGCGCAATCTTTGTACGGCGCGACGTCCTGCGCCTCCGATTCAGAAATAGCCTTAGGCGACTTATCGTCCTCCCCTTCTCCATTTCGACGCGAAGAGATCGGTTCAGGTCTTTTTCCACGACCTTCAGCGATCAGCGTCCAACGATCTATGAGAGGGTCGAGCCTAAAATCGGAATAATGTCCCTGCGAAACAGAGGCTCGTAAATGCGTTTCTTCTGAGTCCACTTGAGATCAACTTGGGGAGACGATAACGCTCCTCAAAAAATACATATGTTTTTAAATTATTAAAACGCCGACGCTAGACGTAAAATCTAGACCGACGTTTGTCACAACTTCTAAACGGCGAGCAAGACGCGCGAACGTCGTCTCTCGTCTTGCTCTTCATTTCGCAAACGCCCCCTAAGCTCAGCGGGTAACGGTGTGGTAAACCTGACCGATACCGGGAACCTGAATCTTGAGACGACCGTTTTCATCGGGCGTATTCCAGGGCGTGCCGTCCCAATCGTAAGAGCTCGGACGATAAGACTTTTCAGACTTGATTTCTTCGTCCCAGTTCAACTTCTTACCAGAATAGCAAGCTTCGCGCGCCATGATACCCATCATTGTCGCTTTCGCCATGTAATCGCCGTTGTTGATCGTGTCGATCTTACCGCGGATGGACTTGTAAAGTTCAACGTGTTCGAGCGTGTACATATCGGAATCAACGCGTTCCTGTTCGTAGATGACCTTGCCGTCGAGATCGGTGATGCGACCGCGACCGAGGATCGACGCGAAGCCCTTCGTACCAGCGAAGTACGCCTGGTTCTCGCCCCAGCAACCGTTCTGCTGACGGCAGAAGGAGTAGAAGGTCGTGCCGTTCGGATACTCAAAGACGGCCGCCATGGAGTCATAGATATCGCCGTTGGCGGGCTGCGCGACGCGTTGCATACGAGCGCCTAAGCCGTAACAGGTGGCAGGAGCGACGTCGCCCATCGCCCACAGAGCCTTATCAAGAGTATGAACGTGCTGTTCGATGTTGAAGTCGCCCGAAAGCCACGCATAGTTGTACCAGTTGCGAACCTGCGCCATCATTTCGGTATCGCCTTCCGCACGAGGACGGCTCCAAAGCTGGCTGGTAAGATAGGTCAAGCGACCGGAGGTGATTTCGCCGATTTCGCCGCCGCAAACGCGTTCCATGACGTCTTTGACGTTGAGGTCATAGCGCCAGCAAAGACCGGATACGAGGGTCAACCCCTTTTCCTTCGCGATCTTAGTGGATTCCATGACGGAACGGATACCCAAAACGTCGGTTGCGACAGGCTTTTCACAGAAAACATGCTTGCCCTGAGCGACGGCGTATTCGAGAGAGCGATAACGGAAACCGGGAGCTTCGCAAAGGAGGACGAGATCCGCGGCGTCGATCGCGTCTTTGTACGCGTCAAGACCGGCGAAGATGCGATCGCCAACGTCGATTCTGTCGCCAAAGGCGGCTTCGAGACCTTCGACGGCGCCCTTAGCCTTAGGCATGAAGGCGTCGGCGACAGCGACGATCTTGCTATTGGGATCGGCGTTAAGGGTATTCGCGGCAGCTCCACGACCACGACCGCCGCAGCCGATAAGCGCTACTTTAATTAGGTTGTCTTCACCGGCGTGAACGCGAGGAAGATTAGAAGCGGAAAGAGCGGCGACGCCAATCGCGCTCGTCTTAAGGAAGTTACGACGAGAAAGACTCATTGTAAAATCTCCATCTCAAGGGGTAAAAGTTAAAGGCGCTTATCGTTACGCGCTATATTTAACTAAAAATAAATTTTTCGTCAACGTTCCGTTTCGACGTCTATTATCGCGACACGGAATGATAAACTTGTCCCAGACCTGGAACTTGAATTTTATATCGGCCTTGTTCATCCGGAACGTTCGCAGGAATTCCGTCGGGGGTGTATTCGCTCGGCCCATAAGACTTGTCTGAATTGAGCGCTTCGTCCCATGTAATCTTTTGGCCAGTATAGCACGCCTCGCGCGACATAATTCCCATCATCGTCGCTTTCGCCATGTAATCGCCGTTGTTGATCGTATCGACTTCGCCGCGGATTGATTTATACATCTCTTGGTGTTCGATAAGATACATGTCCGACGCAACGTTCTTACGTTCGTAAATAACCTTGCCGTCAAGATCGGTTATGATCCCGCGACCTAAGACGGACGACACATATCCCTTCGTTCCGGAGAACGCGGCGTTGTTCTCCATCCAGGTTCCGCTATGGTGACGGCAATAGGAATACAACGTCGTGCCGTTTGGATACTCGAAAACAGAAGCCATGGAATCGTAAATATCCCCATTTCCAGGCTCCGCGACGCAAACCATGCGTCCGCCAAGCCCATAGCACGTTGCAGGCGGAACGTCGTGCATCGCCCACAAGCCCTTGTCGAGGGTGTGAACATGTTGTTCAACGTTAAAATCGCCGGAAAGCCACGCGTGATTATACCAATTCCGAACCTGTGAAATAAGTTCCGGCTCCCCTTCCACGCAAGGACGCGGCCTGTGACTTCCGCTCATATAAGTGAGACGAGCCGACGTAATATCGCCGATCGCTCCATCAAGGACGCGTTGCATAATATCTCTGACGTTCAGGTCATATCGCCAGCAAAGGCCCGACACAAGAGTAAGGCCCTTTTCTTTCGCAATCTTGGACGATTCGATCACTGAACGCAACGTCGGTGCGTCCGTCGCCACGGGCTTTTCGCAGAAAACATGCTTTCCCTGTTCAACGGCGTAAGCAAGAGAACGGAACCGGAAGCCGGGGACTTCGCACAAAAGAACGACATCGCAACAATCAATCACTTGCTTATAAGCGTCGAGTCCGGCAAAAATGCGCCCTTCGACGTCGACGCGATCCTCAAATTGAAGTTTAAGTCCCTCCGCCGCGCTTTGCGCCTTCGGCATGAACGCGTCGGCTACCGCATAAAGCTTCGTATTGGGATCCGCAGACAAAGTGTTGACAGCCGCCCCGTTTCCACGACCGCCGCATCCGATCAATCCGACTTTTAACTCATTGCGTTCGCCGGCATGGACGGGGGCTAAAGTCAGCCCGGTAAAAAGAGTGCCTGCGATGGTTCGTGAATTTAAAAAAACGCGGCGACTTTCAGCGGTTTTCATCAATTAGGCTCCTAGTAATACGAAAGGTTACGGAAAGGAACTCCCCTTCTCTCCCGATTCTATCTAAATTATGTACGGAATTCAATATCCTCGGAAGATTTATTCATTAAATTCTATCCGAAACAAATTCATTTCTCAACGTCTCGGAATCTTTGTTTTCGGATAACGTCGTAAGATTTCAGTTACTTTGTCACGCAAAGCGCCATTTGTCGCGACGCCCTCGCGCCCTTCGATCGTCTCTTCGTTCTGCCAGTTGCAAAAAACTCCGCCCGCTTCGTGAAGAATCGGAACCATCGGCGCGGCGTCCCAAAGTTCGAAGAAAGGATCCGTCATAATTTCAGCGCGTCCTGTCGCGACAAGATAATAACCGTAAGCGTCTCCCCACGTCCGCGTCAAACGGCATTTTTCTTCAAGCTCGTCATACGCCCCTTCTCGACCGACAAGATCAAAATCATAGCAATCCGTCGTAAGAAAAAGCGCGTCTTCCAAACGACTTACCGATGATACGCGCGCCGGTCGCCTCTTACTTTCGTCGTTAAAAATTTCCCAAGCGCCAAGTCCCATTCCCCCGCAAACCCCGCGACCCAACGCCGGAAGCCAGATGACGCCGATTTGAGGCTCAAGCTTGCCGTCTGCCGCAATCTTTTGAACGCCGACGAGATTTGAATAAATTGGAACGCCGTGAACAAACGATTTGGTTCCGTCAATCGGATCGATGATCCATTGCCAACCGGAAGAGCCGAGCTTGTCGTCGAGTTCTTCCCCCAAAATCGAATCGTCCGGAAAGGACTCCATAATCAATCTTCGCCCCAGCGCCTCGGCTCCGCGATCCGCCTTCGTAACCGGAGTGCCATCCTGCTTACTCTCGACGTCCATGGAGTCGCTATCGAAATATTCAAGGGTCAAATTCCCCATTTGACGAGCTAAGTTTACGGCAAATTCAAAACGGTTCTTCATTCGTATTCCAGCCTTAAGCTTGAAGGATATTTGAGGATTAAGTCTCTTAAAATGTGGACTACACGAAAATTTAACACAAAATAATCAAGCGCCAAGATTGAAATGAAAATCTGGATTTCTATAATTTCTTGGCAATGTCTAAAAACTCTATTAGACCGCTATTCATCACACAAATCATTGTACGAGGTTACGTCATGCGCGACTTTTCCATGTCTCGTCGTTCTTTTATCGTCAACAGCGCCGTCGGAGTAGCTCTAGCCTCCGCTTTACCGTCTTCAGTAAAGGGGCAAGACAAACCGAAAATCCAGGGGTTTGATGAAACCGACACGGCGGTCGACCCTAACGCTAAATGGGAGCCGTTCACTGATAGAAAGCTTCGTATTGGTATTGCGGGATACGGTTTATGCCAATTCGGCGCGCAATTTGGGCTGCAAGATCACCCTAACGCCGAAGTGGTCGCCGTAACCGATTTGTTCCCTGACCGTTGCGCGGGCCTTGCCAAAGCGTGTCGTTGTGAAAAAACATACGAATCGTTGGAAGAGATGGTCAAAGACGACTCTATCGAGGCGGTGTTTATCGCGACGGACGCGCCGAGCCATGCCGATCTTGCGTGCCTTGCCTTAAAACATGGAAAGCACGTCGCTTCCGCCGTTCCGGCAATTTTTGGCGACGTTGAAGACGCCTACCGTCTATATGAAACGGTCAAAGCAACCGGCCTCTACTACGGAATGTTTGAAACGAGCGCGTTCCACGACGACGTCTATCAGGCGCGTAAAATCTACAATGCCGGCGGATTTGGGCAAATGATTTACACCGAAGGCGAGTACTATCACTTCGGCGTCGGCGTCCTCGAGGGGTATAAGAACTGGCGTAGAGGCCTTCCGCCTCAATGGTATCCGACGCATTCGAACGCCTACTATACCTGCGTCACGGGCAATAGTTTCACGTCCGTTTCTTGCGTTGGTCATGTGAGCAAGGAAGAGGAATATCAGCCGGGACAAAATCCTTACAACAATTACTTTGGAACGGAAACGGCGCTTTTCACGACCTCTGAAGGAGGCTCCGCGCGAATGGTCGTGAGCTGGGACTCTTGGGGTTGGGGCGGCGAAACCGGGCGTATGCGCGGCGAACTTGGCGCCTTCAACGGCGGCTACGCCGGACGTACCGAAGAGGTGAACAACATCGTCGCCAAATTGGGCGATCTTCGCAAACCGGCGTTGCCCCCGACGGTTGCGCCAGGTTCTCACGGCGGTTCCCACGGTTACCTGGGTTCGAACTTTATCGAATCGATCCTAAAAGACCGTCATCCGCTCGTGAACGTGGCGGTAGCCCTTAATACGACAGTGCCTGGTATCGTCGCGCACACCTCGGCTCTCAAAGACGGCGAAACCCTCCGCATCCCGGAATTCAAGATGTGGTGAGAAAAATAGAAACGTCGTTCCAATAAAAAAGAAGGGTGTGATCGTGGAAAGATCGCACCCCTTTTTAACCTGAAGGAGAAATACTACGGATTTAAAACCTTCAGGAAATGATTCTGTAGCGACCAATTCGCTGTCGCAAGGAGCGGTTGATTCGCCAAGTCAAAGGGTTTGCCGCTGGTATTCGTCGCGACGCCGCCAGCTTCCTGCAAAATAAGGACGCCCGCCGCAACGTCCCAAGGGTGCGCCGATTGACACGACATTCCTTCAAAACGTCCAGACGCAACGTACGCAAGATTTAACGCGGTCGAACCAGTACGACGCAGAGCTTGGCAAACGGTCACGCAGCGCTGGAAAGCAAGCGTGTCGGGAGAATCGGAACGCGCTTCGGTCTCGTAGGAAATCGCAACGAGCGCATGCGCGGGATCCTCTACGGAACTCGTCGTAATTTTCGCGCCGTTAAGATACGCGCCGCATCCCTTCTCCGCCGTGTATAACTCGTTGGTATTCGGATTGTAAATCGCGGCGCAAATGATATCGTTACCACGCGCCAAGGCGATCGACGTGCAGAAGAAAGGAACGCGGTGCACGAAATTCGTCGTGCCGTCGAGTGGGTCGACAATCCACGTGTAAGGCTTGTCTACAGGAGCGGCGCTTCCGCACTGACTTTCGCGAAGCATCTGTCCCGCAGGAACGTTTGAAGCGAAGGCGTCCCCAAAGGAGGGAGTTTTCCCCTGAGATTCCTCGCCCAAAAAACAATGGCAAGGAAAAGAATCTAACACGATTTCTTCGATCGCGCGTTGCGCTAAGACGTCCGCTTCCGTGACAAGATCCGCGCGACTCTTTTCGCGGAACCCGACTTTTCCTAACTTTTCCCTTAATATGGCGCCCGCCTCATGCGCAGCTCTTACCGCCGTATCCAAAAATTCCGACATTTTAACTCTACTTCCAGAAATGATGCGTCATCAGAAGAATAAGCTTGAAGCGTTAAGGAACAACGTCATTTCAATTTACGCCATTCCGCAACTGCGAGTTCATCGCACCTCTCGTTTTCTTTATGACCTGCATGTCCTTTAATCCAGTCAAACTCTACTTCATGGAGCGAGACGAGCTCATCTAGTTTTTGCCATAGATCAAGATTCTTTACCTCGGCCCAACGTCCCTTCTCTTTTCTACGCCAACCGTTTGCTTTCCATGAACTCATCCATTTGGATAGACCGTTAAGCACATACGTGCTGTCGCTCACAAGCCGTATCGTCGACGGGCGTTTTAAAGCCGAGAGCCCTTCAACTACGGCCAGCAATTCCATCCGATTATTCGTCGTTTGAGGTTCCCCCCCCGAACGTTCCAATCTCTTCCCTGAAGGCGCATGATACAGCACAAAAGCCCAACCGCCTGGGCCGGGATTGCCGCTGCACGCCCCGTCTGTATACAAGATTGTCTCCGGTTCCTCAATCATATGAATCAGTCCACTTCTAACAATTGGCGCTTATCGTCGACGCACACACGCCTCGACAACTAAATTTCAAATAGAGGGGATTGTCAATTTTATCATAAAGAGAATTGTCCGCAAGGGCGCATATCGTCATGGGGTCGTCAAGGGGTCAGGTTAAGGGGTCTTGACGGAACGATCTTCAGTTTGCTCATTTGGACGTCCCCCTCGAAAACGCGTCATACCGCTCTCGTTTCCCTTGGCTCGAGAATATTGAGGATGATACGGCGCAGGAGTCTCGAACTGTTGGACGTCATTAACGGGCGCAGACGTAAAATCAATTTCATACCTCTTTTGAATAATCGCGCGCGTTTTGGCGACAAGATATTGCGTCATATGATCGAGGTTTGGAGTCGCGCTAAGTTCGGAGAGAAGCGACACCGCAGCGCTGTAATTCCCGTGCTGAGCTTCCTGCCATGATCGCCCGGCGAGAGCAAACGTTTCGACGGCAATATCCGATTTAGTCCGTCGCCCTAACTCCTGAAAGAGACGCCCTGCGGATTCGACGTCATTTTCCGAGACATATACAAGAGCTAGTTGTCGCTTTGCTCGAACTTCCCAATAATCAGCCCCTGGAAAATACTCGTAAACGCTCTTCCACGCGTCGACTGCGCCCGTTTGAAGAGCAAACACATACTGTTCTTCGACTGTACGAAATCGTTCAACGCATAGAGGTGGCTCAGGAGGCGCTAAAGAAAGTCGTTTATTATTGAGAAAATGCAACAAACCGCCTAAAAGAAACGAAACGACAAGGAAGGCGGAAAAGAAAGCGACGCGCCGTCGATTCCAAAAGACGACGCCCTCGCGCTTAGCAAACTCAAGTTGATCGTACGCCGCGCGCCAATCAAGAGCCAACGACGTCGTAGTTACGACTCGATTGTATCGTTCGCGTTCTTCGTCCGTCGAAAAGAATGTTGAAACGCCGCTCTCCTCCTCCAAGACCGCATCCTTCAAAGACGATTCAAAATGAGAAAAAGAGCCCAGACATTCTCGTCGAGCCGCGCGAATATCGTTGATTAATTCGGAAAGAGACGCCGGTCTGTCGGCGACGTTCTTCTCCAACATCCGCATAACTAGGTTCGCAAGACCTTCGGGAACCTCCGGTCGAAGTTCGAGGACGGAAATTGGACGCTCGTTAATATGTTTAAGAGCGACGGCAAGAGGCGTGGCGCCGTTGAAAGGAGCCCTCCCCGTTAAAAGCTGATAGGCAGTGACTCCAAGCGAATAAACGTCGCTACGCGCGTCGACAGCCTGTCCTCGCGCCTGTTCGGGACTCATATAGAGAGGCGTTCCAAGCGCGACTCCAGTTCTCGTCGCATAGGCACCCGTCATCGTAGATTCCGTCGGCCCAATCGCGCGAGCAAGTCCAAAATCGACAACGCGAATGATTCCTGCCGAATCGACAAGAATATTCTCGGGCTTAACGTCGCGGTGAACCAGGTTGAAGTCCGACGCGCACTTCAAAGCGGCGGCGACCTGCTCTAAAACGGTGAAGGTCTGTTGAATCGACGCGGGGCCGTTCCGGCGCAAAAATTGCGCTAGGCTTACGCCAGAAATAAATTCTTGACAAATAAACCAATAGCTTTTAGCGTTCTCTCGACGATTCTTACCCCATTTCAACCAAGAAGACGTCGCGGGCACATTTAACTCGCCGACTTCGTAGATACGAACGACGTTTGGATGTTCCAACTGGGCCGCGGCGCGCGCTTCATGCAAAAATCGACGAACGTAATTATCGTCCGAGGCCAACGCGTCTTTGAGAATTTTCAACGCGACATGTCGTCCCAACGAAATTTGGCGAGCAAGAAAAACGTCGGACGTCGCCCCGCCTCCGATTCGTTTCAGAATTTGATAATCGCCTAGCGTCTTCCCGCATAAATCGGTACGATCGTCCATTATTACCTCATTGTGCCCGACCGACATAACGTTGTCTCTCTCCTTAGGGATTAATTAGCGCGACTCGAGACAAACTGACTTCGTAGCGAGTCGCGCCGTTAGTGTCCTCATCGAATTAAAACAACGCTCAAAACGTATGGTTTCGCAAAAGATCTTTATGATAAACTCAGAAGGTCAATTTTATAAGACCGTCTTTCGAAACAAAATAGTCCTTTACCCCGAGTTCCGCCGCCCAACAACGCGTGTCGCACGTTTTAAAAGGCCCCGTTCCATCCCCTCCCCCCGCGTCGTTGCGCCAAAGCCAATCGGGAGTTGGCCAGAGCGTATACGTCGGCTTGACCGCTTCGTAAAAGCTACGACGCACGCCTTGTTGTCCGTGATGCGCCATTTGGCAAAAATCGCACGACAACTTGTCACGTTGAGCCTTTAAAAGGCGATCTCCGCCTTCGTATCCAAGATCGCCGAGTATTAAAATCGACTTGTCGCCGACGTCCAAACGATAGGTTATCGACGAATTATTGATGGCATTCTTTTTGATCGACAGGTCAAAATCGTTCAAACATTCTATCCGAAGCGAACCAAATTCAAAGACCTGGTTAGGCGCGGGCTTTTGGGCGGTTGGATACTTTGCGAGTCCTTCAAAGATCGCGTCGGTTTCTTTCTGGCAATAACTTTCGTTTTCATTGATCCAATCTTGAGGAGGAAAGTTATAGTAGAGATTCTGAATCTTCACCGAATCAGGTCGATTGGTCAAAATTTCCACGAGAGCGTTGCAGTGATCGCTATGCGCATGCGTCAAAAACCAAGCGTCAACCTTACCGCCGCACTCCCCGTTGATAAGTTCAAGAAGCTCGTCCGCATTATGAGCCCAACCGCCGTCAAAGACGATCGTATGTCCCTCGCAAGTCTTCAGAACATACCCCATCATCTGAGAGCCTGAGTCGTTAGAAAGTTGCCAAAGCGTCATCTTAGGTTCGTTCGGGTTTTGTGAAAAATTCCAGGTCTTTTTTGGCTCTTTCGCAAAGCAATCGTTAGATTGGGTTGCGTCGAACGCAAGTGGAACGGCTAAGCTAGAAAGGAGAAACGTCCTACGATCCATAACAAACCTCCTTTACGGAAAACAAAAGTAATGAAAACGAGCTATGCAATGAAGAAGTGGAGAATGATTATAACATAAATCAGACTAAGCAGGCGAATCCTCCGTTTTTTTACACTGCCAAAAAGGCGCAGGAATTCCTAAAGCCGCCGCAGTGGCGCTTATAAGAACCAATTCGCGATCCGTGACAACTTCGTCGTAAAGAACGCAGCGCCAACACGCTTCCATCACGAGTTTCTTTAATTGAGGCGAGGACTTGGCAAGTTCGTTAAGCGACTCGGTAAACGTGCGCAACGTAACCGATTCAGAAGGGGGGAACGCCGCAGAAATACCGAGCCCCGAACATCCCTTTTCAAACGCCAATTCAGCGTCCCCTTCTTTCAAAGCGCCCTGCGACGCTAAAGCAGCCAAGACGTTCACAAGACGATCTTCCACGCTTGACGCCGTATTGTATTTGACTTCCATCGGCGATAAAAGGCCGAAGAAAACGTCAAGTTCGCGAATCGCTAGACATTGCAACGTATATTCAAACACGTCGAGTCGTCTATCGACGCAGCACAAGAAAAAGGTTGCCTGGCGGAAAGAATCATATTCTCCGGGAGTCATCGTTTTAAGAAGAGGAATACAGATTCGAACAACCTGAAGACGAGTTGCGACGGAAAGCCCTTCAACAAGTGAAATTGCCTTTTCTAAAGATTCATTGTCTGAAGCGCTCGGATACCTTTTCTGGAGGCCCTCGCGTTGGATTGCCTTGATTCTAGAGTCCTTATCCAGGAGAACGGAAAACACAATCGCTCGAGCGTTCTCTAAAGAAGAAATAAACTCGTCTAGCGCGGGCAAAAGCGGAGTCGGTATTCGCGCTTCAAGGAGATTTTCACCGTCTTTTTCCAGCTTACATCCATCGCCATAAAGCTCCTGCGGCAAAGAACGACGCTCAGAGGAAGAGGAGGAAGCCGGAATAGAATCCGTGTTGGAAACGCTAGAAGCGTCGTTCTCGACTAAGGAGTTGTCTCCCGTTGCGCACGGGGAATCCGTCAGGAGAGCGATATCAGAAGCGTCGACGTTAGACGGCCTAATGATCGTTTCATTTTCCGAAGAGGCGTCAAATGTTGGGAAGACGCCTTCAAAAGACGGATCAATCGCCTTAATACGCTTAATGAGAGGCGGGTGCGTGCGAAAGAGCGTATGCATGAAACCAGCTTTGAAAACAGGAGCAAAGAAAAAGTGCGCCGCCTGTTGCGCGCCTCTCCCGTCGACGGACGTTTCGACGCCGACTCCTCCAATTTTTTTCAGCGCGTTCGCCAAACCTTCCGGATTACGCGTAAATTGCACGGCGGACGCGTCCGCTAAGTATTCGCGTTGACGCGTCACCGCCGCTCGCATCATATTGCCGAACAAAATGCCCGTCCAACCGATGCACACAAGGCTTACACCAATCCCTAGTATGAAAAGAAAAGTATAGAACTTCGCTTTGGAGTCGTCGTCTCCTGAAACAGAGAAAGCCGTTTGGATAGTATAGGTTCCCAAAATTACGATCAGTTCGATTCCAAACAAAATAGCGAGCAGACGCATATTTAGCTTCATATCACAGTGGTAAATATGGCTAAATTCGTGTGCGACAACCCCTTGAAGTTCGTCTCGTTTTAAACGCTTCAACGCGCCTTGCGTAACGCAAATCGCGGCGTTCTCAGGAGAAAGACCAACCGCGCAAGCATTGATTCCGTCGACTCCTTTTATGACAAAAACGCGAGGGACGGGTACTCCGGACGCGATCGACATTTCTTCAACGATGTTGTACAACCTCTGCTCTTGCGCATCAGTGGAATTACGAGGTACCGTAGTCGCATTGAGAGAGCTAAGAATCGTATTGTTTCCGCCTATCTTTACCTGAATGGACTTAAAGAGCATCCCTGAAAAAACAGTCAATACGACAAGCGTACAATCCGTCAGAAATAGGCTTGGGGAAGTTAGCTTTCTGAAGAAGAAATTTCGCATCCCAAACCCCATGTCGTCGGAGTAAAAGAGGATCGTAATAATCGAGGAGACTAAACCATGAACCAATACAATGGTAAGAAGAACGGACAACGTAAAAAGAATCGTAAGTCGAACAGAAAGGGAGCGCGCTCGATCTTGACTTTCAAAAAAGTCCATGGCGACAAACCTTGAAGAAGGGAAAATTCAAAAGAATAAAACTGAGGCGAAGCTCAAAACTTAACCTTCGGCGCTTCGCGTTCGAGCGGGTCGGCTATTTCAAAAAGCGCCGCTGGAAGGAACCCGAAGAGGCCGGCCAAAATATTATTCGGAAACGTCTCTCGACGGGTATTGTAAGCTGTTACGCAGTCGTTGTAAAACTGACGAGCAAAGCCAACCTTGTTCTCTGTAGACGTCAATTCTTCCTGGAGCGCCAACATATTCTGATTTGACTTAAGCTCGGGATACGACTCCGACAACCCCCAAAAACCGTGCAACGCGCCGCGCAACGATCCTTCGGCGACGGCGACGCGCGACATAGCGCCTTGATCGCCAGGATTCGCCAACGCCTCCTTATTAGCGGCCATCGCCCCTGATCTAGCCCGAATAACGGCTTCCAAGGTTTCCGACTCATGTTTCATGAAGGATTTTGCCGTCTCGACAAGATTGGGAATGAGGTCGTATCGACGCTTCAGTTGAACGTCGATCTGAGCATAAGCGTTCTTGTAACGCTGTCTTAGTTTCACGAGACCGTTATAAACGCTCGCCATCCATAAAACGATCAAAAGTCCAAACGCCGCTAAGGCGATCAAAATTACAGGAGTCATAGAAAGCAGTCCTAATCCATCTTAAAGTTTTTCGCGGACAATTTCAGAGGTTCGTCAAAAGACGCAACAGCAACTTCATTCTAATATAATCTTAATCCAGAAACAAGAGAAAACTACCATCCTTGACAGATCAAAGAACGCCGATAACGTATGGATCGGCGTCGAGTTCTCCCTCGCGCGGACGCGGCGTCGACTATTTGAGAACGCAGGCGGCCTTATTCAGCGTCTCTGAATTATCGAGCGTTTGAAAGCGTAGGCATAACAGGGAATCCGGTGGAAAGTCCGGAACGGTCCTCGCCGCTGTATACGTCGCTAGGAATGATAGTTCATTCAGAGAACGTCACAAAGCCATTGACTTCCAGTCGAGAAGGCGACGTTTTTCTACGTAAGTCAGAAGACCTTCCTGCGTTTTGCGGTATCTTCGGAAATTCCGCGCGCCGACGCTAACGCGATGGACGAAAGCGTCGTTCGGGGATCGGCCCCTCGCTCAAATCGTCGTTCCGTTTCCTATTTTTTAAGGAGAACGCGATTCGATGAAAAAAATCAATCTATCTTCCCTTAGGAGAGCGTTTACGCTTGTAGAGTTACTAGTTGTCATCGCCGTTATTGGCGTCCTCATCGGCCTATTATTGCCCGCCGTACAGGCGGCGCGAGAAACGGCCAGACGCATGACGTGCATGAATAACGTCCGGCAAATCGGTTTGGCTTTTCATCTGTACCATGACGTTCTGGGAACCTTTCCTCCCGGCGCCCTTACGTCGAATGGAGCTAACGCCAGTTTTGGCTGGGGAGCGCTAATTCTCCCTTATCTCGAACAAGCCAATGTCAAAGACTTAGTGGATTTCAATCAACGCGTCTATGATGAAGTCAACCAAAAGGCTGGACAAACGCGTCTTCCATTTTACCTCTGCCCGTCTGATTCCGATAACGAGATTCGGGACGTCGACTATTATAACCCGGATAAGGGATGGGCGCTGGAAAAGCTCAAATTATCCCCTTCTCATTACGCCGGAATCATTACTGAAAAAATTTCGGCCTTTGGGTCGGAAACGACGGATGGTTGGACGCTTAAAAACGACGAACTTGGGTGTTTGATTATATCTCGCGCCATACGTATCCAAGACGTCCTTGACGGAGCTTCAAATACAGTCATGGTCATGGAGACCTCGTCTTATGAAAATACAAGTTCCAAAGTTTACGACAATGGAAGTTGGATCATCGGAACCAATATTTTTCGTAAAACGACGGCGCCAATCAATTACAAGCCGAGATGCGAGCATTTTCAGTCGGGTAATCTCGTCTGGAGTTGCTCAGAGTGCAGCGCGTATCAGTATGAAGCGCGAAGTCGACACCCTTCGGGATTAAACACGCTTTTTGTCGACGGATCAGGCCGTTTCGTCTCTGAAAATACCGACCTTACGATTCTAGCGGCGACGATTACGCGCGCTCGCGGCGAGACAAATACTTTGTAACCGCCAACGACTCAAAATGTCGACGAGACAAAAAAATTTTTTAATTTTCTTAGAAACCTCGGGAATACTACAGAGGTTTAACTTTTTGATAGCTCAATGAAAAACATGCGACACAACCGTTTTTAGAGTCTATCCAACACCCTCCAATCGACTAAAACGAAGGGAACGCATCAAACAACGGCAGACGAAAGGTTCTTCGAAAATCCTTTCATTCTGCCTCGCTTAGAGAGGAAAGTATTATGAAAAAGATCCTATCAATCGCCGCTACGATTACGGCAGCCGCCGCCTCCATCGCTATCGCGCAACAACAAGACAAAGCGCCTGCCCAACCTACCCTTGGACGAATTCTTGTGAACGCCCGTGCGGAAAATGGTCAGTATGACCTGTCCAAAATTCTCAACAACGATCGTATTCCGGAAGAAACCCGAAAGTTCATCCAAGAAGCCGATAAGGACAAAGACGGATTCCTCAATCGTGAAGAAGCGGCGACTCTGCGCGCCGCAAACGCTCCCGGCGGCAATTTCCCCGGCGGTCCTCAGGGTTTTGGCGGGCCCCAGGGTGGATTTGGCGGGCCTCGCACCCCCTTCGGTGAAGCTTTTGCCGATGGAAAGTTAGATCTTTCCAAGTTGCCCGAGAATCTTCCGGAAGAAGTGAAAACACGCTTCACTTCCGCTGATAAAGATGGAGACGGCTTCCTCACGGTTGAAGAAATGCAAGCCATGCCGCGTCCTAAGTTCCAGTTCTCCGAAGGTCAAAAACCTGATTTCATCAACGACGACAACGCTATCGTCATTGAAAAGCTCCTCGTCGCTATCAAAAAGGCCGACACGAACGAAGACGGGCTCATCGACACGGACGAACTCAAAACCGCTGCGGAATCGATTCGTGAAAATTCCCCTGAAACGCCTCGTTTCATCAACAATCTCTTCAACAGCGCTCAACCCGGCATGTTCGGCATGGGTATGGGTATGATGGGGATGGGACCGCGTCCCGATCAAGGCGGACCGAACGCCGAAGGTCAGCCCGGCCCAGGCCGTCCCAATGCTCGTCAGCAAGGCGACGCTCGTCAACAAGGTAATCGTCAGCAAGGCGACGCTCGTCAACAAGGTAATCGTCAGCAAGGCGACGCTCGTCAACCAAGTAATCGTCAGCAGCGCGACGCACGTCAGCAGGGTAATCGTCAGCAGGGCGGTCCTCAGGGCGGACCGCAAGGAGCTCCCCGTATGGGAATGGGATTTGGCGGCCCTGAATTAGCTGCGGCAATGACCAATGGCAAGCTCCGCCTTTCCAAGCTCCCCAAAACGATTTCCGACGAACGCAAAGCGGCTTTCAAGGCGGCGGACAAAAATAAGGACGGATACCTGACGATGGAAGAATTCCAGGCAATGCCTGAACCCAAATTCGAATTCGAAGAGAACAAACGACCTGCTTTCGTCGACGAAAACAATGCGTTTGTTTGCAATAAGCTCGAAGAAGCTCTTAAAGCTGCCGACAAAAATACCGACGGAGTCATCGACGACGCGGAAATCCAAGATTTCGTCAAAGAAGTCCGCGAAGCGTCCCCCAGCTTCCAGTTCTTCATGATGCGTTCCTTCGGAGGTTTCGGACGAATGGGCGCCGGGCCGATGGGACAGCCTGGAATGGGTCAACCCGGAATGGGCGGTCCTGGTTTCGGCGGCCCTCAAGGCGGTCCCCAGGGCGAACAAGGCCAGCGTACGCGTGGCGCTCGTCAGGGCAACCGCGCCTCTCAGGAATGAGTGCGACTCTCGCGCCTCGAAAAGATAACAAACCAGGATAGCTGATAGAATTGCGTTCTGTTCCATTAAAAAGGCTCCGTCTTAATTGACGAAGCCTTTTTCTATTAAATAATTCCGCAGGGCTGGAACAGAATACCGGCGCGACTCATTTGGTATCTCCGCCAGTCCACTCGTTGGGAATGAAGCCAAGACGTTTCGCCACGAAGATCGAATCGGGGGTTATCAGTCTTTGCCAAGCCTTATTTCTGGGAGACCATCGAAATCCACATTCGCGCAACTTCATACGAATCTCATCGTCTGGTTTGGATTCAAAGATAATTTGCAAACGATTCAATTCGTAATTGAGCTTCGCCCTTCCCCCTTCAAAGGGCCAACTATTGTCCTCGTCTGTCGGTTTTATTTGCGTCAAGAATCCGAGCCGACGCTCTACCCGTTTAATCTCGGCTAAGCTAGAAGATAAATCAAAATAATTGGAGAGCGCGTTAGGATCCTGCGGAATCACGTCTTTCAAAACGCCGTCGTATCCGTCCCACGATCCGTGTTTACGTCGATAGCTATTCGCCTCTTTCATCGCCGCATGCTTCTCTTTAAGTTCAATCAATCGCGCTTGAAGCTTCGAGAAATCATTCGACTCTTCCATCGTCGTCGGAGAAGTCGGCGGCTTTGAGGAAGTCTTCTGCGTCGGCGCAGGGACAGGTTCCGTTTGCGTTAGATTATGAGGAATCGTCTTTGCCGCAACGCCGATCCCCACCTTCCCGATTTCATGCGCTAAATCGTCAATTTTTTCATGTTCTCGAAAAAGTTCGCTCGCGCGTTTTACTTTCGCGGCATGCTTTTCGCGCGGCACGGCTTTTGGTCCGACAAGTCGCGCGGAAGGACAAGACGCCGCGTTCTTATGATAATTGTCGTACCAAATGGCGAGCTGACGTTCATATTCTTCTAGCAAAAGATCGATCGCCTCGTGATATTCGCTCCCCACCTTCTCCTTTTGCCGAGCCGCCGTCGCGCGCGCGGTGTTGACGGATGCGCGATACTCGCGCGTCGCCGTATTCGGAACATATTCTCGAAAAGAATTCGACTCCTGCGCCTGACGCGCCAACCTTTCGTCAATTAGATAGAATCCGCTTTGAGGATCGCGCTCGATAACTCTTTCTTCATTCGCCTTCGAATCTTTTGAGTTGGAATCCGCGTCCTCCAACGCGCTAGAAGCTTGCGTTCCTTGATCTTCAGTGGTTTTAGGGGACGTTTTGACCGGCGTTCCCTCGACCATCGACTTTGACTTCTCGGCATTCTTAGACGCCTTTGCTTCGAGAAGTCTTTTCTTTTCGTCCCTCTTCCTAATCGCCTGATAGCAATCGTAAACGAAATCTATCAGACGATTGCAAAGCGTTTCCACCTCAGACGACTCGCTAAAGGAATAGTCGTCAAGAGCGGAGATATATTCGCTCAATTGAAACGCTATTTCACGACTATCTTCGCTTACGATATAATCGATCAACTCGTTTAACTTAGCGTCTCCACGCTTGTCGGTCGAGATCACTTGGGCCATATTGATAGCAAAGTTCGCAAGTCGATCGCTCTTTAGCATGGGCTTCTTATCAAAAAGCCAAGCGTTGACGAGCTCGCGACGTTTTTCCGGCGTCGCTTGAAGCCAATCTCGATCAAACGAGCGGCGAGCGTACGCTTCAAAAACCTCTTTATCTGAAATATAACCGTCGATTTTACGAAGACAACGTCTAATGAGAGGCCATTTTGATTCACGAAGAGCTCGACCGTCCGGTGAATTATCCAACGTGAGAAAGATGGACGTCGCGTTATACAATTCTTGATCGAGCGTATAATCGGAACCCGGCAGATCCTCAATTGATCGCAAATAAGATACAATACCGTCTAAACGCGCAAATAAATCATTCCAATCCCGCTTGTCGCTCGAACGTTCATCGGAACATGTCATCGTCTTCCTCGCGTAAAAATAAACGAAACGTTAGCGCCGTCGGATATTCCGCGGTCATTTTTAAGTGTAAACGGAGGAAAAAGCGCGGTCAAGAAGCGACGAGAAAGGAACGTTAAAAAGATAAGGCAAAGATAAAAAAGAGAGCTGAACAAACTTGCGTTCCCAACTAACGCGTCCTTTGTTCAGCTTCTTCGTTATCTTACTCAAATCAACCAAGAGACAATTCGATCATTGCACCTTGCAGATGAAACGGACAACGCCAAATTCTTTAGGCTCGAGAGGATCCGTAATTTCCCATCTCAACACCAAAGCGCCTTGCTCGTTAAGGGACGCTACCAGATCAGCGGAGACGGAAGATTGCGCGGTTCCGTCGACATAACGCAGACGCGGCGACAAACTATCGAGAATCGTAACGTTTCCGATCAACTCTTCGCCGATATTTTCGAAACGCAATGTGAATTCTACGAGTTCGCCGGGGAGCGCGGCGTCTTTATTGGCAACCTTGATGACGCGTAGCTTTGACGTTTTAGTGTCGTCTTTGATCTGATAAATGGTCGCCGGACCTTCAATATAAGCGTTAGAGAAAGCGTTGACGAGATCCGTCGACACTGCCACGCCTTGTTCCGAGCTCCAGCCTTGAGCGGCAACGGCGCCGTCAAAAACCAAGCTCGCGTCTTCGGAGCTCAGATCGTCGATCGTCTCGGAAGTCAACATCGCGCCGAGTCGCACCTGAGAATCGCCTTCCATAACGCCTTCAAACCCAGTCGACGCCATCGTTCCTACGGTCGTCTCGGCGCCTTCCGCCTGGAGCGAGTTATTCGCACCGAGCGGACGAACTTCCTGCGAACGTACGTCTGTCCCTTCGGCGACGGCGTCTTCCGTCGCGACGTCGGTGACATTCGCAATTTCAACTCCCTCGCGATAATCCCCCTCTACTGGACCAACTACCTGACGAACCGCTCCAAATCGAGGACTGTAGATGAAGATGCGATTGGTTGGTTCGGCGAGAATACGCCCGTCGACCGTATCAAAATGAGCGGCGGAATCTTCAACGTCAAGATTTTCTATCGACCAATCTTCACGGGAATAAAACTCGCCCTTGGAATCTCCTCCAGAAAGAACGTATTCGTCGAGTTGATTTCGTTCAACGTTCTTATCGTCCGGAGCAGAAGGATTCTCCTGAGGACGTTTGACCCCTTCGAAGGTTTTGGCAATCGAAGGATCAATCTTGACGGGCAACTTCCGAGAAGCGTAGGAAATCGCGGCGCTGATCGCCTTAGCAACAGAACTGTCTTTCGTCGCGGCGCCGGGATTCGCCAACTTGACGTTCACATTTTCGGTTTTCATCTCGAGAGCGGAATCGTCCGTCGCGTTCCCCTCAGGTTCCTGACCGCGAACGATCGTCTCAGAAGAGAAGATAAGCTCATTAGCGGCGCTCAGTCCCATCAGTTGGTAATTCGGCGAGGAAGTCGATCCGTTACTGGAGGATCCGCCGTTATTCGGATACGTCGCCGGCGTATTCGTGGGATATACGGCGGGAACGGCGGGCGTCGAGGGCGCGTTAGACGGGTAAACCGCCGAGGTGGAATCTACGACGGGTGCGCTCGCGTTCGGAGTAACGACGTCGGAAGCGACGGGATATTGCGCGGGAGCTTGCGCCATATACTCGACGCCAGAGGCGACGGACGCGGCGTTCGCCGTATACGCTGGATTCGGTTGAACCTGTTGGTAGGGAACGCTAGCCCCTGCGACTGGGTTAGCATACGTATTCTGCGCCTGTGCGTTTGATTGCAAGGGAGTCTGAGCGGAATACAAACCGTTCTGAGACGCGGAGACAGTCCCGGTCTGGACAGGCGCGGCGGTATAGGTCGAGGACGACGTCGTTTCAGGAATAGGCGGAGGAGTCGGTAAAGCGCGACCGGTAGCGCGCGCCTCCGAATTCTGACGATTGGCCGCCTCGGAACGGATTTCGTCAAGCGTCTTTGCGCCGGGAGGGAGCATGGTCCAATGGACGGGCAATTTAGTCGAACCGCTATGTTTGTAAACGGAACGAAGATCGCTTTGACCTTCTTCACTCCATTCGCCGGAATAGACGTCGCGATAATACGCTTCCTCTTCCGGTGATTTAGGATCATACTTTGAATAGGGATTATCGCCTCGTCCTCTCGACGAATCAGCGCCGCCAGTCGATTGGCAACCGGCAATCGCTAGCGGACAAAGCAACGTCAAAATGAGCGTTGAGCAAAGCGCGCGCGGCGTTCGTACGCGCGACGAATTTCTCCTGCCGTAAGAAGTCAGTAAAGCGTTGGGAGACTTCATGTGGGCGTCCTTTCAACGACGACGCTATAAAGCGTCAAAAATAGTTTTGTCTTGGAAGCGCGGTGGAGCGCTTCAAGAATTATAACATGAGCGCGCTCTTCACGCGCTATCGGTTGTATCGGCTGAAAGAGTTCATCTCTTAAAACATTTCAGAAAAATCGATACTTTTTCTCAAACCAATACATTCCAAACAAATTAACAAAGGAACGGTAGCAAGCTCGAAAGCGTCGAGATCCCCCTTTCTTCCAAGCCCTAGTCGAAGCCGCCAAGCTTTGTCGCTCCTAAAATGACGAAGCGTATGGCGACAAGAAGGAGGAAAACACCTAATACGCGATTAACGCGAACCAGCCAGAAAGGATTAAAGACCCGCTTGAGCGCGG
The DNA here is from genome assembly GCA_051885615.1 of Thermoguttaceae bacterium. GTDB lineage: Bacteria > Planctomycetota > Planctomycetia > Pirellulales > Thermoguttaceae > RUG369. The sequence goes on from JBJEXI010000018.1 coordinate 95,318, forward strand.
CGACAATGCAAGCGACGGATAAATTGCACGCGCAGAGCACGAGGAAAAAAGTAAACAAATACGTCGCGGCGACCCCAATCCCCCTCTTCCGTATAGTAATCGTGTATCTGAAAAGCGTTGATGGTAAAGGTGAAGATCCATAGATTGGGATTAAAGATATTCGTCGCCCAAATCGAAAAAAGGGAAAGTCTTTTTTTCGTTTGAAATTTGAAGTCGTTCTCGGCGGTTCGAAATTGCAACCACGCAACACGAAACAGAAGGGTCGCGCCTAGAAAAGCGATTACCGCCAATATGGAGTTTGGGACGTTCGCCACGATAAAAAGCGCGATGCACAGCGCAATAGGATCCGTGCAAAGAGGAATTACGGCGGCTCGCCAACTTGAGCGTATCCCATTCGCAAGAGTTTCCGTTATAATAACCGTTTGCAAGGGACCGGGAGAAACTGATCCTTGAAAACCGAAAATGGAACCTAGAACACACGCGCTCAAATAACCTGACGCTATCGAAAACATATTTCCTAACCTCTGCGTCCCTTTGACAAACCTTACGACGTCTTGAATTATAGCTTTTTTAGCGCTAAGACAAGGACGAGAGACGCAACCTCAAGAGTCTTAAAAACTTTGAGTTATCCCCAAATAACACGGCGACGCCGAATAGAGCGTCGCCTTCATCCAACCGTTTTCCGAGGATATTCAAATGAAACGTCTTACCGTCGTTCTATCTTCGTTGATCCTGATGATCGCTTCATTTGGAGGCGTCAAAGTCCAGGGAGACGAATCGTGGACAATTCCGTTAAATCCGCCGAGTTGGTCCCGCGACCAAGAAGGTTTTAACGTCAGCGTGGAAAAGTTCGCCGCAACTGGTAAAGATTCTATCCATATCGTCAATCACAACGAACATGATTGGGCGATCCGCCTTCCCGAACGCATTGCCGTCGTTCCTGGGGAGATATTTGAGCTAACCTTCACGGGGCAAAATCTTGAAAGCGCTTGTCAGCCGAGCGTGGTTCTTTACGACCAAAACAACGAAGCAGTAAGCTGGGTTTATGGGCAAATCGACGTTCGACCAACGTCGGAAATGCAAACCTTCCGCAGTAAGTTTGTCGTTCCTAAACAGGTTGCGCATATCGAACCGCGAATTGTCGGCTCAGGAGAATCGAATCTCTACGTTGACTCGTTCAAAATTGAAAGAACGGGAAAGCTTGAACTATCGGAGCTGAAGGGAACGCTTCCTGAGGAAAATGAATTCCTCCATGTCAAATTTTACATGGACTCCGCCTCGTTTGACGTGTATGATGTGCGCTCTCAGAGATCCTGGAAACAGATCGTCTCTCCCAACGCTCCCTTGGTGTTGAACGCCGAACAGATTGAAAGAGGTTTTCTTTTCACTCTATTTGACCCTCAGAACTTCCTCGAATATACAGCGCGAATTCAACTAGCGCCCGACGCGCCGGAAATTGTCGTCGCCCTTTCCGCGCCTAAAGACTCTGAATTAACGTCAAAAATATGCTATCCCTATCCGACGGCTACGCGCAAAACGGATCGCGTCGTCCTCCCCGTCAACGAAGGAATCTCCTTCCCCACGACAGAGAACGCGCCGGGCCTAGGGGAAATTCACACCTTCGGCGGGCACGGTCTTTGCATGGCCTTCTGGGGAGTCGTGGACGATGTGTTAGACCCCGCGAATAGCGAAGGGATGATGACAATCGTGGAGACGCCGGACGATTCCGCCGTCTTCGTGACGAAACGCGCCGCCGCCCCTAACGCCGACGGGACTCCCGAGACCGATTCGAAAACCCTCTCTTTCGCCCCTATTTGGCACGCCTCTAAAAAGAAGTTTGGATACGACCGCGTTCTACGATTCGTCTATTTCGATCAGGGAGGGTATGTCGCTCAATGCAAAAGATATCAGAAATACGCTAAAGAAATCGGACTTCACGTAACTTTTGACGAAAAAATCAAAAAGAACCCGGCGCTCGCGGATGGGCTCGATCGATTGATCGGGGCCGCCAATATTTGGTGCTGGGATTGGAATATCGACAAACTCCAAATGGTTAAAACCCTCAAGGAGATGGGATTTGACAGAATCTTGTGGAGCGCTGGCGGTTCTCCAGACGTCATTAAAGAAATGAACGCGATCGACGGCGTCCTTACCTCGCAATACGATATTTATCAGGACGTGATGGATCCCGAGAAATATCCTCTCCTTCCCTCCGTTTCTTCCCAGTGGTTGCCCGAAGCGTGGCCGCGCGATCTCGCTTGGACCGACCCCGACGGAACCCTTATGAAGGGTTGGGAAGTCGACCAGAAAGATAGAACTCAACCGCGAATCCCTTGCGGCGTTCTGTGCGCGAAAACAGCCGTCCCATACGCGGAGAAGCAAATCGGAGAATTACTGAAAACAACCCCTTATCTCTGTCGATTCCTCGACACAACCGTCGCTTCGCCGTGGCGTGAATGTTGGAACCCGGATCATCCGATGACGCGTACCGAATGTAAGATCGAAAGAATGAAACTCCTCGCCCTCCTTGGCGAACGTTTCAATCTCGTCTGCGGAAGCGAAACGGGAATCGACGCGTCCGTGCCTTTCTGCGATTATTATGAAGGGATGGCGAGCCTGGGGCCGTATCGCGGACCAGAATCGGGACGTTACCTCGAAAAAATATGGGACGAAGTTCCGCCTCTCGTTGAAAAATATCAGGTCGGCGAAGAGTACCGACTTCCCCTCTTTGAACTGGTCTACCATGGATGCGTCGTTTCCTACTGGTACTGGGGAGATCACAATAATAAACACCCGCAAGTTTGGGAAAAACGCGATCTCTTCAACGCTCTCTACGGAATTCCGCCTATGTATGGTTTTACGACCAAATTCCTCGAAGAGAATCGCGATCGATTTATCAAAAGCTACCAAGCGGCGGAGCCAGTTTCACGCCTAACGGGCAAAGCGGATATGGTCGACCACCAGGTTCTCACGCAGGATCGTCAAGTCCAGCGTAGCGTTTTTTCCAACGGAATTTCCGTGATCGTCAACTTTAGCGAAGCGGAGTATCACGACGAAACGACCAACGCGACAATTCCGCCCAAGACGTCCCAAATAACGAAGACGGTCGAGTAATCGTCGTTAAAAACGAGGGACGACGTCTCCTGACGCGTCCCTTTTCTTTTTACTTGTCTGAATCAAAGACCAAACTCAATCTATCGCGAGTTAATCCCCGATCGTCGGCAAGGTAGAAATAACGGGCGACGATCGATCGATACGGCGACCATTTCTTAGAGCGTTCGAGAATCGCGCCGCGTGAAGCGTCCTCCGTTTCATACAACCACTTGAAGGTGTGGACAAAAACTCGATCCGTCGGAACCAAGACGTCTTGTCGATCAAGGACGAATATCAAATACATCGCAGCCGTCCACTCGCCTACTCCGTGTAGCGAGAGGAGCTTTTCTCGCGCGCTCGCGTCGTTCAACGTTCGCAACTCCGCAAAGTCAAACAACCCCGCTTCAATCGATTCGTTGAGCATACGTATGTAAGTAATTTTTGGGCGCGATAGTCCGACGTCCCGTAAATTGGAGTCGTCGAGCCCGTCAATAGCCTCGCGCGTTATCCGTCCGTCGCACGCTTGGACTAAACGTCCCCCGATTTTTAGAGCCGCTTGGTTAGAAATCATCTGCCCGACAATTTGCCAAACGAGAAACTCATAGTCATCCAAATAAACGTCGTAGGCAAGAGCGCCCAAACGGGAAATCAACGCCGCGATCCTTTCGTCGCAGGTTCGTAAATATTGAAGCGCCTTTGAAGAATCGTCAAGATATACTGTTCGAGTTCTCATCGCTCTATCTCTGTCCTCTCCCCTCGTACGCAGATTGTTTGTGCCATACGAAACGATTGACATACGGCGTGTAGTCCATGATTATCTGCAAAACCTTTTCAGAAATTTCGCGTCCCGAAAAATCATAGGCGCGTCCCTCATAAAAACCGCTAGCAATCCGATGGCGAATTATCTTTAAGGCGTCGGTAACGCGACTCCATTCGACGCCCGTCATGATCGCTCCGCCAACGTCGCTGATCTCCGTGCGCTCGCGAGTATTGCGCAAATTGATCGCCGGAAAGTTGAGAAACGTCGACTCTTCGTCAATTGAACCGCTATCGGAGAGAACGGCGTAAGAAGAACTTTGAAGGGCGTTATAGTCGTAAAAACCAAGGGGACGAATCAACTGAATCTCGGGCGCTAGCGTTTCGCAACTCGCCTCCAAGCGTTTCCGCGTTCGCGGATGAACGGAAAAAATAACCCGTTTCTTCTCGTATGAGACCAAATTATTCAACGTTAAAATAAGGTTGTGAAGTTGAACGGGATCGTCGACGTTTTCTTCCCGGTGCGAACTCACGACAAAATATTCCTTCTCGCGCAAAGAAAGGCGTTTGAGAACGTCGGATTTCTCGATATTATTCAGGTAATGTCCAAAGACCTCCGCCGTGGGACTGTCTATTTTAAAGACGCGGTCGATAGGAAATCCTTCCTTCTGTAGATTGGCGACGGCAATGGAGCTGCAAGGAAGGTTAATATCGGCGATTGAATCGACAAGTCGACGGTTGATTTCTTCGGGAACCCTTTGATCGTACGCTCTTTTTCCTGCGTCCACGTGAAAGATTGGAATCTTGCGCCGTTTAGCCGCATAGGCCGCCAGGCTGCTGTTGGAATCCCCTAAAACAAGCGTCGCGTCCGGCTGTTCTTGGGCGTAAACCTCGTCCATCTTGTCGATTATAGCCGCGACCGTTCGCGCGGGGGTGGACGCAGCGGCGTTTAGAAAATAGTCCGGTTTTCTCAATCCGAGGTCGTCAAAAAAGATCTGGCTTAACTCGTAATCATAATTTTGCCCGGTATGGACAACCACGTGTTCCACATAATCGTCGAGAGTTAGAAGTATTCGTGAAAGGCGGATAATCTCTGGACGAGTTCCAACCACAGTCAACACCTTCATAACCACCTCGCAAACTAAAACGCTCGTGAAAACAAGCCTCTATCCAACGTGAAAAAGGCGGAGTCGCACAACGCCGCATATCCCTAAGTCGGCTATTTTCGAGTCGCGCTTTGAATATTATTTATTTTCAAAGAAAGCCTCAAAAAAGAAGCAGACTTTGCCGATTATACAGGATGATTCCATTGTAGCGGGTCAGTGTCAAACGACGAAACTTTCATAAAGATTTGTATTTTTGGGGAAAGAAATGGCAGACGAACGGGTAGAACAAAACAAGGTTGCGCCGTCCGATCTTTCCCCCAATAAGGCGCCCCTTTCAACGTATCTTCAGTATCCGACGTCGACCGACGCCCAAGAGGGTTGGGTCGTCCTCGCCGAAAATGGCGACGGTCGTCCGGAGCGAACTGCCAATCTCTCCGTACTCAAGCAGATAAAGAATTTTCTCAATTCGTCGCCAGCCCCGGCGCCTCAGGAATCAATGGAATCAACGCGGGTTGATTATCCGTTTTATGACGCGGACTCCGAGAGCTCTTCGCCAATGAAAGCGTCTCCTCTGAACGTCCCCGCGTCTCCTCTGAACGTCGACGCTGAAAATCATACGGAGCCGTACGCGGTCAAGACGGAAGAGATCGAACCTGAAAAGGTTGAGCCCGTCGCTATAGCGGCAGTTCCTTTCGACTCTAAGGAATCGTCCCCAATCGAAATGGAGGAAGAGGCTCAAGATTCAGAAGAAACGTCGGCGACGGAAACGGTCGAAGTCTACGCGGAAGAACGCGCTTCAGACGAACCGCAAGAAACGCCGCTGAAATCGGAGCCTACGTCCACATGCGTTATCGACGCCAACGAATTCGTGGATTTTGAATCGATCCCTGCTACGCCCCCCGTCGTTGAAATCGTCGCCAAAAATTACGGCGCAGAGAAAACCAACCGACGGCAATCTGGCGAAAAAAGACTCCGCGACGCCCTTCTCCCAGAGCCTCGACAGGAGGAAAGACGCCCCGCGTTTGACTCGTCCGTTTCGAAAAAAATGCCTATTTTCAAAAAATTTGTCGATCTTATGGGGGCTCGCAATCTAATAAATAGAGAACCTAGCGAAGAGCCCCTCCCCCCGCCTTCCTTATTGGAAGAAAACGGCGTATCCGTCGAGCTGGTACTCCCCCCAACTCCGCTTGAAACCGACTCGCCAGATTTATTTGTCGACGCCCTAATACTTGGAAGCAGCGACGTTCAAACGTCCTAAATTACAAAGATCAATATTCGTACCTCACGTTAGCGAAATGGAAAAGATTATTCTTGTTGCGCTCCTCTTTGTCATTCCGTACGCCGTCAGTTTAGGAACTTGTTTGTTCGTAAAACGATACGGACCGACTATTGGATTGATAGACAAACCCGGCTTTCGAAAAATCCATTCGCATCCGATTCCAACGGGGGGAGGACTTGGTATCTGCGCGGGGGTCGTTATTCCTCTTCTCCTTCTATCGTTGTGCGCGCTGTATCTTGGCCATTCAAGCGGTTCGCAAACGCTCCTAAACGCGATTCCGTCGCTCCTTGCGGAACATTTTCAGGGCTTTTTGACGCGCCTTCCTCAGCTCTGGGCGCTCTTGGGGCTTGCGTTAATCCTTGCCGTCCTTGGAACGCTTGACGATCGTTTTTCGCTCCCTTGGAAATTGCGATTAGGCGTTGAATTTCTGGTTGCGGCGGTCGCGGTCTCCGCTGGATGGCGCGCGACCCTCTTCATCGATTTACCAGTCGTCACATGGATTCTGAGCGTCATATGGATCGTCATGCTCGTCAACTCTTTCAATATGCTTGACAACATGGACGCCCTCTCTGGAGGAGTCTCGACGATTTGTTCTCTCTTCCTCGCCGTCGTCGCCGTCGCCTTTGCGCCCAATCCGGAGTCGGGAGAACCTCAATATTTTTTGGCGGCTTTTCTCGTTCTTCTTTCAGGGGCCATATGCGGCTTTCTCCACCTCAATCGACCGCCGGCGAAGATGTTTATGGGCGACGGCGGAGCCTATTTTATCGGCTTCCTTCTCGGCGTTACGACGCTTTCGATGACCTTCGTCGGCGAATCGACCCCTAAGAACGCGATCTTCGTTCCCTTCATTATCCTTGCGACTCCACTCTACGACACTGTAAGCGTCGTTTTGATCCGGCTAAAACATGGCGCCAGTCCTTTCGTCGGTGACAAGAATCACTACTCTCATCGTCTCGTGGCTCTTGGTCTTTCGCGAGGACAGGCCGTGGCGACGATTTACTTGACTACCGCGATTTGCGCAACAGGAGCGTTCTTTTTATACCAAGTGAATTTTATCACTTCCATCGTCGTTCTCGGACAAACTGGACTCATTCTTCTACTCGTGGCAATATTGGAATTCGCCGCGCGTAACAAAATTCGACAAGAGGAGAAGGCGCTTGAACGTTTAGAAAAAAAGCAAGAATCCTTCCCCCTTTCAGTTTCAGTCGAAACGGAGAAAATTGATTCAGAAAATTCGGAGGAGACAATAAAAGGTTAATGGAGCAAAATTGGCTCTTACCCCTTGTCTAGTTGGGAAGTAGGGCTATACTATAGTATCTATGAGTTCGCTGGAGCGACAGAGCGACGTCAGTACGTCGTAGTTCTCCTACGGGCATTTCGCGGGCGAATCGCCGTCCTCGGCGCGTTACGTCCGTCGTTTTAGCAGCGTCGGGTCGAGTTCGAGCGATCGAGCAACCGCGTTAGTTTGGAGTAGAATCATGACCATCGATAAGAGTTTAAAGATTAAGAAGGGTGTTTCGCGTTCTCGCAACGTCCTTACGAGAGTTGAGCGTATCGAGAAGCTTCAAAGCCAGGATCGCTGGACGGACGAGGCTTCCCCCTTAGGGCTTCCCAAGGTTCGCGTCTACAAGATCGTCCTGAAGAAGAAAAAGAAGGCGAAGGATCCTACTGCGGACGAAAAGAAGTGATTTTTTCTACCGCAAAGTCTCTAAAAGACCGTTCGAGTTATCGTGCGGTCTTTTTTATTGTATTTCTCTGAGCTTCTCTGCTATTGGCAACAATTTGGCGTCGAGCTTGTCCTGATTGGCCTTCTTAAAATCGCATTCCCAAATTCTAATGACCTGGTAGCCTAGCGCGGTCAAATGTTCTGTGGCTGCGGCGTCGCGTAAACGATTTCGTTCGATCTTGGCGCGCCAGTAATCCGCGTGATCTTTGGGCTTCGTATTACGACAGTCATGGCCATGCCAAAAACAACCGTCGACAAAAATCGCAATACGCAATTTTGGAAAGACAAAATCTGGCCGACCAAACAGCTTAGAATTTCGTCGCCATCCCACGAGAGAACGACGACGAAACTCGTCAATTAGGCGCAATTCAGTCGACTTATTACGCGTTGAACGCACGCGACTCATGATCTCCGAACGTTTAGACGCGGTGAAGACGTCGTTCTTTTCACTTTCATCCCCTTTCGCGGGAAGCGCTGGCAACGGCGGAAGTTTAGCGCGACGCGGTTTCAAAACGATCAGTTCTCCTTCTTCGCTTGAAAAACAAGGGGCAAGAACCGTTCAAGCGCTTTTTCAACGAGATTAACAGGCGCCGCGTTCCCCATCTGCTTACGAAGCTGCGAATAGGACGTCACAACCTTAAAGTCATCCGGAAAACCTTGAAGGCGAAGAAGTTCTAAGGGCGTAAAGCGCCTCTCCCCATTAACCAAAAGATAATTGTGACTAGCGCCCGCTCGAAGCGCGCAACTATACGGATACGACGATACAATTCCAGACTTATTCTCATGCCATACCGCAGGGAAATACTTCGACTGATGCAAGCGCTTACGGCTAGCCACGATCTCCGGCGAAGCGTAAAAACGACGCGGTATCTTCTCTTCCGGTTCAAGAATATCCTTGAGCTCCTTGCCGCCGCGCGTTTTCTTCGGCCACTCCATTTCAAAAGGCGTCGTCGAACCCACGATTACAACGCGTTCGCGTTTTTGAGGCAGCCCGCAATCTAAAGCGTTCAAAACTCGCCAATCGACGTAATAGCCAAGTTCGTCCTGCAATACTCTCAGAATCACTTCAAAGGTTCGACCGCCGTCGTGCGTCGTCAATTGGCGGACATTTTCCAAGACAAAAGCGCGGGGTCTCTTATCATGCAAAATACGCGCTATTTGAAAAAAAAGCGAACCTTTGGTTTCGTCGGCAAATCCTTTTCGAAGACCGATGATAGAAAAAGTTTGACAAGGAAAACCGGCAAATAAGAGGTCAAAGTCCGGAATATCCGCCGACGGGAGGAATTTGATATCGCCAAAGGGTTCGTCGCCAAAATTCGCCGCGTAACTTTTCTGCGCAAAGGGATCGACGTCGCAACTTAGGGAACAGCGCCCCTGACGTCCCATTTTCTTAATAACTCTCTCTGCGGCGTAACGAAATCCGCCTACTCCGCAAAAGAGATCGAAAAAGCGTATCGGGCGATCTTCCGTTGGATCCTGGAGCCCAAGGGGCGAGGACGCCAAGCCCTCGACAGAAGCCGTTTTGGAATAGTAGGAAGAGGTTGTTTGACTCTTACGAGGAGCGCCCACGCGCGATCGCGCTCTTTCCTTTTCTTCTTCAAGCGAGAAGAAAGGATCCCCCTCGGGAACGAAAGGGTCGGCGACGCTCAATCGAGGCACGTACGGCTGTACTTTCATCGCAGGTTCAGAGGAGTTGGAAGAAGAAGGGCCGGCTTCGGCGTCTTTTTTGTTCGCACTCTTTACCGACGCTTTTTCATGAGTCCGAGCGGCGCCCTTTTTACGCGTCGCCTTTTTCACAGAAGAGGGTTCGTCCAAATGAGCTTTATTTTCGGGAGACGTAGGAGACGGCAGAGGATTCGCTACGGCGAACAGTTCCTCAACCGTAACGTCAAGCGCCTGAGCCAATCGAAGGGCAACGGCGACTGAGAGATCCCCGCCATCCTCTTCCACCGCCTGTAGAAACTCCGAAGAAATATTAGCAAGGGTCGCTAAGTCGTCTCTCGTAAGAAAACGCGCCTCACGACAGCGCTTCACGTGATTAAAGGTCGTCACAATCACGAACTCCCAACATCAACATATAGGCTCGTCTCCGCGTCGGCGTTTCCGTTTTACATACGCCGATCCTCTTTTATTATACCCGTCGGTCGCCTCGCGTCGACCTATAGGGAATACTCGAACGCCGTCCGTCTACCATTGTTTCCTCCGCTTCTCCCCTTACAATTCAATTCGAGGCGTGTTTGGAAATAAAGTTTTCGACAAGCTCGCGAATATTCCATAAGGGATGCACAGCCCCACGACATTCCGCTCGACGCGTCAATTCAAGAGCTCGACGCGCGTTCTTGAGCGCCGCTTCCTTATCTTTACGCGCGAGTTCGAGATGAGCTCTAATGTAATAAGCCGTAGCTAAAAGCGGCTTGGCAGCGTAAAAATGCCGTTCAAATAACCAACGAAAATCCTCTTCGATTTCGTCCGCGCTTACGGCAACTTTCTTCAAATCTCCCCAACGCCGACGTTCGACGCGAGCCAATCCCTCAGCAATCTTCATTTTCAGATTCAAAAATTTGAATTCGAGCGTTTCTTTCTCATTCAGCGATCTAGAAAAAGCGTCGTCGATTTTCAAGTGAAATTGCTTGCACGCGCTAATCGTAGCGTTCCACTCTCGACGTTGAACGCAGTACTCAACAAAACACTGATAATAAAAACCGCCGTTGCGTACGAGAGGCCCGCCATAGCGTTTTGCATGGAGAACCAACGCGTCGACCAATAATCGGAGAAGCCATACGGGACGTTTCGCCCCCCTGGCGAAGATGGAGTACAGCCTCGCCTGAAAATAGAGGTAATGTTCCATCTCCCAGTCTTCAGGAAAAAAGGGCTTGTCCGCGTCCTCCACAACGCGTCGATCCCAGAAAAAGTCGCTTAAAAAGGACCATTTTTTAAAAGTTGACGCCAGCGCGAGCGTCGCCGGTCGTCCTTCGAGGAGCTTTTGAATCCTCGTAATTTCTTCGACGCTGCGTCGATTTAACTCCTCGCTCGGACGTTCATGGAAATACGCCGTTTCGTAATGATATAAATCAACGACCAATTCGCTCCCGACAATTTCTCTAATAACGTCAACGGAAGGTTCCCCATCGCTAAATTTATCACGAAATTCCAAAAGACGACGGGTCGCAAGACTTCGCGTACGGCAGATCTTTTCACATTCTTCCTTGATCGAATATGTTTTGTAGAAGAGAAGACTCTTGAACGTTGCGTCAAAGACTGCAGCCTGGATCTCTGAATCATGTGAAGCCAGGAATTCGCTGAGCTGCTCCGCTTTGACCCCGAGACGACGCCCCTCATAGTAACAATTTCTCACGAATCCGTAATAATAACTCGCTCGACTAAACGTCAACCATGCAAATCCCGCAACCTCCAATAGATTGGAAGACTGATCGTCTATGCTCTCATTATTCTCCTCACATAGCAAAGGCGCGTATAATAGATCAAAAAACTCCTCAAAACGATGGAATAAGAGACGCACATAAACACTCGACGCCTCGATAAACTCGCACATCGCCTGGGCTAATCCGACAAACGCCTCGTCGCGAGCTTCAGAGTTCTTCTCCAAAACCATCACAAAAATATTTGAAGCGCAGAGAAGACGTCTCTCCTTTATCTTAAGATCTTCGTCTTCCAAGGCCGCCAGCCTTAGGAATGAACGTCCGATGACGGCATGCGCCAAAAGAAGTTTCTTAATCGATGTAGGAGCGCTTGAGTATTTCTCGTCAAAACGCTCCAGCAATTCTTTTTCAAATTCGTCGGCCCCGTCAGTTTCACTATTCATGGCGGCGTTTGCCATTTCGTGGTAAAAGAGTAAAAGCGCGCACTGTACTAAATAATTGTCTGGTTTAACAGTCTCGTCAAATTTCGATACCGAATCTAGAATTTCACGTCTCGCCGCTTTTTCACGGCCATGCGTCACTAGTAAATCATAGTAGCGTCCCGCGCAATGCAAGTAGGTCGATGCGAAGGATGGACTATGTTCGCTCACCTTTCTTCCCATTCTGAGAATATTGAGCAACCATGCCTCGAGAAACATAACCTTATTGTATGGCAAATTTGAGCAGGCGACGCTGAAAGGGACGCTCTCCTCTTCGACGCTCTCTTCTTCGCCAACCTTCTTCTCCTCGATCAGCGTAACGGTAAGATCGGGCTGGGGATCGTTTTCGACCTCCCTCTCCTCCAACCCTTCTTTCACGGCGCGAGAAACGTCAGCTTTAAACCACTGATCCGCCTCGTCTTCGTTCGTCTCCTCGATCTCTTCGATACTCACATCCGAACGCGAATCAGGTTCGATCGGCTTCCCTAACGCCAAACAACAACACGTCTTAAACGACAGAACACCGAGAAAGAAGGCGCACGTCCATAAAGCGTTACTCTTTTCGTCTTGACCGTTCTCCTCCTCCTCAGATTCCGGTTCGCTCTCTGCGGTATCGGTCGTTGAAACCGAAATAGTATTCAAAAAGGCGCGCGCATTATCGAGAGAAGACGTTATTTCCTTAACCGAATCCGGATCATATTCTCTTAGGCAAAACATCGTCGTTTTGAAAGAACTATACGCCTCTTGGTAAGCCAATTGGTATTCGCCATGCTTCCAATAGAATTCTACCAACGTCTTATTGATTGACGTCCAGGAAGAACAATAGCTATAGGCTCCCGTCCCAATTAGCTTCCGATAGGCGTTTGAAATCTGGCATAGGTCGGAAAAAAAGGAGCGCTCCACAACGTTTTCAGCCAATTTCTGCGTGAAAAACTGAGCGCGCTTCCCATCCAGTGATTGTGGGTTCACATGATTCGAAGACGTTAGAAAACTCGTCGGTTCAGGGAGAAACACTATCTCGTCTTCCCCCAAAACCGGATGTTTTTCCAGGAAATGAACGCGTTCTCTTACGAGATAGATTCGTAATTCGTCATTTTTTCTCAGCAAGTAGGCCTGATCGCTCGACGAGAGGGAGGAAGAATCGTTTCCCCATTCTTGACTCAAAAAAGAACGACGCAGATGCTGTAAATAACTTAACCAAAAACGAACCAAGCGCAAATACGAACGCGAGTCCTTGGAATCTCGGGCAAAGAAAAGGGATACGCGAATATCAGATTCTAGAAATTCCCAATATTTCCACTCGCGGGACGCCAAATCAGACGTCAAAAAACGAACGGAACGCGCTAGAGTTTGCTTTGCCTCCTGCTTTTTACCAAACTTCCACTGAAGAATGGCGAAACGCCAATAAAAGTTATAGAACAGAAGTTTGTCGTTTTCTAAAACGTCCTTGTCAAGCAGCTCCGAATTGGCCGCCTCGTACAACTTCTGAAAATCTTCGTAAATCAAGCGAAAATTGCGTTTAAAAAGGAAGTTAAACGCCGCTCTTTGAAAGTAAATGCGAGCCTGACATAATCGCAATCTTGCGCGATCTTTGTCGTCGGAATCGAGCTTCGCCAATTCGAGAGAAACGGCCAACGCCTTTTCCGTCGCCTCCTTCGCGTCGTTCATACGATTTGCGCGCGCCAGCAGCACGTGAATATGCAACAAAGCGTCGCAATAGTCCGCGTCTAAGGTAAGTCTCTCGCTATCGGTCAACTTACTTCGAATCTCCTCAAAGACGGAGTCAAGTTCTTTCACTTTATCCCACGACCGAGCGGCGACGGCAATATCATGAACAAGAGCGAAAGCGGAAACAAATACCGACGAGGGGCTATGATTTTCGTCTTTTTCCAAAGCTTGAGCAACCGCTTGAAAAAGCGCTTGTAGATCGCGACTCGCCGCGTTGACGCGTTTCTCGATGAGATGCAAGCCCGCTCGAACGCGTAGGGCTCCTGCCAAAAGGAAAAGAGAAGCGACGCGCTTCTTCAGAGGAAGTTCGTTGTTTAAATTCGTTCGGAGAATTTCAATAGAACGATCGAGAATCGCCGAAGCGACCTGGAAATTCTGTTCGGAAAGATAAACTTCCGCTTGAAAACGCTGTATGTTCACTAACGGAATATAAAAACGATCGTTATTCGATAAATAGAGGCGTTCCTGAACAGAGTGAGCCTGCTCTAAGACGTCCTTCACTTCGTCAAGACGTCCCATACTTCGAAGAGTAACGGCAAGCTGACACAATATATTGGCCTTCTGAATCTGAATGAGATCGGTACGTTTCGCAACGTCGCAAATACTCAACGCTTCGCGATAATGCGCGACCGCCTCCTTCAAGTCGCCAACCGTTCGGTAGGCGTCCGCTTTCCACGTTTTTAGCGGGATAAGAAACCGCGCGTCCCTATCGTCGGAATTGAAGATGATATCAGACTCCGTCGCTAACTCTTCCGCTTTTTGAAAAGAGGTCAACGCTACGCCGCCGGCCCCTGAAAAAATAAGCGCCTGACCGTGCATCAGCCACGTGCGCGACAAATTCTCCCTAGCTTGGGCAGATTTCTCTTTGGCATACCAAGCCCGCGCTCGCGATAAAGCCTCCCCGACAACGTCGAAGGGAGCCTTCTTTCGATTGCGAAGATAAAAAACGGAGCGGAGCAAGACGATTTCACACGACAATTCGTCGTACTCGTTCCCAAAGATGTACGTCGATTCATCTAGGTTCCTCTGCGCCTCGTCAAATAGCGCAAGAGCCTGTTCGCGATCAGACCAACGTAAAGTATTCGCATAACGGAGAATCAAACGAATCAAGTCTGAACGCGCAGACTCTTCGCCTGCGCGAACTCTCTCTCGAAGCGTCTCGATTTTCTTGGCGTCTGGAATATTATCGTCGTCGTAAAACTCCGCTTCTCCGTCTTCGTCGTCAAAAAAATCCCCTTCCTGACTCTCGTCGTCGAAAGCGTCGTCCTTCTTTCCGCCGCGATTCTTAAAAAAGGGGCCAAGATAATTACCGCTGGAATGATCTTGCGACGACTCCGGCGAATCCTCGTCCGGCGAATCTTCACTTGATTCATATAAGGAGTCGTCCTCGTCTTCCTCTTCGTCTCCGTTGGAAATCTCTTCCGCCCACTCGTCCCAATCGTCTTCGGGTTCGTCTATCTCTTCGACGTTCGTGCGACGAGACAACGCCCGAAGAACGTCTCTGAAAGATTGATTTAGAGAATCGAAAAAATCCGAATCCACATTCTCATGTTCGTTATCTTGAGTTACGGCGCCTAACGCAAAGATCAGAAGAAACCCAAGCATGGCTCCCAAGGGAATCATCGTCGTCAACTGAATGGTCTCGATCATTAATTCCTCATTCCTGTATATGTAAAACGCGTAGCGCTCTTTTCTTTATCCGCATACCATTTTCAGGCATTCGTTGAAATCGCCTGAAGAACAGAGGGCGTCAAGTCGAGATAAAAACGAAAATTGCTCTTCTCGCCATATCCATGGACCGATCCGGCGACTCGTATCGACGTCAACGCCCATTTCTAAAACGACGCGCGAATAAATCGCCGACAAAAGCGTCTCAACGCCGTCGTTTCGAATTGCGCTAAGGCGTAAAAAACGGCCCTCTAGCGCCTCCCTCCAACTCTCATGCCACATATCTTGGGAAACGTCGGTTTTATTAAGGACGTCAACGACAGCGTCGCGAGCGGAAAACGGAGCGTCCGGAGACAAAAATTCGCAAAACGCGCGTTCTTGTTCTTCCCGATCGACCAGCGGATCATAGACTCGAACGGCAATATCGGCGCGATGGGCAAGCTTGGTAGCCAGCTTGATTCCCTCCGATTCGACGCTATCGTCAGTTTCTCGCAATCCGGCGCAGTCGACAAAGCGGAAAAGCCACCCTTTGTACGCCAGGTTTTCTTCCAGTAAATCTCGAGTCGTTCCAGCAAAGGGAGAAACAATAGCCCTATCGTAACCTAAAAGCGCGTTTAGAAGGCTACTTTTACCGACGTTTGGCGCGCCAAATATTGCCACGAGGCAAGGAGTCGTCAAAAGTCTGCCAATACGCTCCGTTTTCAAGACGGAATTAATCTTTGCTCTTACCGACGAAATGAACCGCTCCTTATCGTCGCCAAGACCGTTTCGCACACGTTGACAATCCCCGACAAAAGAATCAAACCACATCTTCCAGGACTCTTCCTGATCGCAGGCAATTTTAGCTGTTTCTTCCGTCGTTGTCTCCGAGATTAGCTCATATGCGGCGTCGAAAAACAGCGAGTAGACCTGTTCTGAAAAAGGCGCCTTTTCGGCTCCGTAGAGCGCGCGACGTTCGATAGCCAGCGTCTCCCTCTTCCATTCCGAGTCGGAAACTTCCCTTGCCCCTAAGGCGACGCAACGTTCGATAATACGTGACGTCACGAGCTCCCCCCCGTGACAATCGATCTCAAAAATTGACGGAGAACGCCTATACAAAACGCATTCGTCCGCGCTACCGCGCTCCTCGTCAAAATGGAACAAACCAAACAAAGGACGCGCTCCCTCGTCAGGCGTCCACTCGCGAAAAAGCGCCTTCGAAGGCTCTCCCGACGTCAGACTCCAACACGCCGCAAGAATCGCCCCCGCTTGAGGCCCGCTAATTCCAACGATCGACACGGCGCCGCGTCCCGACGGAGTCAAACGGGCGACTATCGAATCAGGCGTTCGTTCTGTCGTCGGCACAGAAGACGCGCTCTCATGTATCGATCCAGTCAATTCGTTTCATCCTTCCCCTGAACTTTAGTCGAAACCGACTCTCGTTCGGCTCTTTGAGCGTCAAATGTTGGAGCCCCCTTCCCCTCTTTCAGAATGGAACGTAATTCTCTTGGTTTGTTGCCCGTGAGATCCAACGCGCATTCGTCATGGGACGTCCCGTCGACGCTTCGACGCAGGAGTATGTATATTGCGTTAGAGTACGCTATTGCGGCGACAAAACTATAGGAAAGCGGAATCTTCTTAAGGAAAAGCGCTCCCCAATGGCAACTGCTACATGTTTCGTCATAATTGACCGTAAACAGGTAAGAAGCCGTTCGGCTCGCAAGACTCACAAGACTGCACCCGACGATTAATAAGACTTGAGCGATGCACGCATACAGAAGGAAGAAAGCAAGACGTTCCAGCAAATAGGAGACGCCGCGTGAAATCGCGTCAAAACCGTCGCAATTCTGCGCCGCGATAGCGGACGTCATAAGGGGAATTGCCGCGCATACGACGCCTGCGGCAACAGACGCGCCAAGCGCTAAAAGCGCAGAGATAAAAGCTGCGAACGCATTGTCGCTCGTTAAACTATCGAAAAGCAAAACGCCCCAGGAAATGAGTAGAAACACCGCCAACGGACAGAGGGTTAAAAAATTGGATCGCCAACGAACGAGAGAATACTTCAGCGACGCATACGTCGACGACTTTGAGGAACTGCATAAACGAACGACCGTCGTTCTTGAGATCGCCAAGGCAAACGTCATGAAAATCAGAACAAAGCATATCGTAAAGGCGATACTCTCGGGGCTTTTTGCCATTTTTTTCAGTAGTTCTATCCCGTCTGACGAAGGAAAGAAGGAACGAATCGCATTCCACGCCGTCGACAGCGGCTCAAAAGCGCATTCTACCGAGTAGCTAACGAGGGTGATGAAATCGTCGCGCTTGGTCATGGACTCCCCAACGCTGGGAAAAAGCGGACATGTCTTCGCCGATTCTGTAAAGGCAACCTCAGATAAAGAAAAGAAAAAAGCGAGAAGGATTATCAAGCTCCACTTAAAAGTTGCGTGAAATGCTCGAAAAAACAAAACGCCCGGAACGAAAGACTCCCAGTCGATTCGACGGATGGTACCTTCGCCTATATCATGAATTTTCGCCATCATCACATCTCCTATAAAGTTGTTAATCCTTAACGCTAGTTCATTTTATCATTCGCTCTTGTTTAGAAAAGACTTAAAACAAGCTCATGAAAGACGTCTCCCTCAGCCATGAAGGAGAACTCATTTCGCAAGAACGCGTATCGAATCAGACGGAGGATTCGTCGTTCTTCTCTTCGATTTGCGCAATCTGACGTTCAAGTTCTTCGATATTAACGGTCTCAATCGAGTATTCTTCGTTAAACCAGCGTTTAGCGTCAATCTTACGACAACGTTCCGAACAAAAAGGAAGCGCGACCTGTGGATCGTCTTGCGAAAATACCTTCCCACAAATAGGACAGCGCATCGCCATACTCCATAAAATGAAAGTCTATAAAAAAACTCCGACATGATTTCGCGCAAGAAATCGCGTCGGAGCGAAACCTCTTATCACACCAAGACTCTACTTGCAACTAGAAGCGGTTGAAGACGCATTTTTGCCCTTATAATCGGTGCAATAGAACCCTGAACCTTTGAAAATAACCCCAACTCCGCCGCTAATAACGCGGCGCAACTTCTTTTCACCGCATTTGGGACAAACCTCGGCTGGTTTGTCTTTCATGGATTGAAAAAGCTCAATCGTCTCATGACAATTGTCGCAAAAATACTCGTAAGTTGGCATATTGGATCCTGCTCATAAAACGCCGTACCAGAGGCTTGGCGGTATCTATAATATTTTAGGGACATTAAGGTTGGGAAAGGAATCAGATCAGGAAGCCGAATCTGCGTTATCGGTTTCAGCGGGCTTCTGGGCGGCAATTACTACTTGAGTTGCGCGCACAACTCGATCGTGAAGTTTAAAACCAGCCTTGAGCTCCACGAGTACGGTATTCGCAGGAAATTCATCGGAGGGCATAAACGCGACGGATTCATGGAAATTCGGATCGAAGGGTTTATGGAGCGCGTCTATTTTCTCCACGCCCTGCTTCTTCAACACGTTCAAGAACTCGTCGTAAACCATTTTCACGCCGTCAAGAACCGCTTTGCCATTCTTTTCAGGGTCGTCGATCTGAAGAGCCAGACCGAGATTGTCCCAAACGGGGAGAATAGCGCGCGCCAGATCCATCGACGCATACTTTCTCTCTTCTGCATGGAGTCGATTCGTACGCGCTCGATAATTCTCCAACTCGGCAAGCGCTCTAAGACCTCGATCTTTTGCTTCTTCAAGCTCTTGCTTCAATTTATCGTACTCAGACTTCGGAATCGAAATCAATTCGTCAGTTTCCGCGCCGTCTTGCGCGCAAGCTTGTTCAACTTCGGTGGAAGTCGATTGAACATTCTGGTCGGAACTCTCATTGAAGACGGGGGTTTCGGGCCCTTTTTCCTGTTTATTTTCTTTCATATAACTCATACAACTCTGTCGAAACAGAGTCGCCTTTCATTCATTATTAACGCTCCCCGTCAGGCGGAGAGCAAATTAGGGGCGAATTTAAACCGGCGATCAATGCGCGGTCTCAATCTTCGGAAGACTTGTCCTTCTCGGAAGGCTTGTCTTTTTCAAACTTCTTCTCCGGGAAGAAATCCGCCACGAATTTTTTAAGTCGAGAACCGAACGATCCGCGTTCAGGAAGAACGGCGTCCCCTTCGATTTCCGCTAATTGCCTCAAAATCTTCTCATGCTCGGGTTTGATCTTTGTCGGCACCTCAATAAAGAGCTGAATCAAAAGATCCCCCGCGACATTGCGACGCGGAGTCGGCATTCCGCGTCCTCGCAATCTAACAATATCGCCGTTTTGCGTTCCAGCGGGAATCTTAATCTTCTCGACGCCGTCGAGCGTTGGGACTTCAATCTCAGCGCCAAGCGCCGCTTGCGCGTAACCGACCGGAATTCTACAGATAAGATCTTGCCCCTCGCGTCTGAAGAGAGGATGCTGCTGCAAGCGGATAATGACGTAACAATCCCCCGAAGGACCGCCGTTGGGAGAATGATCTCCCTCTCCCTGAATTCGAAGACGCGTCCCGCTATCGACGCCTGCGGGAATACGAACGTTACGAACGACCTCTCGACGAACGAGCCCCGCGCCGCGACAATCGGGACATGGATCCGTAATCACAGAACCGCGACCGCCGCACTGCGGACACGTCGTCTGGATGGAGAAAACGCCCGTCGACTGCTGAATCCGACCGCGACCGCCGCAATACTTACACTGAACAGGTTTCGTACCAGGTCTTGCGCCGGAACCGTGACACGTTTCGCAGACTTCTCTACGATAAAAACGGATCTCCTTGGAAACGCCCTTCGCGGCTTCGTGCAAATCGAGCGTCAGGGGGCATTGAACGTCTGCGCCTTGTTGAACGCGAACGCCGCCTCGACCGCCGCCGAAGATATCGCCAAATCCGAACATATCCCCAAAGATGTTGAAAATATCGCCGACGTCGTTGAAACTATGACCGCCGCCTTGGTTTTCAAGCCCGCTCTTGCCGTATCGATCGTAAATCTGTCTTTTATCAGGATCGCTTAAAACTTCGAAAGCCTCCGCGCAGATCTTAAATTTGGCAACCGCTTCTTCATCGCCGGGATTCCGGTCGGGATGATATTTAAGAGCCGCTTTACGATACGCCGATTTAATTTCATCCTGAGAAGCGGAACGCTCAATTCCCAATAATTCGTAATAGTCGATTTCTTCGGCCATCATTAACACTTCCACTAATAGGCTCTTATTTAGAGAACCTATTCATATAAAGACGTCGACGCCTAAAGCGTCTGCCAAAAGCGAACTGAGGGCGACGCCGCGAGGCGCCGCAAACCTGGATTTAATGACCGACGCGCCGCCTTCGCGACGCGCCTGTCGAAAAACGCTCAACGAAGACGCGTCCCGACTAACGACGAGTCGGCGACGCGTCTTGTGAATATTAAGCGCATAGACGTTTCCTACAGGAAGGCTCAACGGACGGCGTCCGCGACTTCCTTATCCTTCTTAACGTCGGTAACAAGGGTTTCGGTCGTGAGCATAAGCCCCGCGACGCTCGACGCGTGCGAAAGAGCGGCGCGAACGACTTGCAAAGGATCGATGACTCCCGCTTCATACATATCGACGTACTGGCCGGTCGCGGCGTTGTAGCCTTGAGATCCTTCCTTAGCGGCAACTTCGTCAACCACGACGTCGCCGTCGGCGCCGCTGTTGTCGACAATCTGCTTAAGAGGCGCGGAAAGAGCGCGAGAAAGAATATCAACGCCGATCTTCTCATCGCCGCGAACGTTCGCGCGAACCTTGTCGACCGCTTCACGGCAACGAAGGAGCGCGACGCCACCGCCGGGAAGAACGCCTTCGAGCGCCGCCGCGCGGGTCGCATGGAGCGCGTCGTCGACGCGATCCTTCTTCTGCTTCATTTCGGCTTCCGTATGCGCGCCAACTTTGATGATCGCAACGCCGCCGCTCAACTTCGCGAGACGCTCCTGGAATTTTTCGCGATCGTAATCGCTTTCGCTTTCCGCGATCATGCGGCGAAGCAAATCGGTGCGAGATTTGATCTCTTCTTTGGAGCCGCAACCGTCGATAATCGTCGTAGAATCCTTGTCGACCGTAATGCGTTTCGCGCTACCAAGCTGGTCTAATTCGACGTTCTCCAACTTGACGCCAAGATCCTCGCTGATCACCTGACCGCCAGTCAAAATCGCGATATCCTGTAGCATCGCCTTACGACGATCGCCGAAGCCGGGAGCTTTAACGGCGGTGACGTCAAGGACGCCGCGCAACTTGTTGACGACGAGCATCGTGAGGACTTCCGCGTCAATATCTTCCGCGATAATGAAGAGAGGCTTCGCCTTCTGCGAGACCTTTTCGAGGAGCGGAACCAAATCGCGAAGATTAGTGATCTTCTTCTCGTGGAGCAGAATATAGGCGTCTTCGAGAACGCATTTCATTTCGGTCATGTCGTTAATGAAATACGGGGAAAGATAACCTTTGTCGAACTGCATGCCTTCGACGACGTCGTAGGTGGTTTCGGAGGTTTTGCCTTCCTCTACAGTGATAACGCCGTCGTTACCGACCGCTTCCATCGCGTCGGCGAGGAGCTGACCGATCTCGGGATCGTTATTGGCGCTGATAGAACCGACGTTGGCGATCTCTTCCTTGGTCGTGACCTTCTTGGCCATTTCCTGAAGTTTAGCCACGGCGGCGGCTGTCGCTTTGTCGATACCGCGACGAATTGCCGTCGGATTGCTACCGGCGGTAACGTTGCGCAAACCTTCGCGGAAAATAGCGCGCGCGAGAACGGTAGCGGTCGTCGTACCGTCGCCGACGACGTCGTTAGTCTTCGAAGCCACTTCGTTCACGAGCTTAGCGCCCATGTTTTCGAAGGGATCTTCAAGCTCAACTTCTTTACTGACGGAAACGCCGTCTTTGGTAACCTTCGGGCCGCCGTAAGCCTTGCTCAACACGACGTTTCGTCCGGTAGGACCAAGTGTAACCGCCACGACGTCGGCCAGCTTGTTGACGCCGTCAAGCATCTTACGCCGCGCCGCGTCGTCGAAGATCAGTTGCTTTGCCATGAAATATAGTCCTTATTTCTTAAAAAGGGCCGACGCGCAACGCGTCGGCGGGCTTTTTGGATATTAAATGTTGTGAATTCGCGTCTCTAAGAAAATCACGCCGTCTTGACGATCTTCGCGAGAACGTCGCTTTCACGCAGAATCTTATACTGTTCGCCGTCGACTTCGACGTCGGATCCAGAATACTTTCCGTAAATGACTTCGTCGTCAACGGCGACGTTCATCTCGGCGCGGGAGCCATTATCCAAGAGGCGACCTTCGCCTGCGGCGACGACGACGCCGCGCTGCGGCTTTTCTTTCGCGCTATCAGGAAGAAGGATACCGCCGGCGGTTTTCTCTTCGGCGTCGAGCGGCTTGACGACAATACGATCTTCCAAAGGCTTGAGATTAAGATTCTTTTTCGCGGACATGTTCTATCCTTTCAATATATCATTTGTTAATTTAACTTTTAAGTAACGGAGCGCGGACAAAACCCGCGTTCGCTAGGCGTTGGGTAGGCAGGATCAGAAACCGCCCATGCCGCCCATACCGCCCATGCCGCCCATGCCGCCCATCGCGTTCGGATCAGGCGCGGCCTTTTCTTCCTTCGGAATTTCCGTCAAGAGGCAAGAAGTCGTCAGAAGGAGAGACGCGACGCTCGCGGCGTTCTGGAGCGCGGTGCGAACAACCTTAGCGGGGTCGATAACGCCCGCCTCAACGAGGTTGCAATAGACTTCCTTATCGGCGTCATAACCGTCGTTCTTACCTTCCATCTTACGCACGCGATTCACAACGACGGAACCTTCGACCCCGGCGTTTTTCGCGATTTCGCGGATAGGAGCTTCAAGAGCTCTCTTGACGATCTGAACGCCGTAAACTTCGTCGCCGCAAGCGTCTTTCAATTCCGTGAGGGAATCGGCGGCGCGCAAAAGCGCGGTTCCACCGCCGGGAACGACGCCTTCTTCAAGAGCGGCTTTCGTCGCGGCCTGAGCGTCTTCATAGAGATACTTGCGTTCCTTGAGCTCCGACTCCGTCGCGGCGCCTACGTTGATGCGCGCAACGCCGCCGGCAAGTTTCGCAATGCGTTCCTGGAGTTTTTCTTTGTCGTAAGAGCTCGTCGTCGTCTCGATCTCGGAACGGATCTGAGCCGCGCGGGCGTCGACGTCTTCTTTCTTACCGGCGCCGCCGATAATCGTCGTCGAATCGCCAGTGACGACGATCTTCTTCGCACGGCCAAGGTCGGTGATCTGAACCGCGTCAAGCTGGACGCCAAGATCCTTAAAGACGGCGTTCGCGCCCGTCAAAATCGCGATATCGCCCAACATCGCCTTGCGACGATCGCCATAACCGGGAGCCTTGACGGCGCACACCTGAAGGATTCCGCGCAGTTTGTTCACGACAAGGGTCGCCAACGCTTCGCCTTCAACGTCTTCCGCAATGATGAAGAGGGGACGACTCTGCTTGCTGATCGCCTCAAGGAGAGGCACGAGGGATTTAGCGGTCGAAATTTTGTCTTCGAAGACGAGAACGAGGGCGTCCTCGAGTTCGACTTTCTGATCGTCAAGGTTCGTCACAAAGTGCGGAGAAAGGTAACCACGATCGAACTGCATACCTTCGACGACGTCGACGTACGTTTCGAAATGTTTACCTTCTTCGACGGTAATAACGCCGTTCTTACCAACCTTGAGGAACGCGTCGGCCAAAATTTGACCGATAGTGGAATCATTGTTGCCGGCGATAGAAGCGACCTGCGCGATTTCCTTGCGGCTCTTGTCGTTTACAGGAGTAGCCAACGTGTCGACATACTCGCCGACGACGGAAGCGGCCTTCTGAATACCGCGAGACAAAGCCATAGGATCGGCGCCGGCGGCAACCATCTTCAAACCTTCGAGGTAAATTGCTTCCGCGAGCACCGTAGCCGTCGTCGTGCCGTCGCCGGCGGCCTGATTCGTCTTCGACGCAGCCTGCTTGACGAGAGCTGCGCCGAGATTTTCTTCGGGATCGTCGAGAACCACGTCTTCAGCTACAGTTACGCCGTCCTTCGTGACCTTGGGGGCGCCCCAACCTTTATCTAAAACGACGTTTCGACCGCGAGGCCCTAACGTGCTTTTTACGGCGCGAGCCAACTTTTTGACGCCCTCGGCAATCGGACTACGAGCAGCGTCGTCAAACGACATCTTTTTTGCCACTGCGGAATACTCCTTTATCTAAAATGTTAGAATCAACACGCTCTCCGCCGCGCGTTAAGGTAACGTCGACGCGAACGACTAAGCGAATCGTCGACGCGCGGTCATCACGTGAAACGCGTCGGGAGCGCTGAATCAGTTTCATGTTCATTCAATATACGCGTCCAACAACTCTTTTAAGAACTAGAGCGCGTCTTATTTACTCTAAATGCATAAACGGCGCCACTAAACATTCTTCGTTTAAAAATCATTGTTTTTTCGTTTTTTTATAATCTTGAATCAAGCGCCTCGCTCATCTGCGGCGCGTTTGAACGTCTTTTCCCTTTTCTCGCTTTTTCAATTCCACAACGCCGCTGGCCGCCCGGCGTCAATTTGGCAGTCGCTCCATTCTTGTCTTTTTTACTTAGGGACAGAAGCCAAAATAAAAAAAGCGGCGTCTAAACTCATGACGCCGCTTCTTACTATTTCCGCGAAAAAAGAGTTATTCAATCGTCGCCGTATTCTTGATAACTGCTGACGTAGTTCGGCTGACGCGAGCGCTCCAACTCCATTTCATACGCTTCAATGATAGCGCGATGAACACGGTCGCGACTCGCCGCATTGATAGGATGCGCCACGTCCACGAAAGCCTTGTTGGGGCATGAGGTCAACAGGTCGCGGTAGGGATCGCTTTGAGCGATCCTGCCGCCACAATGGCTACAGAAGTTTGAGCCAACTGTGTTCTTTTGCCGACAATGCGGGCAATGGAACGCAAGTTTCCGACTTGGCATTGCGATAAAATAACCTTGATTTCCCGACAAAATCTTTATGTCGCGCACGACGAAGGCGTCGTCGAGAATAATTGAACAAAACGCGCACAGTCGTTGTCGTGAAGACGTATTTTCAAGAAGCTTAATTCGAATTTCCGTTATTTGCATCGTTATAATTCCAAACCGACGTAGTCGCTCTCAAATGAAGTTAGACAGTCGAGCATTGTTATCTGGCGTCAGAGTCTTAACAACATAAACGAAGTCAATCTCTAACGAATTTGATAGAAGTAGAACCTCCTGCGCAACCTTATGAGCGCTCTCTTCATCGCGAGTTAGCACGAAAAATGACGAACCACTCCCCGACATCTGGGCGCCAAGGGCCCCGGACGTCTGGCCCAAAGAGCTTTTCCACTTTGGAAACTCGTCCCATAGAGCGGCGACAGGTTCCTCAAGACGGTTCCATATCCAACGCGAAAGGTTCTCAGCTGTATTTGTTTCTCTCAAGGAGTCAAGGGCCTCGCTAAGAGAATGACGAACGCTATGGAGTGGAGATTCCGCATATTTGCGATAAACCTCCGGCGTTGAAAAGCCTATTGTCGGTTTAACAAGCGTCATCCATATCTCGCCAAGAGGAAAAGGCTCGACAATCTCTCCGCGTCCGCGCCCGATCGTCGCGGATTCCTCAAGGAATAGAGGAGCGTCGCTACCGATTTCTCCAGCCATACGAGCTAACTCCTCTTTCGAAAAGTTAGCTCCGTCGTACGCGTTTAACACCAAAAGCGTCGCCATGGCGTCGCTAGATCCGCCTCCTAAACCCGCTTTTGTTGGAATTTTTTTTAAAATTTTCGCGCAAACCCTCGAATGACGACGAGCCCTTTTCTCTTTATCGCAAGCTGCAAGATAAGCATAATAAGCTTTGACAACAAGATTCGAAGAATCGTTTGGCAAATCGATTCTCGGTTTGCCCTCTTCGTCAAGACATTCCAGGGAAATAGCGTCTTCTCCCTCCGTTGGAGCAAAGGAAAACTCCAATCTATCGTAGAGACTTATCGGAGCGACAAGAGTCTCGACGTCGTGATATCCGTCGAGACGCTTGCCCATGATCTCAAAAAAGAGATTAACTTTGGCTGGCGCCCAAACGCGATACGAAGCTCCATCGGGAGCGACTTCCATATACATGACCAGAACCTCTTCGTTGAAACGACGACTGCGAAACGTTGCGTGAAAATCACAGCATAAAACGGTTTAAAAAACGTTGCGCAAGGCGACCTATAGGCTATGCGTTCTTCTTTTCCTTCTCGTCGCGCAAGCTCCAGCGCAATTGACCGCATGCCGCGTTGATGCGATCGCCCTTTTTAAATCGAACCTTGACCTGTATTCCCTCCTCTTCAAGGGTTGAAACAAACCTTTTAACCGTCGCGGTAGACGGCGTTTTGAAGGGAAGTTCAGGGGCCGGATTATAAGGAATCACGTTGACAATAGCAGTCTTATTGCGGAGAAGCCGCGCAAGTTCTCGCGCCTCGCGCGGAGACGCATTAATTCCGTCGAGCAAAATATACTCAAAAGTGACGCGTCGCCCCGTCGTTCTGAAAAAAGCGTCCGCCGCCGTTAATACCTCCGCGATCGGATGAACGCGATTTTGAGGCATAATTTGATCGCGAATGGCGTCGTTAGGGGCATGGAGCGAAACAGCCAGTTTGTAATGCGTCTTTTCCTGGGCAAGGCGCAGGATACCCGCGGGAACGCCGACCGTCGAAATCGTCACCCGACGATTGCTGACGTCGATACCGTCCGAGGACGTCGCAACCTCCAACGCGGGCAACAACGCGTTTAGATTTTGAGTCGGCTCCCCCGTCCCCATGACGACAATGTGGGTCAAACGCTCGTCTTTCGGCAACAGCGCGTTCAGGCGAAGGAGTTCCTCAATAATTTCGCTTTTCGTCAAGTTGCGAACGAATCCGCCCAGTCCGCTCGCGCAAAAGGCGCAACTCATCGCGCATCCAACCTGCACGCTTATGCACGCAGTGCGATGATCCCGATCATCGCGCAGTAGGACGCACTCGACGCGCCTTCCGTCTCGCCATTCAATGAGAAGTTTTTCAGAGCCGTCGTCCGAGATCGATTTCGCTACGAGTCTTCCCTCGTAGATAGAATCTTCGGCGTCGTTCTCGTCTGCCGCAACCGTTTCACGAGAAGCGTTGCGAATCAGAAGAGACGTTCGCTCCGCCGTCGCGCGATCCGGTCGTCCAAAGAGGCGCGTTAAACGTTCGCGCGTTTCCTTGGAAAGATCGCTCATCATCGAAATTCGGGAAGTCTTGCGAGCAAAAACCCAACGACGCATTTGATTAACTCGATATGCGGGAAGGCCGATCTCCTTAAAAATTTCAACAAGTTCCTCCTTCGTGAAGGAGAGAAAAGGCTTATATCCTTCGTCCACTTTAAATCCTCAACGCGACTCAATTGCCGCCTGAAACGTCGTTTTATGATTTTAAAACCCAATATCTACGGGCGTTGCGTCAGTCGCCAGTCTTCTTTTTACCATGATTCACTTTATCCTCACCGCGCCTTTTTCCGGTATATTTATCGAGTTGGTCATGCGTCCATCGAGTTGAATCGACGCGTTTTAAAAGCTGAGCATAGGCGTCGAGGTGCAAAGTAAAATCGCTTGACTTACTCTCGACACGACGGCGAGGACGACCAAAAATAGGCCAAAAACAAAAAAGTATGACAGTCCCTAAAAGCGTCAAACGCCAAACAAATTCTGTAAAAACGCTTCGTTGCGCTACGGAAAACCGACCGTCTAATTGGGGCGGGTCGTACTTATAGTTTTGTACGACTGGAGGATAATCAAAGGGCGAAAAAGTCAAACCGATCGGACCATTATCCAAAAACTCTTGAGTCAAACGCCTCACAAACGCTCGACCAGCCTCCTCCGTCATCGCAAAATTGGTCATGAAAGAAGCGGAATTCACGAACAGGATCTCCCCTTCCCCCTCAGCTCGACGACACACAAGAGGAGAATCCCCATGAAGAAGCAAAACTTCCGTTCCCTCTCCAGGAACAAGTTGAAAATCCTCTCGAAACGGCGCCGATTCAGGAAGGCAAGACGTCCAAGACGTCAAGCCGGAAAAACTTCGCTTCTCCTCCTCATCCTCGTCTCTCGGCAAAAGATGACGCTGAACAAACCAACGCTCCTCTTCATCCCACGCAGTCGAATAACAAGGTTCTTTGTACCCCCAAGAAGATCCCCAAGGAGACCTCTCGTTCCTAAAGACACTCTCCCTTGCGACAAAGTCGGCGTCAGCCGAATATTCTGATCGGTTGAAGTCTTCGACAAGTTTTCGAATTGAAGCTTTCAAATCGGCAAGACTCTCTGAACCATACTCATGTTCAAAACTTGCCTCGAATTCGTCCGTCAAATCCAACTTATCGCGCCTAAGGGCATTCGTCAAGTCCTGAGGAGTCTCAATAAGATCGGGCGCCGCATCCAGAATCGTCAACAGCAAAGAAGCGTCCAAGATATTGGAAGCCATCGTATGAGCGCGAATTGCGGATTCTCCTTTAGCGCGTCGAGAGGAATGCGAGTTCCCCTCAAAATCGACGTCGGCATAGTCGGAAAAAATTTCACGACAATCCTCTAAAGCCTTCTGCTTCAGAGGATCTTCAAAACGCTCGTTCGCTAACTCTCGTATTTTAGTCCAATAATTAAGAGTCGAATTAGAAGACGCGAGAACAATGACAACTTTACGCCCAGGTTTTTCTCGCAACCAAACTTCTATGCCTTTACGAGGAGAGTTTGACGAAGAGTTGAAATCGTAAACGGGGTGTAGGTAATAGGAAAACCCGTCAAGAGCTGCGGATGATTCGGGAACGTAAAAGAACGGCCAATCTTCCGGCGTCGCGGTCGCGTACGCTTCGAGGGTTTGACGCCACAAATCTAAATCGTTGGAGAGAAAACTCTCGTCGTCGTCGAGCTCTCGAGACTCGTCCTCGGCGTCCTCAGTCTCACAGGCAATAGGATCGCAGGGGAGTTTCCAAGCCCCCCTGATCCAATCGACGCACATGAACCATACGATCGTATTACAATCGTCGTAATCTCCGCGCGTAAAGGGAAAAGTCTCTCTAGCGAAGCTATCGCGTTCGAGGGCGTACACTTTCTCCTTCGTAGTTAATCGACAATACTCGCAGAAAGCGGAAAGGCTATTCAAGCCGTTATGGGGAGCTACGTTGGTATCGTGCCCGTAAGGGTATCGCCATTCATTCTCTTTGCACCCGACAAGAGTAAACATAGAGCATACGAACAACGCCAAAAGCAGATGAAATTTCGGCGCGGCCCAGTTCTTCGCGTTATTTCGAATCTTCATCGTCTCGGCTTCTTGTTCGCGATTGGCGATTTTTTCATCTTCAACGCTCATCAACTCTTCAAATGGAGTCTGATTTTCCCATAAATCTTCGAACGTGCGCCTAGATATCGAACGACCGCCGTAATAAACAAGTTCAAATTCGTTCATTATGACGCGATAAATGCGCTGAACTTCAGGATTGCGGTCTAGTTCTCGCCAATATTCGAGATTCGTTTTTCCTTTATCCAACCAAATCAGCTCGCGTTTATCTGCTTCAACAAGAATCCAACTAAAGTAGAAAATAATCGCGCTGCGGAAATCTCCGGAGTTATACGCTTCAAGAGCGGCGCCCTTCAAGTCGTCGTACCGCGACTTTGCTTCGTCGGCAAGGGTCTCCAGACGACGCTGACGCCGCGCCAATTCTTCAAGACGCAGACGCTTGGAAAGCGATTTCTCACGCGTCTTACGAATGAAAATCCATAGAAGAACCCCCAAAACAACCGTAAAAAAACACGCTGGCAGAACGCCAGTGAAGAGTTTTTCGAAAAAAGGATTCTTCAAATCCTCGCGAGAACCGAGAGGCTCAGGATCGTCACGTTCCTCCACTTGACGAGAAATAGGGAGATAAACGTATTGCTTGTCAACGGAGGAAAACCAAGGCGTTCGTTGATTCTCCAGCGCTTTATCAAGGTTGGCGGCGGCAAGTTCCTGCGACGTCACAGATGATTTTCTTGTCAAAAAAGCAATCGAAAGTCCAGCGACAAGGAAGAGCGTCAACGCCGCTATCAAAACATAACGCTTTTGAGATTTAAAAGAGAGCGATTCGCGCGAGCCGGTCATTCCTCCGCCTCCTTGTGTTCGTCGTTTTGCAAAGGAGCGTCGACTCCATTCTCCCTTTCCATGAGGTTTGGATCTAAAACAAGAGGTCCTAGACGTTTATTTCCAACGAATGCGCCACTCGGAGTCTGATCGCCAACCATCGCTATAGAATCTTTTCCCAATTTCGCGAGTTCAGATTTAAACAACAACTCGACGTCCCAAGACTCGTTTTTGACGCGATAGTTGACGTAAGAGCAAAAATGGTAAACAGTCATAAAGAGTCGACTCGCCGCAGTTAATATTGGAAGCCATAGAACAGCGGTAAGGAAAAAAGCGAGGATAACATTTTGAAAAACAGCGAGCGCCAGAAGAAAGAAAACCCCGCATCCCACCGACACGCCCATATTCACAAAAGATTCGGTAACGAGCGATCCTAACCCCAACGCGAAAAACGAGCCGGACGAATTCACGCGCTTTACGCGCCGTTTCGTAGAAACGCCGTTCTCCGTTCTCAAGAAGGGCGTGTTTTCAAGGAGGAGTATTTCAGCATAAAAAGAACGCAATCTAATCGGACGCGTCAACAACAAAAAATAGATCGATTGACCCCACCGTCCGCGCGTACTATGAAGCGTCGTTTTCAGCGTAACCCTCTCCTCCCCGGAAAAAAGCCACATTCCCAAATACTTCGTGACAAGCGCCCCGCAAAACTCGCTCAGATAGTATAAAGACGCCGTAACAAGAACCCACCAAATGCACGCGACAGTAAAACAATCATAAAAATCCCCGCCGAGGCTTGTTTCCTCTGAAAAGAGAAGATAAAAGCTCCCGATCCAAAACAGATAACAAAGGAGCAAGGCAGGAACCGCCATAATCGCATAATGAAGCGAAATCGGCTTCAAATTTCTGGCAAAAACGCGAACCGCCAGATCCCGCGTTTCGTTCTCCGTACGAGGACGCGCCGAAATATTTGGAGTCTTCCAATGCGATAAGGGATCGTTCGTATTCATCTCGATTTGAGCTCTTTCTTTCTATCACGAGGAGCTGAAGACGCTGAAGAAACGCCGACTTTCAATTTTTCATTTGGCGGCAATTCCAAGCAAAAAGAATCGCGTAAGAATCGACGCATAGCGTTTCCCATTGCTCCTCCCTTATACTTTCGATAAATTGAAAGACCGCCCAACACTAAAAAGTAAAAGCAAAGGAGAAACACGGAGATCCAGTGAATCGTCAGCTTAACTTGGTAAGAAGTCGCGCCGTAGTCGCTCAACCATTCCATGGCGTTTGGAGAGACGAACGCCTCAAGAGCCGCCGCAAAGCAGAAAAAAAGAAGTCCCATAAAAAGCATCGGAGACGCCTTAACCCCCGCTCGTCGCAGGGCCTCGACCCGTCCGTAACCTCCAGTCGAAACGAATCCCCATCCAATTCGAATCCCCGCTCCAGCCGCAAGAACGATCGCCGTCAGTTCAAAGGGGCCGTGCGCTCGCGTAAACTCCCAAAAATTCATACTCGCCGTCGTCGAACATACGTCCCCAAGCATATAACCGAAACAAGCGCCTAAAAAAGCGGCGTTGCTCACGAGAACCCACAATCCGGGAATCACCCCAAGCGCGCCGAAAACGAAGGATTTGAGGCCGATTCCCCCGTTATGAGAGATATAGCCAAACGTCGAGGGCAACGAATCGAGCACATTGCCGTCAAATTCGACGCTATACATTTCCTCCAGTCGTTCTAACATGCCTTCTCCGACTAAATCAGACGCAAAGTTCGGGTCGATCTGCGCCCAAAACTGGCAGGTTAGGAAGACGCCCCAAAAAAGAAAAAAAGACAAGAGAAAGGCGGAGTCCGTAATAATCCACCGCGGCGCTTCGAAAAGAACGACGCCCCAAAACGAACGATTGGGGCGATGCGTCGTCCTGTAAAGACTCCCATACGCCTTTCTCACGAGAACGTTAAGACGCGAAACCGTGTCGTAGGGCAAATTGTATGATTTGGAGAGCGCAAGATCGCTGCATACGGCGCGGTAGAGTTGAAGGAACCGCGCTATTGTATCTGGATCGACTCGACGCCGAAACACGGGCTTGTCTAACTCGCGTACCAGATCTTCCAATTCTCGCCATTCAGGTTCCCGTTTGGCTATCAATTCAGCGACTGTCATAGGAAGCGATCCAAACTCGCGCCAAGCGCGCTATAAGGGAAAAGACCAATCTCTTGATTTTCAATTTTTCGTCGTTTATACTCCTACATTATAGTAGGCTGGGGGCTTCTTTCAACACAACGAAGCAATTCGTAAATACGGAAAGTAATCCTTTTAAAAAGAGAGTCATAGGCATGAATCAAAAATTATCGGACGTCGCCGACGTCAAGCAAAATCTAAAACGCATTGCCGATTCGCCGAGTTACCGCATTGCGGGCGAAGACGAAGAATTTTTAAAGAGCGCTTACGGACGCGCCTCGAGACTCTTGGCGGAATATACTAAAACGGAACGTATTCTCGAAGACGCGCGGATCGAATCAACCGTCGTCGTCTTTGGGAGCGCGCGGATTAAGTCCCCCGACGTCGCTCAACGCCAACTCGAAGACGTCGAAAATCAACTCGCCCAAAATCCCTCTGATCCGGCCTTGGAACTCGCCTACAAGAAGGCGCAACACGCTCTTAAAATGAGCAAGTACTATCAGTGCGCGCGAGAATTTGGCGAACTCGTCGCGACCAAAAACAGCGTGTTCAACGAAGAAAGAAACGAGCGCGGCGAAATCAAAGTTTCAGAAGATCAAAACTACGTCATATGCACCGGCGGCGGGCCAGGCGTCATGGAAGCCGCCAATCGCGGCGCGTATGACGCCGGAAAAGCGACCGTCGGATTGAATATCAGTCTACCCTTTGAACAATTTCCCAATCCGTATGTCACCCCGTCGTTATGCTTTGAATTTCGGTATTTTGCAATTCGCAAATTGCATTTCATCCTGAGGGCGAAAGCGCTCGCCGCGTTTCCGGGCGGGTTTGGAACATTCGACGAACTTTTCGAGGCGTTGACGCTCTGTCAAACGGGCAAGTCGAAGATGATTCCAATTATTCTTTTTGGCAAGGAATTCTGGGACGGTTGCGTCAATTTCCAGTATTTGGCCGACTCTGGAATGATTAGTCAAGACGATCTGAAGCTCTTCCATTACGCCGAAACCGCTCAGGAGGGATGGGAAATCATCGAATCCTTCTACGGCAACGCGTGAAGGGTCTTCCCAACGTTCTGAAAAAGGGTAAAATACGGGTAGCGTGAGTAGTAGCCTGCGTTGTAGTTACGGCAAAACGTTGAAATACAAGAAATAAGAAATGAAATTCCATATAAATTCGATTAAAACTCGTTTCTTTTTGTCCCTTATCGCGGCGTCTTGCTTCCTTTTGGACGCGCAGTCGCTCTTTGCGGCTACTGAAGAGGCTCCGCAAGAGGAACCGGTTTGGGTGTTGAGTTACGCCGCCTTCATCTTTTACGCAACGGCGGTCATTATGATCGCGATCTTCTTTTCCAAGAGACGCGAGACGTTGCTCGATATGGAGAATCAGAAGAAGGTGGCCCAGATTCGCGCGAACCGCGTTGTGAAGCGTCGTAAGGAGGAACAACGGGCGAGAATGCAGGCCGCAAAGGCTAAGAAATAAGAGAACCTTCTCTTATCCAATGAGGCGTTTACTGACGCCTGGAAAGAAAAACGTCGCGTTAGAGCGACGTTTTTTTATGCAGTTGCATTAAGAAAAACAAAAAGGAAAAAGAATGTCCGCGTCAACAGTCGATAGAGCGCGCAAGATTCAACCCATAATGTCCCCGGCGCCGAAAAAAGAATCAACAGAAATTCAGGGGATTGCTCTTGCGTTTTCGGCGTACGTCATCTGGGGCCTCTTCCCTCTTTACTTCGTCTTGTTGCGCGACGTTCCGCCCCTCGTAACCCTTGCGTTCCGAGCGATCTTTACGACTCTTTTGCTCGCGCCTCTCTTCGTCATGCTCAAAAAAGGGAACGCGCTGATTTGCGCCTTACGAAATCCTCGATACGTCTTAGGACTATTCGTCACGATGGCGACCACGATGGCCAGTTGGGGATTCTTCATTTGGCTCGTCGCGATAAATCACACTCTCTACGCAAGTCTAGGAAACTACGGATGCCCTCTCGTCACAGTCGCTTTGGGCGCTATCGTTTTTCGCGAACGCCTGCGTCCCTGCCAACTCGTCGCCATCTGTATGGCCGCCGTCGCGGTCGCGATCTTCGCCGTTGGCGTCGGCAGACTTCCATGGGAAAGCGTTGTCGTTTCCTTCGTCTTTGCGATCTACTCCCTCCTCAGGAAGATGATAAACGTCGACTCAACCACTGCGCTAAGCGTTGAGACGATGTTCGCCCTTCCTTTCGCTCTCGCCTATATCGTCTTTGAGTTCATGAAAACAGACGGTATCCCGACCTGGGCGCTCGACCCCAAGACGCTCCTCCTTTTGATCGGCGCGGGCGTTTTAACGGCGATTCCTCTCCTTTTGTTTGGCGCGGCCGCTCATAAGTGCAAACTCTCGACGATTGGACTCCTTATCTACATCACTCCCACGGGCCAATTTCTTTGCGGCGCGTTCATATTGCACGAAGAAACCTCCCTTAGCCAATGGATTAGTTTTGTTCTCATATGGATCGCGTTGATCTGTTTCACCGTCGATCTAATCAGGCACGACCGGAAGGAAGAATCTGCCGAAGCATAGGCGGATTCTTCCCCCTTCTCGAAAAATAACTACGTGGAGGCTGGACGAGTCTTCTCTCCCTCTCTTTTCGTCGCTTCCATGATCGTTTCCGTCCTGAGTTTAACCGGCTCAACCGTAAACTCAGGGATATTGTACGACTTTTGTCGCTGACGATTGAACGTTGGATCGCGTTGAGGCAGGACAAACGGTTTTGACCCGCGCCCTTGCGCGTCGACATGCGTTAGGTAGAATCTCGTGAAAAAACCGTCCTCGCGGCGAGAACTAAAGATCAACCAGCGTCCGGTCGACGACCACGAGTGATAGCTGTCGGTATCGGAACTATTGACCTCGCTCATGACGCGCGATTCGCCTGTCGTGAGATCTAGCATGTGCAGATCCGCTTCTGGACGCCAAATCGGAAAAGTTCCGCTCTCGGCAAGAGTATACACAAGGAAACGACCGTCGGGAGATATGCGCGGAAAGAGCGCGCTTCTACCCTGAGACGCAGCGTCTACGACCGTCTCTTGAGCGCCAAAGGAACAAGTTTTTTCGTCAAAACTTCTGCGACAGACGTTGTAACGTATCTCTGCGGCCCTATCAGACGCCTCTTTGATGAGCGCGTCCACATCGGAAGACGACGCCTTAGGAGCATAATCGGCGCAACAGTAATACAAAAATTGGCCGTCGGGAGACCAGAAAGGGAAGGTCTCCATTTGGGTTTCCGTTTTTTCGACGACGCGAACCTCGTTCTTTCTGGCGTCTAGAAGAACCAAATCAGACGTCCCGTCGTAAACCTCAATCTTTTGGGTCGAAAGGGAATGGAAAGATTGCCGCGTCACATTGGAGGAAAACGCAATGAAATCCCCCGTCGGGCGCCACGCTGGATAAGAACACGTATTTTTTAGTTCGTCCACGTAACCGGTCGCTTTAATAATATTATCGCCGTCAATAAGGATCGTGCCCCCTTTTTCCGGCGCGTCAGGTCGACGAAAATGAAACATAAAGCGGTCGGTGCGATAGTTTTGGAAGGAGTGACAGTTTACGCAAGCGGAGGTTGTCGCCGAACGATTGTCGACAAAGAGGCGTTCGTTAAAATTCTCCAAACAACGTTGCGCCAACGCCATACGATATGAATAGTCAAATCCAGGCTCGACAAGTCGATACGCGACGTATGGATCCACAGGATCCTCGCTTACTTGGTTTTGAAACTCTTTGAAGCGGAACCACTCCCCCTGACGGCGTATAAAGATTTCATACCGGAGCGAACTTCCTCGATTACTGTCGAGAAGGCGCCTCCATTTCTTTTCAGGAAACGCGACGTTCTGTCCGGAAACGCATAACGACGCGCCGTTATCTCCCGTGACGCGCGCGCAAAACGCGTCCCCCTCCTCTTCAATTCGAAAATTCGCGGGAGCTATATTAGGCGGAAAAACAACGTCGACATAATCGGGATAAAGCGTCGCAAGGGCGTCTAAATTCTGAAAATCAGAGGGCGCGCCGACGCCGACAAAAAGTCTGCCGACAAAAAAGACGACGCAGACCGAAAGCGCGATCAAAACGATTTTATAAATCTTCGATTTCGTCATAGTAGACTCTTCACTCTCCGATCAATAGTGATGGTAGACGGATTCGTCTGTCACGAAGCCCCAGTAGAGTCCCTGACAGTAAACGCGTATCGTTTCTTGAACGTCAGGATCGCTTATGCGAGCCGCCGATCCGACCCTTGACATATAGTTGATAAAATCTCCCAAAAGGGTCTTCGTTTCATCGGAAAACTTATAATCGCATTTATCCCAATGGCTTCCATATTTGCGATAGCGCCAAGTCGCGTATCCCTCTTCGAGAGTTCTCGGCGCGTCCCCGCCGCGGTATTTCTCCTTGAAGAGCGGCTCAGCAAGAGTTAAAAACTCCTCGCCTTTCTTCTGCATGAGAAGCGATAGCAAAATCAAATCGCGACGAGCGGGGCAAGACGATTCATATTCGTCCTCCTTTGCCAACGCGTAAAGGAACACGAGGTTCGGATAACCGGTCGCTGTCGCGTAATTCTTGGACGGACGCATTTCGCGCATGCCCGAGACAGTCTCGGCGATTTTTTCGACTTCGCTCTTCTCCACGCCGTAACGCGCCGCAGCCTCTTCAAGACTGGCCGCCTCTTCTCGCGTCGCGCGCTTCGATTCGATTACCTCGTCGACGCTCGGGTCGTTATGGAAGTCTCGGACGCCGTCGTAAAAGCTCGGACTCATCAAATAGGCCAAACGGACTTTCGCCCAGTTGCGATGAAAGAGCGTCTGGGTCAACGGTTCGAGAAAACGCCGCGCGATTCTTTCCTCGCCGTTCGCCAGCGCCGCGATCGCAAGCGTCTTCATAAAAGCAGTTGATCGTTCCTCCGTTGCGACCCAATTGTTCATCGCAATTCGCGTCGCTACGTTCGTCTGACCCCAGTAACAATAGAGTCGTTCGCATAGGGCGCGATTCGAATCAAGCTCCATTTCACGACTCCAGTTGTAGAGTTTCACCTTCATCTTATAATACGCGTTTCCCTGAAGAGAACGCGCGTAATCCTCCCCCGTGATTCGAACGGCGGAAAGACCGCCAAGAGGACGACGAAACGCGTCGTCCATCAGTCGCCCCGTTTTGAATAACGCGACGTTGCGCATCTGAACCGTTCCGTCAATCGGATAGGCGTCGCGCGCTTCAAGGCGTAAAACCTCTTCCCAATCCTCGTTGTAAACGGCCCTCGCACATTCCGTCAAAGTGAAGAACGATTTGACGTGATAAGAGCCAAAATAGACGCACGCCGCTAGGACGAAAAGAAGCTCCCACATCAAACGAACGCGCGCGCGCTCCTTGTTGCGGCGTTTCTGAGCAGCGTCCTCAGACGCGTTCGAAGGAAGCGCGTTTTTATCCTTTTTCGATTTTTTGTTTTCTTTCTCTCGAACCTCTCGGCGTTTGGACGTCAGTTCCGCAAAACGCGGCTGGAAGCCCCTTAGCAAAAGCGCGGCCATCGTAAAAACGATCGAAGACGCCGACAGCGTGTAGTACAACCGTCCGACAAAAGCCCCCGTATCGTAGCGCGCTTCTTCCCAAAAGCCCTGAAGATAAATATTGCAGAATCTCATCTTAACGTCGTAACACGCGTAGTAATAGAGGAGCGGTACGACGATAGAAGCGACCGTTAAAACCACAACTTCCCGCCAGCCAGTTCGGCGCGATTCTTTGTCCTTTCCCTTTGAGATAAGTCGTCCCAGCGCCCATGCGGCGCAAAAGAGCCCGCCCCACGCCGCCCATGCCGCGCAAAAGGGATACGCGATCAACAAGAAAATGACGCCAAGGATCGGACGTCTTCCTTCGCCCCCTTCAAATCGTACGTAGAGAGACAATATGAGAAGCGAAATACAAAATCCCGCATACGCCGCGAAAGCCGTCGCAATATTGTAGGGGATGAAAACATAAATACCATTCCACGTCGTCGACACGGTGAAGAGCGACACGGGAATGAAGGAGAGAAGCCAACCGCATCCGCGAAAACCTAAAACGCGTCCCAGAAGGAGTGGCCCCAACGTTCCTAAAAGCGCAAAGAGCCCGCCCCCTAAAAGGGGATAGTAGAAAAACTGCATCAAAAACGCGGATAGGTAACACAGTCCCCCGTCGGGCGTTTCAAGCCAACGCGTTAGGTATTCGCGAGTATAAAGGAAAATTGAGTTTTCCTGCGCGACATAGAGAAAACCAGAATATCTCACGCCCCAAAAATACCACAAAAAAAGGAAGAAGACGCAAGACGCCGCCTGTTCGTGAGTAAAACGACCAAGAAAGCGCGCAGGAAACGACTCCCGAGGGGTCGACGCTAAATCCGACATAGCAGAACTCCAAAGAACCGCTTGACGAACGCTGCGATAGAGTTCGTCCTTGTATTTTCTGATAAAAGCGTTAAATTTTATAGAGCCGACGGAAGTCCGGCAAAGCCCCTAAAATCACGGCTTCAGTAGCCGGGTAATGCTGTTATTTTAACGGAGGGGTCGGTAAAAGGCAAGCGGACGCCCGCCTTCTCTTTAACGATGGATAAAGACGACGTAATGAACTCCTTAGCTAGTATTCAACCGCGAAGAATTCCAGAATATCTTTCCCCATATGGCGCGCGTTTAACTGACGGCGGCGTCCTATTTTCCTTCGTAAGTCGAAACGCGACGGGGGCGCGGCTGTTGTTATACGACGCTCCGGAGGACGAAGAACCGTCCTTGGTTATTCCGTTGGACGATAGAACAGACCGTCTTGGCGACGTTTGGAGAATCTTTGTCCCAGGCGCGGGCCCCGGAACCCTTTACCATTTTCAGGTTGACGGGCCGTTTGATCCGATGAACGGTCATAGATTCGACGGCAGAGCAAGACTTGTCGATCCTTACGCGGACGCGTTGGCGGGCGATTTTCTTCCCCAAAAGAACGGCGTTTGTCTCCCTCCAAAGTGCGTCGTCGTCGACCATTCCTTCGATTGGGAAAACGAGCCCCGCATCACGCGTTCTCTTGCTGACGAAATTATTTATGAGCTCCACGTTCGCGGCTTTACA
This sequence comes from Thermoguttaceae bacterium, assembly GCA_051885615.1. Classification (GTDB taxonomy): domain Bacteria; phylum Planctomycetota; class Planctomycetia; order Pirellulales; family Thermoguttaceae; genus RUG369. Next base: position 134,918 of record JBJEXI010000018.1, read on the forward strand.
AACTCCCCGACAAGCGCTGTGTCCAAACCCGGAACCTATCTAGGACTTATTGAAAAGATTCCATATTTGAAATCTCTCGGCGTCACGGCGGTCGAACTCATGCCGGTGCATGAATTCCCACGAAACGATCCGGATGGAACGCCCCCGAAACACAAAAATTATTGGGGATACGATCCGATCGCCTTTTTTGCGCCTCATCGCGGATACGCGTGGAGCGACGAACCGGGCGCCCAAGTTCGAGAATTCAAAGAGATGGTCAGAGAACTTCATAAGGCGGGAATTGAAGTTTTTCTCGACGTCGTCTTTAACCATACGGCGGAAGGGAACGAACGCGGCGAAACCTTCTCGTTTAAGGGGCTGGAGAATAAGAATTATTACCTGCTTTTGAATCAAGGGCGTTACGCCAATTATACGGGCTGCGGCAACACTGTAAACGGCAATCATCCGTGGATGCGCGATCTGATCTTCAGTTGTTTGCGCTCTTGGGCGGGAAATTATCATATCGACGGTTTCCGCTTCGATCTAGCGTCAATTCTCAGCCGAAATCGCGACGGCAAGCTCGTCTCTAATCCGCCAGTGTTGGAGATGATCGCGGAAGATCCCCTTCTTTCTCACGTCAAAATTATCGCCGAAGCGTGGGACGCAGCGGGCGCCTATCAAGTCGGTTCTTTTGGGAACGCGCGATGGGCGGAATGGAATGGTCGGTTCCGCGACGACGTAAGGCGTTTTTGGCGCGGCGACGACTGGACGCTCGGCGCGTTCGCCACGAGGCTTGCGGGATCTAGCGATTTATACCAAGCGCAAGGGCGCACCCCGTCGTGCAGCGTCAATTTCATAACTGCGCACGACGGCTTCACCCTCAACGATCTAGTCTCGTACAACCACAAGCACAACTACGCCAACGGCGAAGAAAACCGGGACGGCGAAAATAATAACATCAGTTATAACTTTGGATTCGAAGGAGAAACCTCGGACGAAAAGGTCAAAAGTCTGCGCGCGCGGCAGATCCGCAATATGTTCTGTTCACTGTTGCTAAGTCAAGGCGTGCCAATGATTGTCGCTGGAGACGAGGTGCGAAGAACGCAAAAGGGCAACAACAACGCCTATTGCCAAGATTCTCCTATTTCGTGGTTCGATTGGCTGCGCGCGGAAAAGAACGACGATTTGCGGCGCTTTGTCGCCTCTCTCATTCGCTTGAGGCGAGAAGAAGCGTCTTTGAGAAGACGAAACTTTTTCTCCGGGAGTCCTCAAGCGCCGGGAGACGTCCCCGACATTTCCTGGTTCGGAGCGACCGGCGGCGCCGTCGATTGGAATTCGAACGAGCAATCTTCTCTCGTAGGCCTTATCAGCGTCTTGGATCCTCGAAAAGATCCGTTCTTCGCCGAAGAAATTGCAAAAGCGGGCTCTGTCATCACTGATATTTCCCCCTTCAATCCCGTGCTTGAAGCCTCGCCGGAAGCGAAATTCGACATTCTTTTCATGGTCAATCCCAAGCCGTATGAACAAACGTTTTTCTTCCCAGCAGTATCCAAGCTTCCAATGTTCCTTTGGCGAAACTTCGTTGATACGGCGGCTGCGGCTCCTTACGACGTCTATCCTAATTACGACGGACCGATTCCCGACGTAGAACAACCCCTTCAACTTCCCGGACGTTCCACACGGATTTTCCTTTCGCGTCGCCGCGCTCAAAGAAGGGACGAAAAACAATGAATCTACGCAGTACTTCCTTTTTAACTGTCGTCGTCACTCTATTCCTTTTCGCTGGAGCCCCGTCGGCGCGCGCGCAAAAAGAAGCTCGAGAATGGGACGCCGTATTTGAGCGTCAAGAAGGATGGCTCGGCGCCGACGGAATTTATTCCGTCGATTTAGGAAAAGACGCTCGAAATAATCTTCTCTCTACTTCAAACGAGGGGGACGCTCTATTCATTTTTAGCGACACGATCGCGGGAACGACAAAAAACGGCGGAACGGAGTATGATCGCGTCGTCATGACAAACCATTCCTTCGGCATGACAAAAGATTACGTCCCCGAGAGAGGGAGCGTCCATTTCATATGGCGTAAACCTGGAAGTGAAGAAAAGACTCCTCAAAACATTGTCGACGGGCATTACTGGTTGCAAGACGGAATACGCTATGGGGATCAACTTTGGCTCACGGCGATTCTTGTGGGAGACGCATGGAAGCCCAAGGAAATTCACGCTCTTGTCTTCCCGATCGACGCTAACAATGGACTTCCGGACTTCTCCCGTCCGACGCTAAAAAAGCGGGCGCCGTTGTATTATGACGCGCAGGACAAGACGCTCGTCCTTGGTTCGGCGCTGTGCGATGATTCAGGCGACGACTTCATTTACGTTTTCGGTTACGTCGACCATCCGAAAGAAGGGAGTCGAAAAGATCTCGTCGTGGCCCGAGCGCCGCGAAACGATTTTCAAAACTATGCGCGCTGGAGTTTTTATTCCGGCGGAGAATGGCAAGGAGAAATCTCCGCCCTTCTGAGCGAAGACGCCGCCCTCCTCAAGAATATTTCCGCCGAATTCTCAATTTCACGCATTCCTTCCGGAGAAGCCAAAGGGAAATGGTTAATCGTGTATACGCCCGGAACGATTTCTAATAAAATCGCGTTCAGAGTCGCCGACGCCCTTCTCGGGCCATTCTCAGAAGAACGCGTCTTTTATCGTTCGTCGATACCGGACGAAACGCCGGGGCTCCATTGCTATAACGCCAAAGCGCACCCTATCTTTGCAAGTGAAAAAGGAATCCTCGTTTCCTATAACGTGAATCGTCTCGGTTCTCTTCCGCATAACCCCTACGAGTATCGTCCGCGTTTCGTTTGGCTCTCCTGGGAAACGATCGAGCAAGAGGCGACGTCCAAAGACAATTAGGCAACCTTGATCTTGCGATTTCGAGCTCTAAAGATTAACCTTCGTCTGTAGCGCGCTGGATCCACAGCGTGACGGTCAGCGAAGGTGGAGTCGACGAGATGAAGGAAACCCAAAGGGGGAAAGAGGTTCAAAATCAAATACTAAGGCTCGCGTCGTGCTTACTCGTTCTGCAGATTTGGGGAACGTTCGCGGGATGCGCCTCGCGTTACGCTCAAAATCTCGAAGAACGGCGCATTGATTTCTACGAAACAGTCGACCTCGATAAAGCGCGGGAAAACCTTGAACGTTGTCAAAAACGCGCGTCGGCGAAGGAAAAGACCCCGCTAACGCTCGAAAGCGCGAGTCTTGATCTCGCGCAAGGCAAGGTCAAAGACGCCCAAACGAAGTTGCGCGACGTCCGCGACGAACTCGATTCGCTCGACGCTATGCGCGCCAAAGCGACGGGCGAAAAGCTCCTCTCTCTCTGGATGGATGAAAACGCTTCTTCTTTTGACGGCGAAGACTACGAAAAAGTCATGATCCGCGTCTATTTAGCGCTTACAGAGCTCCTTGTCAACGGACATGACGCGCGCGCATACGCTTTTCAGATTGGAGAAAAGCAGGATTCGATCGTCCGCGGCGGTCTTATGGACGATCCCAATAACGAAGGCAAAAAAGTCAATCTTAAAGCCAAGTATCCTCGGTTGCCAATCGGCCCCTATCTTGAAGGAATTCTCGCGGAGGAAACGTATCTCGAACAGGGAGAAGCCGCGCGATGTTACCGAAAAGTCGTCGAGTGGAGTCCGAGTTTCGCTCAAGGGAAAAAAGACGTCGAACGCACGGAAAAAGGAGTCCATTCGCAGCCAGGAAACGGTCGCCTATATCTTTTCGCACTCGTCGGCAAGGGACCGCGCAAAGAACAAACCTACGCCGAAGCGACTCAGTTCGCGCTCCTCGTCGCCGATCAAATATTCTCCGCGACAAACAAAAACTCTGTTCCTCCGACGATTGCCCCCGTGCCGATACCAGAAATCGTCATAGACTCGCCCAATATCGCAAGCGTCGCGCTAGAAGCGAACGGCAAAAAAATAGGATTGTCGGAAACAATCGTCGACGTCAATGAAATGGCCGTCAAAGAATTCGAAGCGGTCAAGGATCTCATTCTCGCGCGCGCCATTGTCAGACGCATCACGAAAAAAGGAACCGTCTACGTGGCGAAAGAAGCGGCGCAAGTTAATCCCTGGGTAAGCCTTGCCGCTGATTTAGGCGGAGTCGTATGGGAAGCGACGGAAACGGCGGATACGCGCTGTTGGGGACTATTGCCCGCGAAAATTCAAGTTTTAAGCGCTGAACTTCCCGCAGGCGAAACGCAGATTGTCGTCTATCCTACCGATCGTCAGGGGAATAAAATAGGCGAAGCGTGTCATAGCGCCGTCTATGTTCCAAAGAATCGCAACGCCTACGTCATGGTCAACTATCCCGATCGATACCCTGTCGGAACGATACTCTCTTCCGGCGACGGTTCCAATTAAAAGAGCCCAGTAAAGAGCGCTGGGCTGTTTCATTTAAAAGGCGGAGGTTCCTCGCGGCGTCGAAGAAACGTCGGGGTCTGACGCCTCAACTTCTTGAGCCTCCGCGTCAGGCGCCTCCGACTTTTCTTCACGAGTCTCTCGTTCTTTCTCTTTCATAAAAGCGTTGTTCGGCACGTCGGCGCCGATCGATTCGAGATATTCGCCTAGAAGTTCCGCCTCGACTTCCGTTCCCGCCCATGGCGGCATATAGAAATGCGAATGATTCAAACGCATGGCAAAGGAGCTAATCTCATTGGAGTCGAGTCCCGAAACAAGAGGCCCAACCGCCGAATAACCGTGTTCCGCCGCATGGCAGGCGTTGCAATGATGGAGAAACATCATACGGCCAAGGGAAAGTCTGTCGGCGCGATCAACTTTTAGAAGATCCTCGTTTCCACGCGCGATCGGCCCGTTGACCTCACGGTCGAGTTCCTCGGGAGACCGAGCTCTCGAAGGCGCTTCAGGAGATTCGACGTTCACTCCTAGATCGGCGGGCGCCGTCTGAAGCGCGGGAATAGATTTCGACGCCTCTGAAACTTCCGGAACGGGCGCGGCGTTCTGCAAATTGGGCGAGACGCCGACGTCGACGGTAGAAGGCTGGTAACTTGGAGCGGTAGGTACTGGAAGCGCGTCGTTTTGGGCGTTTGTTGAAGCTGGAACAATAGGCGTTGTTTGAGTCTTCGAAACGCCAGAAACAACGGGAACGCTCGGAGCTGCGGGCGAGAGGTTGGCGTTAGCTTGGGGAACGGGCTGGGCAAACTGAGCGCCCTGGTCGACTGCAACGCTAACCTGGGAACCGCTGCGGCGACTAGCCTCAGCGGCAAGAGAGTTGGTTCCCAGAACGGGCGCGTTGGGAGAAGCTAAGATTGTTTCGCCGCCATTGGGCGCTACCGCGTCGGGCGCGTTTGAACGCGAGAGCGTCGGCGAACCGGTCGCAACGGGGGTAAAGGAAGACTGCGCCAACGCGACGGTTTCTTGATAGAACGCAACGCGCGAATCGCGGCTAGCCGTCGAGGGGGCGTTTTCTCCGTCGGGCGCCGCCTCGTCAGGATTGGACTCAACCTTAGGTTCTTCGGCGGCGGGAGGAACGAGATGGATCGACTCGACGCCCAAGTACTTCTGGGGCGAGATCGCCAAATCGGGATATTTTTCCTGAAGATCGTCGAGCTCGTAAGAAGTCCACGTTCCTTTATAGAGCATTCCGATTTGTCGCATCTCGGGAACGTCGCTCCTGAAGACTTGATCGCCGTAAACCAAACGGTCGACGACGTAGGGTTTACGCACCGCTTCACGCACAAATTCCGCGACGCTGACGCCGCCGATCCCCATCATAAGAAGGGCGACGGCCATTCCCGCAGAAACCTCGCGCGGCTTTAGGCAGGGGCCGAGGAAAAGGAGAAGCGCAATACCCGCGACGATTCCGAGAAAACATCCCGCGAAGATGTTGGTAGCCGCCGCGCGTTCAAGAGTTAATCGACTCGTTTCAGGCAAGAAGAAGAACCATCCCGCCACTCCCGCCATAAGGAGAAAGAGACCGACGAAAGAGGGAATGCGCATACGCTTGGCGACCGTCTCTCGAATCGACTCGTCTTTCACGGTAAAGGCCGCGTGCGCAAGGAAATAAAGGGAAGCGAGAATCAACGCGCCTCCAGTACGCGCAACCGTTTGAGGAAGGAACTGAACGTTTAAAAACGCGTGCCAAAAGTTTCCGGTCGTCTCCCAATCGCCGACGATTCCGGAAGCGTTTAACATAAAGGCGGTTATGCCCGTTATTAACACCAGAGAGATCCAGGCGGACAAACCGTAGATCCACCCGATAATCGCGCTCGCCTTAGGCGAGAGTCGATCCCACGCGTAATAAAAAACAAACGCCGAGACGATTTCCAGAAAGAAAAAGCACCATTCGATCGCCCAACCGAAGACAAAAATACGTATTAACTCGCTGGTCGCAAGGGGAGACGCCAATCCGATAGAGAACCAGACGCCGACCCCGGTGACGCCGCCGTACGGAACCGTCAAAAGAATGAAAAACTTCGCGTGTTTCTTGAGATAGTCGCGATACGCCGCGTCGCCGGAACGCAACGCCCTTCCGTTCTCCAGCGCCAAGAGCAAACCGCCTCCTACGGCGTAATGCGACACAAAGACGTGGAATAAAGCGATAATCGCTATTATCATCGGCGCTGTTAGAAACGGAACGTCAAGCCAAGGATAATACATAACGAACCCTTTATCTTAGCTAGGGAATTTTTCAAACGGGGATAACGCGCACATCTCGCGAAGCGTTAGCGTCATTATGTAGCGCAGGAGGAAAAAATCAAGGACTACGTTAAAGGACAAAAAAACGCGCGTCTACTAAATAGAGGCGCGCGTTAATTTCAGGAAAACGACATTTTACGCAACAACGTCAGTCGTGCGACTCAAGCTCATTAAGAATCGCGGCGAGCGTGTCGACCGTCGTCTTGATCTGTTCGAACGAATGAAGACTTGTAAGGAAGAAACGAATTCTAGCCTGATGTTCTTCCACAGCGGGATGAAGAATCGGGTGCGCGTTAATTCCATGCAGGAAGAGTTGATGCGAAGCCGCCAACGTCTTAATCGAGTTTCCGATAATAACCGGAACCACGCCGGTATCCTGCGCAAGTCCGACGTTCATACCGTAACCTCGAGCCAGTTCTTTGAAGTACGCGCTGTTGTCGCGAAGTTTCTGAGCGCGTTGAGGTTCGCGTTCCAAAACGCGGAGCGCGGCGAGCGCGGCGCCAGTCTGCGCGGGGGGCATACCCACGGAGAACATGAATGAAGGCGCGGTGTACTTGAGGTATTCCACGAGTTCTTTGCGTCCGGAAATATAGCCGCCGCAACTTGCGAACGTCTTGCTCAACGTGCACATCCAAACGTCGACGTCGCGACGATCGATGTTGAAATGTTCGCCGATTCCGCGCCCCGTCTTGCCGAGGACGCCGATCGAGTGCGCCTCGTCGACCATAAGGAGCGTACGGTAGTGATTGCGAACCTTAATGAACTCCGGAAGATTGGGGTAATCGCCGTCCATGCTATAGACGCCTTCGAGGACAATCAACACGCGACGATACTTATTACGATGCTGGGAGAGGATTTTATCCACCGCGTTCCAGTCGCCGTGCGGGAACGGACGACGACGCGCGCCCGAAAGAATGCATCCCTGGACGATGGAGTTATGCGCCAAAGAGTCGTGAAGGATGAGATCTTCCGATCCCATGAGGTGACCGATTATACTTTCGTTCGTCTGATGACCGCCGACGAGCAAGATGGTGTCTTCGGTGCCAAGGAAGCGCGTAATCTCATTTTCGAGCTCGCGATGGAGCGGAATTTCACCCGCAACGATACGGCTCGCCCCAGCGGTCGTTCCGTAGCGAGCGACGGCGGCCTGCGCGGCTGCGGTCACCGACGGTTCGCCAGACGTGCCAATGTAGTTGTACGTCGAAAAGTTGATATACTCTTTACCGCCAATCTTGATCGTTGCGCCCGCAGGGCCTTCGTGCGGTTCGAAGAAGTGATTCATGCCCAAGCTCTTCGCCATCTCAAATTTCTGATGGATCGAAATATACTCGGGGAACTTGCTGAAGTCGAAGCAACTTTCGTCGATCTCAAAACGTTTCGCGTTAGGGTCGCTAAAGGCGCGACCCGCGCCGAGGTACTTACGGACGCCTTCGACGACCTCGCGCGCTGTCGACATCGTCGGCAGAACTTCCTCGGGGAACTGACCGCCAAAACGATCCTCGAGGGACGCGAGAATCTCCATGCGTTCGAGAGAGTCGAGACCAAGAGACGGAATATCCGTGTCGAGAGTAATGTTGCGCGCGCGTTCCTTCGCCACTCGATAGACTTCTTCGAGAACCGTGCGGGCAGTCTCTTCGTAACTCATAACCGAGGCGTTGGAAGTCGCCGCTTCAACGGGTTTCGCGACGGGCTCCGCTTTCTTAGCTTCGGGCTTCTTTTCCACGACGGTGAAGACGCTCGTCACCTCGCGCTGAGTTTCAGACCAGCTATCGTCTTCGTGCGGCGTATTCTCGACGCTTTGTCCTTCCACCGGGGCGTAGAGCGGATTCTCTTCTCCGACAAAACCCGACACATTCGAAGACTTCGTCTGTTCGGCGGCGAGCGATTCATCTTCGACGCACCACTGAGCCAGAACTTTGAGTTCGCCGGAAAGGTAGTACGCGCGGCACGCATGACGCTGGACTTTTCCGCTCGACGTCTTAGGAAGCGATCCCTTGGCGATAAGAACGATCGCGTAGATCGGAAGCTCGTGTTCCAGGGCGATACTCTTGCGAATCTTGGCGAAAAGTTCCGGGGCGTCTTCAGGCTTAAACCGACGCTCGACTTCCTGAACAAGAACGAGTTTCTCGTCGTTCTCATTTCCGACCAAGAATGCGCCGCCGCTGTTCATGCTGAGAATCGGGGAAACGTGTTGCGCGGTGATTTCGATATCCTGCGGATAGACGTTCACGCCGCGGATAATCATCATATCTTTGATTCGGCCCGTCACGAAGAGCTCGCCGTCTTCGACGAAACCGAGATCCCCGGTGCGAAGGAACGGGCCTTCGTTTGTTCCGGCGATGCGCGCGCGGAAACAACGATTCGTTTCTTCTTCGTTGCGCCAATATCCTTGAGCGACGCTCGGGCTCGACGTCCAAATCTCGCCGACGCGTCCGTCCGGACATTCGACGCGCGTCTCAGGATCGACGATCGCAAGACGTTGTCCGAAGATCGTGCGACCGCTCGAAACGAGTTTACGAGCGCGCGGGGAGCCTTCGGGAACATTGACGGCTCGACCTTCGCCAAGCGCGTCCACGTCGACGTTGAGGATCACGGGCGCGCGATCGCGCATACCTCCAGTAACGATAAGAGTTCCTTCGGCCAGGCCAAAACAGGGATAGAAGGCCTCGTATTTGAAACCGCAACGTTCGAATTTCTGAGCGAAACGTTCCAACGTTTCGGCCTGAACCGGCTCGGCGCCGTTGAACGCGACCTTCCAAGAGCTCAAGTCCAGCTCGTCAATTTGCTCGTCTTTGACCATCTTGACGCAGAGGTCGTACGCAAAGTTCGGACCGCCGCTTGTCGTCGCGCGGTATTTGGAAATCATCTTCAACCAGAGGAAGGGACGCGTCAGGAAGGTCAACGGCGCCATCATGACGTTTTGACAACCGCAATAAAGCGGTTGGATCACGCCTCCAATCAACCCCATGTCATGGTAGCTCGGAAGCCAGAAAACGCCCTTGCTAGAACGCGTATGTTCGAAGCCGCGTTCGATGAGCATCGAGTTGTTCAGCATATTGCCGTGAGACAACATGACGCCCTTAGGGTTGCCGGTAGACCCAGACGTATATTGCAAGAACGCGATCTCTTCCTGCCCAATCTGGGGATCGACCCAATCGTCTTCGGGCCCGACGGGCAAGTCGTTCGTAGTCAGCCATGGAATTTGGCGTAATAGCGGCGTAGAGTCGACAGTTCCCTTAACCTGTTCTACAACTTCCTTCGTCGTTAAGGCCATGCTCGCTTCGGAGTCGGCGACAATCGACTGAATACGAAGCATCGAACGGTTCTTCGTCGGCGGATAGGCGGGAATAGCCGTCGCGCCCGCGTACAAGCAACCGTAAAACGCGACGATAAATTCGAGGCCGGGACGATAGAGCAGGAGCGCGCGCTTGCCGCGCATTCCATTACGTTGGAGAGCAACAGCCAGACGTCGACAGCGACGATCCAATTCGCCGTAAGTCAAGCAGGTCTCGTCTTTCCCGTTATTCGTCAGGAAGGTAAAGCCCACTTCGTTGGGTTGATAAAACGCACGATAACGCACCAAATCAACAAGATTGAACCGTCCTGCATCGAACTGCTTCGGATAGTCTGTAAGCACGGAAGTCTCCAATGCAATAAAAAAATCAAAAATGCTTTCACTGCCCGCGCGTCATGGACGCGCGCCAAAACAAGACGAACGACTCGCGGTCTCCGTCTCGCGACGCCGGATCGAACGTCAACACGGTTACACCGCTACGCAACCTTCAATACTAATCGGCTTAGTTTTGCGGCGCGTCTACAAAAAACGCGCAAATATCGCGTTTTTCTCTCATCTCGCTAAATATGTCGCGTTCGCGAAAACACAAAAGAAAAGCGGCGCCGTTGATTTCATCAAAACGACGCCGCTTCAACCTCGCGTTACGCGCCAAACACAAGCTTAAACGCCTCAGGCCTGCTGTCCTTCGCGCGCATGTTGAATTCGATTAACCGCGTCAATCACCGCCTGAAGCGCCGCTTCGAAAACGTCGGTCGAGGTTGCGCGGCCCAAATAGTCGATATTCGTATCGACGTCGGTCACGCGTACTCGCACTTCGCCTTGGGCGTCAGATCCGCAGGTTACCGCGTCAATCTTGAATTCTTTTAACAGGACGCGCAGGCCGACAATCTGCTGAACAGCCCAAAACATCGCGTGAATCGGACCGTCTCCTTCATCGGAAGTCGCCGTATGCTCGACGCCGTTCTGCGACAAAACTGCCTTGAAGGACGGTTTGCTCTCGGAGCCGCTGGAAAGAAAATACGAAACGTAGCGCCAATCCGCCGCTTTACCGGAGAGACGGCTCGCGTTCTGGCGATCGACGATCGCGATGATATCTGCGTCAAAAATATCTTTTTTGAGATCCGCCAGACGTTTGAACTCATCGAAGGCAGCGTCCAGACGTTCTTTAGAGAGATCAAAGCCCAAAGCTTTAATACGATCGGCTAAAGCGGCGCGACCGCTGTGCTTCCCTAAGACAAGATCGTTCTTTACAAAGCCGACGCTCTCGGCGCTCATGATTTCGTACGTCGAACGTTCCTTCAATACGCCGTCCTGGTGGACGCCCGATTCGTGCGCGAAGGCGTTGCGACCGACGATCGCCTTGTTTCTCGGAACCTTCAGACCGGTAACTTTGGAGACCAAACGACTCGTCGGAACCAGACGCTGCGAAACTATCCGCGTGTCGAGACCGAAGACGTCGCGACGCGTGCGAAGAGCCATCACGACCTCTTCTAACGCGCAGTTCCCCGCGCGTTCGCCCAATCCGTTGATCGCGCACTCAATCTGTCCCGCTCCGGCGGCTACCGCTGCCAAGGAGTTGGCGACCGCCATCCCAAGGTCGTTGTGGCAGTGAATACTGATCACAGCCTTGTCGACGTTCGGAACGCGATTCATCAGCGTTTCAATGCGTTTGGTCATCTCAAAGGGCGTCGTGTATCCCACGGTGTCGGGAATATTGACAGTCGTCGCGCCCGCGTCGATTACGGCCTCGACGACTTTGCACAGGAAATCGATCTCCGTACGGCACGCGTCTTCGGGAGAGAACTCGATATTCGAGCAGTAACCGCGCGCGCGTTTGACGCCCTCGACGGCGCGGTTGATGATTTCCTCCTGCGTCATGCGGAGTTTGAATTCACGGTGAATCGCACTAGTCGCCAGAAAGACGTGAATTCGGGGATCTTCCGCTTCCTTCAGGGCTTCCCAGGCGCTATCAATATCTTTATCGACACAGCGCGCAAGTCCGCAAACGGACGAGCCGCGCACGACTTTCGCGATTTCGCGAACCGAGTCGAAGTCTCCGGGCGATGCGATCGGAAAACCTGCTTCGATCACGTCGACGCCAAGCTCGACGAGCGCCTGGGCGACTTGAACCTTTTCATTCAGATTCATACTTGCGCCGGGAGACTGCTCTCCGTCGCGCAGCGTCGTGTCAAAAATAATTATCTTACGAGCGTTCTGATTCGACGTGTCACATTGCGAAGTCATTATCATACCTCACTATTTCTAGGCCGACTAACGCCGACCGTCTTATTTTTTAATTCTGCGTTAGACGCTAAAAAGCGACTACCAACCCAACCAAGGCCAAAATTACTAACGCTTGGTTGTCCATTAACAGCCGTCCCCTGGACGGCAAGTAAGGTTGAGCCAAACTCGCGAACCAAATGCAAAATCGAAAAGGCGTCTCATAATCAAATCAAAATATTTTCGATATAACTTCAAATTCGCGTCGTCGCGACGTTTCGCGACGACCGCCTCGAGCATCTTATCACTTGTTGAGAAGCGGAAGAAGATATTCGATCGTCGAATTCATCGTTTGAAGATGAACGTAATCGGACTCAGGAATCGGAAGCTTATAACGACGACGCAGACCGAGAACAACGTCGAGCATATCCATACTGTCAAGTTCAAGCTGTTCACGGAAAGGAACGTCGTCCTTCAACGCGTCGGCGTCAATCGTATCGTCAATCTCCGTGAGCACTTCGATAATCGTATTTCTAATGTCTTCAACCGAAACGGCCATCTTTCACTCCTAGTCAGGCGCCACGACGCGCAATCTTTCACGCCGACGCATACTCATGTTATTACGCGTTCGGAACAGGACCGTTCCCCGCGCTCGAAAACGCGACGCTTACGCGACGCGCGTCCATGAAGGCTCAGCCCTCGTATTTCCCTACGATCGTCACGGCGTTAATACCCACCATGCCGAACGAATTGTTTAATATTGTCCGAACTTTGCCGACCTCTACCGGCTTATTCAAAACAAGATTGCGAATCTCGCACTCCGGATCGAGATTGTCGACGTTGATCGTCGGATGGACGATCCCGTCCTCAAACGACGGAAGATTACCCGCCAATTCCAGCGCGCCGGCGGCTCCCATCGCATGTCCGATAAAGCTCTTCGTATTGTTGACGTACGTCTTACGACTATCGGCGAAAACCTCGCGTAGCGCCTGGATCTCAAGGGAGTCCCCCGCGTGAGTCGCCGTGGCGTGAGTATTGACGACGTCGATATCCTCGGGAGCAAGGCCCGCGTTTCTCAACGCCTTACGAACGCACTGCGCCTGACGTTCCGCATTAGGAAGAACGAAGTCGGTGGCGTCGGAATTCATGCCGTAGCCGAGTATTTCGCCGTAAATCTTCGCGCCGCGCTTCTTCGCGTCGCTCAGACGTTCGAGGACGTAAACGCAACCCCCTTCCGAGACGACGATACCGTTGCGATCCGCGTCGAACGGTCGCGAAGCCTTCGTCGAATCCTCGTTATGAGCAAGCGCTCCCTGCGCGTTAAACGCCGCAAAAATACCAAACGTATGAATGCTCTCGGAAACGCCCCCCGCAAACGCAAGGTCGACCTCCCCTAAACGGAGTTGTTGAACGCCTTGAATCAACGCGGCGTTTCCTGCCGCGCACGCCGCGCCAAGCGTATAATGAGGCCCCGTTATCCCGTAACGCAACGTTACCTCCCCTGCGGGATTGTTCGTTACCGTTCGCGGATTATGGTGATGAGACCAATACGAGCAGTCGTAGTCATACTGCTTGATTTCATAAATCTCATTCTCCGTCTCGACGTTCCCGTGCTCCGTCACGCCGATATAGACGCCGACGGCGCTCTTATCGACGCAATCCCAATTCAAGCCCGCGTCTGCTATCGCCTCGCCGACACAATACACGGAAAGGCTTCCCGCGCGCGTTCCGCGACGAATTTCTCTTTTGGGACGATACTTGGTTATGTCGCAATGACAAACGCCCGCGACGGTCTTCCCGAAATAACGAATCTCGTAAGGGACTACCCCGCTCACTCCGTTAAGAAGCGCGTTTCTGAATTCCGCGAGGTTGTCGCCGTTGGGGGAGGCAAGCCCCACGCCTGTAATAACAATACGCTCCGAATCGTCGCGACCTTGCATAAATATCTCCAAAACCAATGGTCAAAACGTATGGAATAACCCGGCTCTATGACGGATCACTCTTCGAATTGAAGAGCGTCTTCCAAAGCAATTGTATTCTCGTACAAAGCGCGCCCAATGATACAGGCGGGAATACCGGCTTCGGCAAGGCGGCGAACGTCGTCGATTCGCGTCACGCCCCCGGACGCCACAACCGGGATGGACGTCGCGCACATCATCGAAACGCACTCGGGGATATTAGGGCCGCGCATCATCCCGTCCGTCGCGACGTCCGTGTAAACAAGAGCCGCAATCGGCAAACCGTCGTATCGCTTCGCCAACTCGGTCGCGGGGGTCTGACTCGTCTCGAGCCAGCCGTCGGTCGTTACCATTCCGCCGCGCGCGTCGATTCCAAGAACGAGACGATGAGGATACTTCTCGCACATCTGCGCAAACCACTCGGGGTCTTTCAGCGCTAACGTCCCGACGACGAGACGCGTCAAACCGAGCGAAAGGAGCGTTTCGATCGTTTCCTGAGATCGCACGCCGCCGCCAAGTTCGCACTTCACTCCGTACGGAGCAACCTTTTCAACGAGCTCGCGAATCGCTTCAAAATTGACGCTGGATCCCTCTTTCGCACCGTCAAGGTCGACAAGATGAAGTCGCTTGGCCCCCTTCAAACGCCACCGCTCCGCCATCGCCGCAGGGGAAGAGCCGTAGATTGTCTCTTGTCCATAATCACCTTGGCGTAATCGAACGCATTGTCCGCCGCGAATGTCGATCGCCGGCCAAATTTCCATGCTTCTACCTCGTCTCTTGTTTATTTGATGCAATCAGTCTCTAAACTTAGCGCGATTGGACTATTTATTATAGCGTCCCTTTTAGATTATGGAAGGCCGACGCCAAAGCGAAGGAGCTTCTCGTAAAGTCAAAGTCGCCGCGTTTCAATTCTCGAAATAAGGCTTTCTCTATTGACAGTTTTAGTTTGTCAAGAGAAAATAACGGGAACCGTTCTTTGGGGGATCATTCTTTCGCAGAGACTCGACGCTAAAATTTTTATTATCGGGCTCTTCCACGTCGCACATTTCGTCTTGATTATGCAAACGTCCAGTAGAAAAGAAATCATAGAAAAAACGAAGCTTCTTGTCGTCAAAGTGGGCACCAACGTCCTAACGACCAAGGAAGGCTATTTAAACGTCGAGAGAATTAACAGTCTTGCGAAAGACCTCTGCGACATACGTTCACGCGGCGCGCAGGTAGTTCTAGTCAGTTCTGGCGCCGTCGGAGCGGGAATGGCGCGTTTGAATCTCGCGGAGAGACCTCGAGATCTTGCCGATTTGCAAGCGGTCGCCGCCATTGGTCAAGGCGCTTTGATTCAGGCTTACGAAGAGGCGCTCGCCGATAGTCGACTCATTGCCGCCCAAATACTCCTCACGGCGGACGACTTCACCGAACGTAAACGTTATCTAACCCTCCGCAACACATTCGCTTCGCTCCTCAATCTCGGGGCGCTCCCGATCGTCAACGAAAACGACGCCGTCAGCTCAGCCGAGCTTTCCTTGACCTTTGGCGACAACGATCGACTTGCGGCGCTCGTCGCTTCCCTTTTCCCGGAAGCGCTTCTGATACTCTTGACCGACGTCGACGGATTGTACGACGGAGATCCTGACCTTCCCGACTCCAAGCTTGTAAAATGCGTCCAAGACTGGAGCCCCGCTCTCATGGAGATGGTCGCCCAGAAGAAGTCGCGACGAAGCAAGGGAGGAATGGCGAGTAAGCTCAAGGCGGCGCAGATTGTTGGAAAAGCCGGCGGCGCTATGATTATCGCCAACGGTTCCGATCCCGACATTCTGCGGAAAATTTACGCCTATGAAGAAGTGGGAACCCTCTTCCTGCCCGATAAATCGTTGCCCGCGCGTAAAAGATGGTTCCAGCATGCCGCTCCATGCGGCGCGCTCGTCGTCGACTCCGGAGCCGCTCGCGCCGTCAAAGAGTTGGGGAAAAGTCTCCTGCCAATCGGCGTCGTTCGTTCCCTCGGCGTTTTTAAAAAGGGAGACGTCGTCGAAATTATCGACGAAAACAACAACGAAATAGCTCGCGGACTTACAAACTATTCCAGCGAAGACGCCCGAAGAATATGTCGGAAAAAATCCTCGGAAATAGCCGACGCCCTCGACCATGAAGGGCCTTTTTATGAAGTGATTGTTCACAGAAACAATCTCCAACTTGCACAGTGACTTTTGGGCGCAACACAATTTTTGCACGAGGGATTAGCTATGAATTCAACTATACGCGCTTTTATTGCCGTCGACGTCTCCCCCGCTATTAGGAGTCAAGCGCAAAAGGCCGTGAAACCCTTGCAAAACGCCTTCCCAGACGTTAAATGGGTCGACGACGAAAACTTTCACGTAACCTTAAAATTTCTCGGACCTAACGTTCCGACGACTGAACTGCATCTCTTAATCGCCGCGATCGAACGCGCGTGCAAAGGCGTAGAACAGTTTGATCTGGTCTTTGAAGGATTGGGAGCCTTTCCTGACTCCTCCAATCCGCGTTCCATTTGGATCGGCGTCTCCGACGGGATTGACGAAATCCGAAATCTCGCGGCGCGAATCGACAACGAACTCGAAGCGTTGGGGTACCCCGTTGAAGGTCGAGAATTCAGGCCTCACCTGACTATTGGACGCTCCCGCAAAAAGGATCGCAACGTTAAGGTCAAGCTCTCCCAAGACGCAACCATACGGAACGCCAAGACTTCGGAAAACGCTTCTTTGGCGGATATGCTAAGCGAGCGTTCCGATCTCTATCTCGGAACCTCTCCCGTCGACAACGTGGTTCTTTACTCAAGCGATCTCCAGCGTAACGGCCCCCAGTACGAGCCTCTTGCGGTCGTCGATCTGGATCCTCTCGGCTCAACAGAGTCAGAGGGCGAGGAGACGGAAGCAAAAGCGTCCACCCCCCCAAAGTACGACGTCGACGATTTCCAAGTTGACGAAGACGAGGTGGGAAAACATCTTCCGGAGACGCCTAAAGCCAAGTTTGACGTAGACGCGCTCGACGACGGACTTGAGGACGAGTTGCGCACCATTTGCGGCGACAACTTCCTCAAACGCGATCAAAAGAAAAAGTCGCAGTCCAAATCCGTTCCCAACGCGGGAAAACCAAGCTTTAAGGCGCTAAAAAAACAGCTCGACGACGTTCTTCCGGAGCTGGATTCCGTCGACTTTTCGGAACTAGACTCCCTTATAAACGACAACAATAAGGGGAGAAAGCGCTCAAAATAGCCGTCTCACCGCTACAGATTGACCATTTTAAATTTTCGTTAATATTAAACTAAACACATTTATCGTTCCTGTCGATAAACTCAATACGACGTTTCGCCGCCTTATTATTTACGTTACGAGGCGAAACGTCGTGCGGAGCGCGCTAATACGGCGCGCATGGAGTCTTTCACGCCATGTGGCAGGAGCGACAAATGATGAAAACGACGCTGATTTATACGAATTTTGCAGCCTGGGTTTTGGGCGTAGCCGCAATCACGGGCTGCTCGTCGTTTCATTCCCCTTCGGCGGATTTCGTCAAACCCGGAGAGTTGTGCACGGACGTTTCCGATCTTCCTGATCCGAACGAACCTCCGAAGAAGAACTCGGACGACGTCCGTAACGCCGTCGCTCAATACGGTTACGGGGGACGACGCGAAGAGTCGCCAGAACGCCTTCTTTTGCAAGCGGACTCTTATTTTGAGCAGAAAAGATATCATGATTCGGGGCGTCTCTATCAGAAATATCTGGCCACGTCGGCGGCTTCTACCGCTTCGCCGGAGCTTCTTGCGACGATACACTACAGAATCGGATACGTCGCCAATAAGAAGACGTTTTATTCAGAAGCGAAGGCGGAGTACGCGAAGGCGCTTCAATTATCTCCGAACAATAACGAATATCTCTTTGCCTATGCGAAAGCGTGCTACGACGCGGAAGACTACCAGCAGGCGGATCAGCAATTTGCCACGCTTATTTCGCGAGCGCCGAATTTTCCGCAAGCCCAATACTATTACGGACTAACCCTTCTCGAAGGTTCAAATCGTGCGAATGCGATTCAGCCGCTAGCGACGGAAGTTGGCGTTGTGCAAGCAAACGCGTTATTGGCGGATAAATATTACAAAATTGGCGAATTACAGCTCGCGAGTCAGCAAGAAGCGCAAATGATTCAACTCGCGGCTCAGTCCGCTCAACCGATCCCGAGGCTCCCTCACAAAGAGAAAATCCTCGCGAACGCGCAGAACGCCGCCTACGCGCAAAACCTATCGCTCCCCGTCGTCGGTAATTCGACGCCGCAACCTGTTCAGCAACCTGTTCAGCAACCTGTTCAGCAACCTGTTCAGCAACCTGTTCAGCAACCTGTTCAGCAACCTGTTCAGCAACCTGTTCAGCAACCTGTTCAGCAACCTGTTCAGCAACCTGTTCAGCAACCTGTTCAGCAACCTGTTCAGCAACCTGTTCAGCAACCT
>JBJEXI010000019.1:0-4599 GCA_051885615.1 Thermoguttaceae bacterium
TTCTTGAGCGTAATCACTCCAGAAATAGAGTCGATCTCAAAGTAAGGCGAAGAGTATACCAAACAATAACGAAGAGTCGAAGTTTCCTCAGATTCCTCGGGTCAATTCTCTCCGGATTCCCAAGCTCTCACTCCTTTGGCTTCAAACGCCCCGTCATTCTGCCATTTAAACGCATCCATATTCGCGGAACGCTCAATATCCCATACCCTGACGTATGTAAGGATTAGGAACCGTATTGACCTCCTCTATAAACTTTATCATTTCCTCTTCTTTGCTATCGGCGCGCCCTTCTCCTTGTCGACTTTTCCATTGTTCCTGCATAAAATCAACAAATTTCGAATATGATTGGCTCTGAAGAACCATAAACCCCAGGGTTCCTTTATCTTCTCGTTGCATGACCCCATTTGATGAAACAAAGTACATTTCAGGGCAGATAACACGCGCACATTCATTACGGAAGCGTATTAAAGCCAACCATTCTTGATCCCACACGCATCCTTCGTTTAGAATAGAGGAGTAAACAACAGGCCCTTTCTCTTCTATTTTCTGTTTTACGTCGTCCACATTAACCCAATGTAAACTCGCAACCATGTCACAAGCTAAAACATATGCAAACTCTTTATCGCCAGACCCATAAAGAATTCGAATTAACGCCCAGTAATATCCGTCGCTTGTAGTACCATAAATGAGTCCCCACGTATCGAGAGCCTCCTTCCAATCACCGTTGAGTTCGTACGCAGTTGCCAGAATCTGAAGATAACGAGAGATCTGCGCCGCCGAGTCTTTTTTCCAAAAGGGTGAAAGAGATTCAATTTCCTCCTGAACCTCCTCTATAACTTTACTGTAACGTCCTGCGGCAATATCTTTATCAAAGGGTTTATCACGCTGCCCGACGATCCAACCATTATTAAAAATAGTCGCAATAGCTTGAGAACAAGCAGCGGGCTGCAACCAAAGTTCTTCGTTTGTTATTCGTTTCGGAGGTTTTCCATCTTTAATCTTGTTATGGAAAAATTCGTCGATATTACGAATTGCATATGCTTCTTGGTTGATACAGACAGGAAACATAAGACAAAACAAAAACACAATCCTGACCAAAGGTACAACTCTCATAAAGACCTCCTCATTTTGCTTAGTTGCTGCCTTCAAATATCAAAACGACCAATAAAAACGATAATTATCATAAAGCGAAAGATTATATATTGTCGCAGTTTTTTGCCGTCCTCCCAAAGTGTACAAGTTTTGATCTTCCCTCTTCCATCCCCAAAGGGAAGCGGCGACAATAACGTGGGATGAGTAAGCAACGCCGTTGGATCCCCAAAACAATCCATTGGCAGAACACAAAGACCGAGCCTCCCCATGCGCTGAATAGCATGAATGTGCAATAAAAGCGCCCAGCTTATAATTGAGGGCTTGATTAATTCCCCAAGTAGATTGTTGTGAAGGATCGTAAACCTGTGTGGAACTATATTCAATATCCCATGCCGGCCCCGATGATTGGTCATTTTGCCCATAAGTCATAAAATACGATTTTTGAATGATCTCCGTAGTTCCATCTTCATTCGTAATCGTGACATTCTTCAGGTCGCCATGTCCGGTCAAATACAATCCATGTAATTCTTTATTGACGGATAAATTGGTTATAGCCTCCATAAAACTTCTCTTTGCATCAACGGAAGAGGCGTATTGAGAATTCTCGAATGTCACCACTTTAAATCCAAGATTGCTAATCATGGTTCTATTCTCATTGCAAAGCATCATTGTCTTATCAGCTGGATTCCAACACCAGGCAGCATATATGACATTTGGAATGCTAAAGACACTGATTGAAGAAGCCGCTAAAATATCATTCGTCGTCACGAACTGAGAAAGTTTGCGTGTTCCATCCCACAGCTCCACTTCCTCATTTTCTTGTACGGTCAACCAGTGCAAAACCTCTGAAGCGTTAAAACCGACAACTTCCGCCAAGTTAGAAATTGTACATCCATCTCTCGGAAGAACTGCCGCTTTCTCTGCGTTTTTATTCCTATTAACATTCCAATCGGCAATTGAGATATTAACATACGCATCGTCCGCCCAAACAGTTCCCCCACCGCTTTCAGCATACGTCATACGACTATCGTATGCTCGTATTCTTAGGTTAAAGTCGTACGATCCTGAAAGACTAATGACGTCCTGAGCGCTTTTCAGAAGCGTTATAACGCCAGTGTTACGATTAATCTCAAAATACTGAGACGGGGTTATCATATAATATTTTAATCCCGCTCCCCCCTTAGCGACAATCTCATCTCCTCTAATATGCAGAGTGGCTCCAGCAGACGCATTTCCTTCTACATAGCACCTATAGGAATCATTGTTATAAGCAGCATTAGGAAGGATTTCTTGATCCTCAAACGAAATAAACTCTGGGCGTTCAGCAATCGTCGCTGTGAAAGAAGAAGCGTCGCCTGGCGCAAACTGAGCGTTTACTGTTCCCGATAGACTGAGAGAAATAGAAATCGTTTTATCTTCTCCCTTCAACCCATCGTCACTCGTTTTCACAACGAGCTGTCCAGACGAAGAAGAAGCCGTGAGAACGCTCCCCTCCTCTGGAACGATTCCAGTGACAGTCGCAGTTATTATGGCACCCTCTGGAAGATAATAGTAGGGAATATATAAATTCTCGCCTTCATAGTAAATACGCTCGCCAGTTAGAGAATATCCGCCAGAGAGATAGGCGCTCACATATCCGCCGCTGGCTCCAGACCCACCAGAGCCGCCGCTACCGCCAGAGCCTCCAGAACCGCCGCTGTACGACTGAGCGTCCCCCCAGAAATTAACATTGGTCGCAAGTTCTGCGAACGCTTGCTGAATCGTTGTAACACTTGACCTTTCTCCTGGAGCGTCTTCGCTCTGACGCGATCTCTCGGAAGTTGCGTCGGGCTCCATCGCAAGCGCGGCGTCGATAAAAGAGCTCTCGCCATCAGAAATGGACGCCGGGGACAGTCCGTATATCGACTCATTCTCAACAGAGAAATGGGGAGCCGTCCCCTTGCTGTCATAAGGACTCGTCTGATTCGTCGTCTCTTCGAGAAGTTGGTTTCTCAACTCGGGGATGAATTCCTCCGGAACGATCGCGTCGGACGTCGGATTCTCTTGCGCGACATACGCTTCTGTGTCCGTCTCATAAGCCAAGACGGGCGCCTCGGTAAGCGTGGAAGCCGATAGCATATGTCGACACTCTAAGGGTTCGAAAGTTACGCGTCGCGTCGACCTCTTCATTTCTTTGGAAACATGAAATTTCGGAAGAAATTTCTTCACAAAGGAACTAATCAGAAATTCGTAAACAGATTGAATCATCTTCATTTTATCCCTCCTATAAATAGAGTGGATACCCCAATATCACTTTTTCAATCTTACTTCATTTAGTAAGGATTAAATTCGTTAAGACTTCCTCATACCGGTTGATTACCGGCTCTTCCTTCCAAAGCTTCTCCACACGCTCTTTCCCCAAGGCGCTCATCTTCTGCCAAAAAGAGCTGTCGTCCCATAATTTAACGATAGCGGCAATCCATTCTTGTACTTCTTCCGCTGAAGGCAGAAGCGTCGTCTGGGGTTGATAACACTGAGGAATGTCTAGAATCAAGCCAGCGTCGCCAACCGTTTCAGGCAGCGCCCCGCGATTAGAAGCGACGACGGGAACCCCGGCAGCCATCGCTTCAGCTACAACGCGAGCGTAAGATTCGTTGAAAAAAGAAGGAACGATGATTACTCGCGCTTTTTTGTAAAAATCCTCCGGGGTCTGCGTATTAGACATGAAAGAAATATTTCCGACTTCTTCTAGTCCAAAACTAGGATTCGCGAGAATCTCTCGTCCGGAACTCCCTTCTACGACCAAAATAGGAATATCCGGTCTTTTTTTCCAAAGTTCCTTTGCAAGCCGAACAAACCAGTATACGCCCTTATTAGCGCTAGGGTTCACAAAAACCAGAGCTTGTCTCTCCTTTTGAGGAATGTCGGCGACGTCGCGAAACGGTTCAAAATCAATGACTGGAGGTATATTTACCGTTTCAAGTCCTATATTTCTTTTGTACTCGTCACGACTAAAGAGAGAAGGAACAATCGTAAGGTCGGCTGGGATAAAAAACGCGAGGCTCGAATATCCGAAATTTTGAAGAAGAACGCACGTTCTAGCGCCATAATCATGAGCAGTATAAAGCAACTGATTTTTAAAAGGGAACCCACCGTAGGTCAGAACGACGTCCGGACGTTCCACCTCAAGAATTCGACAGTATTGACCTAAAAAAGTTCTGACACATTTAAGAGACGTTTTGACTCGCGTATTCCAAGCTGAAGGCGTAAAAGACAAAGATCGAATCCTTCCGTCCATAAATCTCGATAGTATGAACTTCAAGTTTCGTTCATTGAAAGACTTGTGAACAACTTGCGAGAGATCGGTATGACGATCTAAATACTGACAAAGCGAAGGTTCAAACCGATCGAAGGTTGGGCCGCAGAAGGTCGTAACCCGCCAACCGCGTATAGCAAGGGCGAGCAAAAGCGCCCGCGTCGAAATAGAAGCGCCATTGGTTTGATCGAGATAATTATGCCACGAGACAA
>JBJEXI010000020.1:0-4516 GCA_051885615.1 Thermoguttaceae bacterium
GGCGCGATGACGATTCCAAGTACGCTTGACGGAGTCCCGGTCGTCGAGATTGGCACAAGCGCTTTCAGTACCTGCACCTCGCTCAAGTCCGTCGCGATCCCGGATTCGGTCGAAGTTATCGGCACGGGGGCCTTCCTTGGGAGCTGCGGTCTCGAAGAGCTACGCTTGGGCTCAGGGATTAAAAAGATCGAAAATAGCGCTTTCGATATGTGCGTTTCGCTCAAGAGCGTTATGATTCCCGATTCGGTCGAAGTCGTCGGCGCGACAGCTTTCGCGTCATGCTACGGACTCAAAGAATTGCGGTTAGGAACAGGGATCAAAAAGATTGAAAACGCCTCTTTCCTGGGGTGTCGTTCGCTCAAGTCCGTCGTCATTCCCGATACTGTCGAAGTCGTCGGCGAGGGAGCCTTCGCGTCATGTATTTTCCTTAAGGAACTGCGCTTGGGAACGGGGATTAAAAAAATAGAAAAACAAGCGTTCGACGGCTGTTCTTCTCTCCGCAAGGTCGTCCTTCCCTCAATCCTTGAAGAGCTCGCTCGCGACGCGTTCGTCGAAAACGTCGATCTTATCGTCGACGACGACTGGTTCCAAGACGGCGCTTCCGGGGAAAGCGATTCGCTCAAGTCCGACGCGAATCCCGAGACGACTGACGACGCCTCGCAATATTTAACGTGGGAAAGCACGGAGAAGGGCGCGCGCATTACCTGTTGCGACAGGACTTTCGAGGGCGCGATGGCGATTCCAACTACGCTTGACGGAGTCCCAGTCGTCGAGATTGGCGAAAGCGCTTTTTCAAAATGTGTTTCACTCGCCTCAGTCGTCATTCCGGATTCTGTCGAAGCGATCGGAAACGGCGCCTTCATTGAGTGTGCCGGACTCGAAAAAATACGCTTGGGAGCAGGAATTAAAAAGATCGAAAAGAGCGCTTTCGGCATGTGCGCTTCGCTCAAGAGCGTCGTGATACCCGATTCAGTCGAAGTCGTCGGCGAGATGGCTTTCGCGTCATGCCGCAAACTCAAAGAATTGCGGTTAGGAACGGGGCTCAAAAAGATCGAAAACGGCGCGTTCATGGGGTGTAGTTCGCTTCCCTCCGTCGTCATTCCGGATACCGTCGAAGTCGTCGGCGAGTTCGCCTTCGCGTTTTGCAGCTACCTTGAGGAGCTGCGCTTGGGAGCGGGGATTAAAAAGATCGAAAAACAAGCGTTCGACGGCTGTTCTTCTCTCCGTAAGGTCGTCCTTCCCTCAATTCTTGAAGAGCTCGCGCACGACGCGTTCGTCGAAAACGTCGATCTCGTCGTCGTCGACGACTGGCCCCAAGACGGCGCTTTCGGGGGAAGCGATTCGCTCAAGTCCGCCGCGAGTCCCGAGACGTCTGACGACGCCTCGCAATATCTAACGTGGGAAATCACGGAGAGGGGCGCGCGCATTATTGGGTGCGACGAAAAATTCGAGGGTGCGCTGGAGATTCCGAGTCGTCTTGACGGAACCGCAGTCGTCGAGATTGGTAAGGAGGCGTTCTCGAAATGTATTTCCCTCACCTCAGTCGTCATTCCGGATTCGGTCGAAGTCGTAGGCGAGGCAGCCTTCGCGTCATGCCACGGGCTCAAAGAGTTACGGTTGGGAACGGGGATTAAGATAATAGAAAATGGAGCTTTCGCTAAGTGCGTTTCACTCCAGTCCGTCGTCATTCCAGGTTCTGTTGAAGTCGTCGGCATGGAAGCCTTCGCCCAGAGCGTCGGACTCCAAGAGCTACGGTTGGGCTCGGGGATTAAAAAGATCGAAAAGCTAACTTTCTTCGCGTGCAGCTCGCTCAAATCTGTCGAAGTCCCCGATTCGGTAGAAGTCGTAGACAAGGGAGCCTTCGCGTCATGCAATCGGCTCGAGGAACTGCGCTTTGGAACAGGCGTTAAAAAGATCGAAAAAGACGCCTTCGGTATGTGCGATTCGCTCAAGTCCGTCGTCATCCCAGGTTCTGTCGAAGTCGTCGGCGAGGGCGCCTTCGCGTTTTGCGTCGGACTCGAAGAGCTACAACTTGGAACGGGCGTTAAAAAGATCGAAAAAGCAGCGTTCAGAGGCTGTTCTCCTCTCCATAAGGTCGCCCTTCCCTCAACGCTTGAAGAGCTCGCGCACGACGCGTTCGACGAAAGCGTCGACCTCGTCGTCACCGACGATACGTTGGGAACCGAAATAGACGCTTCCGAGGAGCGTGGTTCGCACAGTTCCGACGCGAGTCCCAAGACGTCGGGCGACGCGGCGCAATATCTGACGTGGGAAATCACGGAGAGGGGTGCGCGCATTACCAAGTGCGACGACATATTCGAGGGCGCGATGACGATTCCGAGTTCGCTTGACGGAGTCCCGGTCGTCGAGATTGGCAAAGAGGCATTTTCGAAATGCCGTCGGCTCACTTCCGTCGTGATACCCGATTCAGTCGAAGTCGTCGGCGAAACAGCTTTCGCGACATGCCGCTGTCTCGAAGAGTTGCGGTTGGGAACGGGAGTTAAAAAAATCGAAAAACTAGCTTTCGCCGGGTGTAGTTCGCTCAAGTCCGTCTCGATTCCCGATTCGGTCGAAGTCGTTGGCATGGGAGCCTTCGTCGTTTGCCACTGGCTCAAAGAATTGCGGTTGGGCTCGGGGATTAAAAAGATCGAAAATGGCGCTTTCAGGGGGTGCCGTTCGCTCCAATCCCTCGTTATTCCCGATTCGGTCGAAGCTATCGGACACAGGGCCTTCGAAGATTGTGAAGGGCTCGAAGAGCTGTGGTTAGGAGCAGGAATACAGACGATCGAAAATGGCGCGTTCTCTAAGTGCGCTTCGCTCAAGAGCGTCGTCATCCCCGATTCGGTCGAAGACGTCGGATACGCGGCCTTTTATAAGTGTTTAAGGTTACGAAAGTTACGATTTGGAAAGGGGATTAAAAAAATCGAAAAAGAAGCTTTCGCCGAGTGTGGATCGCTCATGTCTGTAATCATCCCAGACTCGGTCGAAGCCGTCGTCGGCGAGCGCGCCTTCTGGAAATGCCACAGGCTCAAAGAATTGCGGTTGGGCTCGGGAATTAAAAAGATTGAAAAAGAAGCGTTCCGGGAGTGTGGTTCGCTCAAGTCTGTAGTAATCCCCGACTCGGTCGAAGTTATCGGCGAGTGGGCTTTCGGCCAGTGCTTAGGGCTCCAAGAGTTGCGGGTTGGAACAGGAATTAAAAAGATTGAAGAAGGGACTTTCTGGTTCTGCCGTTCGCTCGAGTCCGTAGTCATCCCCGATTCGGTCGAAGTTATCGGCCATGGAGCCTTCGCGACATGCGTCGGGCTCGAAGCGCTACGCTTGGGAACGGGCATTAAAAAAATCGAAAAAGGCGCGTTCTTTTCGTGCGATTCGCTCAAACGCGTAATTATCCCCGACTCGGTTGAAGTCGTCGGCGAGAGGGCTTTCGCATCATGCTTAGGGCTCCAAGAGTTGCGATTAGGAACGGGGATTAAAAAGATCGAAAAAGAAGCGTTCCGGAAGTGTAGATCGCTCAAGTCTGCAATCATCCCCGACTCGGTCGAAGTCGTCGTCGGCGAGCGCGCCTTCTGGAAATGTTGCGGACTCCAAGAGTTGCGGTTGGGGTCGGGGATTAAAACGATAGAAAAAGAAGCGTTCTGGGAGTGTGGTTCGCTCAAATCTGTAGTAATCCCCGACTCGGTCGAAGTTATCGGCAAGTTAGCCTTCTGGAAATGCGTAGCGCTCGAAGAACTGCGGTTAGGAAAGGGGGTTAAAAAGATCAAATCAGGAGCTTTCTTTGGATGTAGTTCACTCAAGTCCGTCGTCATCCCCGATTCGGTCGAATACGTCGGTGGGGGAACCTTCCCGAATTTCGATTCGATTAAAGACAAGTCGAAATATCTGGCGTGGGAAATCACGGAAAAAGGCGTTTGCATCACTAGATGCGACGAAGAATTCGAAGGCGCGATGGAGATTCCGAATACGCTTGACGGAGTCGCGGTTGTCGAGATTGGCGAGAGAGCATTCCGTAGCTGTAAATTCCTCACGTCCGTAGTCATCCCCGATTCGGTCGAAGTTATCGACGAGGGAGGCTTCGCCGAGTGCGACAAGCTCGAAGAACTTCGGTTTGGAACGGGCGTTAAAACGATCGAAAAGTGCGCGTTTGAGAAATGCAGTTCGCTCAAGTCCGTCGTCATACCGGATTCGGTCGAGGTCGTCGGCGAGTGGGCTTTCTGGGAAAGCGTAGGACTCGAAGAGCTACGTCTGGGCTCCGGGATTAAAAGGATAGAAAAAGGCGCTTTCAGCGGGAGCCGTTTACTTACTTCCGTCGTCATTCCAGATTCAGTCGAAGACGTCGGCATGAACGCTTTCTGGAATTGCGTCGGCCTCAAAGAGTTGCGCTTAGGTTCTGGGATAAAAACGATCGAAAAGAACGCGTTTGAGAAATGCATTTCGCTCAAGTCCGTCGTCATCCCAGGTTCTGTCGAAGTCGTCGGCGAGTGGGCCTTCTGGGGATGCGTAGGACTCAAAGAGCTAC
>JBJEXI010000021.1:0-20886 GCA_051885615.1 Thermoguttaceae bacterium
AGGGCTGACTTTAATCGGCTTACACAAGGCAAAATCAATAAGCTTTACGCCTTTTTCATCAGAAAAAAGGAAATTATCAGGCTTAACGTCACGATGGATCCAACCAGATTCATGGAGAACCGCCAAGGCTTCCAACATTTGGGGAATCATCTTAGGTAACATAACGCAATAATTCTCATATCCTTTGTGGAGAATCTGCTTGATATTTGGCGCAGAAAACCACTCCATTGCCAAATAGGGAGATTTATTATGCCACCCAAAATCAAATATATCGATGATCCTCTCGTTATGTAACTTCGATCCGACTGTGTACTCCCATTTGAGCATCTGCACCTGTTTTCGGTCGCGACTTGCGCTCTGAAACAGCGTCTTCAAGCCTACATATCGTCTGTTACGATCGTCGTAAGCCTGCCACGTTCTACTGTTTTGACCAGTATAAACGATATTTAATAGACGATACGGCCCGACGTGCATAACCTGAGTAGATCCCATTTCTTTCCTTTCATCTATTTGCAAGGGTTAAAGGCATACGAACCGAATCTGTTGACGCTTCCCATAGAGGAGGAAGCGATACGAGAGGATTAAGCGAGACCACTACGCTTACGCTTAATCAACCAAGCGGGAAACAACCAAACAAGCGTTATGACCGCCAAATCCGAAGCTATTCGACACGGCGTTATTAATCTTCCGTTCTTTCGCAACAAGAGGCGTAAAATCTAAATCGCACTTAGGATCAGGATTCTCTAAGTTGAGGGTTGGAGGAATAACAGAATCCCTCATCGCCAGCAGAGAGAAAATTAATTCAACCCCGCCGCTCCCGCCTAACAAGTGCCCGATAGAGCTCTTCGTACTCGAAACCGACACTTTATAGGCCGACTCTCCCAACGCTCTCTTGATAGCGCCAACTTCGGCTATATCCCCTAGAGTCGTCGCGGTTCCATGGGCGTTGATGTAATCGACGTCCTCGGGCAAAATACCGGCGGAACGAATCGCCGTCGCGAGCGCGTGACCGGCGTACAGACCTTCGGAGTCTGGCTGCGTTATGTGCGAAGCGTCCGTAGAAGCGCCATATCCTTTGAATTCGCCCCAAATATACGCTCCACGTTTTTTCGCGTGTTCGAGTTCCTCGAAAACAAGAACGCCTGCGCCTTCGCCAAGAACGAACCCGTCGCGAAGCGCGTCGAAAGGTCTACTCGCCTTCTCTGGCTCGTCATTGCGTTCCGAAAGAGCGTGCATCGCGCCAAAGCCTGCTAACCCCAACCGAGACACAGCCGCCTCGGTTCCGCCGGTAATAACAACGTCGGCTTCACCGTCGCGAATCAACTTATACGCGTCTATCATCGCGTTGTTAGCGCTTGCACAAGCTGTGGCAACGCCGAAAGAAACGCCATGCAGTCCATATCTAATAGCCAAATGGCTACTCGCAGCGTTTAACATGATTTTCGGAATCGTAAAAGGAGAGACGCGAGACGGTCCGCTATTCATCAGCTTATCGTCTTGACGCTCGATTTCCGCCAAACCGCCCACGCCGCAACCTACAACGCAAGCGCAACGAAAAGAATCCTCTTTCTCAAAATCTATTCCAGAATTGTCGACCGCATGAACACCCGCAACGTACGCAAACTGCGCAAACCGTTCAATTTTCTTGACTTCTTTATGCTCTATATAAGGCTCGGGCGAAAAGTCAAGGCACTGACCAGCTATTTTTGAACGGAAGATCGATCGCGCTGGATCAGTAAGCAACGTGACCCCGCTATCTCCGCGGATCAATCTTTGCCAGACTTGCTCCAAGTCTGTTCCAAGGGGTGTGACAAGCCCCATGCCAGTAATAACTACGCGTTTTTTCATGACGTCCAACAATACACAAAATTCAAACAGTGAGACCCTTCCTTCTGCGCTTTTCGCACAAAAGAAAGGGATTCATAAACTTAACAACAATGGAAATGAGCCGCTTCTCATTCATTCTCTTCAAGAACGGCGCAAATCTGCTTAACCACGTCGTCAACGGTGGTGATTTCGCTCAACTTCTCTTCGTCAATGTTGATATCAAAGTTCTCTTCAAAAGCAATCATGAGCTCGGCGAGATCTAACGAATCAGCGCCGAGATCGTTAGCGATATCGCTACCGCCGTTGATTGCTTCGGGCTTCTGACCGAGTTGTTCTGCGATGATCTCAATGACCTTTTCCTTGATTTTTTCTTGTTCAATAGCCATATTATCCCTTTCACAAATATAAATTCAACTTTTTTGGAGCACAACTCTCGCGTTATTTAAAAAAACGCTCACATTGCTGTCCAAAATAAAACAATCGACCATAAATCACATAATGAGACCGCCGTCCACCGTCAAAACCTGTCCAGTCACATAGGAGGAATCGGGACTGGCAAAGAAGAGTACGGCGTTTGCAATATCTTCCGGAAGACCGATCCTTCCAACAGGAATGCGATCTTTAATTCCTTGAATGTAAATAGGATCTAGGACAGAGGTCATATCAGTGTCGACAAATCCAGGGCAAATTGCGTTTGCGGTAATATTACGATTGCCGAGCTCCTTGGAGATTGTGCGAGTAAAACCGATCACGCCTGCTTTGGAAGCTGAATAATTCGCCTGTCCGCGGTTGCCGATAAGACCGCTGATACTGGAAATATTAATGATGCGTCCCCACTTGCCCTTACGCATCGACTCAACAAAGGCGCGCGTAATCAAGAACGTTCCTCGCAAATTGACGTTGATGACCTCGTCCCACATTTCGTCGGTAATACGTCGAACAAGCATGTCGCGAGTTACGCCGGCGTTATTGACAACAATGTCAACTTTGCCATAATCCGATAAAATCGTTTTAGAGGCTTCGCTAACCGCATTGGAATCCGCTACGTTGCAAATATAAGCTTTCGCATTGCCCCCCTTCGATACAATCTCCGCCACTGACTCATTGAGCTTCGCTTCATTTGTTCCAATACAAGCAACGGTTGCGCCTGCGTCAGACAAAGCCTTCGCGATTCCGAAACCAATTCCCCTAGTCGCTCCAGTTACAACAGCAACCTTACCAGCCAAATCAACCTTAATCATCAGGAACACCCATTAAAAAACAAAGAAAGGATTTACAAGACGCTCAATTCATCGATACTTTACGATCTATACGTTTCATCAAACCGCGCAAAACACGACCTGGACCGATTTCATAAATCGAATCAACCCCATCCGCCAACAAACGTCTCATAGTGCCTTCCCAGAGCACAGGAGACGAAATCTGACGGATTAGAATCTGCTTTATCTCCGTCGGATCGCCGTGATACCTAGCATCAACGCCGCTGATGTACTTAATTTTAGGCGAAGTCAGCTTCAACCCCTCGATGACGCTCTTCATCGTCTCAACGGCAGGGCCCATTATAGGAGAATGAAATGCCCCGGCGACAGCTAACGGAACAATCTTAATAGCATTAGCTTCCGCAGCAAGTTCCGTCAGCTTTTCACAAGCCGCCTTCTCTCCGGAAACAACGTAATTTTTAGGACACAAATAGTTCGCAATTTGAATCTGCCCGACAGAACTCGCCTTTACGCACAGTTCCTCTACAACCTCTAACGGCAATCCAATAACGCTCACCATACCGCTCGGAACAGAATCCGCCGCTTCTTGCATGGCAAGTCCTCGCAGACGAACAAGCTTTAAACCGTCTTCAAAAGACAGAGTCCCTGAAAAGACGAGAGCAGTGTATTCCCCCAAGCTCAATCCCGTCGTTGCAGCACACTCGTTTACAATTTCGGGAGACGATTCTTTCAAAGCCTCCAGAGCCGCAAGACTAGTCAAAAAGAGGGCAGGTTGACTCTCCGCCGTCGTATCGAGTTTTTCGGCAGGACCTTCAAAGCAGATCTTCGTAAGATCATACCCTAAGATCTGATTTGCCTGCGCATACATCTCGCGAACGCGAGCAGAAGCCTCGTAAGCCTCAACGCCCATTCCAACAGACTGCGCGCCTTGTCCTGGAAATAAAAAAGCGATCTTACCCAAAGCTATACCTTTCTACTAACCACACGACGCAACTCTGCAACGACCTCGTTGAAAATTATCGGCAAAGATCGACGTCGAATAAAAAGAAGTGGGGGGACTCAACGATCCCCCCACTTCAAGCTGACGAATTGTCGACTTGTGAATATCACTCTTCGCTTTCAGCCGCAACAACTTCTCGACGTCCATAATAACCGCAATTGACACAAACAGTGTGCGACTGGATCATCTTCTTACAATTTGGACAAGCGACTGTCTGAACGGGTTTCTTAAAATCGTGAGCACGACGAGCGCCTGTTCTAGCGTTACTTTGCTTTCTCTTCGGAACTGCCATTTTGAACCTACCTAATTTCTATAATAGTCAAATCGCGCGCCTCATCGATTGTCTACACACAATCGTCGTATGCCTCAACTTTTCTTAGTAGCCAAGCGCGATCTACTCAGCCATTCCTGCCTTCGAGCGGCTCCGGAAAGTGCTGCCTAAATTTCGATAATATGATAATTCAAAAAGGCGATTTCGTCAACAGACGTCAAGTTAAAAAGGTCAAAATTTAAAAAACCAACAGCGATCTCGTAATAAAGTGGGAGAAGAATATCGAAATTACTAAAGTTCTAAGCCTCTAACGGTTATCTGTTAAAATAACAATAAAACACATTTGCAAATGAGGAAACGCCTTTACAATTTCAAACTTCTCGCTCCAAGGATCTTTGCGTGACATAATAACAAAAAATGTCATTTTGTCAACATCAGTGAACCCTTCTTGCCGAATAGTTGACAAAATCCCTTCACTGTAATAGAATCACCACAATTAGAAAGCGTGGACTTATTTGTCCATACCTGTACGCTTGGTTAACGAATAAAGGAGAAATAATGCAACGACGCGATTTCTTTAAAACTGCTAGCGCCTTAGCCGTAACCGGACTGTCTGTCTCCATGGGAACGGATATTTACGCAGAAGATAATCTTGATTATAATAAAACTATATATGCGGGAAAAACAGGTCGTCCTGTTCCTCAATGGGGAGACGGACAGGTTGAACATCTGACCACCTACTATCCAGACTTTGCAGATAAAAATCTATGGATTCGTAAAGATAACCAACTGATTGCCGCCTATCGAACGGGCTCTAACCAGAAGTACCCTTATATTTATCCCCTCGCGGGACCAATCTCTCGCGTCTCCGTTACTGCGGAATCTGCGCAACCTTGGCCTCATCACCGTTCCGTATTCATGGGTATCGACCGTGTAAACGGCGGTAACTATTGGCAGGAAGGTTCAAATCGAGGGCAAGTTTTCAGTCAGGAACTTAAACTCGCGAAGGCGACGGAGGACGTCGTTGAGTTCACTGACCGTTGTTTGTGGAAGCAACCGTCCAAAGATCCTGATATTGAGGACGAACGCAAGTACACGTTGACTTGGAAGTCTCCTGATTACTACACGTTGGATCTCGAATTCACGATGACGATGTTGCAGGACGTTCACATCCAGCAAACCAATCATGGATTCTTCGGCGTTCGCGTCGACCAGGATCTTGCTCCTACAGGCGGAGGAAATCTGGTCAGCAGCGAAGGTGGCGTCGGTGAAAAAGACACCTTCTCTAAGCCCGCCAAGTGGATGGCGTTCTACGGAAAGAGACGATTCAATCCGGCTATCACCGAAGGAGTCGCTGTTCTGTGCCCCCCTAAAGAACCTTTCGAAAACTGCCCATGGTTCACGAGAGATTACGGAAATATCTCCCCGATGCCGTTCCTCTTTAAGAAAGAGGGATTCAGCTGGAGCAAGGGCGAGCAGCTCAAGGGCCATTATCGCATCGTCGTCTTTGCGGGAACCCCCGAGGACGCCAATTTGACAGAACGTTGGAATGAAATCTACGCCTGATTTATCGAATTCGGCATTTGAGTGAAAACTATAGACGCCTAGAACTTTACGGAGTTCTAGGCTAATGTTTTTATAGTCTCTTGGAAATATCGCGGTAACGTCATTGAATCATAACAAAAACATCATCCTAGGGGTGGATCCCGGTCTTCATACGACGGGATATTGCGTCTTAGACATTACAACAGGACAGGCCAAATTACTCCAAGCAGGCACAGTTCATTCGTCCAAGAAAACCTTGCAGGGGAGAATAAAGGATATTTTCGACGGAATCGTCGAAGTTATAGAGCTTTTTCATCCGACAGTATTGGCCCTTGAACAAGTTTATTCGCATTATCAACGTCCAATGACGGGAATATGGATGGGGCACGCGCGGGGAGTGATTTGCCTAGCTGCTGAACAGGGCAAGATCCCAGTAGTTTCTTACGCGCCAACCCAAATAAAAAAAACGCTAACAGGTTCCGGGCGCGCTCAAAAAGATCAGATTCAGCGCGCGGTCATGTTTGAGCTTAAACTTTCTCAAATTCCCGATCCCCCTGACGTCGCCGACGCAATCGCCATTGCGTTCTGCCACTTCACAGAAGCGAGACAAGCCGCTAGATTTGGAAATCAATTTGTATTGGAAGCGGAAAAGTTAAAGCGCTCATAGCACAGTTTAGCGTTGGGGACAATCGAGCATTTTTCTTTCATTTCATGAATAGAAACTATTTTAACGAGGACAACAACAATGTCTAAAAAGAATCTTGTCGTATGCTTTAGAGCCGCTCCGGTGGAAGAACGATTAATAGCGCGTATCAACGAAGCATGGGGTTCGTCTCTTAATATCGTCAACGTCGGTCAATCTGACGTGGCTTCCGCGCTCCTAGAAGCAGACTACTTTTGCGGTCATGCAAAAGTTCCTGTTGATTGGGAAAAAATCGTCTCGCTCGGACGTTTGAAGTGGATTCAATCGTCCGCAGCTGGAATGGATTGGTGTCTCGAACCGCCCGTGATTAAGTCTGATATCACAATAACAACGGCGGCGGGCGTTTTATCAGATCAAGTTGCGGAACATGGTCTTTCTCTAATCCTTGCCTGGGGACGTAATTTACGTTCTTTCATTTATGACATGCGAGTTCAAGACAACAATCCGGACTATAGGAAATTCAAACGTAAGCCAACGTTTGATCTGGTTGGCAAAACGGTTGGTATTGTAGGTTTTGGCGGCGTTGGTCGAAGGTTTTCCGAAGTCGTCGCCCCATTTGCCGGAAAAATATTAGCGGTAGATCTTTTCCCAGAAAATAAACCTTCGCAAGTCGACGAGCTATGGGGCGTTGACAATACAGATCAACTTTTACAAAACTCTGACGTTGTATTCCTCTCTCTTCCCCTAAATGAAGAAACTAGGGGATTCTTCGACAAAAAGAAACTAACTATGCTCAAAAAAGGCGCTCTTCTTGCCAATCTAGCAAGGGGGCCGCTCGTTCGCACCGACGATTTAATTGATTGTCTTCGTTCCGGTAGCCTGGGAGGATACGTTTGCGACGTTACTTCTCCAGAACCTCTCCCTCCAGACTCTCCTCTTTGGGACTTTGATAATGTGCTCATTACCCCCCATGTTGCTGGTCAAATAGGATGGAGATTTGATGATATTTGCGATATATATTGTGAAAATGTTCGCAGATTCCTTACCGGCGAACCTTTGATTAATCACCTTTCTCCCCAAGGGAAAAAATGGGGATTCCCACTGCGAGATGGGCAAACGCCTCTATGGATCGACGTTAAAAAGCAATACTCGACGCGTCATCCGATTGTTCGAGAGAAATATGACTTTCAAAATTTTAACTAAAAAAATTCTCTATTATAACGCAGACGATTTCGGCCCCTCTTGTGCGCTTCAAAAGGGGCCGATTTCTTTTCCTCAAAATATGCTCAGGTCATTTTACAAGGTAAAACTCGCTTACTTGTATCGTCATTTCTTCTCCGACGGAGTTGCCGCCTATTGAAATTCCAGTAATTTCATTGGGATCAAAGGGCCCTGTGTTACCTCCATACGGAGAGAGCTCCAATGATGAAAATGGAACAAAAACGAGACGGTCTTCTCCGTCAATTGCGCTTATTTCAGGGCCCGTATAGTAATAATCCCCTTTGCTATTTTGAGTAAACAGTCGAATCTTGCCCCCCGGTTTATTGGAATCGCCTTTTATTTTGAAAAGAAAACCTCTAAAGTCCGACAGTCTCGCGATTTGTCCTGATTCTTCGGGTTTCAAAATCTCCTGCAAAGGCAACTTGAATCTCGGATACGCCCATTTGTCTCCCTCCCCAAATGCGACGTGAAAACCCCATTGAGTAGGAGCCAATAGATCCTGAAGAAACGTCATTTTCCCATTTGGAGAAACGTTTTCAGACCAAGAATTACGATCTGACAAACTGACAGGAACGAGTTCTTGCGCAGAATTTTTAACAGCCTCCATCGAGAGGGGAAGGAGTAAGTCGAATGACAAAACAGAGTCTTCGCCAACCCTAAAGGTTAAGCGAACAGGCTCCCCGATTGAAGTAATCTTTGATAAATCGAGACGGAATTGGAATTCGGACTTTTCTTTGAAACGTAAATCAAGAGATGTAGAACTTAAAGTTAGAACGTCGGGAACTTCCCCCCATGAATTTTCCCTAAGAGCCTCAACTTTCCCAACAATTGGAGCTGATAGATCTTCCTCCATGAAGGATACGGCAGAAATATTTCCAGCGTAGAAGTAGTTGGAATCTGGAACGATTCGATATCCTTTACTCAAAGGAGACGCAGTCTCCGGATCATATTCAAATCGAAGAACAATTTCAGAAAATTTTCTTTCCGCAACCGAACGTTCTTCTTTTGCCCTCGTTCGATCTTCGCGAATACGATCAACTTCCTCGACGCTACGCGTTTTTAGCGTTTCATTGGCAGGTATTCCGACAAATAAAAAGCCGTCCGAAAAATTATAACCTCCATGCTCGTCTTTACTTACCGCTTCCCCTGTTATCCTTTCAACAAACACAGGACTCAGCGGTAAAGTAATCTTGGAGTCGGCTTCTTTGTTGGCGCGATACAAAGCGGCTACGCGTTCGCCAGTGCGTTTATCCTGAAAAATCCAAGCTTGGTCAACTCCGTCGAGATCCCAATCGCCCACGCAATCCTTACCGCTTAAAAGAAATATAGCTCGAGAATAACCGGCAATCGAACGCATTGGCGATCCTTGACGATCAGTCATTCCAAAGTTATTGTCATTCTCCTCATAGAAAGCGTATACAAATGGGAAATAGGCGTCGATTCCCATCGCTTTGGCTATAACCCCTTTTTGCACAATATCGATGGCGCTTTCCATATCGCGATCAATATTCGCCCTGTTGGCGCCTTTCGGCCAAGGACGTCCGCATTCAGTAATCCATACCGGTTTCCATTCATGCCCATTTTGGGCTAGCCAATTGCAGAACCGTGCGCATACGCTTTGCATGGAAGGCGCTCGGCAATACGTGTGAAAAGAAAAGACGTCGCATGAATCCAAAACGTCGTTGGCGGCAAGACTCTCCATAAAAGAATCTTGATAAGACGCAATAACGCCGCCGACAATTTTGGTAGAGGGAGCGTTACGCCCAATTGAAGCCGCTATTGTCTTGACAACTGGCGCGTATTGATCGGCGGGCAAATTACCGCTGAAGCTAATATCAGGTTCATTCCAGATCTCAATCGATCCCCAAGTTGAACTCCAATGACTAGCAATAGAGTCCCAACTTTCCGACGTCTTACATAAATCGCGCGGATACGTCCCCACTCTGCCAATCCAATCTGGAGCGGAGTGAAAAACCTCGAGGAGCGACACGCCATACTTGCTTGCCAATCCCCTAATCTGTTCCGAGTGAGAATCTGCGTCAAAATTGAAAGTTCCTTCTTTCGACTCGATCCTTCCCCACGAAATCCGTTCACGATACGTCGTTATCCCCATTCGACGAGCGTTATTTATCAAATCGTCTCTACTATTTAAATCGGGTACTAACCATGTGAAAGCCGCGTCGATAGCGAAGAAAGGATCCGGTTCTCTCGCCAATTGTCCCTCAACCTCGCCGCTGGCAATTCCACCAGTGAAAGCCGGTTGCGAAGCAATGCCGAACGATTGCTCCGAATCAGGGAACTCAACTTCGTAAAAACCTTGAGGGAACGCGGCTGAAAAACTCAACGTGCCCTTTTCAACTACGCCATTCCCCTCCAGGATGAGATCGCCGTCGATATTATGCACTTTATAAGGAACGGTGTTGTTCTTTGAAGAAGACAACTCGTCGTCCATAGTGCCTTCAGCCTTAAAGCTGAAAGTACAAGGAGTTTCAGGTTCTACCCAAAATTGCGTTAGGTTCAAAGGAATCCAACTTACAACACTTAATAAGAATATATTTAAAAGGTTCAAGGCGCTAAACATGTCTCCTCTCCGCGTTCAAGCTTTCGCACGACAAACGTCGCATATTGAGAATCAATCTACTCCCGATCAGACTCTACTATACTTGTTTCCATTAATCCGTAATACTAGGATGTACGGAATTTGAGTGACGTTTCCTCCCCAAGAAAATCCTAGAAAGTTAATTCGAAGAAATACCGAACGTGCCGAATGAATTTTAGCAACACATTCTAACGAAGTGAAAAAAAGCGGGGGCGGCAAAACATAACGAATCTATTCGATCAAGGACGCCGTTATGTCCCTCTATCAACGAGTCAAACTCGGAAACGCCACGATCCCGCTTAATTGCGCTTAGCGTCATATTGCCCGCAAATCCCATGCACGCGACAATTGCGCCAGCCATACCGGCCTTTTGCCAAGAATCAAAGGGCAAGAAACGAACCAGAGCGATCGCGACGATAACCGTTGTTAAGACGCCTAACGCCAATCCCTCGTAAGTTCTATTTGAGTTAACTTTCGCAGCGACTTTATGTCGCGGAAAGGCCAGAGACCAAAGAAATTGAGCAACGTCGCTCACTTGCGTCAAAACGACAAAAACAAAAAGCAGAGTGACGTTTGCCGGAGTTCTCATTGGATACGGAGATTGTCCTGGCGATTTCTCATGAGAACCAATCTTGCTGCTTTCAACAGGTTCCCTTTCCTCGTCTTCTATCAACACGCCCGTTGAATTCGCCTGAACAGACAAATCGGGAGACGAAATCATCTGTTCAATCGGTTCAATGACCTTACTCTCTAAATTGGCAGCCACGATTCCAGAAACGTCGACGCCGGATCCGTCTCCTTCTTTCGATAGATTCATTGTCAGAATCGCCGGCACAAAGCTCAATGAATATACGCAAATCAACAAACCAACTTGCAACTTCGCAATTCTCTCTAAGTAGAATTTAACGTCGTCGGAAAGCGCAACAATCGCTGGGAGCAAGAGGAAGGCAAGTGAAGGAATCATCGCGGAATAGAAGAAGTATGAATCATACCCAACTACACGCTGGAACCAGTCGGAATCAACCCCCACTAAAAAAAACTGAAGAGGGGTAAGAACAAAAAAAACTCCAACTAACATTCTATGGTCTGCCAATCTTGTCGGCGTAATTGTGACATACTCGCGTAAAGCCCAGAAAGAAACGACTCCAAAAAAGAGGACAGTAAATCCAGTCCCCAATAATAGAGCGCAAATCAACGAGCTAAACAAAAGCCACCAGGCATTAATTCTTGAACGGCAACTCGCCAAAGTCGCAGAATCTACGCTTTTTGGCCTGCGACGTAAAAACTCGACTATAAAAGTCGCAAAAGTTAGCAACGTCAAAAAGCCACTGATCAGAATAATACCATGAGAATCCATTGCCCAATTACCTCAAAACCCTAGAAGGAAAACCCCATTCGATAGCATAACAAGGTTACTTCGTACGGTTCTTTCGCCACCAACTTCGGAACGATTCGTTAGAACGCGGAATCTCGCGACCTCGAGTCCAGGCGCCTAAGTACCACGGATGCATCGATCGAGGAATTAACGACGACGCCCAAGAGCCTAACTTAATCGCCTTCATCATGAGCTTATATCGGAAAGGTGTCTGCATGAACGTGGCAAACCCCTTCCACATGAAGCGGTCAAGAAACTTTTGGGCGGGCGTTTTAGAAGAAGACTCAATCGCGCGCGCGCGCAACCGGACGAGCTGATGCGCCAAGTCAATTTTGACGGGGCATATCTGAGAACACGCGCCGCACAGAGAAGATGCAAAGGGTAGTTTACCGGCGACGTTAACTCCTAGTAGCTGAGGAGTCAAAACCGCGCCTAGAGGGCCGGGATAAACCCATCCGTACGCCCATCCGCCAACCTGACGATAGACCGGGCAATGCGTCATGCAGACGCCACATCTAATACAACGAAGGACGGCCCTTGTGTCAGGGGACGCCAACGCGTTTGTTCTTCCATTATCGACAAGAATTACGCGCATATCACGCCCTTCCGTTGGCGCGTTAAAGATATGGGTATACGAGGTAAGTTTTTGTCCTGTTCCCATTCTCGGCAACATGTTCAAAAAGAGCGGAAGGTACTTTGAACTGGGCAAAACCTTCTCTATGCCGATCAATGCGACGTGAATTTTGGGCGCGGAGGTCGAGAGTCCAATATTTCCCTCATTCTCCACAAGGCATAGAGAGCCAGTGTCAGCTATGCCAAAATTAGCGCCAGAAATACCCATATCCGCATTCACGAACTTCTCGCGAAGTTTGTCGTGCGCAATCTGCGTCAACTTTTCATGCTCCGCTGTAAAGGGAACGCCAAGTTTTTCCGAAAACTTGCGTCCAATTTCTTCAGCGCTAAGATGCGTCGCAGGCGTCACGATATGCGTAGGCCTTTGTCCGAGCAACTGGACAATATACTCGCCCAAGTCAGTTTCAAACGCTTGAATACCGACAGACTCAAACGCCCGGTTCAAAGCGATCTCTTCAGAAACCATCGACTTCGCTTTGACGACCGTCTTGACGTCGTTTTCTTTTGCTATTTGGAGCACGATTTCATTCGCTTCCTGAGCGTTTTGAGCCCAGTAGACGCGAACGCCCTTTTTGGAGAGGTTCGCTTCGAACTCCTCAAGAATTTCGTCCAGGTGAGAAAGCGCGTAATTTTTTATCTCTTTAGCAGATTCGCGCCACAGTGGCCATTGTTCAATTCCCCAACACAGCCTTAAGCTATTTTGAGAACTCTGTTCCGCAGTAAGAGCCAAAGAAGGAGACGCATTTTTGTCAGGCTCCGCCAATTCCCGCGTTTTATCTGACCAAAAATCGGCCCCTTGAAGGGGCTTCGAAATACCAGACATTTGTCAAATCCTTGTAAAAAGTTTTGCTTATCTCAAAAGGACGAACACTCTAAAGTTATACCGAAAAAGCTTAAGGAGAAATTATTATTCCATCGATTGACAAGCGTATTTTCGCGAAGTCGCGATATTTTGTCAATCATATCGATAAGCTTTATTCAAAAACACCATAAAACATCTCAAAGGCCCCTTAGCCACTCTTCATGATTCCAGATATCCGCATACTATTAGTCCCCCTCCTTTAACGGTTCGTCGGCGAGCGGATCAGCGGAAGCCCCCCAAATTCCGGTCGAATATGGAACAGGTTTCAAAAACATCTCCTCGACAAAAGGCTCTCCCTCGGGCGCTTCAATCCAATTCTTCCAAGGCGTGTAAAGAGGCGCTGTCAATTCCACACGTTCCTTTGTGATAAAATCCACAAAGGAAACATATCTGGAATGAAGAGCTATCGCTCGTTCGCGTTCATCTTCAAATTGTTCGCCGAAAGGAATCGAAGAGCCGTACAAGGAGTCGCCTAGAAGAGGAAAACCTCTAGATGAGAACTGAAGACGTATTTGATGCGTTCGTCCTGTTTCTAATTCAATTTCAACCCAAGTAAACTTTTCATATCTCTGCAACACGCGAAAATGGAGAACAGCCTCACGCGCGTCAGACTTCATTGGAGAAACGATTTCCGACATAGCGCGTCCAGGAATTTTACGCATGTAGTCATACCATGTTCCACTATCCTCCACGATCGATCCTTCCGCTAACGCCCAATATTTTTTCACAACAGAACGTTCCTGAAACTGATCCGAAAGCCTTCGAGCCGCTCGAGCGTGTTTAGTCAGAACAAGAAGACCTGAAGCGGGCCTATCTAAACGATGCGGAAGTCCCACGTATCTTTTACCATGTCTTCCTTCTCGAAGATTCATAAATTCTTTTACGCGCGCTTCGATTGAGTCCACGCCTGGCGGCGCTTGCGTCAGAACGCCCGGCTGTTTATCAATGACCATCGTCGGTCCATTTTCATAAATAATATTGAATCTCGGGGTCGCAGAACACAGTCCCTGATCTCCCTGAGAACTTGAATAGTCAGAATTATTTCCTACGTCGCAACTTTCAGTCATACAGGAGAGTCTCCTCGAGAATTCACCATAAAAATCCATATGAAAACGTCGGGTGCAATCGTCCTCTATTGTCGCCTCGCTCATCGCCCGTCTTCATTTAATTTTACTTCAAAAAAAGGCGGCGTCGACTTCTTTATTTTCGAGTCTCTTTCAAAATAAAATAAAAAAGGCGCTTGTTTTCTATCAAATCCTGAATAGAATAAGGGAGCCTTGAGGAGGATACGCGAATGGTTAGCAACCTGACTCGAAATCAGGCGCCGGCTTGCCGGTTGAGGGTTCGAGCCCCTTGTCCTCCGCTCGTTGAGTAGGGTTAAGACTCGAAGCCCCCAGTCGATGATTGGGGGTTTTTTTATTTACCTAAAGATTGATTTAAAAAACAGTCCTGTCGTTAATTCGAAAGTTTCGGGACTTCAATCGAAGATACGAATCGGAGACGTCTCTTTCATTGTCAAGCGCGCGCTCTTGATCTTCATAGAGCGCATCCTCATCGTCGAGCCCATTTGTCTCTACGCCAGCATACTCTGACGCTTGAGCGCGAGAGCCGTCGCTACTAAAAACGCCTCTTCCATTGCCCAAACCGGTTAGAAAAGAAGTAAGATTATCGAGTCCGGTCGTTACTCTCACATTGAAGTTCTCGCTACTGGCGCTAGATGAAGACTGATCTTGCGTCGACGTATCCCTCTGTCGAAACAACCAATCGGAAAGAACGTTAGTTGTTCCTCCAGAGGGGCGATTATCTCTCCCGTTCTCGACCTCTGAGGTTCTTCCGTTAGGCGACAAAAAACTTTCTTCCTTAGCCCAATTATCCAAACTCTCCGAAACGCTTTCTCCCCCGCTATCACTGCTTGGCCATAAGAAAAGCGAGCGACCGGACGTATCTACCGTCCGTTTTTCTTCATTTCGCGTACGTTCGTTCCACGAAGACGCGCTTTCCCCTTGCTTCACGTTGCTCGCATTGCTCGCCACAATATCCGAGGCTTCGTCAGAAAAAACATACTTTGATAAATATTCCTTTAGATCGAGGACTTCATCTCCCAAAGTCTCCCCCTGCTCGGAGGACTCCTTGCTGTCGAGTAACGCCTCAACCTTAGTTTGATATCGAATAATAAGCTCTGACTGAGGAAGATTTCTGTTAATCTCCGCTAGAAGGGAGGCAAAAAAGGGGCCGCTTTTAGACTCTTCTACAACCTTCAACGTTGACGCGCTTGCAACCACTAAAAAAAATGTTCCAAGCAAACAAAATATGAACCCTTTGCATAGCCCTAGCAACGCGCCCATTTGACGGTCAAACTCTTTTAATCCGGCCATCACCGCCACGTTTTTTACAAAACGCGTCGCTATTTTTAGTAAAATAAAAGCGCCAAGAAAAGTGATTATTATGGCGGCGGGGGTTTGTATTGAAGGGGACGTTTTAAATAAAACGGCTACCGGTTGGTAATAGTGGGAGGCGACATACGCGCTCAAAAGCCAAGAAATAATAGCCGACGCCTGGGAAATTAACCCGCGAAGTCCTCCCCAAAATGTTGTAAAGACAAGGGTGACTAGTATAAAAAGATCGAAAGGACTAAACGAAAGGTTCATTATCAATTCTTTCATAAATATCCCCAAGCTAGCGTCGATTAACAAAACACGAAATTGTAAAGCCAAATAGGTAGCAAGTCAACCTTGATTCCCCTAGAGAAGTCCCCTATTGTAAAAATCGGCAATTTTCGTTAGAATCCGAAAAGGTCTTTTAATTATTATCACTGACGTGATAGAAATCTTCCTGGATCCATAACTCATCTAGTCGCTAAAGTCGAATCATGCCTGGTTACACCACACACATTACCGGGAGCGCAACTGTCGGTCTCGGGATAGCATGTCTTGCCAAATGCTATTGGGGACTTCCCATGTCTGAATCGATCTTTAGCGGGGTCTTATGCGCTATTGGCGGAGTACTTCCGGACATAGATAGCGATGGAAGCAAGGCTCATAAAAGATGTATGACGCTCATTTCCGCTTCCTTATCGCTCCTCGTCGTATGTCGCGTCGGAACGATTTATAGGGAACCTGAGCCAATATTAATAGCCGGGGGAACGCTATTCCTCCTTCTCTACTATGGTGTGGGAACTCTTGTTCAAAAATTCTCCGTTCATAGGGGAATGTTTCACAGCATTCCCTTTGCGTTTATTTGTAGCGAGATAATCTTTATTGTAAGTTCAGGAACGACGCAATTGCGTTTGTTTAAAGCTTTTTGCATCTTTTTAGGGGTTCTTGTTCACCTAACCCTCGATGAACTGTCAAGCGCGCGCCTAATCCAATCTTCAGATTCGCGAACAACAAAAAGGAGTTCCCGTTCTACGCTTGTAAAAAGTTCTTTTGGAACCGCCCTAAAGATAATTGACTATAAACGGCTTCCGTCGACTATTGTCTTCTATGCGGTTGCGGCCCTTCTTGCATACGTTGCAATGAACTTACAGCCTTTGATCGACAAGTGGGAGCAAGATCCCAACGTTCAGTTGCAAGGACGCGCCGTCATAGAGCGAATGAGGAAGGTTTATCCATCCCAATTTGATTTGTCCGTCGTACAGTGGGTTGCTGAAAACAATATGGTTCTTTCGCCTGGAACCGACAACAACCCTAAATGGAATGATCTTGAAAAATTGCTGTCTCTTGAAACAAACGCCGACGATCCCGTTGAAAATGGAGAAGCCCAACAGGACACGATTTCATTACTGGACATAGTAAATTGGGATAGTCTTCATTCCGGTCAAGAAGACGCGAGTATTTCAAAAGCCAACAAA
The DNA here is from genome assembly GCA_051885615.1 of Thermoguttaceae bacterium. GTDB lineage: Bacteria > Planctomycetota > Planctomycetia > Pirellulales > Thermoguttaceae > RUG369. The sequence goes on from JBJEXI010000021.1 coordinate 17,047, forward strand.
TAACAGTAATTTTTTTCAAATTGCACATATCACAAAATCATAGGAGAGACATGTGAAAACGTTCTCTGACCGTCTTGCAACTCAAATTCGTCTGAAAAAGACGCCGGTTTTAGTGGGTATTGATCCTCGATGGGCCTCCATACCCGAGTCGTTGAAGACGAATAAGTCCGAAAATAATCCTCTGCATCTCTCGGAGGTTTTCGAGACTTTTAGTAAAAAGGTTATCGATATCGTCGCTCCGCTCGTTCCGGCGGTTAAACCTCAAAGCGCATTCTTCGAGCAGTACGGTCCAGCGGGGATGCAGTGCCTTGCCAATGTCATTCATTATGCTTCAGAAAAGGGACTACTGGTAATCTTGGACGGCAAGCGTAACGATATTGGAAGCACCGCTACCGCCTACGCAAACGGTTTGATTGGTCCGGCATGTACCAGTCCTTGGGGGGCGGACGCCCTGACGGTTAGTCCCTATCTTGGCGACGATAGTCTGACGCCATTCGTCGACGTAGCAAATAAACGCCAGGGGGGCGTCTTTATCCTTATTAAAACGTCCAATAAGGGCGGCTCCCAGTTCCAGGATCTTCTAGTTGACAACGAACCGCTTTATCAAAAAGTTGGGAATTATGTCGAAAAGCTATCTTCACAAAGTATCCAAGAGACAAATGTCGAATGCGGATACGGCAATGTCGGCGGAGTCGTCGGAGCAACCTGGCCGGAACAACTTTCTCAACTTAGGGAGAAGCTTCCTCATGTTTGGTTCCTCGTTCCTGGATACGGAAGTCAAGGAGGCGGAGCCAAAGATGTGCAAGGAGCTTTCGATGATAAAGGACTTGGAGCTATAGTCAATAATTCCCGCGGTATTCTATTCGCATACAAAGCGGAAGCATATAAAGAGAAATTTGGAGAAGTCAATTGGGAAGGGGCCGTCGAAGCGGCAACTCTCGATATGATCGACGCTCTGGCGTCTGAAACCCTCGCGGGAAGGCTACGGTAGCAAGATCGTAGACGAGACTCTTGCTTAAGCGAGAGTCTCATTCATGCGTAAAGATACTCCTCAGCCCCTCAAGGGTCTCTCGGAAAGACGCTTTCTCATTCACCTGTTGTTTCAAAAATGAGTCGATTAGAGGTTTTAGCCGAACTGCTTTGTCTATTTCCTCCGAAGTTCCCTCTCTGTACGCCCCCACGGCAATTAAATCTTCAGAATCTTCATATATTCCTAGAAGTCGTCTAATCTCTCCGGCAAGTCTATTCTGTTCAGGGGAACATATAAAATTTGCCAAGCGACTCACGCTATTAAGTACATCGATCGCCGGATAAAACCCGCGAACGCTCAGCTTTCTAGAGAGCCAAATATGACCGTCAAGCATTCCTCTTACGGCGTCGCAAATCGGATCCTGTTGATCGTCCCCCTCGACAAGCACCGTAAAAAAAGCGGTAATACTCCCCTCGCCTGTTCGACCGGCGCGTTCTACAAACCGCGGCAACAATGAAAAAACGCTCGGCGTATATCCCCTAGACGTAGGCGGTTCTCCCGCGGCAAGACCAATTTCACGTTGAGCCATTGCAAAACGAGTAAGCGAATCCATCAAAAAGAGAACGTTTTTCCCTTGATCTCGAAAGTATTCCGCAATCGCCATAGATGCGTAAGCGGCTCGTACCCGCATTAATGGGGGTTCGTTCGACGTTGACACGACTACTACGCTCTTTTTCCGACCTTCGTTCCCCAGCTCTCTCTCTACAAAATCGTTGACTTCACGTCCGCGTTCGCCAATTAGACCAACGACGACAACGTCGGCGTCGGTATACCGCGTCATCATCCCCAACGTAACGCTTTTTCCAACGCCAGAACCGGCAAAAATTCCAAGGCGTTGTCCCTGTCCGCACGTAAGAAGGCCGTCGATAGCGCGAACCCCCGTTGTTATAGGCGTCTGAATACGCGGACGGGAACAAGGATCAGGCGGAACGCTATCATAACGAACGCGCGTCGTCAAGACAGGCGTCGGTCCCGCGTCGATCGTTTGTCCAAAGGCATTAACAACCCTTCCTAGCAACTGATCCCCAACTCCTAACCACGGCAGCGTTTTTACAAGTTCTATTTTGGCGCCGCGCCTGATTCCTTTTAAATCGGAGTAGGAATACAAGACCGTTAGGTTATCTCGAAATCCAATCACTTCCGCCAATAAAGGTCGAGCCTCGTCGCGACTATCAATACGTGCGATTGCGCCAATAGGCGCGGCAAAACCTTGAGCAGAGATCGTCATGCCCTCGGTACGAATAACGCTCCCAATAATCTTCGCTGGCGCAATGCCTTGAATTTGTTCGACAATCGTCTTTAAAAAAGTAGGTGAGTTCATGAAAGATTGACAATCCCAAGCGCGTAAAACTTCACTGCTCGTTATTCTGAAAGTTCGGAAATGATCCGTTCCAGCCGAGCTTCCAGACGTTCGTCTACGACGCCAAGAGAGCTTTCGACGACGCATCCCCCGCTAGTAATCTTCGGATCAGCGACAATCTCCGCCTTTGCAAGATTCCCGGTCTCTTCCAAAAGCATCTTTATCGGTTCTTGCAAATTCTGTATGTCTTGAGAATTCATTCGAATTTTCAGGGAAGTACAATTCATCGATAAATCTAAAGCTTCTCTTAACAGCGCCAATGGGACGTCTTTAAAAACGCTCACCTCTCTCATGATGGCTTGATATGCGATCGCCGCAGCAATTTGCAAAATATTTTCTTCCCAATTTTTCAAGAGAAGATGCCGTGTATTATTCATTTCCCTAAAAAGTGTGCGCAATGGCTCAAGGGCCGCGTTCGACATGTCTTTCAATCGACGCTGAACCTCTGTTTCAACGTCCTCGTCAAAGCTTTTTTGGGCTTCCTCGCGTCCCTCGCTTACGCCCTCTTCGTAACCTGTTTCAAATCCTTCGTTATATCCTTTTTGACGCGCCTCTTCAAAGGCTTCATTCTCCATGACCTTAATGCGCGTCTCAACTTCGCTCTTTTTGGCCTCCAACTCTTGCCTATTCGCTTCGAGCGTCCGTCGATCGCTATCTAATTGCGCGCGTTCGAGAGCTATACTATTTAGCGCGCTCTCTTGTAACGACGCAATCTCTGTTCGAGCGGATTCAATGATCTGACGAATCTCCTTCTCGGCGTAACCTGACGTATTGTTTGATTCTTCCACCTCCTCAGAAACAGACCTGTCTTCACGCCTAGAGCCGTTTTGATTTTCGACAATAGGAGAGGCTTGAGAATCGAACGCGCCCCCTTTTCCACACGAGAACTGGTCTTTCATATTTTCCTCCTGAAACCTCTCATTCTCTACTGTCGTATTTCATCAACAGTCAAGCGCGCTAAATCTCGACAACTCGTTCGTCTTCATCCTAAAATCAGCTTTTTGATATGAAAAAAGCCCTGCTACCCTCATCGCAAGATAGACGAATTAGAGCGCTCCAAGCGTCTTTCCTGTCAGTTGCAATAGGCTCCTAAATCAGACGTCTAATTGGAATGGATCAATGTTTTGCGATTGATACACTCAAGAGCCTCTTGTCGCCGTTTCCAATAATCGCTTACGTTGCCGGATTCAGCGTCGTTACCATTCCCGACCACATTAACTGACGAATTATGTAAATCTTTTTTCTGACGTGCCTTATTTGCTTCTTCATTAGCTGAAAGATATTCGTCTTGCTCGTCAAAATCACCGGGCTCTTCAGGGATGAATGAACAACGCGCACTCCTCTCTTTTTTGTCTCTGCGGGATATATTTTCATCCTTCATAGGACGATCATTACGCTCCGGGCGAGCTCCGGTTCTCCGTCTCCAAATGATTCCTCCAATAAACAAAAT
>JBJEXI010000022.1:0-20322 GCA_051885615.1 Thermoguttaceae bacterium
GCCGATACCGATAATTCGTCCTAAGACGATCTCGCTGGAACGAACAGGCTTCGTAACGATCGTGTAGATCGTCTTCGATTTAAAATCGGAAGGAAGACTCAAGGAGCTGAGGAAAAGAGCCAACAACAGAACAAGGTACGTTGTTGTTTGATAAACAAAGGACGCGCATAAACGCGCAGGGTCTTTACTTCCCGGGTCCAAAAACCAACCGGCAAACATCAGGAGCACGAGAAAGACGACGCATATAACGACGACTTTCTTGCGAATAGACTCGTGAATTGCCAAAAGAGCCATCGCGAAGCAACGCTTCCAGGAAAAGCGAAACAATTCCCTCCATGCTTCGGCAATAGCGGACGCCAAACTTTGTCCGCCGCGTTTTACGCCTTTGTAAATGAACAAAATCACAAGGCTAATAACGCAGGCCAACAAAGACAATGCAACGACAGCCATCAGCCAATTTAAGACGGCTGGTCCTATCCATTCAAGGAAAGGTGGGATTGGGTTTTCTAAAATCATTTCCCGTTCTCTCCTCCACGAACGCGTTTACCAGGACGAGCTTCACTTTCAGCAATAATATCGTGAAACAAATCTTCCAGCGAGGTTGTAGGATTACCGCAGAAGACCAGACGAGACTTGTCTTCTTCAATAACTTTCTCGATCTTCCGCTTCGCTTCTTCGCTAAGACCGGCAACGCGAATTTCCGTCTGATCGACGACTTTGAGAAGATCTTCAACGCGTCCAAGCTCTTTTAACTCGCCCTGATAAAGAATACCGACGCGATCGCAAACGTCTTGGACGTCGCCGAGCAGATGGCTTGACATGATGATCGTCTTACCCTGCTCCTTAAGTTGTAGAATCAACTTCTTCATATTGCGCGTACCAATCGGATCAAGACCGCTCGTAGGCTCGTCAAGGACGATCAGGTCGGGATCGTTGATAAGAGCCTGGGCAAGGCCGAGTCGACGCGTCATTCCCTTGGAATATTCGCGTAACTGGCGTTTATTAGCAGTGTCCAAACCAACCATCTGAATCAGCTGCGCAACCTTTTGACGTCGAATCGCCGAAGGAATTTTGAAGAGTCGACCATAAAAGTCCAGTGTCTCTTCCGCATTCAAAAATCGATAGAGATACGACTCCTCGGGCAAGTAACCGATACGTTCGTTTTTGGCTACGTCTGACGCCGGACGACCAAGTATATTTACCTCGCCGCTGGTTGGAAAAAGAAGACCCAACAACAATTTAATAGTCGTCGTTTTTCCTGAACCATTCGGACCAAGAAGTCCAAAAATCTCACCCCTTCGAATTTCAAGATCAAGAGCTTTAAGCGCACGAACTTTTTGCCGACCCCAAAAGTCGCGGTAGGTTTTGGTCAGGTTCTTAGTTTCGACAATGACGTCGGATTCATTTCCCATTGCATCGCCTCTTCAATGTTACTTACATGGATACAAACTACCCCCGCAGGTATTAAATATAACCCTCTCTATAACCCCACCGTTGAATTGAGAACTATAAAAACAACGGCGACTTAACTTACACTCTCTATAAAGAAGGAAGTCAGGTCGCTCAACCATGGAGGGGGGAGGCGAGGACGCGTCGTTCTGACGCCCCTAATTCCTACAAAGGCATTCACTAACGCATTCGCAACCACCTTCAGCGAACTGAACTGGACATACGAACGGCCCGTACATTATCGCCTAAACCCCTCCGCTTGTCTATATCTGGCTAAAAAAAACAACTTTAGTCCGGTCGAGAGGATATTAAGCTTTAAACCTGATAGGCCTTGTTTTTTTCAAAAACACACGATAAAATTATTTTAACAATTTCAAAGACTTTTAAGAAACGATTGTCGCATTTTCCACAAAAGGCTTCTTCTAAAGTTTGACGTTTGTCTGGATCAACGGTTCAAGAGTTTTTCCAGACTAATCAATGAGGCTGTTATCATTTGAGGATGAATTAAATGGCTGTTGCGCGAGAAAACCTTCTCGAAAAATTACGTCCATATGGGCAAGAACATCTACTCACCTTCTGGGATGAACTGACGGAAGAAGAGCGTGTTTCGTTAAGCGATCAAATCGAAAAGATCGACTTCTCATATCTCGAAAAACTTTTCATCCATCGATATGATCCTCCGGCAGCCGCAGCCCTCGCAGACAAGGCTGAAGATCCAGTAGCCTTTAAATTGAGCGACTTGCGCGACTACGACGGTTCTCCGAATTCCCCGTTTCCTCAATCTCCCGCGACTAAATTGGACGAAACGACTGATGAAATTACGCCGTTGAAGGCCGTTAAGGCGGGCGAGGCATTTCTTCGCGCTCACAAAATCGCGATCGTAGTAGTCGCGGGGGGGCAAGGCACGCGTCTTGACTTCCCTCACGCTAAGGGGATTTACCCAATCGGCCCCCTTTCTCAGGCGACCTTGTTCCAAATCCACATCGAACGTATCCAAGCGATGTGTAAAAAATACAACACTCGCCTACCATTCTGTATTCAAACGAGCCCTGCCACCCATCAAGAAACGATTGATTTCTTTAAAGAAAACAACAATTTTGGGTTGCCCGCTGAAGACGTTCTGATTTTCTGCCAAGGAACAATGCCTTCGGTCGATTTTGATTCTGGAAAAGTATTGTTAGCCGGCAAGTCTCAAATCGCCAGAAGCCCTGACGGACATGGCGGTATGCTCGCAGCGATCAATTCGCCGCAACCCGATTCTCCTATTCCAACAGTTCGCGAACATGGGATTCTTACCGAACTTAAAAAACGAGGAGTTGAGGAAATCTTCTATTTCCAAATCGACAATCCTATCATTGACATTTGCAGTCCGGAATTCATTGGCTACCATGTTCTGAGCAAATCCGAATTCGCAACCCAAGTCATTAGGAAACAAAACCCCAAAGACCGCGTTGGCAACATGGTTCTCGTCGATGGAAAGTTGCACGTGATTGAATACAGCGATTTGCCAGATTCTGCGGCTGAAAGACGCAAACCGGACGGCTCGTTGGCGATATGGGCCGGCTCCATCGCCGTCCATATGATGAATCTTGACCTACTCCAGAAGAACGCGTCCTTCTCCTCGTCGCTCCCCTTCCATCTGGCGAAAAAGAAGGTTCCTTATATCGTCTTAGACAAAAAACTCAAGAACGAGCAGGGCGAACCTCTTTTTGGAACCAAAGTCAAGCCTGAGACGCCCAACGCCATCAAATATGAGAAATTCATCTTCGATCTTCTCCCAATCGCTAAAAATCCTATCGTGGTAGAAATCGAGGAAGAAACGTGCTTCGGCCCTCTGAAGAATCATCCCCGAGAGGCCAAAGACACCCCAAAGACCGTACGCGAGCATCTCAGCGGTTTGTACAAGAGATGGCTCTCTCATCTTGGAATCGAAGTTGCGCAAGACGCCGTGATCGAAATATCTCCGCTCTTTGCGAATAGTTGCACGGAACTTGCGCAGCGTCTGAAGAAAACGAATCTCATTCCTCAGGACAAGAAGATTAAAGAATCGGTATACTGGTCCCTGGATTCCATTCGTTGATCTTCGTAAGACAGTTTAACTAAGTAAACTCCGGAGGAATCTTCGGAGTTTATTTTTTAAGCGTTCGACAAAGACTTCTAATATCTCCGTAGCGCCCGTTATTTAATAAGCCCAAGCCCATAAGATCAGATGACAGCAAAAGAAACAAAGACGACAAAACGTTCTGGCAAACGAGTTGTAACAAAAGCGCATGCTTTTTGGTATCATGTCTGCCAGTTCTCTTTATATTTATTCATTAAGTTGTATTTTCGAACTAAATATATCAACTCGCGCAATGTTCCCAAGTCCGGACCAACTTTACTTGTCGCTAATCATCAGAGTTTTTTAGATCCTCCCGCTATTGGAACAGGGTATTATCGCATGACCAATTATTTGGCGCGAAAAACTCTCTTTAAATTCAAACCGTTCGGCAAACTCATCGACTCCGTTGACGCTATTCCACTCGATCAGGACGGTCTGGGATTTCAGGGAGTTCGCGAGACAATGAAACGTTTAAAGAATTCGGAAGCAGTTCTTATTTTCCCTGAAGGCAGTCGTTCCTTTGACGGAGAGCTTGCGCCCTTTACGTCAGGTTACATCGCAATTGCTTCTAAGACAGACTCCGTTATTGTCCCGGTCGCCATATCAGGAGCTTTCGAAGCCTTCCCGCGTACCCAAAAATATCCTTCGCCATTTAAGAAGCGCGTCGTGATTGAGTACGGGGAACCCATCCTTCCTGAAATCTATCGCTCAATGACGGAAGATCAGGCTAATGAATACATAGTCAAGAAGATTAGTGAAATGTACGAACGCAATCGTCCAAGATCCCAATCTAATCCGAAATGACCGTTATTTGTCAAATTGTCAGACACGTTCTGTTTAGCCCCTTTTTCTGAGGTAATAGATGCATATTTTAAGAAATCTTCTACTCGTTAGTCTCTGCATTGTCCTTCAAACATTTCTCTCCGTATGTAATGGACAAGCGCCAGAAGACATAGAAGCGCCCAACAACGATCTGTCGGGCGCAGTCGTTAATGTTCTCGATTATGGCGCTAAAAGCGATGGAACGACCGATAACACGGAAGCTTTTCAAAAAGCCCTAGACTCTATTGGTTCTCAAGGCGGCGTAGTCCTCGTCCCTAACGGACAATATTTGTTTACAGGGTCGCTCGTCATTCCCCAGAGCGTTACGTTGAGAGGCCCGTGGAATTCGGTAACCGCCCACAACGGTTGCCGCGACAAAGGACTCCCTAAGCCAACCGACGACGGAGCGACATTCCTTATCACTGGAAACGCGGACAATGAAGAAGGGGAAGCATTCATTACATTGAATACGAACAGCGTTCTCCAGGGGATCGTTATGTATTGGCCCAACCAAAATGAGAACGACGTCCCCGTCCCTTACCCGTGGGCAATCAAAATGCGCGGGAAAAATCCGGCGGTATTGGATGTGGAACTTCTAAACCCCTTCAATGGTATCGACGCTTCGCAAAACGAACGAGCATTAATCCGCAATATCCACGGCCAACCTTTACGCAGAGGAATTTTTGTCGATAAAATCTATGATATCGGCAGAATAGAGAATGTCCATTTTAACCCCTGGTGGAGCATGAAGCCACGACTTTTTAAGTGGCAACAAGAAAATGGAGAGGCCTTTATTTTCAAGCGTACCGACTGGCACTACGTATTAAATACGTTTTGCTTCGGGTATTCCGTCGGATATGAATTTGGCGGAAGCGAAGCTGGAATATGCAACGGTAATTTCTTAGGGATCGGCGCCGACGCATGTCATACCGCAGTCCTCGTGGAACAAAGCGCCAAATTCGGAGTCCTGATCACCAATGGCGAGTTTGTGGCGATGAACGGGGAGAATCCGACGCAAGTCGTTGTAACAGAAACCAATACGGGAACGATCCGTTTCAATAATTGCGCTTTCTGGGGACCTTGCGAGCAAATTGCGCGTCTATCAGGTCGCGGGCTAACGTCTTTCAGCGACTGCGAATTCGTTCAGTGGGATCGCAACGGGAAGGGAAACTTCGCGATCAACATTGAGGGCGGTTCAGTAATGATTCGCGGGAGCAATTTCCAGGAAGATAAGAATCATGTGCTCGTAAAAGAAACAGCCCAGAAGGCTATTGTGTCAGAAAACATACTGCGTGGCGCCGCCAAAATTCAAAACGATTGTCGTAAAGCCTGCATAGTCAATAATATTGACGACGCGGAGTAACGAATTATCGCTTTTACGCGAGCCGACGTCAGCAAGGGAAAGAACGACCGAACGAGCTGTTCTTTCCCTTCATTTTTAGGGTTTCAACGCACGAAATTCGTCATGATAGGCTGTTCGCGTTCAGGTAAACCGAACTCTTTTTTACCTAAAGCGATCGACTTCATTAAGAAAACCATATTGTTCGCAAGCGTTCTCATTCCCTGAAGACCTTCTTCGTCGTACGTCGCTTCTCCAGGAACGCGACCATGAACGCTATTCCAATATTGGCCGGAAGCGATTGGCATTCCACAAATCGAGAAATATTTGTTCAGACCGTCAAAAGTAGAAGAAAGCCCCCCGCGACGAGCGGCGACAACGCTCGCCCCCACCTTCATTCGTTTATCAAAGGAAGAGCTAAAGAAGAGACGATCAAGGAAAGAGATCATCGTTCCATTAGCGGAAGCGTAGTACACGGGACTACCAACCACCAAACCGTCACATTCTGCAAATTTGGGCGCCGTCTCATTGACGACGTCGTCGAAAACGCACTTCCCCTTTTCTCGACACTTTCGGCACCCGATACATCCGCGTACGACTTTATTGCCGACGTGAACAATCTCAGTCTCTATGTTGTTTCCAGCGAAAACCTTGACCATCTCGTTTAGGGCAATGTAAGTGTTTCCAGCGGCGTTGGGGCTGCCATTAATAAGCAATACTTTCATTTTAAACCTCTCTCTCGATTCTATCTGAAAATTCTCGATCTTATTTCTCAGTCGGTTCTATTTCGCTACCCTTCCAAAGAATCTTTTGAAAAATGAAACGACCAGTCTCGAAAGAGCGACCATCTAAGATTCCAAGAGCGCCAAACTTAGCGGGGCAAGGGGTAAATAGTAGAAAATCGGCGTCCGCGCCAACCCGTAAAAAGTCCCCTTCCCCCGAACTAAAATCAGGAGCCCCAAGTAATCTCGCAGGAGAAGTCGACGCTAATGGATAAACCTGATTTAATGGGAGATTCTCTATCGACGCCAAATTCATTACGCAATTCGAGACAGGGAAAGAAGCGCAAGCCAGAAGATTCGGATCGCCCGCCAATGTAACTTTACCATTGGGTTGAATCTCAAAATCGCAGAGTTCCATCGAGTACTTACCGGGCGGAAAGCCCGCAAGAGGAGATTGATCGCTGATGAGAATAAGATTCTCTAGCCCTTTGGTTCTTACAATAATTCTAACAAGCTCTGGGGAAATATGAAAGCCGTCGACTATGATACTTGACTTGAGGCGATCATCGGCAAGTTGAGCGAAGAAGTAATTTTCCCACTTAGGTAAAAGATGCCGCGTGGCGTTGCTCAAATGCGTCGATAAGGAAGCCCCCTCTCTCACCGCCTCGTCAATCTGAGAAGCGTTTGCGTCCGTATGTCCAATAGAAACGACGATTCCCATCGACCTCAGGAAGCGCACGAAAGCCCCGCCCCCAGGATACTCCGGCGTCAGAGTGACCAGCTTGATCAATCCCCCGCTATATTCTTGCATCTGGCGAATAAAACTCTCCGAATAATCGCGGCAGAAACGTTTCGGATGCGCGCCAATAGCGCCTTCTGCGGAAGAAATAAAGGGACCTTCGAGATGGATTCCCCAAACGATCGGTCGATAAATTGGATATGCGTCAAGCGTGTCGGCTATTGTTTTAGCCGCGTGAAGCATGACCTTCTGATCGTTAGTCGTGAGGGTTAAACAACATCTGAAAACGCCGTCGCGCAACATCTTTCGGAGAACCGCAACAACTCCGTCTACGGTAAGTTTGGACGAAGAAAGCTCAACGCCGACGGCTCCATTGACTTGGATATCAAAGAGGCCAGGCGCGATAATCGGCAGCTCGTCGTCGATCGAGGTATCTGCAAGATACTCGACAGAGGAAATTTGTCTATCTAACAGATTGACTTTAACAGGTTCCAACGTATCATAACGTCTCCCGCAGTAACTCGTCATTCCTTTCAAGCTCCTCAGACTTCTTTAACGACAGATTCAATAATTTTTTTATCGAAGTAGTTTATGGCCATTCCGGCGTCGACCACGATCTTTTGGGCGACGATACCGCTGGATCGAGGACTGAGCAAGAAGACGACGGCGGCGGCGGCCTCCTCTGTCTGTACTGGGCTTTTTCTCGGAATCACCTGCTCCGCGTAGAGGTAGGAATCCAAATATCCGGGGATCCCTGCGGAAGCCGAAGTTTTCAACAACGACGGAGCCACGGCGTTGAAGCGAACGTTGGAAAAAGAGGAAAACGATTTCGTCAAGAAAGCGAGAGAAGAATCCAAAGCCGCCTTAATCGGCGCCATGTATCCGTAATTCTCGCTTGCCATCTGCGTTGTTGAAATCGACATCGTAACAACGGACGCGTTCGGGGTAAACAGGTCGGAAAAAGCGTTCGAAAGTTCAACGAGCGAAAAGCACGATATCTCCAAAGCCTGTAAAAAAGCGCGTCTGGGAGTCTCATGGAACGGCTTCATTCCTTCGGAATAATCCGCAAACGCGATGGAATGTAACATTCCGTCAAAAGACTCATACTTCTCGCCGACTTTCGTTCGGAGGCTTTTGATTTCTTCTTCCTTCTCGACGTCGCAAGTAAATATTTCAGAATCGGGAAATAACTTTTTCACTCGCTCTGAAATGGCGTCGTTTTGAACGACGAAAACACACTCAGCGCCTTCGTCTTTCAACAACTTTGAAACGGCATACGCGACGCTTTTCTTATTTGCGACGCCAAAAATCAAAAATCGCTTTCCGGATAATTGTAAAAAGTCCACGAGTAATTTCCCACCAAGTCTAGCTATTTGTTACGAAACGTCTGACAGACCTGCCAGACGTTTCTCAATCATACCAACTTCTAAAACGGCAATCATTCCGTTTCGACGCCGTTTAGGGAGCGTTTATAACGGATCGCCGCCGCCACAAACGCTCTAAAGAGAGGATGAGGCACCGTAGGTTTGGATTTAAATTCTGGATGGTACTGAACGGCGACAAACCACGGATGGTCTTCTATCTCAACGACTTCGACCAATTTTCCATCCGGACTCGTTCCTGATATCGTCAATCCGCCGTCGATAAATCTGTCTCGGTACTCGTAATTAAATTCATACCTGTGTCGATGACGTTCTTCAATGTCGAGAGTTCCGTACGCGCTCGCCGCTCGCGAACCCGCAAGGAGACACGTCGGCTGGGCGCCAAGTCGCATCGTCCCTCCCATATTGGTAACAGAACGTTGTTCGTCCATAAGGCAGATCACAGGATACTCGACGTCTTTATCAAACTCTGTCGAATTCGCGTCGTGCATACCCAATACATTTCGAGCATACTCCACAACTGCGCATTGCATACCCAAACAAATGCCAAAGAAAGGAATCTTGTGTTCGCGCGCAATTCGGATTGCGTCGATTTTTCCTTCGACGCCGCGATCGCCAAACCCGCCAGGAACAAGGATTCCGTTCACTTTTTCCAGCAACGCGCGCGTCTCTTCACGAGCGACGTCCTCGCTCTGAATACGTAAGATTCGAATATTAGCGGCATTCGCAATCCCGCCATGATCCAGCGCCTCATAGATAGACTTGTAAGCGTCCTTATGCTTAGCGTATTTGCCAACGACGGCAATCGTCACTTCCGCCTGAGGCTTATGCAAAACGTTCAGAATTTCATGCCATTTGGACAGATCTGGTTGCTTCGCGTTAGTAAGTCCCAATCGATCGACAAGCATTTGATCGATTTTATGATCGAGAAGAGAGAGCGGCACTTCGTAGATTGAAAAATCTGCGTCAAGTTCTTCGACAACATGATCCGCGCGTACGTTGCAGAAGAGCGCGATCTTCTCAATATCTTCCTGCGCTATTGGATGTTCCGTACGGCACACGATGAAATCGGGCTGTATACCGATTTGGCGCAACTGACCGACGCTGTGCTGCGTCGGTTTGGTCTTCAACTCGCGCGCCGCTTTAAGATAAGGAACAAGCGTGAGGTGAATAAAGCAACAGTTTTCTTTCCCTACGTCGTTCGAATACTGTCGAATCGCTTCAAGGAACGGGAGACTTTCAATATCGCCGATCGTTCCTCCTATTTCCGTAATCACAACGTCGACGTCGTCGGACGCAAGTCTACGGATACAATCTTTAATCTCATTGGTTATATGAGGAATTACCTGAACGGTCTTTCCAAGATAAACGCCGCGTCGTTCCTTATCGATGACGCTTTGGTAGATTTGCCCCGTTGTCCAGTTGCTATCCCTTGAAAGCGGAGAATGGGTGAAACGCTCATAGTGCCCCAAGTCCAAATCCGTTTCACTTCCATCGTCAAGAACGTATACCTCGCCATGTTGATACGGGCTCATCGTTCCCGGATCGACGTTGATGTATGGGTCGAGTTTTTGCATTCTGACAGAGAGACCGCGACTCTCCAACAACATGCCAATAGACGCGCTTGTCAGACCTTTTCCAAGAGAACTTACGACTCCGCCTGTAACAAAAATATGTTTTGTCATAAAACACATCCTGAGTTTAATGTGTGTCTACACATGCAGGAGATCACACAAAGACTTTAACGGACAAATATAAAACAGCCCAGAAAGAAGAAACACAACATGCGCGCTCGTCGTTCTAAGCGTAGTTTTTTTTTTACCGCCATATTTATCCACTCAACAGTAGGAATAAAGGGGCGTCAATCACAGCGACAAGCGAAAAAAAAAAAGGGCGCGGCAAGGTAACTTCACCGCGCTTATCAAAGTTACTAAAGGTATTTTATACCGAACAGACTCGTTGTAAAGGGGCGCAAAGAAAAACGACAACTTCTCAGTGAAGTCTCATTCCAGGTTGAGCGCCTTCGTCGGGAGAAAGCACAAAGACGTCGGATCCGCCGGGACCGGCGGCAACGATCATTCCTTCGCTAAGTCCAAACTTCATTTGACGAGGCTGCAAATTAGCGACGAAAGCGACAAGACGTCCGATCAATTTCTCGGGCTCCGGATAAGCGGCCTTAATCCCGGCGAAGACCTGTCGCGTTTCCGTGCCGCCGAGGGAAATACGAAGTCGCAAAAGCTTGCGCGCCTCTTTAACTTGTTCTGCCTCGATGATTCGGCCAATGCGCAGATCGACCTTCGCGAAATCGTCGATGGAGATCGTTTCCGCAATAGGCTCGTCGATTAAATTCTGAGCCGTATCGTTCCACTTGTTCGTTTCGACGGACTGCGCTTCTTCCGTAGTCGCTGTCGAATTAACGGTATTTGCCTCTTTGGATTCTTCCAACATTGCTAAGATTCCTTCCTTCGGAACGCGCGTCATCATATAGGAATACTCGTTTACTACGGTTCCTAGAATTTTAGACTTAGCGTCGTTCCAATGCTTAATCGGCGTATTGAGCAACTGTTCGGTCTTACGAGCTAAATCAGGAAGAACAGGAGCCAAATACACGACAATTTGACGGAAAAGGTTCAAACTTACTGTAACCACATTCTGCAATTTAGTTCTTGCAGCAAGACGAGCTTCAGGGGACGCCGACTCGTCCGCCTCAAGTCGAGCCCATTCTTTCTTCAAATTCCAGGGCTCGGTATTCGCAACATATTGATTCGCGCGATATCCGCACTCAAGAATAAGCTTGATCGCCTTCGCAGTGTCGCACTCTTCATAGGCGGCCGCAATTTCATCCGATAGCGCCGCCGCTTGTGCAAAAAGCCCTCCGTCGTCCGGATAGGTTTCCGCCAACCCCGTCAACGCCGCAAATTTTGCCGTTCGACTAGCAAGGTTGACAATGACGCCTACGACGTCTGCGTTTACCTTCACTTCCATCTCTTCCAAGTTCAGATCAAGGTCGTCGACATGACCGGAAGTCTTCGAAGAGAAGAAGTAACGCAAATAGGAAGGATCAAGATGCTTCAAATAAGTTCTAGCTAAAACGAAAGTTCCCTTAGACTTCGACATCTTCTCTCCGTCCACGGTGAGGAACCCGTGAATGTGCACCTTCTTAGGAAGATTGAAGCCTGCCGTTTTAAGGGTCGTCGGCCAGAAAAGGGTGTGAAAATACGTAATATCCTTCCCGATAAAATGATGGATTTCCGTATTCGGATCACGCCACCAATCGTCGAGTTTTTCGTTATTCTGCTCGCACCACTGCGCGGTAGAACCAATGTACCCGATTGGAGCGTCGTACCACACATACCAATAGTTGTCGGGAGAGTCCGGAATTTTAAATCCAAAATAAGGAGCGGGACGCGAAACGTCCCAAGGACGGAGCGCGTCGGATAAAAACTGAGCCTTGAGGTAATTGGCGATCTCCGGCTGAAGCGCGTCGGAAGAGGAAACCCATTCCGCAAGGAAATCATGGGCTTTTTCAATATCGACAAAAAAGTGATTCGCCCTACGAAGCTCCAATTTCGCTCCGGAAATGGCGCTATGCGGCTCTATCAAGTCGAGCGGAGAATACACCGCACCGCATTCGCAACTATCGCCGTATTGCTCCTTACGACCACACTTCGGGCATGTGCCCTTTATGAAGCGATCCGCTAAAAAACGTTTCTCCACGGGGTCGTAAAACTGCTCGATTTCGTGCTGTACGATCAGATCGGCCTTATTGAGCTTTTCCCAGATCTCCTCGCAAATTTTCTTGGTCTGAGGGGAGTTCGTGCTTCCATAGTTATCGAAGCAAATGTCGAAGCCGCGAAAATCTTCCGTATGGGATTTCCAGACGTCGGCGATAAACTCTTCTTCGCTGATTCCCTTTTTCTTGGCGGAAATGGTAATGGCCGCGCCATGAGTATCGTCCGCGCAAAAATAGCGACAGTCCTCGCCGCGCAATTTTTGAAATCTAACCCATACGTCAGATTGAATATACTCAACGAGATGTCCTATATGGATATCGCCGTTGGCATATGGGAGAGCGCTAGTGACAAGAATTTTTCGACGGCTCATAACTTCTCCTGAACGCCAAAGATCTGAACTTTTTCGCAAACACTAAATAAGACGAGAGCGTTCACCCGCCGGAAACATGATAAGTTTCCCGATAATGAACGCTCGCGTCTTAGATTTTAACAACGACAAACTGTTAGTCAAGAGTTCGAACGCGACGCGAGTACGCGTCGCTCTGCTTTACTCCTCCGAGGATTCGCATACCACGCGGAAACCGACGTCGAAAACGCGTTGCCAAGGATAGTACTCCTTCACGAACGACGCGGTCGCTCGATAAGGACGATCTCGCCACGATCCTCCGCGCGCTTCATACAAAGGCGCTTGTTGATCCATCAAATCGACGCCATACGACGGCGATTGACAACTCGAAGTCCACTCGGAAACGTTTCCGTGCATGTCGTACAACCCCCAGGCGTTCGGCAAATAATGCCCCGGTTTTTCCGAAAGGAAACCGTTGTCGCAATAACGTCGATCTTTCGGAACCCAATCGTCGTAATACGTCACAGCAGGGTTCGGGTTCCTTTGACGAATGTAATTGTCGCAGATAAATTCGATTAACGTTTGATCGGCAAGATTGGCGTAACGCGTGTAGTTGGCGTCCCAGTCGCCGAAACTAAACGGCGTGTTCGCGCCGGCGAGACAGGCATGTTTCCACTCTTCGCCGCTGGGAAGTCTGAAGACTTTCCCCGTTTTTTCCGAAAGCCAGTCGCAGAACGCCGTCGCTTCGTTCAATGAAACGCGGCAGACGGGCAACTCAGGCTCGTTGACGAAAAAGCCTCGGAATCCGTGCGACAAACCTTGACGCGATTCAACGCCGGAGTCGTGCGTTGGATCAAAGATTTCATATTGCGCGTTTGTTACTTCATAAGTCCCAACCCACAGGGATTTCGACTCGCTATTCAACGGTTGAATCTTTTGCAACTTCAAACTCACGGTTGGAGTCAACCGAACGGTCATAGTATCGCCGTCCGTTTCAACCGCAACCTTTGCGTCATCCGGAGTGGCGACGACGTCCTTGCGTTCGTTAGGGACTAAGTACGGTTCGCTCATATTCCAAACTTCCGTTTTCTGGGCGACTCGATTCCAATCCGTACGATTCGGATTTTCCCATCCGGGTTCTTGAGGCTTATTCTTAATCGCTTTGACGTCGAGAGGGAGCAATTCGCGTTCAAGTCGATCGCGCAACTCCTCTCCGCTCGGAAAGCTTCTCTTTCCTTCGGAGACCTCTTGGAAAATTTGGCGTTCCCAATCAGATAGACGCGTATTAACAGGAACGCGCATCCACTCGAGCTTCGTCAAGGCGCCGGAACGATTGGGATCGTACTTCGTCCCGCGAACTTCCTCGGAGACGTCCTCAAAGTTTGCGTATAACTCCAGCAGTTCCTTTCGACGCTTATTCCAATAATTAACGTTATTGTCTCCTGCAAATTCCGTCCACGTGCCGTGGTACGGGGTATTCATATCAATCCAGGTAATGATACGATCCCACGCGTCGGCGTCCATCTGCAATCCATAGTGGCCGTTAACCAAGATCTGATACAACTCCGTTGTATTTGCGCTGAACTCCATAGGATTGAGCAAGAAGTAATCACTTTCGAGTCCAGGGGCTCGCACATAGGCCTGAAGATTCAGGTAGGAGGTGGAAAACTTACCGCATCTATCGCGCGGTTCCCCCATCTGGAGAGCGCTGACAAAATCTTGAACGATGTTGCCGCCTCGCAAGTCAAAGGCGACGACGCCCCAATTGTGATCCTGTCCGTCATGACATGCGACGCAATAATGATCGAGAACAGGCTGCACCTCCCGTTCGTACGAGAAGCCGCGCATTGGACCGTTCCATGGAATAATGTCCGAGACCTTGTCCGATTTAAAAGCTAAACTCGAAACGGCGTTCGTCGTATTCTCATCTTCGTGACATCCTACGCAAGACAAAGTTTCCCCCGGCATCGCCGTAAACCACGAACGCATCTGCTGGAGCGCTTGACCGTTTTCATCAAGAGGCTGAATAGCAATCGGCACGTTCGCGGGGACTTTAAACAAAGCCGAACCGTCCTCATTCACAGGAACGACGCCGAGAACCTGCCGCACGTCCCAAGGACCGTCGACGCCAATGATCGACGAAGCGCCGCCGATCATCGGATAGAGGTAATTGTAAGAATACAACCTCAAATATTTTACAGTTCCTCGCGGAACGTTCTTCAATCCGTCGCCATAGTAGACGTCGGAACAATAAACAGTCGCTTCCTGACTCGTAAGATCGACTCGATCCTGAATCACAGGGGGACGATCAGTCTCGCGCCAAGGGTAAGGTTCAAAACACGCGAAATTCTCGTTCTCCATTAGGAGATACATATTGTCGAACCGATCGACCAGATAAATTCCCCACAAGGCGTTCCTATCAGGTTGAGCTGCGACCAAATAATAATCTTCGCTCAATGGGAACGGGTGCAAGAATTTCGGCCAGCTCTCGTCGACGATATTATCTCCCCAAAGGGTTGAGTGATATTTCGGATCAGTTCGAGACTCAACTTGCTTCGGATAACCGCAGATCCTTTCAACAGCGCCTTGATTTTCTTTGCGTCCCTTTTGAACGTCAAAAAGAACCAATTCCCCCATTCTGGAAACCCCGTGATGTCCCGTCACGATGCAGCAAAACTTTGAAGTTGAATCGGGGATAGGACGCGCGTACATCATCGAAACCGGCCACAGGGAATTTGAACCATAGTGGGCCCGCTGATTTGTTCCGTCGGGATTCATCTGGAAAAGCAAACGACTCGGAACATGAGGAATGTCGGTATATTCCCAGCGAAGATACAGTACTCTTCCGTCGGGCATGAGAGTCGGGCACCAGTTATGCTCCTGATCGAAGGTCAACCGACGAATAGAGTTGTCTTCCGCGTTAAGCTTAAAGGTATTCGTCACTCTTGTTGTGCCGGACACGCAAGGGACGGCAATATAGCACGCAGTCGACATGAAGATAACCGAGTCGTCGGGCATATAGCACGCGTCGTAGTTATCGGCGTCGGGCATTTCCGGAAGCTTCGGCTTCATAATTTCGTCGGTAGACTTACCCTCCATCGCGGCGTTAAGATCCAGCTCGAAGACGTTCCAACGACGTTCGCGAGTCAGCGATGAAACCAGCGCCTTATCGGCGTCAAAGTGCAAATCTAAATCGCCTAAGAAGGTTGGATAATCCGGCTTGAAGAGAGAATGAGAAGAAGGCGCGACGTCCTTATCTTGGGAAATTATGTCGTCGACTTCATCCGGATCAGACTTATCAAAAACGAAGGGCAAAGAGAGCGTATTGAGCGAATCGTCAAAACCGTTGGGATTGAGAACGCAGTTGCTCTGATAATTTTGCGGTAAACCAAGATCCCTTGCATTTCTCAAAACAAAGAGGAGTTGATCAAAATCCAAGATCGGATTTGCCCATCCGATTCTGGCATACAGACGTACCGCTTCAAAGTAAACGCGGCAACATTCTTCGGCGTCTTCCGCAGACGTCTCGGAGTTTAATCCGGAAAAACAACGTAGCCCATTCTCGCGAATCGTTTCGATGCGCTCGTACGATTTCGCCAGATAGCTATCGTCGCCAATATCTTGACGGAAGCGCTCAATACTTTCTTTAGAGCGGTTTAAGAGGGATTCGAAACGCTCAGCGGTGAGAATAAAGGATTCGGAGTTTGGAAGCCGCGCCGACGTTTCATCCGTCGAACCGTCTATACGTGCGCGAACGTACAACAAAGTTCCGGAGCCCGGCTCGGCGCTATCCGCCGCAAACATTCCCGGCGTATAGGTGAGCTCGTCGAACAAATCGATTTCGCGATCGTCATCCGAAATCGGCGACGTCGAAACGACAAAATGCGCGCTATCTTTGGGAGCTAGCGCGATCGCCGTTTCGCGCGCGAAATGATCGCTAAAGGTCTCGCCGCTTTCCCTTTTCTGGTAACGATCGCGCGCATACGGTTCGTACCATCCGCCGCTCCAGGGACTTGGTTGCCAGGTCTCTTGTAATTTTTGTTTTACAATGGCGCGAGGCACGTTCCAACTTTTTTTCAAGTCAAAGGTTGGCACAAGTTTAAACGCGCTGAAATGAGGAATGTCAGGAGAGTACGCATGGATAGTTAACTCGTGAACTCCCGCCGTTACGTCAACTAAAAGAACTTCTCGATTCCAGGTTGAAGCGCTGGTCAGCCAGCTGCCGTTCGTCGCGGCTAACGCTTTCTCAGAAACGACCTTGCCATCCAGTTCAACGGTAAGAGGTCGAGAGTCGCAAGCGCTATAAAATCCCCACAGTTCATAATCGCCCGTTTCGGGGAATTCCAGTTCATACGTCGCTTTTGAATCGGAGGAATTGGGACCTGGACTTAACGCGACATATCGATCGGAATAGGGAAGTCCTCGAAGGGTCATGTCCCCGCCGGAAAACCATTCGGCGCGAAAAGTGAAAGATTGTCGCGCCGACGTTTCCTCCGCTTCAAGAGAAGAAAAACAGCCGACAAGACAAATAGAAAAAACACTATAGGCTACTATCTTTAGGACGTCGAGCTTACTAACTACTTCGCGTAAAGCCAGTCCCCTCTTACCAAAGTTCCATTTCAACGATAGGTTCCTTATTTAATGACAAAAAGAATTACGACAAATCAAAAGTAACAGGCGAATTTAACAGCCTTGCTTCTCTAGTGCGCAAGGACGTCTTCAAACAGGTTTTAGTATTGGAAAGACGCCCTAATCATAGCGACGCCAAAAGAAATAGTCAATTAAATGCCAAAAAAAACGCCTTTCTTTTCAAATTATTTCAAGCTTTTATAATCAACCCCTGGGAATTCAGACTCCCCTCTTTCCACTTCAATCGGGTCTCGAACGCTAAATTGCGCCAACGCCCGATAGCTTGATCTAAAATCAGACGATACAAAGACCAGCTCTTAACGTTCCGAACTCCGAAAGCTTTTATCTACAATGGCAAACATCAAAGAAAAGAATCAATTAACGGCGAAAATAATTGTCGTCGAAGATGAAATCGAGTCCGAAGCTCCCCTATTTAACGACGTTATGTCAATACGTCGCGCTCTTGAAAGAATGGGATTGCGCGACGATTATTTCACTCTTGTTAGAGGAGATTCCGAAAAACTTGTCGACGTCCTTTTGGCGGCCTCGGAACGCGTCGACGTCGTTCTTTACGTTGGAAGCCCTCAATCATTGCGTGAAGTTCTTGTAGAACAAGTCGTCCCCCAATTGACGGCGTCAGGATACTCTTCCGTCAACGGGTACTCCTTTTCCTCGAGTCCAAAAGACGCGCAAGGCGTTTCGTCCACAGGCGCAATCTCAGCTGAAGATAAAACAGTAGGAATCCTTCTTTTAAAGACGATCTGCAAACATACGCCTTTACAAGATTCTCGATTGAACGAGAACGCGTCGTACCTACTCGTTGCATTCCCCTCCTTGCCATCCAATCTTGACGAACTATTGGAAGATCATTCCCTTCAGTCGGAAATTCGTCGATTTGTATACGAACCTCAATCTTTAGCGACCAGACGTTTTCAGACAAAACGTCTTCACGCGTTTGGACTAGATGAATCTTCAATTGAACGGCTTTTGGGCTTCTTAAAAACACAACATCCTAGTCCTGCGGTGAGAATCTCGTCGCACGATGGGGTTGTTACGCTTTTGATAGTCGCCGAGGGCGAGACAGAAACGGAATGTGCGGTTCAAGTCCATGAAATGTCGGAGATTATTTATCGCAAGATAGGACGTTTCATTTTTGGAGAAGATTGCGAAACGTTCCAAGAAGTCTTTGGTCGCAACCTGCGCGCGCAGGCGCGTAAAGTAGGACTACTGGATTGGGGAACGCAGGGAACGCTGACCCAAGTTGTCGACGCTGATATTCTCGCATACGGAATGACTTTTGGCGCCGGAGAACGCGAACGCTACGAACGATTCTTTGCCAACGAGTTATTCGTCTCCGATCCGTCTCCCCTTTCCGACGACGAAATGGATTCCGCTTTGAACGTAGTCGCTTCGACATACGCTATCGGCGCCTCTGAAATACGCCAACACGCCGATCTTGGACGCTATCCCGACAACATAGACTACCTCCTTGCCATAAGCCCCCGTACGTCGTTTACAGACATGAATTCGCCCAAGCAAAAAGTGGACGTCGTCTTCGTTGACTTACGTGAGCCCCAGACTCCTCTCGCATACAGAGAAACCTACGTCTTAGAGGAATCAAAAGGAATGTCGGACGTCCATATTTGTTATTGCGCGCTAAATCTCCTTCTAAAGAGGCAATAAAAAGGGAGTAGTCGTCGACAAACTCCCTCGAATGTCTAAACCTTTTGACAAAAATCAGACGTCGCAAAGTTTTACGGCTTCGTACAACGAATCGACGCCGTGTTTGGGTATGAACTCATGCGCAACGTACCCTTTATATCCAAGCTCTTTGATCGCGCGCATAATTGCGGGATAGTAGAGTTCTTGCTGATCGTCGAGATCGTTACGACCGGGGCATCCCGCAGTATGGAAATGACCGATGCAATCGAAGGCGCGGCGAATATTATAGATGTCGTCGCCGTCCATGCGGTGCATGTGATAGATATCATAGAGCAACTTGACGCGTTCGCTTCCGACTCCCTTAATAAGATCGATACCCCATTGCACAGAGTCCGCCATGTAATCGCCATGATCTTTCGAATTCAGCAGTTCCATGCAAATGGTGACGTTATGCTTTTCCGCAATAAGAGCAACTCGTTTAAGAGCTTCAATGCAGTTCTTGAGACCTTCTTGAGGATCCATCCCGTTGCAATTGCCTGACAACGAAATCAAATTCGGAACGCCCAGTTCCGCCGCCATAGGAATGTATTTCTCATAGGAAGCGACGATACGGTCGTGATTCTCTGTACGGTTGATTCCCACAGGAATTTGCACTTCAGGAACGTTACCCATCGTTACGGTCATGCCATGGTCGCGAACGAGTTCCCAGTCGCTAGGGTTAATGAGGTCGACGCCAACCATTCCAATGCTCTTGCAGAGGTCGCAGAATTCGGCTAACGGGTAAGAGCCGAAGCACCATTTGCTTACCGACTGCTTGATATCGCCCTTGAAGCCTTCAGGAACCGAATATTCCTTATCCTCGGCGGCAACGCGACGCTGTCCGCCTAAAAGACTTGCAGAAACGCAACCGGCGATTGCGCACGAAAGAACCTCACGCCTTGAAATATTTTTATGCATTTAAAGACCCTTTTAATATCATTACTGTAGTTAAAACAACTAAGAACCAACGCCAGCAGATTTATATTCTAAACCGAAACGTGACTGAAATCCATTCTACCCAAAATCGAAGCCCGCGTAAATAGTCGTAGAAGATTCGAGCCGCCATAGCCAGGCTACCCGTTACGATTGATTTTAGGGCGGAGATTTGTAAAAACGAAGACCACGTTTCAATTTTTTGTTTTCACATAGTAATTTCACGCGTGAAATTACTATTGCTCGCCAATTTTACTTTTGCGCTTTTACGCCCTTTTAGAGCTCAAACGGACGCCATTTTAAGGTCATGTTGCGACTCATTCAACCATAGAAAAACGGCACTTAATAGGCGCCGTCCTGTTAGAGTTTGAATGGATTAGGTAGTCGCAAGCGGGCAAAGTCTGCCGGGTAGGTCGTTCTAAAGT
>JBJEXI010000023.1:0-4286 GCA_051885615.1 Thermoguttaceae bacterium
TCGGATTTCCACTATCGGTATCTATAAAATCAAAAAAATTTTTATAATCTCTTGTGACTAAACTTATCATTTTTCTACTTCAATCTTTTCAAAATTGTTTCATTTGGACTGTTTGCTTCAAAATCTTTTAAACCTTTTATGACTTCTGCACTTGTAGAAAAGTTACGGTCATAGCCTAGAAAAACCTTTACTAAACCATGAGTATCTGCTGTAATTTCATTTTCATCTGGATCCTTGAACATAGTATCGTTTTCTCTTTTATCTTTAGCAGTCTTCATATTACCGAACGAATGTCTTTGAATAAACCACAGACCGTGGATACGAGAAAATGGAGTACGTACTGCCGTCACAGCATGATGATTTGGAGAAGTTGTTTTTATATGTGCATGTGACTCGCAAGCGCCGGTATTATGATACGTCCGTTCTCCTGCTTGTACGTTTGTCCCTCCGTTTGCCTCTTTAAAAATTTTTCCATCTTCCGTTCTAGAGAGAATGATTGTTCCTGTATCCCCATCGACTCCAACGACAGGCGTGTTCTCTAAAATCAATTGTACAGCCGAATCATTCTTCAGAAACGCATCACACAAATCTTGCACTTCTACGTCGTCTTTTTTCCACTCCTCTTCAATAGCGCTTTGCATATTGTGTTTTCTTTCAGATTTACTCTAATCAAATGACCTTTGTTATGGCACTGAGTCACAAATTCGGAGAAATCTCCTTGGTTTTATCATTCGCATTAGTAAATAATTTGAAATAGGAAAGAACTCGTAAATAGAAAAAGACTGTTCAATTCCTTATGAACAGCCTTTTTTCTTACGGTTATTGGTCGCGTCTAGGATAGAAATTGGATAATTGTTCAACCTCGCGTTGCCACCTAATCCACTGAGAAACATCGTAGCCGAAGTCAACAGGAGAAGAATAATTCTCTGCGACAATACGGACAAGAGCTTTATGAACCATCTTGTTTTGACTTACTTCCGTTACCGTTTGAGTTTTAACTCCCCCCCCTGGAGAAAAACCGGAAATTTTCCCCGTTCCGTCCACGGACATTCCTGTTTTGTCCGTTCCCGAGACGATTTGGCGCTTGTGAGTTATGACTAAGGAATTGATAAGATCTGGGATAGCGCTTTTCCCTTTAAGACGTCCAAGAGCATAAGCGGCGCTATTGATGGCGTCGACGTCTGTTTCGGAACGTAATCGCCTTTTAAAATATTCTATAGCGTCTGCGGCAGCTTCCCTTTTTCGTAATATTCCTTCGACTGCCGCAACTCGGACGTCTGCGTCTGGATCACTGATTGCAATTTTCCCCAATTCTGCCAGAGAGGCGGGGGTTCCTATTGACGCCATTCCTTGGAGGAGGAGAATGCGTCCCTCTGGGTTCTTTTTTTCGGAAGCAAAGGTCTTTAACAAGGGGCCTAAAGCTTGAGGAGCACGAATTGTGCGGAATGTTTCACGGGCTCTTTGATTTCCCTTTAAAGCTTCCTGATATAGAAACTTAATCTCCTTCTTCCAATAGATCGCGGTTTCTTCTTGGGATTTCTGTTGTCGAATGAGCTCGGCTTCTTGTTTAGAGACGCTTCGCCCATTAATGCGTTCAAGTCCGTTTTGATCGAGCCGTTCCTTATTTGATATCCAGACCCCGTTAACTTTTACGTGCTGAAGGGCTTTATGAGCCTCTTCATTTTCGGGATCCAGCTCCAGTACATGCTGGTAGTGTTCGTTTGCAATTGCCGAAAGATTATTAGCGCTGGCCCAGTTTGCAATCTTAATTTGAGAAGGGACGTCGTCTTTTTCGAGAGGCGCAAATCTCCTATAAGATATTTGTTCCGCTCGAAGTTTGGATGTTGAACCAACTATAGAACTGGGCACAACGAGACTTCCGCCAAGAGTCGGTTGGATTTCTATCACGCTTGAAGCGGGATCGTCTTTTGAGATTCCTCCTCTAATACCTCCTCCGTGTTTAACCATAATCCCGCCGCTGATTGAAAGATCGGGTTCCTGACAATTAACTTTTGCGTCAAACCCCATTCCTAACGCAAGGATCGTCAAAAATGATAGGACTGGCTTTAGATAGTTACATTCTTTCCTATTTTTCATTTTGAACATTCTTCCTGCTTGCGCAACCGAATATTTGTGGACATTTCAATTTGAGTCAATTTATTAACTTCTTCGAGAGGTCCGGTTAATGACTTGAGGGAATTATAAAAAAATTGTCGTACGCGAAGGAAGTACGACAATCTATGAGTCAAGCTTTAGAGGAAAGAAACCTAAAAGAAGGTTTCAATTCATCACTTGGCGATAACTTTACGAACTTCTTCCAAGTGACCGGCGCTACCGAGTTTCTGATTCTTGTGAATGATGTATTCGGCGTAGGCGGGCATGAAGAGTTTTCCAGGTTCGCGGAGGTCGAATTTTTCCGGATGGTCGCGGAAGAATTCACGATGGATGGCGCACCAGACAAGGCGACCGTCAGTGTCGATATTGATTTTCGTAACGCCAAGCTTAGCAGCCGGGAAATACTGATCTTCGTTGACGCCGCTAGCGTTCTTAAGAGCGCCGCCAGCGTTATTGATACGTTCAACCCATTCCTTCGGAACGGAAGAGCTACCGTGCATGACGAGGGGGAAGTTGGGCTTAACTTGGTTGACGGATTTCTGGATCTTTTCCAAAACGTCGAAGTGCAATCCCTGAGTTCCGGAGAACTTGAAAGCGCCATGAGAGGTTCCGATAGCGACGGCGAGAGAGTCGACGCCGGTCTTTTCAATGAATTCAGCAGCCTGTTCAGGATTGGTCAATTTAACGCTACCAACAACGTCTTCTTCAACGCCGCCAAGCTGACCAAGTTCAGCTTCAACAACGATACCCTTTTCGTGAGCGCGATCAACAACGCGCTTCGTGATCTCAACGTTCTTCGCGAATTCTTCGTGAGAAGAGTCGACCATTACGGAGCTATAGAAACCGGAATCGATGCAGTCATAACAAACCTCTTCCGTTCCGTGATCGAGGTGAACCGCGAAAATGGCTTCAGGGAAGACCTTATCGGCGGTTCGAATCATTCCTTCGAGGAAATTCTTATCGGTGTAGGTACGAGCGCCTCTAGAAATTTGGATAATGAAGGGAGCGCTTTTGGAATCGTCGTTAGGATCTTCGTTCTTGGCGGACTTTCCAAGATTTCCGCGGAAAAGGCCTACGAGTTGTTCGAGATTGTTAATGTTATAGGCGCCGATTGCATACTTGCCATAGGCTTCCTTAAACAGTTCTTTTGTCGTAACGATCATTGAGATTTCTCCTCAAAATATGATACTTAAGCGGCTTGGCTTGAAGAAGTCCTTTCGCTAAGGGACGTCGCTCCGCTCGCCCATCGGACGAGATTTGGTGGGATATCCGTTAGTAGGCTCCCATTTTCTGAGACGGGGTAAACGACCCGGTCTCCAACGTGAATCTCTGCGGTCATTCTAACTTTCTTTTAAATTTTGAACAGGGGCGGACGTCGCCGTATCATTGAAGATTCATACCGTTTTTTACCGTTAATTTTATTTGGGTTTTTCTAGAATAATTTGATGGGTTATTAGGTTTGTATTGTTTGGGAGATCCGGTTTTTACGTTTCTGGATAACTCATAAACTCTCGAATGACTGGCTGAAGCGATATAATAGAATATCGAGGAGAGAAGACTTCTTTTGATAGGAACCACGGATTAGAAGGAATAATATGAACGACGATCGTGAACTCACCCCCATGATGAAACAGTATTACGCGGCAAAAGAAGCTGCCAAAGGGGCGTTGCTACTGTTTCGTATGGGCGATTTTTACGAGATGTTTAACGAGGACGCTATTAAGGCTTCTCAGACTTTAAATATTACTTTGACAACACGCGATCGAAATAAAACTAATGGAATGCCAATGGCTGGATTTCCATGGCAACATTTAGATAATTACTTGTCTCGACTTGTCAAAGCGGGACATCGCGTCGCCGTGTGCGATCAAATGGAGGATCCGAAAAAGACGAAAACTATAGTCAAGCGTGAAGTAACGCGTATCGTCACTCCAGGGACCTTAATCGATGAATCGATGCTCGACCCGCGTTCGAGTAATTATTTGGCTTCCGTATACGTCTCTGATGAACGTACAAGTTTAAAGCTGACCAAAACAGGAAAGAAAGACAGAGCTTTCTCATCGCCCACGCAATCTTTATTTTCTTTTGAAGACGGTTGTGGAGCTCTGGATTCGGCTGATATTACGAATGATGGAAACAGAAGGGGGCGCGATCTTCAGACGGGGAACACT
>JBJEXI010000024.1:0-20145 GCA_051885615.1 Thermoguttaceae bacterium
AAAGGGACGTAGACGTTTGGCAATTCTATTTGGCTCGTTGCCGGGAGATATTGATATGACTCGTATTTGGAAAGGTCTTGCGGCGTGCGTCGGAACGTTGGTTGTCGCGACGGGCGCTACCTGTTCGAACTCGCTATATTCGCAGGAGGCGGTTCCTAACGACGCTCCGCCAGCCGCGTCGACGGAAGAGGACGAAGGGATCGAATTTGACGAGTCGAAGCCTGAGGAAGAGGACGCTCAACAGGGAAGTCCTAGCGTCGGCGAGGCGCTCGAGGCCGCCGCGGTCGCCGAGCTGGGCGACGCCGCTAAGAGTTCTTCTCCCGACGATTTGATCAACCTCGCCACCGATATTAAACTCAACGCGAATTCTCTCCTAGATTTGACGAAGGTCATTTCTTTGTGCAATAAGGCGGAAGCGCTCGGACTCGACGAGGATTCTCTCGAATTTGCGCGTCAGCTTCGCATTTCCGCGCAGTTGGAACGCGGACTCTCTATTTCTCAGTTTTTCCTTGATCCTGACCTCGAGATCGCCCAACTCCCTCAAGGCTGGGAAGGCTTGCGCGACAATTCGATCAACGATTTAGAAACCGCAGTTAAAGAGAATCCCGAGATGGCCGTCGCTCAATTGGCGCTCGGACGACTCTATATGCTCGCGGGCGCCAACGAACAGGCGAAGATCGCGTTTGATCTCGCGCTTGGTTCCGACGACGAATCCGCCGAAGCGGAAGTCAAAGCGATGGCGCTCATGTATCGCTCTCTCCTCGAGTCGTCTAACGCCGAAGCGTTGAAGTTCGTCGAGAAGGCGATTGAATTTTGTCCTGAGAGCGAGCCGCGCCTCTATTCGCAGTACGCCTCCTATCTTCTCCTGTGCAACCGCGCGGAAGAAGCGTTGACGCAGATTAATAAAGCGATTGAGTTGGGCCCTGATTTTCCTAAGTTTAAGAAAATCAAAGCGAGTATCCTTGCGAAATTGGGACGCAACGACGAAGCGCTCGCCTCTTTCGACGAGTCGATGAAGGGCCAGGAGAACAACGTCCTTGTTCAGGTCGATCGCGCGCGTTTCCTTGCCGCGATCGATCGACCGGAAGACTCGATCGAGTCCTTTACGAAGCTGATCGAAAAGTATAACGGCCCCTTGCTCTTCTTCTTCCGCGGCGCGGTTTACGCCTCGATGGAAAAGTACGAAGAAGCGCTCGCAGACGCCGACCAGGCTTTGCGTCGCGATTCCGAATTGATTATGGCGCTTCAATTGAAAGGGGAAGTCTATCTCAAGATGAAGAACTACGACGAATCGATTCGCATGTACGAACAGGTTCGCGCGAAGTCTAAAGAAGAGTCCGAACAGATCTCCGCGACGGCGCAAATCGCTTATAACCTCTCCCAAAAGGGCGAATATCAGCGCATGTGTGAAATCTTGAAGACGAATCTGGAGAAGTTCCCCAAGAACGAGGTTCTCCTGCGCACTTTCGCCGATTCCGAAACCGCTTTCGGACATTGGCAGGAATCCGCCAAATACTACGAGGAACTCGTTTCCGTCGTTGGCGAGGAAGACCCCGTGGTTTTGAACAACTACGCGTGGCTCCTATGCACCTGCCCTGACGATTCGATCCGCGACGCGAAGCGCGCGATGGAATACGCTTTGAAGTCTGCGGAAGCCACGAATTATGAGGAAGCCTTTATTCTCAGCACGCTGGCGGCGGCCTATGCGGAGAACGGCGACTTTGAGAACGCGCGAAAGTGGTCGCAGAAGTCGATCGAACTCAGCGAGAAGGATGAGAAGGACAACGTCGACCATTATCGCGAGGAGATGGCGTCCTATCAGGAGGATAAGCCGTGGCGTAAGACGTCGGAAATCATTGCCGAAGTTCAGACCACGCCCGCGGACGCTCAGTGACCTGAATTTAGGTCTGGAACGAAAACGCGCGATCTCCGCGAGAGGTCGCGTTGAAACGACGGGTCGCGTCTGAGTAAGGCGGCGACCCTTTTGTCGTAATCAGAGACGCGAAGGCGTCGGTTATTTTAGACTCCCAAAGTTTAAGGAGCGCATTATGAGTTTATCTTGTTTCTCGCGTCGACGTTTTTTGAGCGCGGCGGCGACCATTGTGGCGTGCGCGTTTGCGCTAAATCCTATCGCTAAAGAAGCTTGCGCGCAGAACCCGGAATATCAGGAAATTAAGGACGTCGTTTACAAGACCGTCGGCGATCGTCAGATTACGTTGAATCTTTATTTGCCGATCGAAGAGGGCTCGATCGTTAAGGGGCGGCCTCTTCTGATTTTCCTCAACACCGGATGTTGGCGTTCGCCGGGGCCTGGCGACGGATGGCTCTGGAATCTCTACGGGGCGCGTTCGAAGGGATTTGCGATCGCCAGCGTTTCGCATCGTTCGATAGACGAGCCTGGCGGAACGTTCCCCGCGCCGATGGAAGACGTTCGCGCGGCGGTGCGCTTCTTGCGCAAACACGCGTCGGAATATGGTTACGATCCGGAGCGTTTTGCGGTGATGGGAGCGTCGAGCGGGGGGCATCTTTCTTTGACGCTCGGCGTTTCGGATGAAAAGACTCCGTACAACGTCGGAGACAATCTCGACGTGTCTGGTCAAGTGCAGCGCGTGATCGACTTCTACGGCCCGAGCGACTTCTCCGATTGCTTTGCGCGTTATCCAGTGGAAACGATCGACTGCATCTACCAGGCTTTTGGCTCGCCGCGAGAAGAAGGAGACGCGTCGAATCCCGGCCATGCGGCGCTCATCGAGAAGGCGAAGGCCGCGTCCCCGCTCTATTACGTCGACGCGAATTTCGCGCCGACTCTCATCATTCACGGAACGCAAGATCAGGTTGTTCCGCTGAGCCAGAGCGCGATTATCTTCGAACGAATGCAATGGGCGCATGTTCGATCCCAGTTTATCGTGACCGACGGGGGGGTTCATTCGATCGAATCGGTCGGCGCGAATCTTCACCTTGCGCGTGAAATTTTCGAGTTTTTGGAATGGTAACTCGCGTTTGAATCGCGAGTTAGCGAAACTTCTTGAAAAGCCTATCCGGTTAGGGTAGAATTAGGCGAAAAGTTGCGTCGGCGTCGAGACGCCGCGATTAAAATGATTCCTTAGGTTAAAAGGATTGGTTTAGATATGCGTAAGATCAATTTGGCTCTTGGACTTGCCCTTTCCGCGGGTCTTTTCTCCGGCGCCAACGCCGATATGACGTGCTATGCTCAAGACGCTCCCGCGGCTGCGCAAGCGCCCTCTTTTGACGAGTCTCTCCTTGAGATTCCCGACGGCGAAAGCTCAAAGTTTTATCAGGATCGTTTGAACGCGATTTACAGCTCCATGAGCGCTTATGTCAAGGGATTGCAGGATCCGTCCGTCGCTGCCGCCGTCATGGAAAAAGCGAACGCCGCAGCGAAGAAAATCTACGAAAAGCTTGCCTTTGCGACGGATCTTGACGCGCGAGCCGCAGATATGTATTTCCGCAACTACACGATCGGCGTGGCTCGCGACGGCGATATTGACGCCCTGAAGAAGTTCGTCGCCGACGAAGCCGCGAAAGAGACCCCCAATCAAAATCGTATCGATTGGATCAACTATCTCGTTCTCTCCATAACGATTGACAAAGCGTCTCAAGACGAACTTCCCGCTATCGTCAAGGACGTCGAAGAGAAACTCCTGAAAGAAGATTCTCTTGTTCCGCACGCCGAAGAGTTCCTTTCTATGATTTCGATGAAAGATCAGAAACTTGGCGAGTCTCTCAGCAAGAAGATCCTGGACGCCTTCCAGAATTCGGACAATGCCGCGCGCAAGAATATTGCGTCGACTCTCGAAGGAAAGATTCGTTTCAACAGCCTCGTCGGAAATGAGATGAAGGTCGAAGGTCTCTACCTTGACAAGACGGAAATCGATTGGAAGTCGTATCGCGGCAAGGTCGTACTCGTCGACTTCTGGGCGACGTGGTGCGGTCCGTGCGTCGGCGAAATTCCCAACGTCCTTGCGCTTTATGAAAAGTATCATGAAGCGGGCTTCGACGTTCTCGGGTACAGCCTTGACCAGGATCTCAACGCGCTCGAAAAGTTCGAAGAAGAGCGTAAGCTCCCTTGGAAGACCGCGTCTCGCAAGCTCTCCATGGAAGCGAATGAAAAAGACGGAAAGAACTATGAAGATTTGACCCGTTTCTACGGCGTCAACGCCATTCCGACGATGATTTTGGTCGGCAAAGACGGCAAAGTGATCGACACGCATGCGCGCGGCGCCCACCTCAAAGAACTCCTCGAAAAGGAATTCCCCGAAGTGAAGTGATTCCTCCGTCGGCGCTAATACCGACAAATACTAAGACAAAAAAGGGAGCGGCTTGAAGTCGACTCCCTTTTCGTTTTGTTAGAAGCGTCGCCGGGCCGAGAAGTCCCGATTTCTTGAGCGGAGAATCGGCTTGTACGTGTTAATGGGGCCCAGGTCTTGCGCTGATCTTCCGGGTGTTTCGAATTGCCATAAGACGGTTGACAAATACCTAAATAAAAAAGGGAGCGACTTGGGGTCGACTCCCTTTTCTCTTAATAGAAGCGTCGCATCGAGAGATTAGGGCGACGCTTTTGATCCGTTAGTCGGTCATTCGACCTCTTCCGAAAGCGTTACCGGGCCGAGAAGTCCCGACTTCTTGAGCGGAGAATCCGGCTTGTAAGTATTGATTGCACACCAGGTCTTGCGCTGATCTTCCGGGAGTTTCGAATCGCCGATAAGACGATTGACCCAGCAGTTGACGACGGCGATCTCGACGACGTTCTCTCCCTCTTTCAGGAAGTCGGTGACGTCGAGGCGTAGCGGTGCAGTCCAGACGCCGCCGACATACTTGCCGTTGATCGTGACTTTCGCCATTTCGGAGACGGCGCCCAGGGACAGGTAAACGCGACCTTTCGGCGCCGCGTCGAGCTTGACGCTCGTCTTATAGACCGCCGTGCCTGAGAAGTACTTAATCGCGTCGTTATCGGACGTCGACCAATCGACGAGCTTATCGAAGGCGACCGGTTCTTTCGGGCCGCGCGCGATTTCGCTTGAATCGAAGGTTACCGTCCAGTCGGAGTCGAGGGTCGCGAGAGTCTTGAGCTGGAGATCGTTCGTTTTCGCCGTTCCGCTTTCCTTCTGGGCGTCCTTTTCAAAGACGACGAAGAAGCTTTCCTGCGCGTTGAAGCTTAGCGGAATCGTCGTGCGACCGTCTTTGACCGTCCACGCGTTGAGAGCGCGAGTTTCTCCCGTCGCGGGATACCAAATTTCAGGCTCTTTGCCGCTGACGCGGAAGGTGACGGAGACGTCCTTAAGCTCGGCGTCGGTCTGGTTTGCAAGGAAGTAAATATCCCCGTCCTTCAACGTGCGACGACCATAGACGAGAGACGTCGCGGGGTCGTATTCGCAGTCGGGTTTGAGATCGATCATCTGGAAGGCTTCCGCGAGGGTCAAGCCCGAGGCGATCGTTCCCTTGCCGACCTTGCGACTCTTGACGTTGACTCCGTCGACGTCGCCCCAGAGCTCGTCGGCGAGTTTTTGCACGAGTTTGTCCGCTTCGGGATAATTCTGCAAACTCGGCGAGCGAGACGGTTTCGGTCCAAGGACGAAGGCGCCTTCTTCGACAAGCGCCTTAATCTTCGCGAGAAGTTCGGGGCGCATCGTGTCAAGTTTTGGAAGGACGAGTATCTTATACTGCGTGCCGTGGGGGAGCGTGAGAAGGCCGTTCGCGTCGACGCTTGTCGTTTCGCGCAATACTTCGCCGTTGATGAAGTCGAACTGGTATCCGCTCGGGATCGCCGGGTCGACGCTTCCCGTCATCTTCGGCGCGTCTTCGCCGATGAAATACGCGACGTCCGCGACGTTCAGACCTTGCTGAAGCATGTAGTTCGCGCGTTTAAGATAACCGACGTAGAGGTCGAGCTGGTTGAACCACGTGTTGTGGCGGTTGAACTCGTTGCCGAACCACGCGTTGATACCAGGTTTGCGTTCGTCAGGCTGTTCGATGAAGAGGTGCAAGAGCGTGTTGTTAATACCGTCGGCGAAGAAACGATCCGTGCGCTTCTTCATATCCACAGGACTGCGTCCGAACGGATTACCCGCGCAAGTGTTCGATTCCGCCCAAATTTGCCGCTTACCGTAGATGTGTCCGCACGAGGACGCGATGCGGTTTTCAATATCGCCGAGAGAACCTTCGCTCCAGTATTCCCCCGCGATTTCGTTCGACTGCCCGCCGTATTGCAGGAATTCGCCGGGGAAGCCCCAGTGACCGTAACATTCGAGCCACGTGTTGCGTCCGTATTCGTTGCTAGCGTCGCGCAGACCGCCGACGTACGAATAGGCGACTTCATCCGCGATAAAGCGTCTCAAGTCCCAAAGAAAGCGGTCGGAGACGTCAAGATTCGACGCGACCGCGCCGTAGAAGACGGGAAGGTAAGGGGTTGGGTCGTAACCGAAGGACTTTTGGAATTTTTCGGCGAAGTTGTCGGTGTAGTTCTGACCGCCCATTTCGTAGCTGTCTTGGACGACCGTCGTAAAGGATTTCATATCTTCGGCGGGGAAGCGCTTGATCAGATCGAGCATATACGCGTTGAAGTGTTCGATCGTGTGTTCGCGGCTCATCTTGTCGACTTCCAGGCCCGTCGCTTCCGGAACGGCGGGGGAGTTCTTCGTGCCCGTCGGGGTCGCGCCGAAGCGTTCGACGATCCATTTTCCTTCGGGAACGTCCCAGGTCAGGACTCCGTCTTTGCACTGGTCGGTGAGATCGAGGGTTTTCGCGGGGTCGTAAGTTCCGACGGCGTCGTTAAGCGCGGGCTCCGATTCCTGTTTCCACTGATATTCCGTCCACATCGGGTGCGGGGTCTCGTGCATCTTGGCGAGAGTCTTGTTGAAGACCTGGCTCACGACGGGGGTCGCGAGAATGGAGACGCGCGACAAGGAGGAGTTGCGGTCGCTCTTGACGACGAGTTCGAAATTCTTCGCGGTCGTCGCGTTGAAACTTGCGGTGACGGACGCGTAGGGGATGAAGCCTACGTTGAGTTCGGCGTTGTAACGGGAGATCGGGAACTCGACGAGGAGTTTCTTTTCGCCGTCGACTTCGGCGTAAAGCCGCGCGCTCGCGACAAGCGGCTGCTTGTTGAATTCCACGACGACGCCGCGCGCCGTGAAGGGATCCGCCGATTCGAGCTTAATCGACGCCGGTTCGTTCCCCTTTAACGCGACGACTTGATCCGCGACGATCTTTTCCCCGTAGCCTTCAGGCGCGGGATACGCGAGAACTTTCACGTCCTGATACTGATCCTGTTCTTTGCTTTCAAAGGCGGGACGATCGAGCTTGATTTCGACTTTTCCGGGCCCTTGAACGAGCGTTTCGCTCTTGACGAGGTAGCGCATCGCCATGTCGTACTTGACCCACGGGCCGCCCGATTGGCTCCATCCGGGCGAGTTGAAGATCCCCATTTCGACGCCAAGTTCGGAGCCTGTTTTGAACGCTTGATGAATGATCGCCCACCAGTCGTCGGAGAAGAATCGGGTCGGTCCTTTGACGACGTCTTCTTGTCCGATATCGCCGATGAAGGCGCGGTCGATACCGACGGACTTCATCGCTTGAAGATCTTTGACGACGCCTTCGCGCGAGGAGTTGCCGGAGATCCAATACCAGTACGCGCCGGTGCGGACTTTTCCGAATGGATCTTTAAAATCGCGTAAGAGTTCGGCGCGATCCGGCGCGGTGGGAAGCATATTCGTTTGAGGCGGCATCGGGTGCGAGAATGTCAGGTTATTCGCGCGTTCTTGTGCGCAAAGAGGCGCGCACGAAGCGGAAAGGAGAGCGATCGCGACGAGCGCGCGCTGCAAAAAGGTTCGCCCTTTAGGTTTTTGCATAACAACTTACCTTTCTTTATGGGGAAGAGGCGTAAGGCTCGAACTAGGCTTGGTAAAGCTCCGGTTCATTATTTCAATTTTCCACAATGATACCAGAAACGCCGAACCGACGCCACTCTTTCAGAACGTTTTTTTTATTGCGTCCCATTTTTCTTGACGCGACTTATCGCGTTATTTATAATTTTTATTAGAGTTGTGATTACGTTCCCCTCTGGACGCTTTGGCTTTTTCTTTCTACGGTTGTGCGAGGATTTTATGGGTAGACGACAGGATGATTTGGAACGGTATTCGGCGCCCGATTACGACGCCTATGTCTATGAACTCAAAGGACGCCAGGACGCTCCGTCGGAGAATAAGCCCTCGGAGGGGGCGCCGCCTGCTGCCGATATTCAAGAGGAACTGAGAAAACGCGCGTCGAAGCGTCTTATGTCTCTCGACGCGCTGCGCGGAATCAACATGCTCTGCATCATCGGCCTCGCGTCGCTGATTACGTGTATTTGCAACGTGACCCTTGAAGATTTTCGCGTTATCGGAGATCGCGCGTTCGAGTGGGCGTCCGCGTTTCGACACGCATGGCCCGGCCCGGCGCCTGAAACGATCGCAAAGCACATGACGCATGTCGAATGGAACGGGCTGCTGCATCACGACACGATCTTCCCCCTCTTCCTCTTTCTCGCAGGAGTATCGTTTCCATTCTCCCTCTATAAACAACGCGCGAATGGGAGAAAAACGTGGCGTATTCTTCTCAAAATCCTATGGCGCGGATTTGCTCTCGTCGTTTTGGGGATCATTTACAGCAACAAGGTGGTCTTCGATTTCGAACATATGCGCTTCATGGGCGTCTTGCAACACATCGGTCTGGCGTGGATGTTCGCCGCGTTGATCTTTTGGCCTCTCGCCAAGAGAACGAAGACGTTGATCGCCGTCGTCGTCGTCATTCTCGTCTCTTACTGGGCGCTCGTC
Organism: Thermoguttaceae bacterium; assembly: GCA_051885615.1. Lineage (GTDB taxonomy): Bacteria > Planctomycetota > Planctomycetia > Pirellulales > Thermoguttaceae > RUG369. Next base: position 8,832 of record JBJEXI010000024.1, read on the forward strand.
GCGCTTGTCCCCGCGCCTGACGTCGCGCCGCGCGAAGCGTTCACTGCGCAGGCGTTTACTCAGCGCGGAAAGGAAATGTTCAAACCGCAGACTCCGTATATGACTGCGGAACAAATCGCTCTGGCCGAGCAAGGCGTCGAAGTCTCGCTACCGAAACGCAATCCGATCCTCGAAGACAATCCGCTTCCTGATTTCGCCGCGCCCGACTATCCCGAAATAGGAACCGTCGCGCATAACCTTCTCCCCGAAGGATGCGTCGTGAACTATCTCGATCGCCTCCTCGTTCCCGGCAAGCTCTATCGCCAGCCGCTAAAATGGAACGGCAAAGAGCTCAAACGCTCCGACGTCAAAGAGTACGACCCCGCGCTCTTCCGTAATCTTCGCGATCCCGAAGGGCTGGCGTCGACCTGGCCCGCGATCGCCACGGCCCTTCTGGGGATGATTTTCGGCGGCGTTTTACGACGCGAAGACTCCGTTTGCTCGAAGCTCCGTAAGGTCGGCGTCTTACTCTCGGGGGGCGTCCTTCTTCTGGCGATCGGATACGCGTGGAATATCGTCTTCCCGGTGAATAAGAACCTTTGGAATAGTACGTTCGTGTGCCTTGTCGGCGGATATTCCGCGATCGTTTTAGCGCTCTTCTATCTCGTGATCGACCTTTTCCGACTCCGTTGGTTAGGGTTCCCCTTCGCCGTGATCGGTATGAATTCGATTACGATTTTCGTGGCGCGTCGAGTGATCGATTTTTCGAATATGCGCGACTTCTTCTTTGCGGATTTCATCGACCGCTTCATCCCGTCGTCGCGCACGATCATTGTCGACGGCGCCGAGGTCGTGTTAGAAACCGCCGTCTTCACGCAGATGGCGACCTACGTCGCGAGCCTGATTATTTCGTGGCTCTTCGTCTTATGGCTCTATCGTCATAAGATCTTCATGCGCGTCTGAGCGACAAGAAACGGCAGTAAGCGCGATTGTCGCGGAGAAATAGAAAAGCGCGTTGCAATAGCGACATGCGGCGACGCCGTAGAATAGCGTCGCCGCATGATTTTTCGTTTATCAGAAAATCTGACCTTCAAGTCTTAGCTTTTCTTTATGGGGAAACTCTTTATCGAATTCTTCCGCCTCTTTTTCATCCACAAAGTAGCATTGAGGCGGAGCATACTCGCCGGTAACGCCGTCAAGATACCCTTCCTCCAACTCTTTACAGAGGAAGAACGACGCGTCGGCGCCCTCGGGGAGCCCATGGTACCGAACGCCGAATTTGCTTGCGTAATCAAAGCCGCTTTTGCCGTAGAAATCGATATTTCCCTCAAAGCAAAGCGCTTTGACTCCAAATTCTTTGGCGCGTTCTAATGTATAATCGAGCAGGAATTTGCCGTAACCCTGGCGCTTCAATTCCAGCGCTATGCAAATCGGACCCATTGCGGAAATGGGAATCTCCCTGCCGTCGTCCGCTTTGATAACTGCTCGCACAAACACATTCTGCCCGATGATTTTCCCGTCCTTTTCCAAAACGAAGTTCAGTTCAGGAATGAAATCGGGACAATTTCTCATCTGATTCAGAACGTAATGCTCCAGACATCCGGGCCGATAAACATTCCAAAAGGCTTCTCTTACTAAATTCTCTACCTCTCGTTCTTCTTCTTTTCTTTCTAAGCGAATTATAACGTCGTTTTTATTCATTGTTTTTCCTTTAAAATGTTGATCGCAATATGGTAAGTCTGCGTGAAATATTTTTTACGCAACCTTTAGCCAACGCGCGATCGATCTCCTACCGTATGATTCTTTTCTTCAAAAAGTCAATAGTTCTAGTCAAGCCTTTCGACAGATTATCTGCGTTTATACAAAATCAACTCGGGCTCCGCGCCGTTTTCGCCGTAGGTGCAGATAAGGATAAAGTTTTCTCTTGCGATTACGCCGAAGCAGGTTTTCCCGCTCTCGTCCAACAGATTTTTAACTTGCGCGCCGAGATATACTTCGTCGTCGCGTAAAAACTTGACGGTCTTTCCGCTGGGGAGCGGATATTCCAAATTGACAAAGTTACCCACGAGCGGACACAACTCCGCGACCTCTTCCATTCCGGCGATTTGCAAGGCGTTGATTTCATCTATCAAACTTTTTTTGAAAGATTGATATTTTTCCATACCCTCGGTAAGTATGTATTTGGCAATATTACACTCCTTCCCGAAAGGACAGCCGTTTGTTTGCGCGCAGCCGGGGCAGACTTCTTTGGACGGACATTCGGCGCAGTTCGCGCCGCAGAGAGCTTCTTTCATAATTTTTCTCCGATGCAAGAAATAAGCAGAAGGTGCGGACGAGGCAAATGCGCTCCCAATTCCCTGCGGTCGTCGCCAGCGCCCCTTTTCAGAAAGAACTCCGAGGACGGTTTGGCGATTTGTTACTTGGAAAACTTTGCTTTCAAAGGCGTCGCTCTCCTCCAATCTGTGACGGGAATTACAGTATACGCGTCTCCCTAAGGAAAATCAACAGGGGTCTATATTCATAAAAAAGATACGAGTTTTGATTCTTTCGCATGGGGAACGCAAGCGAGGAATCATGAGAGGGTCAAGGGATGATCGTCGTTCTGTTCGCGACCTTGGGTTGAGGCTCGTCTTTGCCGTCCCTTCCCATGATACGCAAAACAAAAGGATATGCTCCGTGAAAGCGCATATCCTTCTTTTCGTTTCTTGTTCCCCGCATCCCTTGGACGCCGACAGCCATAACCATTCTTTCGTAAAACCTGGCGTTATGGACGGCTATCCGACGGGTCGGCGCTTTTATTTTGTTTGGGTTCGATCAAGCGTTGAGCCATTTCTCGTAATTCGGGTCGACCCAGGAGACGTCGCCGAGGAGTTCGCCGAGGGGATCGATATCCGTCTGCGAGAAGCCCAGATGGCTGTGACGGCGCCATCCTTCCGCGTATTGATAACGTTCGGAGAGTTTGCCCACGAGCGCGGAGTTTTCGCGCATCGATTCGATATACGCGCAGTATCCCTGGGAAGCGTCGAGCCACGCGCCTTGACTGACGTGACACGCGAGCATCGCGGCTTTTCTATCAATGACGGACGTAATATCGACGTAGCGTTCGGAGCGCACGACTTTGCGGAGAATATCGCGGCTACCGTGCGGCGCGGCGTGATAGACCGCGACGTCTTTGAAGGTCGCAGGGGTCGGCGGATCGACGGGAGCGTTGGGCATGCACTTGCAGAACGCGGCGGTATAGACGAGCCGCACCGCGTTTTGGTGGTCTTCCATGTAGTCGGACGGGGACTGGCACAAGACGATATCGGGGTCGACTTCGCGGATCGTCGCGCAGAGGCGCATAAGCGTTTTGCGATCGTAGTAGACGTCGAGGTCGTCGACGAGAGATTCGTGATAATGGGCGCCTAGAAGTTCCGCCGCCGCGCGCGCTTCGTCGCGGCGCGTCTGGATCGTCTCTTCGCGACGCATTGTCGCAGAACCCCACGAACCGTTCGCTATCGTCATGTAGTGAATTTCATGACCGCGATCTTTTAAAAGGAGAAGCGTTCCTGCGATGGTGAATTCAATATCGTCCGGATGACAACCGATGGCGAAAACAATCTTTTTTTCGTGACTCATGACGAGCGCCTTTGGATTGGGGAGTAGAGGGAGAATAAAGAAACGCGTCGACCGTCCACCCTAAGAAGAGACCGTCGACGCGACTTAACTAGCGTTAGCGATTCGGGAAATCGGAGTCTACCGCGTACTGTTCATGCGGATCATAGGGACAGAAGAGGGTCGAGATCTTTTTCGAGAGCTTGACGATGAAAATCTTCTGGAACTCCGTTTCGTCGTAGTCGGAGATCGGGACGGGCGTCGGAGGATAGACGTACTCGGGCATCGATTCGCGCACGACCGTTTCTTGTTTGTTGACGTCGACGAGGCGAACAAGAACTTTGGACGAGCCCTGATAGAATTGCGTCGAGTGGTGCGTCTCGAAGGAGTCGATCTCGACTCCGATAACGTAATCCGCGCCGAGTTTGGCGCCCATCTTTTCGAAACTCATCGTGTTGAATTCTTCTTCGTCAAAGAGTTCTTCGACTTTTGAGAAGGGAATCCATTCGAGCTTCTTTTTCTTCTTGCCCTTAATATTGTTCGAAACGACGTACGTGATTCCCGTTGAAAGGTCGGCGTTCGGATTTGCGTTTCCGAAAAGATTGAGATTCGAACGGCAGATTACGACCATTTTCGATCCCTTCGGAATATCGCTCACTTCGTCTTGATAGACGGCGGGAGAATCCGTGCCGTAGATCAGGTAGTAAGGCATCATCAACGCGCCGGCGCAACCCGTCGCGCTCGCAAGCGTCAACGACGAGAACGCGCTAAGAATAAACGCTAATAATAATTTTCGTCGAGTCGTCATAGTTCCGTCCATGTATTTACTGAGCGCCAACGATCGTCGTCCATGACGATCTAACGTCTACTATCATTTATCGGCAAAAGAAAATCAATACGTTAGAAAAATCCGCAAAATCAGAAAAGAACGTTGCGCTTAGCAAAGCGAAAGGTCAGAGAGCGCGCCCTAGAAGGAGATCCGCGTATCTATCCGCGCTGAGGGTGTTGGAGTATCGAGAGGCGAGATTGGAGATCATGAGATTGACACGCACGACCTGGTCGATGAAGAGGAGCGCGGATTCGCGTTTTTTTTCGAGACTCGTAAGATAAAGGTCTTCGTCTTGAGCGCCTGCGGACTGCGCGTCGACGTTAAGAAGCGCGCCCGGCGCCGGGAGACGTTCGGCGTACGTCAGAAGTTCCTGGAGTTCCCCGAGGAGACGATCCGCGTTATCGTCCTGACCTTTCAACCGTTCCAAAAGCGCGTGTTCGTTCCCCGCGAAAGGGTAGGACGCGGCGAGGGGATAGGCGCCGACGTCGATCGAAACGCCCATGAGACGCATGAGCTCCGTCTGAAAGAGTCGCGCGGCGGACTTCGCTTCCGCGACGCGCGCCTGTTCTTCAAGCGCCGACGCGAGACTTGCGCGAGACGAAAATTTTTGGTTCAGCCGCGCGTAATTCCTGAAGACGATCTCTTCCACGCGAAGACGCGCTTGCGCTCCCTGAAGGCGCCAATAGGCGTTCGACGTCTCCACGCGCGACGAATGGGCGGAATCTGCGCGATTCAACGCTTCGTGGAGCGTGTAAAGTCGTTCGTAAAGGGCGTCCGCGTCGTTTCGTGGCAGAGGCGCTTCGATCGCGAAGAGCGCCTGCGTAAGATTAACGGCGGCGTCGTGAGTCGGCCCCTTCTTTTGCGCAGGCGCGGGGGGCGCGGCTGGTTCTTGACCGCGGATTACGTATTCGTCGGAGGACGAAAAGGCGACGTTGGAAGAAGCTGCGGACGCGTCGTCGGAAGGCGCCGTCTCCCCTTCGGTCGGCTGAGGCGCGGAAGAGGAATCCGCTGGAGTCGGAGCAGGGGAGTCGGCGGGAGTCGGTGCGGGAGCCGGTTCGGCGGGCGTGGTGGGAAGGTTGGACTCCGCTTCGGGGAGAGGCGCGGGGGGGGCGTCGACGGTCGGCGCTGGTTCTTCATGGCCGACTTGTTGGATGGAAGCGGAACTTGGCGCTGTCGAAGAGGAGACGGAGACGTCGGATAAATCAAGCGGATCGGCGGAGGACGGAGCGCTCGGAGGCGTCGGCGGATTTTGACCCTGGGGCGGCTGTTGACCCTGCGGCGGTCTCTGTGGCTGAGGGGGCTGCTGATTCTGCTGTCCTTGTTGCGCTTGTCGACCTTGCGCGGCGCCGTTCGTCGCGTCGCTTGACGGCTTCTGGTTGATCGTCGCGAGGAACGCGGGGCCGACGACGTTCGACGGCGTCGTTTGAATCGCGTAGGAGGCGATCGCCTGGTTGTACTGAACCGCGCTTTCGATGACTTTCTTCATCGCTTCGAGATATCGGTCGAGGGTTCCGAGGAGCGCCGAAGGGCTGGCTCCGGAAGACTGGAAGAGCGCGACGAGAACTTCAAATTCACGCGCCGCTTGTCCCGCTCGCGCTTGGAGCGTTTGATAGAGGAGCGGCAATAACGAATTGAGACGCGCGGCCTCTGCGGAAGCGCCGCGCGTTTGAGCGATTTCTTCGTAGCGCGTTTCAAAGACGTCCGTAGAGGGAAGCGTCGAAGGAAGATAGAGCGCCGCGTTCGTCGCCGCGCCACCCTTGGCCGCCGCGCGCGCTTGAGCCGCTTGACGTCCTTGGCTCGAACTGAAGGACGCGTCGAAACGACGTTGATATTGCGCAAGCTCCAAACGCGCCAACTCGCGACGGTGCGCCGCTATCTCGCGCGCCGACGACGCCAGCTGCGCAGCTTCCCCTTGACCGCTCCCTTGCTTCTCTATCGCCGTCGCGCATTCACCCGCGTAGACTTCCACTTGTACGCAAAGGTTATAATACGCGTTCTTACCCGCCAGATCCCAGTACGCGAGCAAACGTCGATAGCGCTCGCTAGGAGAATAAACGCCGTAAAGGAGCCTGTCGAGCGTCAACGCCTCGCCGGGCAGATCTTTCGACGGCTGGGCGACAAAGAACGGCGCGATCTGTTTCTTCGCCTCGTCGTCTTTCTTTGAGACGGTCGTCGGCGCGTTCGCGTCCTGTGGCGCGCCCCCTCCTGATTGTCCCGGTTGCGCAAAAGAAGAAACGCACGGAATGAATGAAAGGACGCAAAGCCAGGAAGTTAGGCGCGCCAAACGCGCAAAGGTCGATTGAGTCGCCAAAGCGATCTTCATTGTTGTGCTCCTTCCGGATATCGATGCGTATGAAAAGCGCTAGATCATAGCGGCAAGAACATAGGTCTGTCAACACCTCGACGCCGCGCAATCTCCCCCTCTGATTATATCCCTTTCAATTTGTGAAAGAATAGTTTTTCTAATCTCTTTTTCGACTTTTGCCCTTTTTTAAATTTTTTAGTGGTTTCCACATAGGAAATATATCGTATTTATGTATTATAACGGCTACGCGCGTCGAGATATCGCGCTTACCCCGAATTCAAGAGCAGACGAGGCTTCCTCAAGGAGATATATAATGAACGACGCTGAGAAAGAAGCGCAAACGAATGAGAGCGCTAAGAGCAAACCGATGAAAATCTTTTGGCGTGTTCTTAACGTTGCGACCGTCCTAATTCTTATTGCCGCCGGGTATGCCGGTTATCGTCTCTACCGATTGGGCTCAGCGCCGATCGACGTGAAAAACGCCACGAAAACGGAGGCGATTAGTTGGCTTGCGCTTCGCGATTTAAGCGAGGAATCCCCTGAAACTCGCTCCGACCTCGTCAATTTCTACCTCGAGAAATTTTCGGATAAAGAAGAGACTCAAGACGCGGCTCAAGAAGAGCCGGAGAAGGAGTTTGTTCTTTCCCCGAAACTTAAAAATATCGCCCACACGTTGTTGCTCGATTCCGACAGTGAAACGCTCCGTTGGGACGAGGAGCGCGAGCGTCCTTCGTACTTCAGAATCGATTATGTCGTTAAGCGCGAGTCCGACGCCGATTCGATCTACGTTTTAACGACCGACGTCAAACCGACTGCGTCTCTTCTAGCGCGGCGTCAGGAAGCGATCGACGCCGCGAAGAACGCGAACCGAAAGCTCTCGAAATTCGAAAAGAATATTCAAACGCTTCTTCTTCAATGCTTTCTTGAATACGGGAAGACGTACGATTCCACATCCGACGAGAACAAGGAAAAAACTCTTGATACCCTTGCCGATCGCGTTTTAGAGTTGCAAAGGGTTTACGTCAAACTTCGCGCGGCGGGGGGCGCTCGGACCCAGACCCGCGCCGAGTTGCTCCGCTCTTTCGAGAAAGTTTGCGACGGATGGTACGCCTTCGCGTCCCCGGAAGAGCTTGCCTGCGGATTGTGGTTCAAAGACGTCGTCGTCTCCGTGATCGTTGCCCGCGAATTCGGAATGAAAAACGTCTATCCCCCGAAACTTCCCGACGTCTCCGCCGAACCCGAGAGAGCCGAGTCTCCCTCGGGACTTTGGCAGACCTTGCAAGGCTTCGCGGAAAAGGCGCTGCAATGGGCGATTCCGGCTCAGAGCGAGCAAGAATAAAAGAATTTCAAAAGAACTGAGATCGTCAAGGTTTCAGTTCTTTTTTGCGCTTTCTCGCCAACGCCTCGGGGAGGGGCATGAAAAAACCCGAAGCGGTTGAAGGCTTCGGGGCGTCTTTATTATCGACGCGACTAATCGGTCGTTATCTCATATCTAAGCGAAAGAGGAGTATCTCAGCGAGAGAGGAGCTGGCGCAAAACGGTTTGCAAAACGCCGCCGTTGAGGTAGTATTCGAGTTCCACCTTCGCGTCGATACGCGCGCGCGCTTTGAAGACCGTCTTCTTACCCGCCGTTTCGGGATCCGTCGACGTCGCTGTGATTTCGAGGACGCCGCGCGGGGTAAAATCGCGATCAATCGTCGGAATATCGAAGATTTCCGTTCCGGTCAAACCGAGGGACTTCCAGCTTTCTCCGTCGACGAATTCGAGAGGAAGAACGCCCATGCCGACGAGATTGCCGCGGTGAATTCGTTCGAAGCTCGTCGCGAGAACCGCGCGAACGCCAAGAAGGGTCGTTCCCTTCGCCGCCCAGTCGCGGCTGCTCCCCGTGCCATATTCCGCGCCCGCGAGAACGACGAGAGGCGTTTGCGTCTCGCGATACTTCACTGCGGCGTCGTAGACGCTCACGACGGGGCCGTCGTTTGCCGTCTGACCGAGGTACTTCGTCACGCCTCCTTCGGTACCGGGCGCGAGAAGGTTGCGAATACGGATGTTCGCGAAGGTGCCGCGAGTCATGACGCGGTCGTTGCCGCGACGCGAGCCGTAGCTGTTGAAGTCGCGCTGCGCGACGCCCGCGTTCGTCAAGAAGAGGCCCGCGGGGGAGTCCGCTTTGATCGCGCCCGCAGGGGAAATGTGATCCGTCGTGACAGAGTCGCCGAGTTTGAGGAGCGCGCGCGCGCCGACGATCGGCGCAAGGGGTTGCGCTTCGCGCGTCATTTCCGCGAGGAACGGCGGCTCTTGGATATACGTGCTCGCTTCGTCCCAGTCGTAAAGTTCGCTTTCTTTCGTGGGGATCGCGTTCCAAAGAGGATTGGAGTTGGCGACGCCCGCGTAGTTGGCGGCGTACGTCTTGCCGTCGAGCGCGTCTTTCGCGATCGCGTCGATTTCTTCGTTCGAGGGGAAGATTTCGGAGAGCATGACGGGGCGTCCGTCCTTATCGTAGCCGACGGGTTCGGTCGTCATGTCGATATCGGTCGTGCCCGCGAGCGCGAAGGCGACGACGAGGGGAGGGCTGGCGAGGTAGTTCGCTTTGACGAGAGGATTGACGCGACCTTCGAAGTTGCGGTTGCCGCTCAGAACCGCCGAGGCGACGAGATCATTCTCGACGACCGCCTTCGCGACCGGCGCCGGAAGGGGGCCGCTATTGCCGATGCAGGTGAGGCACCCAAAACCGACGACGTTGAATCCAAGCGCTTCGAGAGGCGCGAGGAGATCCGCCTTTTTAAGATAGTCGACGACGACTCGAGAGCCCGGTCCGAAACTCGTCTTGACGTACGGCTTCGGTTGCAGGCCGCGTTCAACCGCCTTCTTCGCGAGGAGACCCGCCGCGATCATGAGACGCGGGGCGCTCGTGTTCGTGCAACTGGTGATCGACGCGACGACGACCGCGCCTTGACCGATTTCATTCGTTCCGCTCTTGGGAAGGCGCGGAGATTCGGGGCAGTCGGAGCCGTCCCAGACGACGGTCGCCTTTTTCACGCATTCTTCGTCGGAGAGCGCGAATCCGCGTTCCTGAAGAGGAGCGCGAAGCGATTTCTGGAACGCCGCCTTCATATCGCGCAGCGCGATGCGATCTTGAGGACGTTTCGGGCCCGCGAGAGACGGTTCGACCGTCGCAAGATCGAGGGTGAGTACCTTCGTGTACGCGGGGGTCGGCGCGTCTTGCGCGCGGAAGAGCCCTTGCGCCTTCGCGTAAGCTTCGACAAGCGCGACTTGCGATTCGTCGCGACCCGTCGCGCGCATGAATTCGAGCGTCTTTTCGTCGATCGGGAAGAAGCCCGTCGTCGCGCCGTATTCGGGGCCCATGTTGGCGAGAACCGCTCGATCCGCCACGTCGAGTTGCGTCGCGCCGTCTCCAAAGTATTCGACAAACTTCCCGACGACGCCTTCCTTGCGCAGCTCCTGAACGATCGTCAGCGCGAGATCCGTCCCCGTCACGCCTGCGGAGAGACGACCCTTGAGCTCGAATCCGACGACTTGGGGCGCAAGCATATAGTACGGCTGACCAAGCATGACCGCTTCCGCTTCGATTCCGCCGACGCCCCAGCCGAGGACGCCAAGTCCGTTAATCATGACCGTATGGCTGTCCGTTCCGACGACGCTGTCGGGATAGAGGACGCCGTCGAGCCCTTGCGCGTCCGATTCCGCGTTCTTGCCCGCGACGACCGCCTTCGCAAGATATTCGAGGTTCACCTGGTGAATGATGCCGACCGTCGGGGGAACGACGCTGAAATTATCAAGGGAGCGCTGTGCCCAGCGCAGGAGAGAATAACGCTCGGCGTTGCGTTCGAATTCGCGCTGAACGTTCTTTTCGAGAGAGTCGACGGCGCCGAAGTAGTCCGTCTGAACCGAATGGTCCACAACCGCGTCGACGGGAATGAGCGGATTGATCTTTTCGGGATCGCCGCCAAGGCGTTTCATCGCGGAACGCATTGCGGCAAGGTCGACGACGGCGGGTACGCCCGTGAAGTCCTGAAGGATGACGCGCGCGGGCTTGAAGGGAATTTCGAAGGACGCGACGTCCGGAGTCCAGCTCGCGAGATTTTTGACGTCCTGCTCCGTGACGGCGAAGTCGTCGCAGCTGCGAAGCGTCGCTTCAAGTAGCACGCGAATGGAGTAAGGAAGAGAGGAAAGACGCGTTAGTCCATGTTCCTCAAGCGCGCCTAGACGATAGTATCCGTATTTTTTGCCGTTGACGTTCAAAACGTCGAACGACTTGAAATAATCGCGTGGCGTCGATTTCTCTGCCATTGGGTAGATCTCCTAAATACCGGGGCGCGCCCCTACCTGTCAATAAAAAAAGCCGCCCTACGAATAGAACGGCTTAGAATAGATTAGAACGTCGTTACGACGACTCAAAAGTTGCGGGGGCAGGACTTGAACCTACGACCTCAAGGTTATGAGCCTCGCGAGCTACCAACTGCTCCACCCCGCGATAAAACGCGCTATTTACCGTTCGCGCGAAACGTCGAGTTCAACGAAAAGGAACGTCGAACAAAAGTTGCGGGGGCAGGACTTGAACCTACGACCTCAAGGTTATGAGCCTCGCG
>JBJEXI010000025.1:0-4239 GCA_051885615.1 Thermoguttaceae bacterium
AGATAGATGAATTCCTGGATAACTCAAACATCCTTCTTCTCCGTCCTCGACTCCCTTCAGTTTAAGAATAACAGGGTTGATGAAAACGTATTCGCTGTTTTTCTCCTCCGGCTTCCCAGTGGGATTAATTACCACTAGCTGGTAAGGAAGATCGACTTGATTAGCGGCAAGACCAACCCCGTTGGTGGCGTACATAAGACGAAACATTTCGGCCACAATATCTCGAATCTCTTGGTCGATCTTCTTGAGAGGTTTGCTTTTATACGAAAGCATTGGGTGTGGATATTTTACGACTCGCATAATGTGATTCTCATGACTTTGTGTATAATGTGAGTAATGTAATCGGGCTAAGCGCACAAAATTCGATTATAGAAGAAAACTCATACCTTACAAGGTCGGCTAGGAACGCGAAGCCCGCATGGGGCGTCATAGACAAGTTAGGAGAAGGTTTGGATCACCAATTTAACCGAGCTATTTCTGTTCGTAATGATCGGAATAAATGGATAAGTTCAACTTTAGCATCCATCCTATTTCATGTAGCCCTGTTTTCACTCATTTTCTATTTTTTCGTTGTAAATAGCAAAGAAGGGGGAGGGGGAAATGCTCGCCAAACAGATTCAATAGCCATTGCAATCACAGAAGACTCTTTTCAATCTCAATCCTCGAGCCTTCAGGAATTACATGCTGATGTTGAATCTCATCAGACACAAGACAACGTCCAACTCCAAAGTCTTCAAAATGATTTGGAAACAATCTCTGACAAGTTTTTACCGTCAGATTCCTTAAATACCGTCACAACTCATACAATGGCGTCTTCACAAGCCTTCTCTACAAATGGGGGGAGAAGTAGTGATCCTGCGACTGGTCAAAGCGTTGGATTTGGAGAGTTGAAGGGAAAAGGACAATCTTTTGTATATGTCATAGACCGTTCCGCGAGTATGAAATGGGGGGGAGGGGCGCCTATGCGCCGCGCTATTGAAGAGGCGATAAATAGTGTTAGTAGTCTTGACTCTCGTTTGGGTGCAAGAAGCTTTCAAGTTTTAGCTTTCAATGACGACGTCGTTTTTTGGAAATCTGCGCCTTCGCTTCAAAAAGTTACCTTAGAAAATAAGGAAAGTTGCGTTCGCTTTTTGAAAACGTTGGCAGCAGAAGGGGGAACTGCTCCAGAAAAGGCTCTGGAAGCGGGGTTGAAATTACGTCCAGACGTTATTTTTTTTCTCACCGACGCAGATGAGGAACTTTCGGAGCAATCCTTGCTCCACCTTCGAGAGCTAAGGCGCCAATTTAATGTAAAACAAATCAATGTCATTGAATTTGCGAGAGAGACAGACCCGGTGAAAAAATCCTTTAAAAGATTGGCAGGTGAAAATGGAGGCGTTTATGCGGTAAATCATGTAGAAACTATGGTTTTGTAAGGAGTGTATCTTAACGACGAATTCGAATGAACGTCGGTGCGTTGTCTCAATCTTTAACCTGTTTACTTTCCTAATATGCAATTATTTATGAATTCCTTTGCGTTAAAAATTACAAATTTATGCTGTATTGGTATTTTTCTGGTAAGTAGCCAAAGTGAACAATTGATAGCCTCCTCAACTGGCTCTATAACGATGGAACAAATTTACAGCAGCAGTGAATTTGTGGTGAAGAGACCCGTATGGATATGGGATAGAGAAGAAGATTGCTGCGTTAAAAGCGTCAAGTCTTCGACTTGCGACGGTCAAGACGTTGTTTATGAAACGCCGGAAGGAGAGACTCAGGTAATAATCCAAGCAAATGAACTTCGTCCCCGTCAAGACCCCTCCAATCCAAATACCATTCCAGAAAATGCTCGTCCAATCAATATTGAGAGCTTTAGTTTCTCAAAGGATCACAACACTCTTCTCATTTTCACAAATTCAAGGAGAGTTTGGAGAAAAAATACCCGCGGAGATTATTGGGTTCTAAATCGAAGTCAAAATATTTTTAGAAAATTAGGCGGAAATAATGCGGAAGAGTCGACGTTGCAGTTTGCCAAACTATCTCCAGACGGTTCGCGTGTCGCCTATGTTTGTCAAAATAACCTTTATCTCGAGGACGTGATTTCAGGCGAAATATACCCCCTCACTCAGGATGGGAACGACGATATCATCAATGGAACTTTCGATTGGGTGTACGAAGAAGAGTTTGAATGTCGAGACGGTTTTCGTTGGTCTCCTGATGGTAAACATATTGCATTTTGGAGACTAGATTCTTCCCGAGAACCATTCTTTTATATGGTTGATAACGTTGGCTTGTCCAGCAATACAAACCTTCGTCGCATTGAAAATGACGAAAATATCTTTCCCCAAGAGGTCAGAGCGCATTCAAGATACCCGTCTGTACTATCCTACAAGTATCCTAGAGTTGGTTGTGCCATTGCTTCTGTTAAAATTGGCATAATCACGCTTCCAACCTCAGATGAAACGAATTGGAAGATTGAAAATAACACTCGATTCGTCAATTTCAATCGTGACGAAGATTACTACATCCCCTATATGGAGTGGATTGACGGAGCGATAGGGTTGGTCTTTCAGGCTTTGCCTCGATCTCAGCGTTCATGCGAGTTGTATTCTGTTGATGTGGAGACAATGGAATATGAACTCTTGTGCAAAGAAGTAGATCCCGACGGAGCATGGCAAACGTTATATCCTATTTTCCCTTTGAAAGATGGCAACCGTTTCTTACGACTATCGGAAAAAGAAGGGTGGCGACGCATTTATTTAACTTCTGCGTCCGATATTACGACTGAACTTCCGTTGACGCCAGCGGACGCCGACGTTATCGATTTTGTAGCGTTTGATTACGATTCCGAAGGAAATGAACGAGGCATTTATTATTACGCGTCTCCTGACAATGCGACCAGACGTCATCTTTACTGGGCTTCGTTGACTGGAAATAACGAACGGGTAGCGCTGAAGTCCCCCTTGGACGCCGACCAGCGCTTAGAGTTCGAAGATTGGTCAATATCCCCCAACTCGAAATGGGCAGTTTGTACACGTTCTTCTTTTGGAGTTCCCCCCTCAACGGAATTAATTCAATTAGACGGCTCCCAAGCCTCCTCTTATAAAGTGCTGGAAGATAATGCCGAACTCAGAAAAAGATTGGAAGACACGCAATTCGGAAGCGCTAAGTTTCTTCGTTTAAGGATTGACGAAAACGTCAATATTGAAAATGGAAACTCCAACGATGATAATAGTCTCATGGTCGACGGATGGGTTATGCTTCCCTCTGACTGGGAGCCTTCTAGCTCGCAAAAATATCCTCTCATTGTTTATGTTTATGGTGAACCTGCAGCTCAGACTGTTCTAGATTCATGGGGAGGAAGCACGTACCTTTTCCACCGTGCGCTTGCTCAAAGAGGATGTGTTGTCGTCAGTTTTGACGGAAGAGGAACTCCTGCGCCTAAAGGAAGGAAATGGAGAAAAAGTGTATACCTGAAATTGGGAATTCTTGGGATAAATGATCAAATGCAGGCTTTGAAGAGCTTCCTACAGCATACCTCGTACAAGGATAAAATAGATTTAGATAGAGTAGGCGTGTGGGGATGGAGCGGGGGAGGTACCTCAACTCTTAATTTACTTTTCAACTATCCCGATCTTTATAAATACGGTATTTCGGTTGCGCCCGTTCCTGACTATCGAAATTACGATTCCATATATCAGGAAAGGTATTCGGGGCTAATTCAGGAAGCCCCAGAAAGTTATGAACAAGGTTCTCCCATAACGCACGCGGCCAATCTTCAGGGGAAACTACTTTTAATTCATGGCACTGGCGACGATAATTGTCACTATCAGACGTCTGAAGAGTTAATTGACGTTTTAATCAAAAACGGCAAGGATTTTGAATCTTTTGTTTATCCTTATCGTTCTCATGGTATTTATGAGGGAGCTGGAACCTCCTTACATTTACGCAAAAAAATGCTGCGATTTTGGGAAGAGAATTTGCTTAAATAACGCTTAGGACTATTGCGCTAAGCGTTCAAAATTCTTGATTAGGAGTTAGTATGAGAAGGTTTATTTATCGAATCGACCTGTCGACTTGTTGGGTTACGTGCCTAGCGGTTTTGACTTTGATGGGACTTGGTTTGCAAACGCCCCTGTATTCTTCTGACAACATTCGGGAACTTCCCGCTCAAAATGCGCCCAATTCTTACCCGATGAGCGTCAATGGTTTTCACGTTATCGATTTTAAAGTGGAAAATCTTGTTGCTCCTCAGGGAAT
>JBJEXI010000026.1:0-4178 GCA_051885615.1 Thermoguttaceae bacterium
ATCTGGAAGGCTGAGTGCGACGGCCAGTGTCGTAAACAACCCGCGCGTCAACGTCCGACGCGCAACAGATGCGACGTCAAAATGGAAATTCTCGGACGAAAGCCAAAGAAATCCCAACTAACGCCGTCATTTTAACACTCTTTTATTTTGACAAAAGCTCTTTTGAAACGTTTTTTTTTGATTCTGTATTACTAATTGCATTTACTATTCAAGGAACTGAATGTTTGACACTGATGCGAAATATTTATTGAGCGAATCTAAATATACCGGCGTTTCATTCAAAAAAGAAAGGACGCGCTCGTATGAACGCGTCCGCAGGGATAAAAAGACGAGAAAGCTCTCTAATTCGAATGATTTAGAAGAAGAGCTCGATTTCCTCTTCGAGTTCGACGAAAACTTCGTCGAGAAGCGCGGCGCTGACGGTCGAGTCGTCGTTCGACGTCGAGCCGCTCTTCGTGCTCTTCGAGGTTAGCGAGAGAGGAGACGAGCTCTCAGGCGAGAAGGTTGTATTTTCGACCTCGAGCGTCGAGGAGTCGTCGACCCATATAGAGGGGCCGTTTCCTTGATTTCCAACGGAGTTATTCGTGAAGGTCGAATCCTTGACGGTCACGCTGGAACCGTCGACCGCGTAGATCGCGCCGCCGCCAAGCTGCGCGCTATTACTCTGGAAGACGGAGTTTTCGACGATCAATTTCGAACCGCCAAAGAGGGCGATCGCGCCGCCGTGTTGCGACGTGCGGTTGCTCGCGAAAGTGCAGTCGACGACCTTGACCGTCGCGCCGTCCTCCGCATTGATGATCGCTCCGTCTACATTTGCGTTCGCGCCGAAGATGTTGAGATTCACAAGCTCTAAGCATGCGTTTTCGCCAACGACTTCGAAGGCTTGATGCTTCGAGTTCGACAGCTGGATTTGCAGACGGTAGCTGAGGTTCGACGCGTCGATTCTCACGTTTTCCGTGATGACAACCATGGGCGAGCTATTCTTGACCGAAATCTTTGACGACGGGCCGCTGAAGACGTTCGGGTCGAAGGTCACGGCGATTCCGGGAGGAATCGCGCCCTCGGCGGCGAGCGCTTGGTACGTCTCGATCGCTTCGCGCCATGACGTCATGCCGTCGTTCGGGGCGACGACGTCGCTCTTCGTATTGACGACGATACCATCTGGAATCGTCAAATTCCACTCGGACCAGCCCGTCGCGTCGTTGGCGCGAACGCGCAGATACTTGTAGTTTTCTCCGTTGACGTGGGTGAGGGAGAATGTTCCGTCTCCATTGGCGACGATCGTTCCCTGCGGGAGGTCGCTCCACGCGGAGTATTCGCCGTCGGTACGATAATACTGAACGATGAAGTTATCGGCGGAGAGGTTGGCGTCGGCGTTCCATGTCAGGAGGAGGTCGCCGGTGGCGGCGTCGACAGATCGGGTGAGATTCGTCGGCGCGTCAAGGGTATCGGCGCGGGCAAACGCGACGGACTGGCGATCTTCGTTGGGATCGGTCGCGAGGACTTTGTAGTTGTAATTCTGGGCGGCGTCACTGGCGGAGAGGACGAGCTCGGCGGAGGTTGCGCCGTCGACGATTTGCCAATTCGTCGGATCGTCGTTCGTCGAATAATACCACTGATATTGGAGGGAGTCGTCAATTCCCTGGACGGGGACGGCGCGAAGAGTCTGAGAACCGTTGTCAAGATCGTACGCGTCGTTTTCGACCGTGAGACCGACGGGGTTGTAAGCAAATTCGATCGTTTCGATCACGGCGCCCTTAGCGTTTATCGCTAAGACGCGGTAAGTTTCCTCGACCCCGATCTTCGCCATATTGACGGAGTAGGAGAATTGCGTACCGTCTTCGGAGAGAGTCGCGCGGGTATTGCCGACGATTTCTCCGTCGACGACGTCGAAGGCGGTCATCTTCACCCACGCGCCGTTGGCGTTGAGCTTCTGGACGGCGTAGCGCGTCGCGCCGGGAACGGCGTTCCATGTCGTGACGAAGGAGCGCTTCGTGGTGACGTAGGGATCGTTGACTACGACCGAATTTGCCAGATTCCACTCGGACCAACCGGAGGCGTCGTTGGCGCGGACGCGCACGTACTGATAATTCTCGCCGTTGACATGGGTGAGGGAGAATGTTCCGTCTCCATTGGCGACGATCGTTCCTTGAGGGAGGTCGCTCCACGCGGAGTATTCGCCGTCGGTACGATAGTACTGAGCGATGAAGTTGTCGGCGGAGAGGTTGGCGTCGGCGTTCCATGTCAAGACGAGATCGCCGGTGACGACGTTGACGGAACGGGTAAGATTCGTCGGCGCGTCAAGGGTCTCGGCGCGGGCAAACGCGACGGACTGTCGATCTTCTTTGGGATCGGTCGCGATAACTTTGTAGTTGTAATTCTGAGCGGCTTCGTCGGCGGAAAGGACGAGTTCAGCGGAAGCCGCGCCGTCGACGATTTGCCAATTCGTCGGATCGTCGTTCGTCGAATAATACCACTGATACTGGAGGGAGTCGTCGATATCCTGGACGGTGACGGCGCGCAGAGTCTGGGAGCCGTTGCCGAGATCGTACGCGTCGTTTTCGACCGTGAGGCCGACGGGATTGTAGGTGAATTCTCCCGATTGGATCACGGCGCCCTTGGCGTCAATGGCTAAAACGCGGTATGTTTCTTCGACGCCGATTCTCGCCATATTGACGGCGTAGGAGAATTGGGTTCCGTCTTCGGAGAGGGTCGCGCGGGTATCGCCGACGATTTGTCCGTCTACGAAGTTGAAGGCGGTCATCTTCGTCCACGCGCCGCTGGCGCTGAGCTTCTGGACGGCGTAGCGCGTTGCGCCGGGAACGACGTTCCAGCTTGTGACGAAGGAGCGCTTCGTGGTGACGTAGGGATCGTTGACGCCGGATTTCAGAGAGACGTCGGGATCGACGATCGCTACGACGGGGGCGCTGACGCTGAGTCCTTCGGCGTCGGCGATCGGGGTGGCGACGATCTTGATCGGGTAGGTCGCGGCGCTGGGCGTGAAGGAGGTTTGTCCCTTCGCCTCGGTGATTTCGACGTCCCCGGTTTCGGTCACGTAGTACCATGAAAGGTCGTAGTTGAGGGAAGCGTCGGCGCCGACGGTAACGTCGACGGCGGTTCCGACCTCGTAGAGCTCGGGCGCGTCGAGAGAGACGGAGGCGAACTTAAAGTCTTTGGAGTCGAGAACCTTGCCCTTGGCGTCGTATGCGGTGACGCGGAAGTCGGTCGTTTGTCCTGCTTCTAATTTAGTTACGGTGAAGACGGGCTCGGTCGTACGCTGGTAGATCGCCATACTCCCGGACGGGGCGGGCTTCCAGATATAATACTTGACGGCGCCGTCGACCTCGGGGGCGACGACCTGGAGGGTTTTCGACTCGAAATCGTAGTTTGTTTCGACCGTTTGAGCGCCGGAGTAGACGAATAACGTTTCGGAGGCGGAACCCTCGGAGAGTCCTGCGCCAGTAACGACGACTTTGACGTCGTACTGGGGATTCGTCGGAGCGTACGTAAGAAGTCCGCGGGCTTCGGTAATCTCGACGTCGCCGTCGGGGGTGGCGTAATACCAGGCGATATCGCAGGTTGCGTCTTCGGAGCCTAGAACGCTAACGCCGAGTTCGTCTCCGGCGACGAACTTATTGGCGGAGCCGACGCCGCGCACGGGGGCAAAGGAGGTCTGGAGGTAATCTCCGGTAAGCTTACCATTTTCGTTGACGGCGCATACGCGGATTTCATAGGTCTTACCGGCGTAGAGTCCGTTCATGACGCAGGAGGTATCGGCCAAGCCCTTGTTATACTGGATCCATGCGCCGTCGCGATTGATTTTGACGGAGTAGGTAGCGGCGCCGTCGATCGCGTCCCATGAGAGCGCGAATTGGCTATTGGTAACTCCGGTGTTTGCAAAGGAGACGGAGTTCTCGAGCTGGGCGTTGGAGAGGTCGATAACGGCGTCTTGCTCGAGTTGCGCGGAGGCCGTTTCAACGATCTGGGCGTCGGTAGAGTCGACGGTCGCAGACCAGGGCGCGACGGAGAGAAGCTCGCGATTTTCAAGGGACTCAATGCGGAGGGTCAGGGGCTTCAATGTTGATTCTTGGCGAGTTTTCATTTTAACAAACTTCTTTCTATACTACGAAATAATAGGAACGCGAAGAACGTACGACATGTAACGTTTGGCCGTTCGT
>JBJEXI010000027.1:0-4172 GCA_051885615.1 Thermoguttaceae bacterium
TTACGCTTTACGTCGTCCAGTTCCGCCAACTCGACAAGAAGCGCCACTTGGTCGCGCACGCGGCGCATCACGTCTTCCACCTTCGCGTCGACAAGAAGTTCGCCGCGTTCGATAATACCAACCTTATTGCAGACGTCCGCCAATTCAGGAAGAATATGGCTTGACACCATGATTGTCTTGCCTTTGCCGCCGAGACGTTTGAGGAGCTCGCGAATTTCGATACGCGCGCGTGGATCTAAACCGCTTGCGGGTTCGTCGAGTAGAAGAACTTGAGGATCGTGCAAAAGGACGCGAGCAAGCCCAAGACGCTGCGTCATCCCGCGACTCAAGCTGGTGACGAGCGCTTCGCGTTTGTATCCCAAGTCGACAAGTTCCAAAACCTCGTTGCAAACTTTCCGACGAGCTTCGCCGCGCACGCGATACGCCGCTGCAAAAAACTCGAGATACTCTATCACCTTCATATCGTCGTACACGCCGAAAAAGTCAGGCATGAAACCGATGATCCGACGAATCTCCTTCGGCTTCGTGTAGATCGACATACCGCAAACGTAGGCTTCTCCCCATGTTGGCTGAAGAAGGGTGGCAAGCATTTTCATCGTCGTCGTCTTCCCGGATCCATTAGGTCCGATAAAGCCGAACAGATCGCCTTCATTCAATTCGAGCGTAAGATTTTTCAAGGCAAAGAGTTTGCCATATTGCTTCGTGAGCTCTTCCGTTTTAATCATGCTTATACCGTTACTTTTCCTAAGAGTATTTGCAGCCTCAAATAATCTACGCTAACCGCGTTGCGGCGCTCATTTTTTCTCGGTCGTTGGGTGCGATCCCAAACGTATCGGCGTTATGATTCGCACGACGACGGTTCTTTTCGCCGCGGGAAGAGGATCGTCCGACTCCTCGTTTGAGCGCGACGTTGTCGCTAAACTTGACACAAACTCCGGAGTCGTTCCGTAACGTCCGTATTTTTCAAGCGTTTCCAGTCGTCGATTGCGGTATTCTTCCCCCCTCTGCCGCGCAAGCTTCTCGTTCAAACGCTCCATTTCAAGCGCGTCCGCAGAAAGTCGCGCAGAGTCCTCCGACGGTCTGTATTCCTCGCATTCTGGATCAACGACAACTCCGTAAATAACCGCGCGTCCGCATCTTAGAAGAGCCGTTAAGTCGAGGTCGCGTTGAAGACGTTTTTCGGTTCCAAAATTATCGAATCCGCCCGCAAATTCATAAAAGCTCGCCGCGCGTACGATATAGGGAAGTCGTTTCGACGCCGAGTTATACGACGACGAATCCCACTTGGCAAGGCGATCCGTCGGAACTGAACTTCGTTGTTCGTTTAAGATTCGCATCGGTTCCAAACGCGCCGCGCCGCGCTCGATCAACGTTTCGCCTGGCGGCAACGTTCCTAGCTCGCAAGCGCCGCCTTTATAGATTAAACAGGCGTTATAAATCGGCGAACTAAATGGATTTACCACCGACCCTTTCAAACTCAATCCGTCGTCGCTCAGAGACGGAAACTCCGGCAAGTTTTCAAGCGCTCCGTACCACCGTCCTACAAAGCTTTTGCTAGAACGCGTCGCCACGGGGAAGCGACGCAACGCGTCGTTCTCGACGCGGTATTGTTCATCCCAAAGTTTGGGAGAAAACGCCTTTTGTTCAGCGCCGCCAAGTCCTTCCCCTGAAAGGCTTAAGGGGAGGATCGCCGCAGTTTCGGAGCCTGCTGTTATCCGGTAGTCGGAAATTTTAGGAGAGTATTCTAAATCGTAACGATTCCCAACCGGAGAATAGAATCCAAACCAGGACACGTCGCGCGCTCTACCGGACGCTAAATCGACGTCGACAACGTCAAGTTGGTTCAAGAGCTCATGTTGCGGCGTCGTATGACGATACAAAGCGACGCCGACGACAATGAACGCAACGATTCCTAAAGGGAAAGTTCCCCACGTAAGTACCGGTCTTTTAAAGACTTTCTTCACCAAAAACCAATCGAGGGGCGCGATCGCAAGAACGTAGAGAAGCAAAAGAACCGCGACTGCCGAGAAAGGGGTAGTTTTGACGCCGTCAAAGACGTCTAATGCGCTACGTATCTGTCCGGAAAAGTCGACGTATCCACGTTTTATCATACTTGCGGAAGCGTCTTTCGGGCCTATTACGTCAGGATCTATTCCTAAAATTTTCAACAAGAGCCTTCCGCGCCCCGACCAATTCGCTATCGGCGCTTCTCCCAAGTCAGCCGCAAAAAAAACAACTGTGCCTAATCCGACGGCGCGAGACGTTAGCAACGGCGTCTCCGCTTCGCGCATCTCTACGATAGTTCCTTCTTTAAGCTCTTTGATAACAGGAACTTGCAGAAATGGATTCGAGCGTGTTCCCGTCATTGCCAAATTCTTGACGTTCTGCAAATCGTTCGTAAAAGCGTTGACAGAGCGAAACTCATGCGTCCGAGGCGCGGCGACTCCTGGCGCAAGTCCTGACAAGACGCCGTTTTCCGTCAACAACGGAACAGAATTTTTACCGGCAAGAACAACGACGTTGCCGCCGTTAAGCGCCCATTCTTCTACTGCTTGGATCTCCTTAGACTCAAGAGTTATTCCTTCGTAAAGCTCCAAATTGGAGGTTGTGAAGAATAAACGATCCACGCTTTCGTAAGAAAGAAAATTCTCGGGAAGTTCGTTAAAACTAGAAACTTTCACAACTTCCGGACGTCGTTCTTCTTTCAATCTGAGCTCGCCGAAAGCGTCGGCAAAGCCTATTTTGTCGTCGCCTACGACAAGATAAATTGGCTTTGAAGGATTCGCGGGTTCGTTAAAAACGACCTGAAGTTCCTCGTCTTCGCTTTTACCTGGCGATAACTCTTTACTCCATATCGTTTTACTTTCTGTATCCTTAACGCGCGCGACAAGTCGTCCTCGAGACTTAGGAAAAACAAAAGAAAGTTCGATTTCTCCGCGTTCAAGTTCTTCTTTCGTAAGGGTTTGACCTATAGAAAACGCCGCGCCGTCAGTATCGCGCGTCTCTAATTCAAAACGATACGCTACATTTGCGGCTTCCGACTGAATCGGTTGAAAAGACAATCTTACGGGCGTTTGAAATCCATTCTTGTAAACTCCTTCGATACCGACGCTTATCTTCGTCGGCACAAACTTTGACGAGTCAGGATTCTCGGCAGCGTTTATCGTATGCGTTATTCCCAACGTCATGATAAACGTCATAAAAGCCGTCGTCGCGCACGATCTCAAAAAAGCTGAAGCCATTCTTTCTCTTTTCACCATAAGAAAGTCGCAAATTATTGTCGCTTAAACGGATACGTATTGTGTATCTTACGGTTTTTCAGAATCGGGGCAAACGCAAACAAGCTTGCCGCATCCGGGGCAACCTGTCCCGTATTTGTCAATCAACGCCTTGTTAAGATCGACGCCGACGACGTTCGCAATCGTCGTCAACCACGCCAAAACGTCGGCGAATTCCTCTTCCTGCTCCTTCTTCGTTCCGCTACGAAGAGCCGTCGAAAGCTCGCCAACTTCCTCCATAAGCCACATAAAAGTTCCCGCGACGCCGCGTTCTTTGTCCTTTTCCACATACATGTCGCGGATAAGTCTCTGAAAATCGGGAATCGAAAGATCCGGCGTCTTAATTGTGTCGCACATTCTCGTTATCCTCCCTATCGGTAAAAGTAATTCTAGCCCGTCGCCTATTATACCTGACGTCATAACTCGACGCCACCCCCTTTTCAACGACTAGTCGCTAGACCTTTCTCCCTGAAACAAAGGAGAGGTGAAAAACTCGCAATCTGCGTCGTCATATGGCTCCTCCGCGTGATCTTTTACAAGAATCAGCACATATTCCAAGGTATCTAAAGGCTTTCCGTCTCCTAAACCTTCCTTTTTGATCTTGTCAAAAATCCGCGCGGACTCCTCCGGCCCCAACACGCATAACGCGCTTGCCAAGGCGTCTGCGGTCGTCCCCGTTGGAGCCGCCACCGTTGCGACGCATCTACGCGTAAGAGGTTCTCCTGTACGAGGATCGACAATGTGAGAATAACGAACTCCGTCTATTTCCACATAGCGATTAGCGTCCCCCGAAGACGCGACTCCTACGTTGGATAGTTCGCGATAGAACGCAGGCTTCTCCCCAAGAGACGCGATTCCGACAATCCATCCTTTTTTTCCCGGAGGAGGATTTCC